>LOEZ01000083.1 GCA_001516055.1 Gracilibacter sp. BRH_c7a
AGTTCAGCTAAGCTTGGACTGCAATTCATACCGCCTACTGCACCGTCGAAAATTATAAGCTTATCCGTTTTCGTTACTTTATAGGCATAAGCCATTGCCGAATCTAAGTCGCCGGCAATCACCGCATGCTTCATATAGTCTAAATTTTGTGGGTCCCGGTCCATCAAGTCAGCTTGTTCCCTGCCTACAACAACAGTAGGTACATGTTCAGAGAAGAAAGCACTGGGATATCCTCCCCAGGCGTAATTGTGTACAACCATTTTGATAGCCGGATTAACAGGAGGAACATTATCTATTAATGGCCGTCCCGATTTACCATAAAATGCTTCTGTATACCAGGTATAGGGAGGCAACGAAGCCTCTAAATCAAAGAGATCAACATTGGCACCTGTAAAGTTAGCATAAATTACCCCTGCAGCAAAAACGTAAGGAACCGGGCACGGGAAATCCATCCCAACGATACATTCATCAATTTCTCCCATCAGCGTCATAATTTTTCCGTAATAACGACAACCATCGACAGTGAGTTGCTCGTTAATAGCCAAAAGGTCATTATCTGCTACGATGGAAACTACCCCAACAGGAGACATATTCATGAACGTGGCAAATGCAAATTTGCTTTGGACGAAGTCGGAAGCAAATATTGAACGAGCTGTGAAATTAGCCCCCCGGGGACCAAGGTTTTGATGGTACGTCGATCTTGTCTCAATACGCGCATAAGACATTCCGAAAGGTTTAACCGCACGGTCAACTTGACGGTGAAAATGCACCTCGCGTACATCGCTGTTATGAACATGCACAATCCAATCCGCATCATAGATAGCTGCAATTCCATAAAGGGTTCCAATTTCAGTTTCAATCGGTATCCCACGATCGACCGGAGCCACTCCTTTGGCTTTACCTTTAAATGCAATATCTAAACCAAAAGCCTTAATGTATTCTTCCGTCTCCCGGAAACGAAGTCCAACACCGGAGCGCAATCTGATATTATCGGTACCGGTTTTGGCTGCAATAACTTCACGGACAGTTTTTAACACTTCAGCATAGGGCTCGCCGCCTAATAAGGTGAATCCATGATGAGAAGAAAGCACATTAACGGAGTCTCCAGGTTTTATCATACTCATATCTACACCAGCTAAGGCTTTCTCAACGTTTTCGCGGATAGCACTAAGCCCATCTTCACTAGGATAAATGACATCAGGAGTATCCGGAAATAAATCACGAAGCATAACACTGGTCATTTCAGGATATTCAGATATCCTCTTTGTTACTAATTTAGGATCAACTCCATATTGAGAAACCCTCGGTTTAATGGGAGCAATTATTTTATTCGCCATTTATTTTTCCTCCTTTCCTTTAGTTTTTGCTTCTGCAACCTGGTTAAGTAGTTTGATATCTTCTTCAAAGTAGAAACCTTTACTGGAATACTTCTTTTTTACTTCTTCTGGGATATCCCAAATTGTAGGGGTACGGCCATACCATTGGTACCCATCTGGACGTTCAGGCTCAATGCCTGCTGCTTCTAAAAGTCTCAAAACCGGTTGAATGCATTCCACTTTACAACCAGTTCGTATCCCGGTTTGCAAGGAAATCTCTTCTGGAGATTTTGCTCCTTTGAGAATAGCTGCAGCAACTTCTTCTGCTCTCGTAGTTGTACAATAACAAATAATTTGCTCAGGGTTTAACCGTGCTTTCGCACACAAAGCTTTTAATTGTGTAGCGTCTACAGTTGTTGGGTCGACATAGATTGTGAACGGAACTTCCCTCTTGACCATTTTCATTGCATATTGTGGACATCGTTGTTCACAGTTTGCACAACCCCTGCACATTTCAGAATCCACGACAGCTTTTTTTTCAACAATCTTGATGGCTAACACAGGACAAATTTTTGCACAGGTTTGACAACCATTGCATTTCTCTGTGTCAACTTTGGCGAGTTGATTTACAACTCTCATAAAATCCCTCCTTAACCTTTTACTTCTTTCAAGACTTCATCTGTTTTTACAGAACAGACATTTAATTTTTCTTCTTTTTCCAACCCCCTCTTTATCAAAATCTATACATATCATACACATGTGCGATAATGTCGTACGTCGTTTTGGTAAACTAAAACAAAAAAATTCATTTTTGTATTGTATTAATATTGACTTAAATTTATAGTGACAAATTATTTAGCTTAATGGACTGTAACCTATACGTTGAGATATTTTAAAGGCAGTTTCTTTAACAGGAACGATAAGATTTTGCATCTGTTCATCTGTCATTCGCATTGAAGGGCCTGCAATACTTATTGCCGCAATCACTTTACTGTTGTTATCCATAATAGGAGCAGCAACACAGCGTAGTCCAATTTCAATCTCTTCATTATCAAAGCTATATCCTTCTCGTCGAATAATGCTTAATTCTTCATGAAGCCTTCGCGAATCCGTGATGGTGTTTGGAGAAAAGGGTTGGAGCCCCTTCGTACGAATTACTGTATCGATGTCTTGCTTCGACCGAAAAGCCAAAATTGCTTTTCCTACCCCTGTGCAATGCATCGGGGCACGATGTCCGACTTGAGAATACATACGAATCGTACTCGGACCCTCCGCTTTTTCAATATAGACAACTTCTCCACGGTCATGAACAACTAAATGGACCGTTTCTCTATAACGTTCAACAAGATCCTGCAGAAAAGGTAACGCTAAGCCCCGCAGATCAAAACCTTCTATTACCCGGTTTCCTAATTCAAATAGTTTAAGGCCTAGGCGATATTTACCCGTTGTTTGGTTTTGTTCAACACATCCCCAGTATTCAAGGGTTCTAAGCAAACCAAAAACAGTACTTTTATGCAATCCTAAACGATTTGCTATCTCTGTAACTCCAAGTTCTTTTTCTTTAAGGTTAAATACGTCTAGGATTTTAAATGCACGATCAACAGATTGAATAATATTATCGTTATTCTCCAGCATTAAATCTACCCTTTCTCGACTTCTGTTCTATAATGTCAAACAGCGTTTTTGTTTTTTAGATAATATAATTTATTCGGCATAACTTTATGTATTCCTGCCTATGCAAAAATTTTTTATTAAAACGTTTGATCTTACTTCTTTCAAATGGAACTGCGCGCTCCTACTCGGCTTCAGTTGCTACCCTACTAGTAAACTCATCACGTCTGACGCACAATAAGAAAAACGCCTAGATAGAAATCTGGCGTTTGTTGCGACATATCTTTTGAGCTATTTTACTACTCAATTTAAATAACAGTGTATTAGCATCAGACAAGTCCCTGTCCTGCAGTTTATCCCTGTGGGTTATTCGTCTTCATCGTCCTCAGTCATCCTGTTCTTGATAAATTCAATAACCATTTCATCATCTTCTTCACCAATAACGTTGTTAAGAAGAAAATCCAAACCTGGTATAGTACTGTCATCTCTACGTTCAGGGGATAGAAATAATTCATCAAATTGAAGCTGATCATCTTCTTCGTCTACCTCTTGAGTAGCTGCAGCTTGATAACTGAATTGCTGAACATTGACGGGTGTATCGAATTTTTTATTTTCTGTACTCTGAATATTATTGATCCTTGTATTATTAGAACTTCTGGGAACATTACTAATAAGAGCTCTCTTTAAAGCACTTTTAACAAAAGCAGTCCGCTCTTCGGGAGATATCTGAGTAAGAACTTTCCATAATTCAAAGTCTTCGTTTTCAGAGATGTAAAGAATCAAATGACCTGAAGTTTTCATTGATCAACATTTACTTTCCTAGTTAAATTATTGACAAGATTAGCCGCCATAATTCTAAATCCTGATGCATTTCCGAATTGAGGATCATCTATAATAACCTTGTTATCAAGGCTAAGATACTCAAATACCATCTCTCCAACTTTTCCTGCTACTAAAATGGTATGAATCCTACCAGACATAGGCTTTAAAGTTTTCATAACTTCTCGGGAAATATCAGCAGCTAATTGAGCAAGCATTTTCTTCATAACTGGATTAAGATCAATAGCCCCATTGTTCCAAGGATATAAACCTTTATTAACCCTGAAAATTTTATCCAACTCTTTGTCGTCGGTCTCAATCGGGCTGGCATGATTGGATGTCATCTCTTTTAGCCTTTCCGCAACACCCATATATGCCCATTGTAAACCTTTTTCAATACTAAAAGAGTTAGGTGGATCAAGCATTATGCCATCATAAAAAGCTGCTACGTCTGTTGTCCTAAATCCTGGATCGATAACTACTACATACCCTCCCAGAAGTTTAGGATTGGTCGGAGCTCCACCTTCAGTTATTGTTTCTTTTATATACACACCATAGCTTTGGGGTAGAACTCTTGATCTGAGTATGTTCATGCTCCGGGTCTGTCCTTTAAAAGGTCCGGAAAGAAATGTAACTGAGAAAGAACCTTTAAGCTCTGCCTCATATTTATCTTTGAGTGAGGCGTAAAATTTAACAGGCACCCCAGTTCCGAGATAGATATTCGTTTTAGGATAAGGTTGAGCAAGTGCAAGTCCAACAATCAATAAAGACATAGCTTCTTCATCAGTCGATTTATCCTCGTCCCAACAATAGTGGGCTTCTTTTGGATTTAAACTTTCAGCAAGACTCCCCATGAAATAATGTCTTTCTACTCCACTAGAATTGTTTTTAACTATAACATCGAGAGATGCAACCTGCTTATCAAGATCAGATCCCTGTTCCAATTCGTGTCTTCCTAAGGTGGAGAAAACTCTTTCATTACCATTACATATTACTGCAGGAAATAGAATCTTTGTATCTCCAATATCAAGCTTGATAGCACCGAAACCAGGATCGGCACCGGCAACAAGAATATCGTTTTCGAACACGCATTTTCCTCCTTATTCCACAAAAAATTTTATATTAATAAATAATTCTCTTATTTAAACCATTGTATACCATAATATTGTTCTTGGGAAGATTCTTAGCTCTTCTTGTTCTTTAATTTAAAGAATAATCTACAAGCTCAAGGAAAAAATAAGCAGAGTATTACTTGAAAAAGGGGTTGTTTGATTGCTAGTTGGTATTATCCGTACTATTTTTCTATATCTCATAATTGTTCTAGTGCTTCGGTTGATGGGGAAAAGACAGATAGGCCAGCTTCAACCATTTGAACTTGTTATCATTCTGATGATTTCTGAATTAGCAGCTATACCCACTCAAGATTTAGGAGTTCCATTGATTGAAGGTTTATTCCCTGTAATGGTGCTTCTTTTATTAGGATTAACAATCTCACAGATGTCTTTGAAAAGTGAGAAAGCTCGAGCGATAATCTGTGGTACGCCAACAATCCTTATAAATAAAGGGGTGATCCTTGAAGATGAACTTCGCAAACTCCGTTACAATCTAAGTGACTTACTCGAACAGCTCCGTGTAAAGGATATTCCCAATATCAGTGATGTTGAGTATGCTATCTTGGAAACAAACGGTCAACTAAGCGTAATCCCAAAAGCGAGCAAGCGTCCGGTTAATCCGGAAGACTTAAATATCAGCCCACCCTACGAAGGATTACCAATAACATTAATTATGGATGGTATTCTGCAGCAACATAATTTGGAAAAAGCTAGTGTTAATTATGCCTGGCTGGAAAATGAGCTTAACAAAGCCAATATTGATGATTTAACCCAAGTGCTGATAGCCAGTGTAGATGCTCAAGGGATACTTTTCCTTCAGCGAAAGATACAATAGGCGGAGGTGGACTTTCTTTGCGTCCTGTAATAGTTATAATCCTTGGTTTTTCTATCCTTATTGCCGTATCTATTACAACTTCTCATTATATTAATAATGCCTCAGAGGTTCTTCAAGTCGAGCTTATGGCAACTGAAGAGCTTATTCTTTCAGAACAGTGGGAGCAAGCCCTCCTGAGAATTGAAGAGATGCAAAAAAAGTGGCCGGAATATCATGATTGGTGGGCAGTTTTTTTAAACCATTCAATTTTAAACACAATTGAGATATCTTTAAGTAAGCTTCAACAATTTACTATAGCTGAAGACCAAGCTCTGTCTTTAGCAGAGCTTCATTCTTTATTATCACATTTTAGGGGTATTTCTGATTCAGCCTTAGTAAAACTATACAATATCTTTTAGAAAATTTTTCATAAATCTAGTATAATAAAATTTATTTAATTCAAATAGTATTACGGCATTTTTTAGCGAATCAATTTCTAGGAGTGAGCTATACTGGCACTACGTCGATTTATTCATAGATTCTGGGAAATTATCACTAAAAATGAACTAATGGCAGTTGGAGGACAAGTTGCATACTATATAATCTTGTCCTTTTTTCCTTTGCTTATCTTCCTCTTAACTCTAGCTGCCTATTTCAATCTTACTATTCATCAATTGTTTAAAGACCTACCCTATCTTATTCCTGCCCAGAGTTATTCTATAATCGATAAAGTGTTAACAGAAGTTTTAAGCTCTCGTAGCCCTACTTTACTATCTCTTTCGATGTTCGGTGCTTTTTGGGCTTCTCTAAATGGCATAAATGCATTAATGAGAGGGATAGGTAAGGCCTATCAAATTAAAGAGACTCGTTCGTTCATTCGGTTTAAACTAACGGCTATCTTGTTTTTAATTATTCTGTTCCTGGCAATGATACTTTCTTTTACAATCTTAGTATTTGGAGAAAAATTAGGCAATTTGCTCTTTCAGTTTTTCGAAGCAGGCAGTCTGTTTCCATACATATGGCAGAAACTTCGCCTCTTGATACAGTTTTGTTTTTTGGTATTAACCTTTTTAATACTTAACCAAATGGCTACCCGGGCTAAATATTCCACCTGGCTGATGTTTCCAGGTTCATTGATAGCTGCCACGGGTTGGGTTGTAATCTCTTTAGCCTTTTCTTTTTATGTCAGGCATTTCAATAATTATTCTGTTACCTATGGCAGTATCGGGGGAATAATAATTCTCATCCTTTGGATTTACTGGAGCAGCGCAATATTTCTACTTAGTTGTGCCTTCAATGCAGTTCTAATAGAGAACAAGAAAAAAAGGCGATAGCTATTAGCTATCGCCCAGTTTCTTTTAAATTTGTTATAACAGCTCTCACCATAAGGAGCGATAAACATTATTAAATAACATCAAAATCTAAAGTAGCAAAATAGTCATCTATTGTTTCTGCCCTGCGGATTACCTGTATACTGCCATCAGACTTTAAAAGGAGTTCTGCAGGTCTTAATTTGCCATTATAATTAAAGCCCATAGCATGTCCATGTGCACCGGTATCATGAATAACAATTAGATCTCCAATATCTATTTTGGGGAGCATCCTATCAATAGCAAATTTATCGTTATTCTCGCAGAGACTGCCTGTCACATCATACTTAAAGTCAGCAGGCATATTTTCTTTGCCTACCACAGTAATATGGTGATAAGCACCATAAAGACCAGGTCTCATTAAGTCTGCCATACAAGAATCTAAGCCGACATAATTCTTATAGATTTCTTTCTTATGCAGTACTCTTGATACCAAGTATCCATAAGGACCCGTAATCACCCTCCCGCATTCTAAGGCAATCTTCAAAGGATCAAGACCATTAGGAACTATGATTTCTTCGTATACTTTTTTGATCTCTGCCCCTATGTATTCCAGATCGACCGGTTCTTGATCGGGACGATAAGGAATACCTATCCCGCCACCTAGGTTTACGATTTCAATCCTGATACCCAGAGTCTTTTTCAATTCTACAATAAGTTCGAACATCATTCTGGCAGTTTCCACAAAATAGTTGGGATCAAGTTCATTTGATATCACCATGGTGTGAATCCCAAATCTTTTGGCACCTAGTTCCTGAACCTTAGGGTAAGCTTCAAATAATTGTTCCTTTGTTACACCATATTTAGCTTCTTCAGGGTTACCAATTATGGAATTACCACCTTGACGCATTGGGCCTGGATTATATCTAAAAGAAATAAATTCTGGAATCCCTGCTACTTTATCGAGAAATTCAATGTGACTGCTATCATCAAGATTTATTATTACTTCTAATTCTTTTGCTTTAACATATTCGCTACTGGGAGTATCGTTAGAAGTGAAGACGATATCTTCCCCTTTAAGTCCTACCCTTTCCGCTAACATTAGCTCAGGCAGTGAACTGCAGTCGGCACCTACTCCTTCTTGAGCAAGAAATTTCATAATATGTGGATTAGGGGTTGCTTTAACAGCAAAATATTCTTGAAAATCAGGAGCCCAGGCAAAAGCAGACTGAAGTCTGCGAACATTATCTCTGATCGCCTTTTCATCATAGATATGAAAAGGTGTGCCATATTTTTGGGCAATTGCTTCAATCTGTTCGTTAGAAAATGGTAGTGTTTTTTGTGTCACTATAAAATCCTCCTTGTGATTGTTATTTAATAAAAAAAGTTTACGGAAATACCCGTAAACCACGAAAATCAAAATTATACTCTTTAACCAATCTTAACAGTTAAATCTTCAAGGTTTCGGATAGCTCTTCATCTCGTCTAGGAAATGACAGTCTTGCACTTTTTTCAGTACAAGCCCAGCAAAAGAACTTGGCAAAGAACTCTGCTTCGGCAGTTATTCCTTTCAGTATTCGTCATTGATTAGCCTTCTCTGAATACTTACTTTTAATACCTGCGCCTCTATCCAAGCTTATTAAATTATACCGTTATATGATATCATATCGGAATGGAGAACACAAATAAGATTCATATCAGGATTCTTCATCTTCATTAATCTCTAATTCAGGTAACTCGTTGAGTGATTTAAGTCCGAAGTGAAGAAGAAAAACATCAGTTGTACCATAAAGGATTGGTCTGCCTGGACTGTCTTTACGTCCTACCTCTTTGACCAACCCCTTTTCTACCAGGGTGGCTAAAGCTGTATCCGAATGCACTCCTCTAATAAAATCAATCTCTCCTCGAGTAAGAGGTTGTTTATAGGCTACAATAGAAAGCACCTCTAAAGCAGCATTAGAAAGTGTCTGGGTTGGCTGTTTATACAAGATTTCTATATATCTAGCCAAGGAAGGTTTGGTACCTATCTTATAACCATTATCTAATTCGATAAGAATAAGCCCGCTTAAGGGATCTTCATAACGTTCTTGGAGTGTGTCCACAAGTTCCTGAACATTCTCTTCAGATATCTCCATTATTTCTGCAATCTTAACTGCACTTAATGGATCTTTAGCTACAAATAATAATGCTTCCAGTGCAGCAACTTCTGCTTCCCGAAACAACAATTATATCGACTCCTCATCAATAAAGTGAACCTTGTCAACTTGTTGGCTTAGGTGAACCAATCAGGAAGTTAGCGACCGTTATCACCGCTATTGATATAGGTGATCTACGGACGCTTACTCCGTGACAAAATCCCAAGCTTTAGCGGTTGGAACCAAGAAAATTTCATTCGTCATCGAGCTTTGCTCAGCTCTTATCCTGCCGTCTTTTAATAATTCCAGCAGGGCGACAAAAGCTACTACTATTTCAACTCTGGTTCTATACCTTAGAATTTGACTGAACTTCATTCCTGCAGGATAAAGAATCAATCTTCTCATTATATCATCTAACATCATCTCAACAGGAATTTCTTCTGTCTGGATATATTGAGTAATTTCTCCTTTTTCTACCCTTGACAGAATAGACTGAAATGCCTGAAAGAGATGATCAAGGTCTATTCCGGTTAAAGGATTTGGTTGTTTCATCTTAGAGATCACTTCGTAAGGGTCTATTTCTCTAAAATATTTACTCCCTGACGCTACTTCTTTAGAATTAAGGAACAATGCTATTTTCTTAAAAGCACTGTAAGTAACAAGCCTTTCAACTAAATCTTGCTTCAAATCTTCTTCAAGTTCGATTTCTTCTTGCGTCTTTTGAGGACGCGGAAGCAAAGAACGTGATTTAAGGTAGAGAAGATTAGCTGCAAGTACGAGGAATTCGGAAGTAACATCTAAATCGAATGCTTCCATCTGTCGGACCGTAGCGATAAACTGATCGGCAATTAAGACTATTGGTATATCATAAATATCGACTTTATGCTGTTGGATAAGATGTAGTAGTAAATCAAGAGGTCCTTGAAAGACAGGCAACTCCACATAATGTCCTTTTTTTGTAGTTTCCATTAAAAGTACATAGCCTTTCGAACATCTTCCATGGTCTTGGAAGCAGTTGTCCGGGCCTTTTCTGCACCTTCGAGCAGGACTCTCTCGACCTTCCCATCTTCTTCCCAGGCTTTCCTTCTCTCTCTGTACGGGGCTAATACTCGATCGATATTCTCAGCTAAGTACTTTTTGCAGGCAACACAGCCGAACTTTCCGCCCTTACATTCTTCCTCGATTCTACCAACATCAGATGTATAGATAGCATGGAATTTATGCACTACACATACCTCAGGATGACCAGGGTCATCTTTGCGGATTCTTTGAGGATCTGTTATCATCTGCCTTACTCTATATCCGATCTCATCCGTCGAAGCTGTTAGAGAGATTGTGTTATTATAGCTTTTACTCATTTTCCGTCCATCTACTCCAGGTAAAAGCGGCACCTTTCCTATCAAGGCCTGTGGTTCTGGGAAAACGGCATCATAAAGATGATTAAACCTACGAGCTACTTCTCGTGATAGTTCTATATGCGGAACTTGATCCTCTCCAACAGGAACTGCGTTAGCTTTATAAATAAGAATATCTGCAGCCTGTAGTAATGGATAACCTAAGAATCCGTAGGTATGAAGGTCTTTGCCCTCTCCCCCCAGTTGCTGAAGCTGATCCTTATATGTCGGGACTCTTTCTAACCAAGAAATAGGTGTAAACATCGAAAATAGCAAATGAAGCTCAGCGTGTTCTTTAACCTGAGACTGAATGAAAATAGAACTAATGTCAGGATCTATACCAACGCTTAACCAGTCCAGAGCAATCTCTTTACTCAATTCTCCTAAAGAAATCTTATCTTCATAAGCAGTCGTTAAAGCGTGCCAATCAACAATCGCAAAATAGCATTCATATTCTTTTTGTAACTCAACCCAATTCTGAAGTACACTTAAATGACCAATATGTAGGGAACCGGTTGGTCGCATACCACTTAAAATCCTCTTTTTCATCTGAAGTTACTCCCTTCTGATCTGATGTTTTGCAAACTATTCTTAGTAGAGTTAATTATGATTTAAATATTTTCTTCTTTATTGTCTTTTAAATACCTCTCCAGGAAATCTTTTTCTTCAGAAACTGTTTTGATATTACCCATAAGCCATTGATTCCTAATCTCTTTCAATATCCTTCCTATTTCTGGTCCTTGTTTAACTCCTAAACCAATTAGTTTCTTTCCGGTAGATTCCATCTGAATATTATTTTGAAGTTTTCGGTAGTCATCAATACAAGCGAAGTACTCTTGTTGCTTTGATAACGTATCAAGAATTACGTCAGGAACATCGGAGAGAGCTCCGTATACTTTAATCCTATCACCATTATCACACAAAAGGTCTTGGCGTAACCGTATATATTCCAAGGTTATTCTGGTAAGATGCTTGTTAAGTCTTAATTTCCCCAGAATACCGCTAATATCACTCTCATCAATATCTTTAAGGCTAATTAACCAACGTTTCTCTAAATTCCAGCTCTTTACCTCTTCAGATTCAAGAAAATTCCAAGGATAATCTTTTCCAAACCAAGATTTGAAAACACCATATTCGATTAATTCGTTACCCATTGCTTGATAGTTTTGTTCTTCATAAATATACAATAATTCTTCAGTGAACCTTTCAGGACTAATCAACTCTAAGACTTTTGTTTCTAAAGCAGTAAAGATTGCATCCCTCGTTATCTTGGCCACCTTAAAATTATAACGTCCAGCAAATCGAATAGCTCTAATAATTCTAGTCGGATCATCGATGAAGCTTAGGTTATGCAGAAATCGTATCTCCCTTTGCTCTAAGTCCCTTAAGCCCCCATAGTAATCGATTACTTCTCCAAAGCAACTACTGTTCAAACAAAGGGCCATAGCATTAATAGTAAAATCTCTTCTGAATAAATCATCTTTTAACGTAGATCCTTCGACAATAGGGAGGGCTCCTGGAAAGTCATAATCTTCTCTTCTGGAACTAGCAATATCCAGATGGATTTCTTCATTGATTACTATCCGGGCTGTACCAAAATTTTTATGCAAATATAAATTATTTGTTTCTTGCAATTTATAGTTTAATTGTTGGGCAAATAACAATCCATCCCCTTCCACAACCACATCAAGATCTTTTGTAGGAACGTCTAATAATAAATCTCTTACGAAACCGCCTACAAGATAAGCCATATAATTCATATCCTTAGCGACTTCACCTATGGTTTGCATCAATATTTGCAAATCCTTAGAGAGCTGTTTTATCAGGTTAAGGATATCACTACGTTTGGCTTCACTTCTTTCTTTGACAAGCCCGCTTGTAGTTGGAATCACACTACCATATATTAAGCGTAAGACATCGGATCTCGATACTATACCAACCAGCTCTCCGTTGTTAATTACCGGAAGTCTGCCAATATCATGCTGGACCATAAGTTTTTGTACTTCTTCCCAGCTAAGATCTGAATCTACAGTAATGACATCTTGGGTCATAAAACCTTTTACTGGCGCATGTTTCAAGCCATGCTTAAGAGCTTTATCCACGTCTCTTCTAGAAATAACTCCAACAAGTTTATTATCCTCCACGACAGGAACGCCCGTATGTCCGTACTTCAAAAGAATTTGTCCGACTTCTTTCATTTTTGTATTAGGATCTACAGTTTTTACAGGATAACTCATAATATCTTTTACTAGATGCGGACTTCTTATCATCTTATTAATTTCAACTTTAATTTTGGTTATTACTCCATTGAGATCATTGTCTTTAATTACAGCAGACGCAGCTTTCTCATGGCCTCCGCCTCCGAAGACATCTACAATCTTATTAACAGGTAATCCATTTGCTTTAGACCTAGCAACAATATAAATCCTGTTCTCCATTAATACCACTATAAACCAAACCACTGCAGATTCGATTTCACCTAGTCTTTGGGCAAGTACAGCTAAACCTTCAATATATTCATCAGTTTGCCCATAAGAGATGAAAACAGGTAATCCTTGAAACTTCTCGGTAATTCCGTTATCCAATAATAACTGAAATAGCTCCACTTGTTCCGTAGTCAATGGTTTCTGCAGATATTCTGATACGACCCCTAACTGCGC
The DNA here is from genome assembly GCA_001516055.1 of Gracilibacter sp. BRH_c7a. Lineage (GTDB taxonomy): Bacteria > Bacillota > Desulfitobacteriia > Desulfitobacteriales > Syntrophobotulaceae > Gracilibacter. The sequence goes on from LOEZ01000083.1 coordinate 13,172, forward strand.
ACCCTGTTCCAGCAAAAATGCGACCGCTAAAACATCTCGGGATGTGGTGTTATCGAATAGTAAACTACCGGTATCGTCATAGATACCTAGGGCCATTAGTGTTGCCTCGAATTTGCTAAGCTTCAAGTTATTATTAATTATCTTTTCTACAAGAATAGTCGTACAGGCGCCTACCATATCAATATTCATATTATTATCGATAGATTTGTAGTATGGATGATGATCAATTATTTCAAGTTGAATGGTCTTAAGTATTTCCAGATCACTTTTATTGCTAACAGCACGTTTAATATCATTCGTATCAACAAGAAAAACCTTATCAACTTCTGCTAAGTCAATATCTCTCAGCTTGAAATAAGGTAACTGCTCTTTGACTAAAGCAAGAAAATCTTGAACATAAGGTCCGAGTTTTCCGTCAATAACCAATTTGGCATCGGGATAAAGTTTTTGGACACCAACCATTGATGCCAAGCCATCAAAATCTATATTTCGATGAGTTAGAATAATTATCATAGTCCTCACCAAGGGTTCACACTTTTTCAATCTACCTAATCTAATAATAACTGAACAATAATAGAAAGTACAGTAAGCCCGGGTTTCCGGGCTACTAATAACTTGACAGCGATAACAGTTACATATTGTTATTAAATTCGTTCATTGCTAATTCTATGGCTCCCTGTGTTAGGCCATCTTTTTTCAGTCTATGATCGATTGCTTCCATCCAGAAACTACATTTCGCAGCCATCTTTTTAAATGCTTTGCCGTTGGCCTTATTACGGTGGGCTCGGGCTTCTCCATTTGATTTTACTATACTGCATATAAAACGTGCCTGAAGGCAAGTTGCCTGATCCATTTCGTTAAACTCTGAGTTTAAGGAATCGATCAAACCCGCATAGTATTCTTTGAATTCTTCAAATGATATTTCTGTTTCCATTTGTAGGTACTCTTTTAGTTTGTTCAGTTTCTCTTCCAACGATATATCCTCCTAGTTCAAACATATTGCTTAACTTAATACATTATAATAAGAATATGGAAATTTGGAAACCTGTTTTAGTAATAAGTTTAACAGAGCCTATTAATAAGCAATAAAAGACAGAACCCCCTTGAAGGTTCTGTCAAATTATTAAAGTTATAAAATTATATAATACTATAGCTAGTTAGCTAACATCTCTAACCTTTTCTGTATCATCTATTTTTTTGACACCTAATACTCTACCAAGTACGATAGCCAAAATAGCAACAAAGGCAGTGAATAACGCTCCCATCTTAGCTGCACCTTGGAGAGCTACATCGATATAAGCTACTCCAGCGACGAATAAAGCTACAGTGAGTCCCAAAGCAGCTATTACACCTGCCAAAAAGAGCTCCTTTTTCCCCATATTATCCGGTAATGGAAACCCTAACATTCTGGAAATACTCCCCATTATAAAAACTCCAAATGTTTTTCCAACTAAGAGAGCAAAGAACACTATCCAAGTTAGGTTCGATATTCCTGAAAACACAACACCAGCATTGGAAATACCAAACATAATTAAACCAAAATCTACAAAAGGTTTAAATTGATGCTCAAAATGATCCAGAGATGAATGACCCGTTAATTCTCCATTAGAGGAAACCGGGTGTATTAAAAATGGCACAATAAAGACTAATGATAACGCAGGATGCAGATGAGCATTATGCATCCCTATCCAAGCTAAAACCCCGCTACCGAAAATATAAGGCCAATAACTCTGGACTTTCATCTTTCTCATTATAAAGGCTAAAGCCATCGCTGCTGCTACTAATAAAAGCCAGGTTGGCTCTGTGGGCATTGTCGGATCGGGATAAAAGATTGCGATTATCCCTAAGCCGATAGCATCATCGGCGATTGCTAATAAAAGTAAAAAGGACACCGCACTATGTCCACCACCAAATACAATTCTAGCTACTAACCAGGCTAAGGCAATATCAGTAGCTGTAGGAATCCCCCAGCCTCTGATAAAATCAGGTGATCCAATGAAAGAATTAAGAATTAAAAAGACAGCTACAGGTCCTAAAACTCCTCCTGCAGTAGCCATTAAAGGGGTAACCGCTTTTTTGATTGGGTTTAAAGCTCCCCCCGGTAATAGACTTTTTGTAATCTCTACTGCAGCCATGGCAAAGAAAAATACCATAAATAAATCGTTTACAAAAAAATGAAAATTAATTCCTAATAGAATCTCATGATGTAAAAATGAATGATAACCTTCTGGCGATATATTAGCCCACGCAAGAGCAATAATAACACCTAGAATTAAAGGAATAGAATACTCTCTAATTTTTGCAATATCCACTTGGTCGCCCCCTATTTTTTATGTTTCACTTCAATAACTTTTTCAATTATTCTAAGAATTACTTCGTAAAATAACAACTACCCTCCTCTGGACGAGCTATATAAGGTCAAAACTTGTGACAAAAATCACCAAATCTATACTTAAAAATATCTATTATGCGTCTCTTCGTCTATTCTATCTTCAATTTCTTTATCTGATAAATCATATTCATTCATCATTTCATAGGCTTTATCTCTTTGTTGGTAGTAAAAACTTCTCCTCTTCTCCTTAAAGTCCTCGGAGTTATCCGAAAATGAGGAGCTTTGGATAGACTTCTTAATAGTCCTAAAAATAGTGTAAGAAATAAATGCTGTGGTAAAAAGCATCAGAAGAGCTACCAGAGGGCTCCCAAATCCAATTCCAATAATCATAATAAAACATCACCTCTCTAATTTTATAAAAAATTCCAACAAATTAAAAGGTTTTGAATAAAATAATTTAATTTATTTTTTCCCTAAGCAACTAAAAATTACCAAGTTTGTATCGTTTTGCCTGAATATTAAATATAATAACCTAGGAAATATACAAAAAAAGGGAGGATAATGTTATTTGAACAATTTATTATTTTCAGGATACTCTCATTCTTATCTACCAGTTAAAAGTAATCCCTTAAAGGCAATTACGCCCATTAATAATAATTGTTATCCATTATCCTCGCCTATTTTCTATCCCTATAGGAGAGTGTATACTCCGTATCCTTTATATTCATCAAACTATTATCCGGTAAATTATATTAATAATCCTTACGCCACAAATACTCAAGATAATAACTATTGGAGAGTTAATTTATTACTCATTGCTATTCTTATCCTTACTTCTTTGGATCTTATCTTTGTCAGGCCGCTCAAGAAGAATAATTAAGACTTAGAATTCTTTCTTTCTTGAGGTTGCCTAATCCTGTCTTGAGGTTTAAAAATACTTGGCCTCAGATTGGCAATAGGAACAGGACTCCTGACAATAATTGTTTGTAAAGCCTTATAGTCCCAAGGAATTAACGGCCATAAATATGGTACTCCGAAAGAGTTGGTCCGCCACAGCAAGAAGAATAGAAGTAATACGCCAACACCCAGACCCCAAAAGTTAAATAAGCCTGCGGAAATCACAAGGAATACCCTTGCAAGTTTATTGGCCTGAGCAAACTCGTAACTGGGAGTGGCAAATGATCCAACCGCAGCTATAGCTAAATACAAAATAACTTCAGGAGTAAATATACCTACTTGGATAGCTATATCACCAATCATCAAGACAGCAATTAAACCAAGAGCTGTAGCTAGAGGTGAAGGGGTATGAATTGCAGCCATGCGTAACATTTCGATGGCAATTTCCCCTAATAGAACTTGAAACAATAAGCCGATCTTGGCCGGTTCAGCTACCCCAATGAACTGAATACTCTCAGGTAAAAGATGTGGATTAAGAGCGGCAGCTAACCATAAAGGCAAAACAAAGATTGAAGCAAGAATAGCAATAAATCTTACCCAACGCAGATAAGCACCAACAATTGGTTCTTGACGATACTCCTCAGCATGCTGTACATGATGCCAAAAAGTAACGGGTGCTATTATAACACTGGGAGAAGTATCAACTAAAAGTATTATATTTCCTTCAAGCAGATGAATAGCTGCGACATCCGGCCTCTCTGTGTATCTAACTCGAGGGTAGGGATTCCAAAACTTGCTGCCTAGGATGAATTCTTCTACAGCTTTTTCTGCCATAGGTATACCATCTATACTAATATTCTTAATTTCTTTTTCAAAGTATTCAACCATTTTAGGATTGGTTATATCTTCGATATAGGCTAAACAAACATCAGTTTTGGAACGACTACCGACTTTCATAAGCTTCATTCTCAATCCAGGATCACGTATACGCCGACGTATAAGTATGGTGTTGAAAATAAGTGTTTCCGTAAAGCCATCGCGAGAACCTCTTGTTACCCTTTCTATATCGGGTTCTTCGGGCATACGTCCAGGGTAACTTCTGACATCAACTATTATAGATTCAATTCTTCCTTCTACTATAATAGCCAAGGCACCTGATAAAATGAAATAGATTACTTCATCCATGGATTCTACTTCGGAAACCTGTAAATCATTGATTTTCGATTTGACCATCTTATCGATGGCGTTTACTCCAAGGTCAGCTCTTTCTAACTCCAGTAACTCTTCAATGATTAAATTAGATGCTGGTCTTCCAACCATTCCATTTACTGAATAAATAGCTACTTTTTTGCCGCCTACAGTTATCTCACGTACAACAATATCGAAGCTCTCTTCTACCCCTAGTTTAGTATTTAGAAAATCCACATTTTCTTGATAGTTTTTAGAAATCTTAATATTTGTTTCAGCAGTCTTAGACATCTTAAAATCAACCTTTCGGATTAAATACTACTGCTACTAGATAACCAAATAGTACAGCAACACCAATTCCTACTGCCGCCGCCTCCGTACCTCCGAAAACTCCCAAGAACCCATTTTCTTCAACCCCTTCTATTGCTCCTTTAGCAAGTACATATCCAAAACCAGATAAAGGAATTGTTGCCCCGGCTCCCCCCAACTCTACAAGAGGTTTATAAAGACCTAAAGCGCCAAGTATAACTCCGCCTGTTACGTAAGTAACCAGTACATGCGCGGGAGTTAAACTTGCCTTTGTCAAATCCATCATTAGTTGTCCGATAACACAGATTAGCCCCCCCACTATAAATGCCGGTATTAACATTTCTAACACTTTCACTACACTCCCTTATACTTCGATGGAGACAGCATGCCCAATGGCTGGGATAGTTTCTCCTTGTAAAGAAGATGTCGGACTATGAAGACTCCCACTTCCTATGAATAATACTTTTTTGAATTTTCCTTGATATATCTCTTTTAAAATATGACCTGCCATAACCAATGCGGAACAGCCGCAGCCACTCCCCCCTGCATGAGTATCTTGCTCGGTATTATAAATCATAACTCCACAATCGTTAAAATTATCAGCCACTTTAACATTATTCTTTACCAGTAATTTTACGAGTAATTGAAGGCCTACACTGCCTAAATCACCGGTAACTATTAGATCATAATAATCAGGCTGCCTTTTTAGATCATTTAAATGATTGATAATAGTATCTGCAATAGCTGGAGCCATTGCGGCTCCCATATTATTGACGTCAGTCTCTCCATAGTCGATTACCCTGCCGATTGTCGCTGTTGTTACTCTGGGGCCTGTTCCAGAATCAGATAATAAAACACTACCAGCACCGGTTACAGTCCACTGAGCATACATAGCTCTCTGGTTCCCTTGTTCTGTCGGAAGTCTATACTGTCTTTCTGCAGTTTCATGGTGACTTGAGGCACTACATATAACTTTGGAACCGAAGCCCCCATCAATCAGCATACTTCCCACAGCCATAGATAAGGCCATACTCGAACATGCTCCATACAACCCTATAAATGGTACACCAATTTGACGGGCTGCAAAGTTGGAAGAAATGATTTGATTGAGCAAATCACCAGCTAAGATATAATCAACGGAATCTAGCAGAATATCAGCTTTTTTGACTACTTCTCTCATAGCATTTTCCAGCATTTTGGATTCAGTTTTCTCCCAGCTCATTTCACCGTCATATGTATCTTTGAGAATAGTATCGAAACTAGCAGCTAAAGGCCCTTGACCTTCCATAGGTCCAGCAATAGTATGTCCCGAGATAATAAAAGGTCCATTCTCAAAAACGATTGTCTGATTGCCTACTTTTTTTGGGGAAACCATACTTTCACTCCGTTCCCTTACGTAATCTATCTTAAGAGGTCAAGTAGATAATAGATAAGGCCTACAAAAATTGACGAGCTTATTCCGTAAACTAACACCGGACCAGCTATACTAAATAGTTTGGCTCCGATTCCAAAAACATAACCTTCTTTTTTATACTCGAGTGCTGGTGATACCATGGAGTTCGCAAATCCCGTGACTGGAATAATTGCTCCAGCCCCTCCAACTTTGACTATGTCATCATATATCCCGATTCCCGTGAGGGTGGCTCCTATAACGATAAGAGTTGCTGTACCTGCCGTGGAAGCTGCCAACTTTGGTAATCCTCCATAGATTATATAGAAATTTATAAAGATCTGGCCTATGCTACAGATAAGCCCCCCAATTAAGAAAGCTAGGACTACATTCTTAATAAGTGTTGGTCTTGGAGAGATTTGGGCAGTCATTTTTTTGTATTCTTCAGGTGTTACGTTTAGAGTTGGAGGACGCAAATTTTTGTTTACCATTTTCTTATCACCTCTTTTTTTATTTTATAATCCCCGATTTCTCCCTCAGAGATACTATTTAAAGTGTATATAGTTTAAAATATTGGATATTTCGAAATAATAACCGAATATTTGAATGAAGCCTGACAAAGGAAAATTATGGGTGACGTCGAAGATATTTTTAACAACTATGTTTTAGATAGGAGCGTGTCACAAAAAATGAGAAAGAGACTTGAACGCCATACTCTTCACCTGTATGTCGATGGTGAGTTGGATATGAAAACCGCATCCCAGCTCAAAAATATGATCGATATAGATATAGATAGAAAAGGAATTCGAACAGTTATCCTACACATGGACAATCTTCACTTCATTGATAGCTCAGGTTTGGGGGTAATACTAGGCCGATACAAGAAACTACTTCCACTAGGAGGGCAAATCAGGCTTACCAATGTACCGCCTCATCTTTACAGAATAATGGAGCTATCTGGTCTCCCCAAAATTATTGAATTTACACAAGAAGAAACTGCACTTTAAAAATGCTTTATTAGGGAAAGGAGAACATTTTAATGAAATCCAATCGAATAAGCTTAACTTTTTCCAGTCTGCCTCAGAATGTTACAATAGCTAGAATGCTTGCCTCCACCATGGGGGCCCAGCTAGACTTACCTGTTAACGAATTAGAAGAAATCAAAGTAGCTGTTTCCGAAGCCGTGTCGAATTCCATAATTCATGGGTACGGTAACAGTACAGATAAGATAGTTACCTTAGAACTGGAAGTATCGGAAGATAACTTAACTATCCAGGTTATTGATAGTGGGTGTGGAATTAAAGATATTAAACAAGCGATGCAGGCTTCTTTTTCCACTGATCCTGAAAGAATGGGGCTTGGTTTTATATTCATGCAATCTTTTATGGATGATCTCCAGGTAGAATCTTCTTTAGGCAGTGGGACTAAGGTAACGATGGTAAAACGTATTAATCGCCAACATCCTTCCTCTCATTGAGAGGGGGTGCAAAATGATTCAAAGACTTTCAGACATGAATCTACCGCGATTTCCATTGCTTTCTGAAGAAGAACTTATGGAACTGCTTAGAAAAGCGCAAAAAGGTGATAATCAAGCACGTGAACGTCTCATTAATTGCAATCTAAAACTAATATTTAATCTAATTCAACGCTTCGCCCACAGGGGTTATGAGCTAGAAGATCTTTTTCAAATCGGATCTATCGGGTTGATTAAGGCAATCGATAAATTTGACTTTTCTTATGGGGTAAAATTTTCGACCTATGCTGTTCCCATGATTATTGGAGAGATACGAAGATTCTTACGTGATGATCATCCCATAAAAGTACCGCGTTCCTACAAAGAACTTGTCTATAAAATAAACCGCTCCAGAGAGAAACTCTCCATAGAGCTAAGACGAGATCCTACTATCAATGAGATTGCAACTGATATAGGAGTTGATAGTGAGAATGTCATCTCAGCTATAGAAGCAGTCCAAACTCCTACCTCTATCCACGACACCCTTTATCAGGATGATTCAGATCCCATCTATATTTTAGATCAACTTCCCATTGAGAAAGATGGAAATGCTGGGTGGTTCGAAAAGATAGCACTCAATGAAGTATTGGACAAGCTCCCTGAAAGAGAGCGTAATGTTCTTCTCATGCGATTCTTTGAAGATAAGACTCAAAGTGAAATCGCCAAATTGATGAGTCTTTCTCAAGTGCAAATATCAAGAATAGAACGAGCTGCTTTGCACCGCCTAAGACAGATATTAGATGATGATACTGAAGGAAATGTCAATTACTAAGTAAAAATCGATGGAGCCATTTTATACGATTCATTGATAGTTCTCTTAATCATCTCCCAAAGATTTGCCTTCTTAACGGTTTCTGTGGCAATCAACTTTATTCTATTCATTTCTTCGTTATCACAATAAATAATTATTTCCCCTAAAACCTGACCTTTTTCTACAGGGGCACTTATACTAGTTTCAAGTTTAGTTTCAATCCTGCAACTATCTTCTTTTCCTTTTTCAATACTTGATCCAACCGCTCGTTCAGCTATTAGATCAACAGTTGGTATGGTTCCTTTGTGAACTATTATCTCCCCCTGTTTCGAGCCGGCAGGGGCAAATTCCTTATAAGTATATTTTGCAAAACCATAATTATAGATCTTCATAGACTCTTGAAAATGACCTCTTACTTCCGGAACACCCATCACAACGGCAATCAATCTTAAACCATTTCTTTCAACAGTTGAAGCTAAACAATACTTTGCTTCTTGAGTCCAACCTGTTTTAAATCCATCTGTCCCCTCATACCACCATAACAATTTGTTAGTGTTCCAAAGTTTGAATTCTCCATTACGTAAGTCATGTTCCTGGATTGAAGTGAATTTTCTTATGAGTGGGTATTTTAAAGCTTCCCTGCCTATTACTGCTAGGTCATAGGCACTTGTATAATGCCCTTGGGCAGGAAGTCCGTATGAATTAATGAAATTGGTATTAGCTAGCTTAAGTTCTTTAGCTTTCTTATTCATCATATCCACAAACTCTTCATGAGTTCCATAGATATGTTCCGCTACAGCAACACAAGCGTCGTTAGCTGACCCCACAGCAATGGCTATTAGCATTTCTTCCAGAGTGAACTGTTCTCCGGGCTCCAAGTAGATTTGTGACCCTCCTAGGGAACTAGCCCTATCACTACAGGTGACAATATCTGTAAGTTTTACTATACCTTGTTCGATGGCTTCAACTGCAACCAAAAGGGTCATAATCTTGGTTACACTAGCCGGAGGTAGTTCCTTATGAGCTTCTTTCTCATAAAGGATTTTTCCAGACACTGCATCAATCAGAATGGCACTCTCTGCTGAAGTTTCAATGTTCGCTGCCTTTACCGGTAAAGAATTACCTACTAGAAAAAATGTAAGGAAAAAGCATACCATAATTATTCTAAGTGTATTTTTCGGCATACTAAAAACCCTCCCAATATATTATTAGCTGTTTTAGTATGCCCTGCAAAAAATTAAATTATATAATTCAGTCGCTGTTAATCTTATTGATATAAAAAGTAACTGGACCTTGTACTAAATTCTTTCGTATTTGCTTGGAACTTTGTTTTCTTTCCAACCATGCCAGTAACATGGATTAAAAAGAGCCAAGGGTTTTTTATAATGCTTGTGTTTTAAAACACACCCTCGAATAACTCCTATCTTCTTTTCTTTACATTGCACATCGAATTCTGGAGTCCAATTCTGTTCTTGAAACCATATATATTTAGCTTCTATTTGATCTGCTGTCTGTACGATATCATTTATCATGGGAGGCCTTAAACACGGAATAATAACATCAACTTTTCCTTTAAGTGTTGCCCAATCGGAATAGACCTTGCTACCTTCAAACACGCTCATGTCAGGGGCTACAACATATACTTTACAACCAAAATCTCTTAGCGTTCTCCATACTTTCCAAGCATGTTTGTGTCTCACCATCCGATCAGGATTAGTATAAACAGCATAGCTCATACTGGTATCAAGCTCTCCCGTTATTATGTATTTCTTTTTCACTTTATCTCACTCTCCTAGTTTATCTAGTCTCCTTAAATCTATATTTCTATTTTATGACTATACTGCTGGATACTTGCCATCTGCCCATAAATAAGGACGTAGCAAAAGTAAATTCGCTACGCCCTTATTTAGCTTACCCTTAAAAAAATACTTCCTTCAAATGAAATGGTTTCTGTCCATGGATCGACTACTGCCGCGGTGCCATGGGTCACTTAACCACTGTGGATACTATCTCAGAAGAAGATACTTCATGATCTCCAATAGTTATACCATCGGCTATCATCACCTTAGCCGCCATTATCTTATCTTCAGATGAGGAATAAAGTTTCATTATCGGTTCACCTGCCTGTACGAAATCTCCTGTTTTTTTCAGAAGGTAGACACCAGCACCGTAATCGATTTCAGACTCTTTTGTTTCTCTTCCCGCTCCCAGCGTCATTGCAGCTAAACCAATTTTCTTAGCATCAATGTTTTGGATAATTCCTGCTTTCTCAGCTTGATAAACAGTTTGGATGGGAGATAGATACAATTGTGACTTTATTACACTTTCTCGGTCCCCACCTTGAGCTGCCACAAAATCCAAAAACTTTTCCCAAGCCGAACCGCTTTGCAGAGATTCTTCCAAAATTCCTCTTGCATCTTGGGTATCCTCTGCTTTTTTCCCAAGGACAAGCATCCAACTAGCTAACTCCAAACATACTTCCAACAAGTCCTGGGGTCCCGAACCTTTTAATATCTCTATAGCTTCAAGCACTTCCAGACTATTTCCGATTGCTCTCCCTAAAGGTTGATCCATCTTACTTAAGATAGCAACCGTTTCTCTGTTAAGACTTTTTCCTATCGCAACCATAGTGTTAGCAAGTTCTTTAGCATCTTCTAACGAAGACATAAAAGCTCCAGAACCATACTTAACATCCAGCACAATAGCCTGGGCACCAGCAGCTATCTTTTTGCTCATTATTGAAGATGCAATTAATGGGATAGAGTCAACTGTCGCAGTCACATCACGCAGGGCGTATAGTTTCTTGTCAGCCGGTACCATGTTTCCGGTCTGAGAGATAACAGAAATTCCTATTTTCTGTATCTGCTTCAGAAATTCCTCTTCTTTCATCTCTACTCGAAAACCGGGAATAGCTAATAGTTTATCTATTGTCCCTCCGGTATGTCCCAAACCGCGTCCCGACATTTTGGCAACCGGAACACCACAAGCAGCAACTAGTGGAGCAATGATTAATGTAGTCTTGTCTCCCACCCCACCTGAGCTGTGTTTATCTACAAAAACCTTTCCAAGTGATGACAGATCCAGTTTACTCCCGCTCTCAGCCATAGCTAAAGTCAGGTTTGATGTTTCCTCGGCAGTCATTCCGTTAAAGTATACAGCCATTGCCCAAGCAGAAATCTGGTAGTCAGGTATGCTCCCATCAACATATCCTTTAATCAAAGATTGTATTTCCTCTTTTGTTATAACATGTCCATCCCGTTTTTTCTCGATAATGCGTACCATATTCATCGTATAAAACCTCAAGTATCTTTTATATTAATAAACAAATATATATATTCCCTATTCTAAAACACTTACCAACGACTTAACAAAAGTCACAAACTGTTGCTCAATCTTTTGGGTTGTAGCTATTACTTCATGATGACTTAGTTTTTCCGGCAATACTCCTGCGGCCATATTCGTGACACAGGATATTCCCAGAACTTTCATTCCTCCATGGTTAGCAACTATTACTTCCGGTGCGGTAGACATTCCTACTAAATCAGCACCAATAGCCCTCAAATATCTAATCTCAGCAGGAGTCTCATAACTTGGTCCACTTACAGCTGCATAAATTCCTTGTTTCGGCGTAAGATTCATCTTAGGCATTAAGTTTAATGCAATATCTCTCCATTCCTGGTTATAAGCTTCACTAAGATCAGGAAACCTTGGTCCCAAATCGGATAGGTTAGAACCTCTTAGCGGATTGGTACCCATGAGATTAATGTGATCCTCGATTAATACGAGATCTCCTGCATTGTATTCTTTATTAACTCCCCCTGCAGCATTCGTAACAACCAGGTTCTTAATCCCTAAAACTTGCATGACACGAACCGGAAAAGTAACTTCATTCATCTCATAACCTTCGTAATAATGAAAACGTCCTTGAAGCATCATGACATTCTTAGAAGAAATCTTACCAATTATTAATTTTCCCGAATGACCGGCAACGGTTGAGAGTGGGAAATGCGGAATATCTTCATATTTTATAACGAGGCTATCCTCTGCCATATCCGCTAGCTTTCCAAGACCAGACCCTAGTATTATCCCAAACTCTGGTATCTCATCTATCTTACTGCTCAAATATGTTTTAGCTTCCTCAATCTTCTTACTAAGCTCTTGCTCTGAAACCATATTTTGATTCCTCCCTTTATTGTCCCCCATAATCTTACTTAATGATATCCTTTAAGAAACTCTCCCCATGGAGCTCAACTTCAATATCCAGGTAATTAGCTATAGATGCTCCAATATCGGCAAGGGTTGATCTTAACCCTAAATTTACCCCTTGTTTCAGCATTGATCCATACACCAGGAGCGGAACATATTCCCGAGAGTGATCTGTGCTTGCAGTTGTAGGATCACAGCCATGGTCAGCTGCAAGAATTAAAACATCCTTCTCTTTTAGAGTCGAAAGCAATTCCGGTATTCTTTCATCAAACTCTTCTAAAGCTTGAGCATAGCCTTCGACATTGTTACGATGACCATATGCCATATCGAAATCTACTAAGTTCGTAAATATAAGTGAAGTCTCGTCTTGTTTGATACACTCCAAGGTTTTAGTGACAGCTTCGAAATTACCCTTTGTCGAGAAGCTTTCACTAATCCCTTGATTGGCAAAAATATCTTTGATTTTACCAATTGCTGTAACTTTTTTATTACTTTCAACCATATAGTCAAGTAGTGTTTTGGAAACAGGGTTAATTGAGAAATCATGTCTATTCTTTGTTCTCGTATAGTTCCCCGCTTGGCCGATAAAAGGTCTAGCTATTACTCTAGCCACCAATAAATCATCTTTGAGCATTTCTCTAGCTATCTCGCATATTTTCATCAACTCATCTACAGGAATTATTTCTTCATGGGCGGCAATTTGAAAAACCGAATCTGCCGAAGTATAGACTATTGGCTTTCCAGTTTTTTCATGCTCTGGACCGAAACGTTCAGTAATCTCTGTTCCTGAAGCTGCTTCATTCCCTAACACAGAACGCCCAATTCTTTTTTCGAAATCCTTTATAAAATCCGCAGGGAATCCCTCAGGAAAAGTAGGAAAGCCTTTATCCAAAATAATTCCTGTCATTTCCCAGTGACCGGTTGTCGTATCTTTCCCTTTAGATTTGATAGCCATCTTGCCGTAATTAGCTGAAGGATTAATCGCTGGTTCAATAAAGGGAATCGGAGTGATACTACCGATACCTAAGTTTATTAGATTAGGTATCTTCAATCCTCCGACTTTATTAGAAATATTGCCCAGAGTGTTACTTCCTTGATCCCCATATTCCGAAGCATCGGGCATTTCACCTATCCCAACGCTATCCATAACTATAAGTATAACCCTCTTATCCATTAAACCTACCCCCTTTTTTCGATATACTCGATACTCGATGTCAAATTCTACATTTTGATAATTTAAAGCGTAGTGCAGTAAAAGCTCTCACTTCACCAAAAACTTATTTAGCTCGAGGATGAGCCTTTCGAAATACTTCCAATAATCTTTTCTTGCTTAAATGGGTGTAAATTTGCGTCGTGGAGATATCAGCATGTCCCAGCATCTCCTGAACACTACGTAAATCCGCACCGTTTTCCAGTAAATGAGTAGCGAAACTATGTCTTAGAAGATGAGGGTAGACATTATTGCCTAAGCCTTGTTTCTTGGCCCATTTTTTCAAGATTTGCCATATGGCTTGTCTTGATAGAGGCCGTCCTTTAGAGTTTAGGAAAAGCGTATTCCTATCTTCGGCTCTAGGTTTTTTATTCTGTGCTAATATCATCTGCCTAGATCGGTTAATATATTCCCCTAGTACCGCCAGAGCAAGTTCACCAACAGGAACTATCCTCTCTTTATCTCCTTTTCCTTTGCACCGAAGATATCCTAAATCGAAGGATATATCATTCAAACTAATCTTTATAACTTCGGAAACTCGAAGTCCACAACTATATAGAATCTCTACTATAGCTTTATCCCTGATATCTAAATGATTCTGGTCAGCACTTCCAATCATAGCTTTGTTAAGTATATTTTCAGCTAGAACATCGGGAAGACTTTGTTCCATTTTGGGAGCATTCAAATATATCGTAGGGTCATCTGACCGTTTGTCTTCTTGCACTAAATAATTATAAAAACCTCTTAATGCAGCAGTATAGCGGGCTATACTTTTTGCTGAATGACCTAATTCTTTGTAGCAAATAACAAAATCCAATAACACCGAAGTATTACAGGTAAGAATGTTCTTATTGTTTTGCTCGACATATTCTAAAAACTTATGTAAATCACGGCGATAACTTCGACAAGTATTCACCGATAACCCTCGTTCTATCCGTAAATAATTGAAATATTCTTCTATGAGTTGTTCATTTTCCCTTGAAGCTTTCTGCATTTTAACCTCCTCATGCTTTAGTAGTTTTTTCTACACAAGGAAGTCATTTCCTTTATTAATCTAACTCCAAGATAAATTTAAATTTAGAAAAAGTAACTATTGCAACAGAGAATGACTATTTAATACCCAAAGAATCTTATACCAACAATGGAAAAATAACCCTGAAGCACTCCAGCTGCTACAGCTCCTATACTTATACAAAGCGATGCCGCACTGTAATAGAGAAAGTCCTTTCTGAGGATTTCACCATTGTTTTTTCCTTGCAAAAGTAAAAAGGAAAAGATTGTAGCAAGTCCTGCACCAAGGAGAAGGCAAGGGATGGCAATAAAAGATGGGAAAAGGATTGAAAAAAGCACTAGGCCTAAACCTATTAACTTTTTTAGATGGATAATGAAGGCAATAGTAAAACCTAATATAAATCCTCTGCTAAAAACTATTAGATATACTAAGGGCGTACCTATAACAGTCATGCCAAGTATCCATATTCCGACCATCATTATAAAACTATCTTTTGCTAAATGCTGTAAGAAAACTGTATCAAGATTTTTTGGTTGATCTACCAGAAGATTATTAAAAAATATTCCGAGCTCACTAGACTTTTCCGCCCCTAAAGCACTTACCCCCACAGCACCGAATACCCCTCCAGCAACATACACACAACAGAGGGTCAAATATATTACCCAATACTGCCTAACATGTTCGAACAGTATCCTCTTCATAGAAATTAACCTCCCTGCAAGACTTGTCCTCAGGGAATTAATATTCCAGAAATTAGTAAACTATGTCAATTACTTTTTTTATTTCTATCGGCCAATAGAATTCCCAAAGCAGTCTTAGCATCTTGAAATTCGCCTTTATATACCATCTCAACCGCCTTGTCTAAGGGTATAGCCTTTATTCCTATGAACTCATCTTCATCAGGTTTTAACGGAGCCCAAACAAGATTTGTTGCTAGATATATATGTATTACCTCATCTGCAAAACCTGGTGAGGTATTAAACCTGCCCAGAAACTTCAACTCACCCTGATACCCGGTTTCTTCCCTTAGTTCTCGAATTGCACAAGCCTGAGGCTCTTCACCAGGATCAATTTTCCCTGCAGGAATCTCTAGCGTTTCTTTGCCTAAGGCATAACGATATTGTCTGACCATTATCAGTTCATCATCTTTTAACGCTGCTACTGCTACAGCTCCAGGATGATGAACAACTTCTCTTGTGCTTTCTTGGCCATTTGGCAATAATACAGTATCTTTCTGTACACGGATTACTTTCCCTTCAAAAACAACTTCTTGAGTTAAGCATACTTCAGTAAAGTTTTTGTTTTTCATACTATTATCTCCTTGTGAATATATTAAAATCAATTAGAAGTTATGGAGGTTTTTTGATGTCAGCTCCCAACAGCAGATCCACTTCCGATATTATCATCACCATAACTACTTTGATATTTGCTATTACTTCGATGGTAACTGTCTATATATCTCTTTCTGCCTGGAACAATGAACGTGAATCTGTAAGACCGTATCTCACCTTTTATAATTCTCCGGAAGTATATCTGGAAAATAATTATCTAAACTTTTCATTTGCATTTTATAATGTTGGGTTTCATCCGGCCGCATCTTTTCATAGCCAAACTCTGATAGTTGATTACTGCTTGGATGATCAACCCTTACATAATGATCAATTCACTTTAGTTAACTATATTCCCCAAAAAACTTCAACAGATTTAATGATTAAGATTGACCTTGAGCCAACAAAAATAGACTATGATAATATTAATCCTCATTTCATAATAATAAATTTGAAATACACGGATCCAATTCTAGAGAAAAACCATGAACAGATTATCTTTTTAAGATGGGAAGGAATAACTAATAAAAATCTTCAACCAATATTCCATTGTTCCAAAGAAGAAAAAAACCTTATTCTTGATTATATTAAAAAATTTTAAACCTTCATTCATATTTTGAATAAAGGTTTATATTTATAGTGTTATACCATGTGAATTATTATAACATAGAAGAACATAACTAAATGTTATCGGAGATTCTAAGCTTATCTGCCACCATAGCAATAAATTCTGAGTTAGTCGGTTTACCCCTATCAACATTGATAGTATAGCCAAAGAACTTATTCATAAATTCAATGTTGCCTCTGTCCCAAGCAAGCTCAATAGCGTGCCTGATAGCCCTCTCAACTCGACTCGGAGTTGTGTTATACTTTTTCGCTATCATTGGATATAGTTCTTTTGTGACTGCACCAAGAAGTGAAACTTCTTTAATAACAGATACTATCGCATCTCTAAGATACTGATAACCTTTAACGTGGGCAGGCACTCCCATTTGTTGAATCATTTTGGTAACTTCAACCTCAACCGATTTTGAAGTTTTTAAACCAGTGTTCTCAGAAGAACTCAATGATTCACTTGGAGTAATAAAACTTCTTGAAGAAGACGAGTTATAGCTTGAAGTTACTTCGCTAGTGCCCACTAGCTGTCTTATTCGTTTACCAAGAGTATCTAAATCAAATGGTTTAAGAATATAATAATCAGCACCTAATTGAACTGCCCTTTGGGTCATATTTTCTTGACCGAAAGATGTTAAAATTATTACTCTTGGCCTTTTCGTAACATTATCTATCTTTTCCATGACTCCTAGACCATCAAGGTGCGGCATAATGATATCCAATACTACCACATCTGGTTCTTCTTTTTTTATTATTTCCAAAGCATCATTACCATTATAAGCTACACCGGTTAGTATCATGTCATCTTGAGAACTGATATATTCTCTTAAGATTTCGACAAAATCTCTATTATCATCAGCAAGAACCACCCGTATCAATTGTGACATTGTCTACTCCTCCTAAATCTGGCCGGTAATATGTAAATTATCTAACAAGGAACTGTTCGACAATAGTTTTTTAATTCCTTCCATAAAATGCATTTTTATTTATGAGATACTATTATATTATACTACAAAATATCTAAAACAAAATTATTATTTCAATTATATTTGAATTTTCTTAATAATTAAAAAAAACCGCCGGTTAAGGCGGTTGCAACTTTTGTTAAGATTCCTGAGTCTTCTAACATATTTTCGATGAACACTCCATACCCTCTGGTTGCATCATTGACAAATACATGTGTGATTGCTCCAATAATTTTACCATTTTGAATTATAGGGCTTCCGCTCATTCCTTGAACAATTCCACCAGTTTTTTCTATCAATTTTTGATCGGTCACTCTAATAATCATATTTTTATTGTCATTTCGATACGGCATAACCTTTTCAATATTTATCTCGAATTCTTCAATAGTATTATCTTGGAGAACAGTATAAATCTTGGCTGGTCCATTTTGTATTTCTGATTTCCAAGCAACAGGTACAGCTCTCTGAAAGAGTGAATTATCTACAAGATTGACTTTCTCATCGCAAACTCCAAAAATTCCACTGTTTGTATTTTTTTCAATTTTTCCTGTAAAATTTGACTCTAACATAAAAGAACCGATTTTTTCTCCTGGGTCTCCTCTAGTGCCTTTTTCTATTGCATAAATAGTAGATTCAATAATTTTACCTTCCCGTAGTTCAATTTGATCGTTAGTATCAATATCAGATATTACATGGCCTAAAGCACCAAATGTTTGAGTCTTAGGATCTACGAAAGTCAAGGTTCCTACTCCTGCTGCTTCATCTCTAATATAGAGGCCTATTCTATATCTTTGAGTCTCTGAACAATAAAGTGGGTCAATAGTTTTTGTAATAACTTTACCTCTGTGCTTAATCGATAAAGTAATTCTTTCCTGATCTTTGCATTTGTTATCAATAATTCTTGCTACTTGAAAGTCATTTAAGGCCTTTTCTCCGTTTACTTCCAGGATAGTATCCCCGACTACCATACCCGCATCTTTAGCGGGAAACTGCTCCTTACCTTGTTCATTAACAATAGCCGCAAATCCAACTACTAATACTCCTTTTGTCTGTAAAGTTACTCCAATTGAATGTCCACCGGGAATTAATTCTACATTTGGTTTAATTTCTTTTTTTGTAAATAATCCCAAGAAACCATTTACTGGATTATAATCATTTGCTTGGATATTATTTACTGGATTGATATTACGTGGAATCTGGAGATTAAGATGATAATTATTTGCTGTTTGTTGAACACTAAGGAAAAAAGCAAAGAATAAACTGATAACAATGAATAATCTTGACCGCGTTGTTTGCCAATTTTTCATGCTGTCCCTCCAGCTTTCAACCTCCTCATACAACTAAGCCATAAAACCCTGCAGGGACAATAAAATATTTTTATTAAAATAAATTATTGTATTATTAACTTCTCCATATCAAGCTCGTTTCATCCTGTGAAATCTTTTCTAGGATATTTAATAAATTGATAAAATCATAAAAAAACAGCCTTTTCAGACTGTTATACATTAAAACACAATTTAACTCAAATTTATTATTTTTAATCTATTTTCGATCTAGCTACGTGCCTGTCGCCAGAGTTCCTCTGCCAAACCTGTTGCCATGCTTTCACCGCCAAGCATTCTAGCTAGTTCTTGGATTCTTTCACTTTCCTCAAGCAGCTTAACCTTTGTTAAAGTTCTATCACCAATAACTTCTTTGGATATTCCAAAGTGTTTGTGTCCATGGGCGGCAACCGGAGCAGAATGTGTAATACATAAGACCTGTTTGTTTAAAGCTATTCGCTCTAATTTTTCCGCAACCTTGGTAATAGTTCTTCCGCCTACACCACTATCTACTTCATCAAATATGAATGTATCAACAGTTTCTGCCATAGAAAGAAGACTCTTAAAAGCCAGCATCAGCCTGGCCATTTCACCACCTGAAGCTACTTTAGCGAGAGGTTTTGGTGGTTCGCCAACATTGGCAGAAAAGTAAAACTCTATTTGTTCAGCACCATCCTGAGAAGGTTCGGTTACTGGAGTAAAGATTATCTCAACCCTGGCATCATGTAAGCCCAAATCTTGTAGTTCCAGAGCTAGCCCTTTTTCTATTTTATCGGCTTGAATACCTCTGTTCAAGCTTAGTTCTTCTGCGAGATCATTATAGCTTGTCAAAGCTTCTTTCTTTTCTCTTTTTATGTTTTCTTTTTCATCATTAAGGTGGGCAATTTCATGTAGTTCTTTTTCCATTTCTTCCTTTTTAGTCAATACCGCTTCTATTTCGTAGCCATACTTGCGAAGTTTTTGCAGCTCAACAAGCCGTGCTTCAATCTCATTTAGTCTCCCGGGTTGGAACTCCAAGTTCTCCTTATACGTTCTTATTTGTTCTATACAATCTTCTAAAGAATAATATATCGCTTGAAGATTTTTACTAATATCTTCACATGCTGAATCCAAATTACTAAGCTCATCCATATTCCTGGTAGATGCCCCAATAAGGTCAAACGCAGACATAGAAATCCCGTCAGCTCCATGATATAACTCTTCATATGCTTCTGTTACTAAGTTTACAATCTTCTCTGAATTAAGGAGAAGCTTCTTTTCCTTCTCTAAATTAGCTTCTTCTCCTGGAATTGGGTCAATTTTTTCTATCTCATTTATTTGATAACGTAGTATCTCTTCCCTTTTCTCTCTATCTCTTTCAGAACGTAAAAGCTCTCTTTCTCTCGTTGTAACGTTCCTATACCAAATAGCCGAATCTTTAACTTCTTTTAATAATTTAAGATGTGATTCTCCGCCAAAGGTATCTAGCAAATCTCTATGGGTATCGGTAATAAGCAGGGATTGATGTTCCATCTGTCCGTGTATATCGACTAACCCTTCACAAAATGTCCTATAAAGAGAAAGAGGTACGGTTCTCCCTTGAACACGACAAATATTTCTCCCGGAATCATTTATCTCACGATAAAGAAAAAGCAAATCATCTTCTAAAGGATATCCTTCATCTTTTAAATAATTAACGGTTTTGGTCGGTAAATTTGTGAAAACACCTTCGATACATGCCTTATCTTTGCCATGGCGTATGAGTTCGTTGCTAGCACGCCCTCCAAGTAATAGCCCTAAAGCATCAATGAGCATAGATTTCCCTGCACCGGTCTCTCCGGTGAAAACAGTTAATCCCGAATCTAAGACTATCTGAACATCCTCCATAAGCGCGAAATCCTCAATATGTAGTTCAACCAACATATCTTTCTTCCCCCCCGATATAATCTCAGACGAGTGCAGTCATTCTATGAATAATCTTAGCTACATCATTCTTAGGCTTAACCAAGAGAAATATCGTATCATCCCCAGCCACAGAACCAATAACTTCTTTCCAACTTGTATTATCCAGCAATAAAGCCAGTGCTTGAGCATTACCCGGTATAGTTCTAATTACAACTATATTCTCGCTGCTGTCAAAGGAAATAACTACCTCTTTAAACATTCGTCTTAATCTTTCCTGATAATCCATGGGATGGGATTCTCCCCGAAGTGCATAACGGTATTCATCATCGACCCCTGGCACCTTAATTAGTCCCATCTCTTTAATATCTCGAGAAATGGTAGCTTGAGTCACATCGTATCCTTCTTCCAAAAGTCGTTGAGCTAGTTCTTGTTGAGTTCTAATAAGCTCGTTAGTTATCAACTCCTGGATTTTCATATGGCGGCGAGTTTTCATTCAATGTCCTCCCTATTTTTTTGGATAATAATCCAATAAGGGGATAACTCTCCCTGGTTAATATATCTTCCTTGAAATACGCTAAAATCCTTCTTCGAAAAGGCAGAAAAATGATTAATTAAAGTTTGAGATTCTTCCATACCATCATCATGTCCTCTATATACTGTGAGACAAATTATTCCTTTAGGTTTGAGTATCTTTATTACTGAGTTAAGCGCTTTCATGGTTGATGAAGCTTTAGTAGTAATCTGATGGTCGCTTCCTGGTAAATACCCTAAATTAAAAACAACCGCTTTGACTCCGTTTGGCACGTATGTCAATAGTTCTGTATGACTTGCTAGTATTAACTCTACCCTAGGGTCTAACCCTTGTTTAACCAGTAAGGATCTAGTAGCATTTAATGCTTCTTCTTGGATATCAAAAGCGTATACTCTCCCGCAAGGCCCTACACAATCTGCAAGGAAAACAGTATCTCTACCTAGACCGGCAGTAGCATCAACTACTATGTCTCCGGGCTGAATCAGAGTCTGTAGATATACTCTCTGAATAGTTTGGATGTCTTGAATTCCTCTCTCCATTGCTATTCATGCCACCTGTCCCTAAGTTTTTCTCTGACTATTCTAGGGAAGCTTCGACCACCAAGTCTGATAAACCTTGCCTTAATAGAGGAAGAAACAACTCTCACACTATCTCCAGGCTCCAGAGTATGGGTATGTCTGCCATCAAAAGTAACTCTACATCCATTGCCCCTGGTAAGTATAATATCAATCCGTTCTTTATTTGATACAATCATCGGTCTGGATGAAAGGGCATGTGCAGCTAGAGGGGTAATCAAGATTGCTTCTACATCAGGGCTGACGATAGAACCGCCTGCTGATAAGGAGTAGGCAGTTGAACCGGTAGGTGTAGCAATTATCAATCCATCGGAGGGAGGGCTGGAAATAGGTTCACCTGACAGTTTCACCTGAAGAGTCACAAGTGAATCGACACAATCCCTCAAGAATACTGCATCATTCAACACTGTATATTCTTTCTTCTCTCCTGCTTTGATTAAAGAAGCAGTCAACATTAGTCTTTCCTCGATGTTGTATTCTTTTTTTAATACTTTCTTAAGAGCTGAATATACTTCATCCCGCTCTACATCACATAGGAATCCTAATTTACCATAATTAACACCCAGAACAGGAACATTATGAGCAGCCGCTTCTCTTGCAGCTTGGATAACAGTACCGTCACCACCGAGTGAAATCACAAAATCAACATCATCCAGACCCTGTTCCTGCCATTCAGTGACTGTTTCCCACCCCTGCCCATTGAACCAATTAACAAGCTGAGGAATTAAGCTCTCTGTATCAATTTTAGAACGATTCACCCAGAGGCCTACTCGCTTTTTCATCTTTTCACTCCGTTCCTTTTTGAGCATCTTGGACAATCTCGGTGAGGTTCGAGAGCCAATCAAATTTGTTACCATCTTTATCATCTTTAGTTAACCAGGCTAAAAACTCAATGTTTCCTTCCGGTCCCCTAATAGGAGAATAGCTAAGACCTTGTACAGAAAGCCCTTGGTTCTCACCTGCTGTCAAAACTTTTTCTATCACAGTCCGATGAATAGCCTTATCTTTCACTACTCCATTTTTGCCAACATTCTCAGGTCCCGCTTCAAATTGCGGTTTTATCAGGATTAAAATCTGTCCATTTTCTTTAAGTATGTTAAGCATAGCTGGAAATATCTTGATGATAGAGATAAAGGATACATCACATACCACCCAGTCAACTTGTTCTGGTATACTGTTTGATTCAAGGTGACGAGCATTGGTTCTCTCTAGAACTATTACCCTTGGGTCACTACGAAGTTTCCAGTCTAATTGTCCATACCCGACATCTATAGCGTATACTCTGGCGGCCCCGTTTTGCAAGGCGCAATCGGTAAATCCTCCCGTCGAAGCTCCAATATCGGCTACTACCATATTCGTAAATTCATATTTGAATATTTCAATGGCTTTGGCTAACTTTAATCCTCCCCGGGAGACATAGGGGTGTAGTTCGCCTTTAATAATTAGTTCGGTATGATCCTCTATCATCATCCCGGGCTTATCCAAACGGATATTGGCACTATAGACTTTCCCCGCCATTATGAGAGCTTTTGCCTTTTCTCTACTCTCTACCAATCCTTTTTGAACTAGAAGAACATCCAATCTTGATTTGGATTTAGCCACTATATACCTTCCTTACTTTTCATTTACCAATTTTTCAGCTGTCTTTACTATGTTATCTACACTAAGGCCATAAGCCTTATGCAGCAAAGGAATCGGACCATGTTCTACAAAATCATTGTAACCTATCCTTTGGACTGTAACATCATTAATATTCTCTAATTCTAATAGTTCGAGGATAGCACTTCCCATACCACCCGCTAGAATATGATCTTCCACTGTTACAATTTTCTTAGAAATGGTTGCCTGCTTAATTAAAGTATCTCGATCAAGAGGGTTGATAAACCTCAGATTAACTACCCCGGCTTCTATACCTCTTGCTTGTAAATTACCTGCAGCCTCTAAACACATATAAACTAATGGTCCAAATCCAATTAAAGTGATATCTTTACCTTCTCGAAGTATCTCTGCTTTACCCTTTTCCAAGACTTGGAGTTCATCATCAAGTTTAACACCATAGCCATTGGAACGAGGATAACGTACAGCTACAGGATGATCATAAGTAAAGGCTGTATTAATCATATGGCGTAATTCATTTTCATCTTTAGGAGCCATAATGGTAAGATTCGGGATTGCTCTAAAGAAAGAAATATCAAAAACTCCATGGTGAGTTGGTCCATCTTCCCCTACCACTCCTGCCCGGTCTATAGCTAAGACTACCGGAGCATTTTGCAGACAGATATCATGTAAAACCTGATCATATGCTCTTTGATAAAAAGTAGAATACATCGATACAATCGGTTTGAGACCGGTCAGGGCTAGTGCTGCAGCGAAGGTTACTGCATGTTGTTCCGCGATGCCCACATCATGGAAGCGTTTCGGATATAGTTTACCAAAATCACTTAGACCCGTACCACTACCCATAGCCGCAGTGACGGCAACGATACGTTCATCTTTTTCAGCCAATTCACAAACAGTCTTGCCGAAGACTTGGGTATATGTTGGAGGAGCCAGTTTCTTCAGAAGCTCTCCCGTTTCTTTAGAGAATGGACCAACTCCGTGAAATATGTCAGGATTTTTCTTAGCAGGTTCATATCCCTGTCCTTTACAAGTGACTACATGGACTAACACCGGTCCCTTTTTCAGTTTAGCCTGACCTAAAACTCTCTCCAACGCACAGATGTCATGCCCATTAATTGGCCCAAGATAAGTGAGTCCCATTTCCTCAAATAAAAGCCCCGGAACCAGAAAATATTTGATTCCATCCTTGGCTTTCCCTGCAGCTTTAACCATCGTAGATCCAATAGCCGGTATATTACGAATCAATTTTTCAAGATCCTTTTTCTTCTTATCATACAGAGGAGCAGTTCTGATTTTATTGAGATAGGATGACATAGCTCCCACGTTTTGAGAGATAAACATTTCATTATCATTTAGGACTATAGTTAAATTTGTATCACAATTGCCGGCATGATTGAGAGCTTCATAAGCCATACCGCCACTCATGGAACCGTCACCGATAACGGCAACGACATCATAATCTTCTCCTGTTACTTTTCTCGCCTTTGCAAATCCCAAGGCTGCAGAAATAGATGTACTGGAATGTCCAGTATCAAAAGTGTCATATTCGCTTTCTTCTCTCTTGGGGAAACCAGCTAAACCTTGATGTTTACGAATACCTTTAAATTCATTCTTTCTACCAGTTAGCAACTTGTGAACATAAGTCTGATGACCCACATCCCAGACTAATTTATCTTTAGGGGTGTCAAAAACCCTGTGAAGTGCAATGGTAAGTTCTACAACCCCAAGATTAGGAGCTACATGCCCGCCTCTCACGGAAGTAACATCTATAATCTCCTGTCGGATTTCTTCTGCTAATTGTTCTAACTCATCTTGTTTCAATTTTCTAAGATCTTGAGGACTATCAATTCTGTCGAGGAACCTCAAATCATCTTCCTCCTCTATTATTTGTTTTAGTAAGATCTAAGCCCGTGAATTTCTCAAATGTAGCTATGACTCTTCCCGTTATATCAATTATGTTGTTTGCTTCGTTAATAGCGAGAGTTTTTCCCCATGCTTTTCCTGTAACAGTCAAGGAGGCTATCAAAGCAAGCATCAGAACATTGAGGATAACCTTCCAACTCCCTAAATATGAATACTTAGTAGTAACTAAAATAATTATAGCAGCTCCCATCGCTCCACTTACTGTACCTGTAATATCTCCAACGATATCATTCGCAAAGTTTGCTACCTTGTCAGCCCGTCTGATCAAATAGATAGATTGTTTGGCACCAAATACTTTTTTTGCTGCTCGAGCATGATGGGGTGCTTCATCTGCAGCTGCTACAGCTATACCTATTACATCAAAAACTACTCCAATCGTTATCACAATTATCAGTAGAATCCAAGTCATAGTAATTGGAAAAACTCGCAAGAAAGCTTCAGTACCGCTACTTAGAATAGCAGCAAGGAAAAAAGTCAGGATGAAAACAGTCAAAAGAAATTTGATGCTTCTTTTCTTTCTAATAGCCAAGACCCTTTCTCCCTCCGAATAATCTGTTACGTTAAACGTTAAAAGCTATTTAGAAAATTAGTCCTATAACACAGCCTAATATAGCCCCGCCAAACACCTCAAAAGGAGTATGCCCAATGAGTTCTTTTAATCTTTCCTGTTGAAGATTACTTGCTAAGCGATCGGCTTGATGTTGCCTCATCCACTCTACCAAATAATTAATTACCCTAGCATGATTACCTGCTGCTCTGCGTACTCCAGCTGCGTCGTACATTACAATGACTGCTAAGGCTACAGATATGGCAAACAGTGATGAATCCCACCCTTCATACTTACCAATACTAATAGCTAAGGCACTAACAATAGCGGTATGTGAGCTGGGAAATCCACCTGAGCTTACAAGAAGCTTAAAATCCCATTCCTTCTCCAGCAAGAAATTTATTATAATCTTGGCAGCTTGGGCCAAAACCCAAGCAAGTAGAGATACCCACATTATTTTATTATTCATTATCACAGAGATATGATTCATAAATGTACATCCCCTCAGGAAGAAATAATTCGGGAAAATTCAATACATTCTTGTATTAATAACTAGCTATGACGATTCGCAACATAATCAGCAAGTTGAAGTAAAAAAGAATTCTTATCACCAAATGGCTCAATAGAATCTTTAGCTTTTGTTATGGTTTTATTTAAATGGGTTTGAGCTCCTTCTAAGCCCAAAAGTACTGGATAGGTTGCTTTTTGTTGTTTTTCATCACTACCTACAGGTTTTCCTATTATTTCTTTATCCCCTATAACATCTAGAATATCATCCTTGATTTGAAAAGCTAAGCCCAGAAGAGATGCATATTGGGTTAGAATACTAATTTCTTTTTCTGTTCCTCCACCCAAAATAGCACCTAAACGGGCTGACGCTATAAGTAGAGCACCGGTTTTCAAGTTGTGTACTCGCTGAATTCCATCTAAATCGCAATCAAGGGCATCTCCGAGAGTATCAAGAGCCTGTCCCCCTACCATCCCCTTGAATCCTGCGGCCTGGGCTGTTTCTCTGATAATACGCAGTTGTCTCTCGGGAGATACGGAAGGAAGTGATTGAGCAAGCAGTTCAAAAGAATAGGTCAGAAGTGCATCTCCAGCTAGGATAGCAGTTGCTTCTCCAAACTTTTTATGATTGGAAGGTTTTCCTCGACGGAAATCATCATCGTCCATAGCCGGTAAATCATCATGTATAAGAGAATAGGTATGAATAAGTTCAATAGCGGATGCTTCTCTAACAAAATCAGTTGGCTGACCTCCAACAATTTCAATACTAGCTAAAGCAAGAACAGGTCTAACTCTTTTTCCTGCTCCAACCAAAGAATAATTCATACTATCCCCTAGGGAGTTTTCTTCAGTAATGAGGCTATTTAGATATTGTTCCACAAGGTTAAAGTAATAATCGTACTGTGTTTTAAACATTATTGGCCTTCTCCTGAGATAATAAATTTATCTGTACTAAACTCGCCATTCGCATCTTCCAATAAAACTTTAACTTTCTCTTCAGCTGAATCGAGAAGGCAGTTACAGTGTTTAACCAAGACAATACCTTCATTAAACAACTGCAAAGCTTGATCCAAAGGGACATCATTCTTATCCAAATCACTTATAATCTGTTCCAGCTTTTCAATACCCTGCTCAAAACTAATAGGATTCTTATTATCCATTTTCTTCACTTATCCCCATTAAATTAATATATTTACAATTTCATTAGATGGTTGTCTGCTTGTTAGTCTGTACTGACATTACGGACTTCACATTCAACAGTACCATCTCGGATTCTCAGTCGTAATTCTTCTTTCTTTTTAACTTGTCCCACTGATCTGATTACTTTCCCCTGAGAGTCATAAGCGAGTGAGTATCCTCTGCTCAATGTTTGAAGAGGACTGAGTAAATCAAGCTTGGCACTTGCTAATTTAAGTATACCACTTCTATCATTTATAAATCCAGTTATCCCTTCCTGCAAACGCCCCGATACCGAATCTAGTTCTTGCCTGGACTGTTCAAGTCGCCAAGTAGGTCTAGCTAAAACAGAACTTGACCTGAGTTCTTCTACTTTTCTTTTCTTTTTTTCAAGAATAGTTCTAATCTGGAGACTTAACCTATCTTCTAAATAATGAACCCCTGCTTTTAAATCAGCAAGTATCGGTATAACTAGTTCTGCCGCTGCCGAAGGAGTTGGCGCTCTCAGATCAGCAACAAGATCTGAGATCGTGTAATCAATTTCATGACCGACTGCGGACACTACGGGTATATTAGAACTCGCTATGGCTCTGGCCACTTCCTCAGTATTAAAAGCCCATAACTCTTCTAAAGACCCTCCCCCTCGACCCACAATGATCAAATCAATATTTCCATACCTATTAGCCATAACAATTCCTTGAGCAATTTCCTTTGGGGCAGCTTCTCCTTGAACAGCAGAGGGAATGACTATTAAGGAAACGCAAGGGTTACGTCTTTGAGCAACATTCAAAATATCCTTAAGAGCTGCACCTGTAGGACTAGTGACTATGGCCACCCTAGCAGGATATTTAGGAATAGGCCTTTTTTTCTCAGGTAAGAATAATCCTTCTTGAGCTAAACTTTGTTTTAATTGTTCAAACGCTAGATAGAGAGCTCCAAGCCCGCTAGGGTGTATCTCCTCTGCGTAAATTTGGATACTGCCGTCTTTCTGATACAAGCGGATACTGCCTCGGACAATTACCTTCATCCCATTCTGAGGTTTAAAGGCCACATTAACAGTTTGTGTCCTAAACATAACGCCTCTCAGTGCTGCATTCTGATCTTTTAATGTAAAATACCAGTGCCCAGATGGAATATGGTTTTTATAATTGGAGATTTCTCCCGTTATCCAGCAATTTAATAAATTTGGTTTCTTTAAGGCATTACTGATTTCGCTATTGATTTCGGAAACAGTAAACACTTTAGGTGGCATAAACGTTATCCTCCATACCAGACCCTTAAAAAGTCTATCTCCTATTATATACTCGAATAAAATTCTCTTCAATTAAAAACCCTGTCAATTAATCAAACATAATATTTATAATTATGCATACTTAGCGAGGTCATTTGGCAAAGACGTATAATATAAAAAAAGCTGCCAAATCATAATTATACAATTGGCAGCTTATAATATAAGTTATTATAATTTTAATAGTTAAATGTATTGCGTGTTATCTACTTTGTCTTGAGGTATTCATTTATTGAAGCAGCTGCTGTTTTTCCAGCTCCCATGGCGAGAATAACAGTTGCAGCACCGGTGACAATATCGCCACCCGCGTATACACCAGGGATAGAAGTGGCCATTGTCTGTTCATCAGCTACGATATTACCCCATTTATTAAGTTCCAAGCCTGGAGTAGTAGTAGTTACCAGAGGGTTAGGACCCTGACCGATTGATACGACTACTGTTTGAACCGGAAGCTCGAATTCAGAACCTTCGATTGGAACAGGACGACGACGTCCGGAAGCATCCGGTTCTCCTAATTCATATTTAAGACAGGTCATGCTCTTAACATTACCGTTCTCATCGCCATTAATCGCAATCGGATTAGTTAGAATTTTGAATTGAATTCCTTCTTCTTCAGCATGATGAACCTCTTCAGCACGTGCCGGTAATTCATTCATAGAACGACGATAAACAATATATACATCCTTGGCTCCGAGTCTGTATGCTGTTCTGGCAGCATCCATAGCCACGTTACCTCCACCGAGTACCGCCACTTGATCACCCACTTTAACCGGAGTAGCGTTATTCGGGAAGTCATATGCTTTCATCAGATTGGATCTGGTAAGGAATTCATTAGCAGAGTAAACACCATTTAAGTTCTCTCCAGGAATATTCATAAAGTAAGGAAGCCCAGCACCTGTTCCGAGGAATACCGCATCATATCCGTTTTCCAGCAGCTCCTGAACGGAGGTTACTTTCCCTACAACCTGATTAACAAGGATTTCTACACCCATCTCTTTCAGATTATTAATCTCTTGCTGTACGATGCTCTTAGGTAAACGGAATTCAGGAATTCCATACATGAGAACACCGCCCGGAACATGGAGAGCTTCAAAGACAGTTACAGCATGACCTGCACGAGCCAATTCAGCAGCACAAGAAAGTCCGGCTGGGCCTGCTCCAATAATAGCTACTCTTTTGCCTGTTGAAGCTGTCTTCTCATATTTACTATTTCCATTGGCCATCTCATAATCAGCGGCAAAACGCTCCAGACGACCGATAGCAACTGGTTCCCCTTTGACACCTAGGATACATTTTGATTCACATTGACTTTCCTGAGGGCATACACGTCCGCAGATTGCGGGAAGGGTGTTGGTTTCTTTCAAGATTTTAGCCGATTCTGAGAAGTTACCCTCAGCTATTTGTTTTACGAATTTGGGGATTGCAATTCCTACAGGGCAACCCTCAATACATTTTGCATTTTTACATTGAATGCAGCGATTCGCTTCTTCAATTGCTGTTTCTGCAGAATATCCTAAAGCAACTTCATTAAAGTTCTTGGCTCTTACTTCAGCTTCCTGACAGGGCATTTCATGACGTGGTGCTTTTGAAGCCATGTTATTTGCCCTCCTTTCCTGACTGACAACACTTTATCTTATCATAAGCGACAGCTTCTTCATTACGGAAGAAGGCGGAACGTTTCATAGCAAGATCAAAATCTACTTTATGACCATCGAATTCCGGTCCATCGACACAAGCGAACTTAGTTTGTCCATCAACTTCCAGTCTGCAAGCTCCACACATCCCGGTTCCATCTACCATAATAGTATTCATACTGACTATGGTCTTAATCCCCAGCGGTTTTGTAAAATTAGCAACTGACTTCATCATGATTGCAGGACCGATAGCCCAGATACAATCTATTTTTACATCTTTATCTAAGATGGATTGGATTCCATGGGTTACAAATCCTTTAATCCCATACGAACCATCATCAGTAGCGATAACAACTTCATCACTGGCAGCTCTCATTTCCTCTTCCAGGATCAGTAAATCTTTGGATCTTGCACCCAAAACGGAAATAACTTTATTACCTGCTTCTTTTAGAGCTCTAGCGATTGGATGAACTGGAGCAATTCCTACCCCACCTCCTACGCAGAGTACTGTTCCATAGTTCTCGATTTCTGTAGCTATCCCAAGAGGACCGACAAAATCAACAAATGAGTCTCCCTCTTGCATACGCGTAATCAGGGCAGATGAATACCCGACCTCTTGAATAACAATCGTGATTGTTCCTTTTTCTGGATTGAAATCCATGATAGTTAGAGGAATTCGCTC
Source organism: Gracilibacter sp. BRH_c7a (assembly GCA_001516055.1). Classification (GTDB taxonomy): domain Bacteria; phylum Bacillota; class Desulfitobacteriia; order Desulfitobacteriales; family Syntrophobotulaceae; genus Gracilibacter. The sequence goes on from LOEZ01000083.1 coordinate 44,578, forward strand.
AGAATCATCGTTTTGACGGACGATAACAAACTCTCCTGGTTGTGCTTTTTTAGCTACAGCCGGTGCTTCCACTTCCAGCAAAACAATTGCCTCAGCTAGTTCTCTTCTTTTGACTACTCTGTACACTTTCACTCCTCCTCCGAATTTACTAGTATTATTGCTAATTTCGCCACAAATTATTGTTACGTTTGCAATAATTTGTGTTTCTATCCAAACCCCATTTTAAATATTACAAATTAGTAGTTAAATCTGTCAAGTGAAAAAATTCATAATAAAAGTTTGCTACAATAATTTGTAACAAATTGTCAAAATATTTAAATATTTTAATTACTTTTCTACAATTCTATATGATACCACTAGTTAACTGAAAAGTTAATACTGAAATTCATGGTAAGTACAATAGTTCCCTGGCAATCAAGGCTACTCCTATGGAGTTATCAGTACTCCACTGAGCTTTAGCCCAGTGTAAATGTGCGTGGCTGCGAAGTTTTCTCTCTAACTCACTTCTAATATATCTATTTGAAGCCACTCCACCAACAACTAAAATTTGGTCCAAACCTGTCTCAGCTACCGCTTTTTCCAAAACCTTAGATAATGTCCTCACTATGCATCCTTCGACTGCCCTAGCAAGATCTGCCGGTTTTCTCTTATCTTCAATCATACGTTGAACTGCTGACTCTACACCGGAAAAGCTCATTTCATAACCTTTTACCGAGGATGGAAGCAGGGAAGCAGAACCAGGTGATGCTTTTAAGGCCATCTTCTCAAGTTCACTGCCCGCAGGGAAAGTAAGTCCCAGACGAGTTCCCACCCTATCAATAAATTGCCCTGCATGAAGATCAGTACTGCCACCAAGTATTGTAATCGTATATCTACCTGGAATATCTTTACGGATATGTAAGATCTCTGTCGTACCGCCAGAAAGATGAACTCCGAGGAACTCTGAAGCATCCAATTCAGTCGCGGATTCCAGACCCGCCGCTAGATGCCCCTCTTGATGACTGGTTGTGATAAGGTCTACCTTTAAAGCACTGGCTAAAGATAAGGCAATAGCTTTGCCTGCAGTAAAGACAGGCATATACGAACCCTCAATATTTCTAGGAGTAGTGCTTACTCCGATACCCTTGATGTCCCCCCATATATCAGCAGGAACCTGAGCAATAATCTCCGGAAGAATTTGTATATGCTTAAAAAGAGCCTCAGATTGTGCAAGGCCCTTCTCTCCTAAAGGTACTTGGAGAACACGCCTGTTCTCCCAAATAACCTGTTTATTATCATCAACAACAGCCACAGATGATGTATATGCACTTGTATCAATCCCCAAATACATCATGCTTTCCTTCTCCTTAGCCCCTCAAAGTTCTTAACATCCTTAACCCTAAATTATAGCTCTATTATACTTAATGTCTTTAATTGTAATGTTTGTGTATTACTTAGTGAACCTTAGAGCAGAGAAGCGTCGAGAGCGTAGCTGATGAAGCGTTAAGATGTGCCATGGTTAACATCGGGTATTACCCTGAGGTTTGGCACATTAGCGGAGTCAGTAAGTGAACAGCTTCGGCGCGTGGTGAACGGGTAATGCACAAACATGCACTTTCAAACATTCAAATCATAATAGAGACATAATTACTTCTCATCACTATCCATCAACTTATCCAGTATCCCATTGATAAACTTAGCTGACTCGGCACTGCCGAATTTCTTAGCAATCTCTATCGCTTCATTAAGAGTTACTCTCTGCGGAGTGTCCGCATAATATAACATCTCATAAATAGCAAGTCTCATCAAATTTCGGTCTACCCCATTCATCCTATCCAAAGCCCACTCATGGGCAGTCTTAGAAATCATTTTGTCTATTTCCTCTTTATGATGGAGTGTACCTTCGACTAATTCTATTGTAAAATTTTTATATTTTTCTGAGACAACGAATTCTTCGGTCCAGTGTTCAATAACCTTTTCTAAGGATTCATTTTCTCCTGTGACATCAAGTTGAAATAATACTTGCAGGGCTGTTTCCCGTGCTAGTCTTCTACTCATTGACAGCCTCCGATATTTATTTTTTAGTGCAATATACGCTTATCTAATTTTTGCAAAAGAAAAAAACAGATTTACCCAACGACAACATACAGAATCGGAGTGATACTGTGCTTTAATACCTATCTTTACCTCGAAAAGATATTCTATGTACAATTTTATTTAGCCATGGAGGTAATCTACCGTCATCCCAGCACTTTCCTAGATAATATCCCGTACATGATAAAGCTATTAAAAGGACTGTCTGCAAGAAACCAAAAATAATCAACAACAAAGCCAGCAAAAACCCGCTTAATAAACCCAAAGATTTACCTGGATGGTTCTCGATGCTCCACTCGCTGATTTCCGTGATTCTCTCCCCTAGACTCCTCCAAAAGCTGCTCATCTTCTTAATGCTGTATGCCTCAGACATAATGTCTGCACCAGCACCTCACCTCTTTAACTGAAATCCGAAAACTATTGGCCAATATGTTTAGCCTTCTTTAAGCTCTTTAATCTCTGTTACCTGTTTGAATGCTATCCCTTGGATATGAACATTAATCTCCAATACTTTTAACCCTGTCATACCTTCAATAGCTTCTTTAACAGCTTCCTGAACTTTTTGCGCTACTTCAGGGATGGACACTCCATATTCTACTGCTAAGAATAGATCTACCGATGCTTCTTTTTCCCCTACTTCGACTTTAATGCCTTTGGAAGCATTCTTTCCTCTTGTCAGCATATTAGCAATATCGCCAACAAAGCCTCCACTCATTTCAGCAACTCCTTTTACTTCAGAAGCTGCCATTCCAGCGATGACTTCGACAACCTCGTCAGCAATCCGCACCGAACCAATTGAGTTATTTAGCATTGCATTATCCATCTAATCCACCTCATTTTATTTCCAACTTTAGCCTGTATTAGTATTATAACAGAATACACACCTACAGCAAGTCCCCATACCGGAGCAGGTTTGCTATACAATGTCAGAATCTAGTTAGCACTTGGATTTTTCCCTGGGTCAATCCTGTCACCCTCGACCCAACTTTTTTTATTGTGCTGTTTTCTTGTTGGGTTATAGTCTCACTCAAAACTGTGATATTAACCTTATCCCCATTAACATCAGAGACAACATCTCGAAATCCTTGCATTTTTAAGATATTCTCTATCTCTCCTTCTTTAGCTATCTTATCACTTAACTCCAACCAACGTTTTTGGGCTTGTTCACGTGTATCGGTGATATCTGATTGTAGAAGATGCCAAAGCATTTCTTTATTTTCCTGTCTCATCTGTTCTCTTTTGATTCGATAGTTAACAAAATAGTTTTGTCCTTCATCATTGGTTAAATCAACAATTTCCGAAGAGAAATTTATTTTATTCTCAGGAAAGACATACTCTGCTAATGTCATGTTTTTATTCTGAGCATATATTGCCTTCTCCGCCTCATTAGTATCCTGAACTAAAAAAAATGAGGAGATAGCCAATGACACTGCAAATACAGAAATATAGATTTTCTTAGACACCTAAAATCCCTCCCATAGGAGCAACACTAATTTTTGATGCTGGGATATCTAGAAGGGTTCTCACTGCCTCGAATATCTGCTCCTTCACTTTGGGATCACTTGCTCCCTCAGCTATAATAAGAACGCCTGAGACCTGAGGGCGCTGTTCAACTATAATAAGCGCTCCAGTATTGCCGACTAGAACAGGACGATTACTTTCTGTTTCTTCCACTGTCTCCCTGGTTCCGCCTTCTTTATCGGTTTCTTTTGATGTCTTCTTGGTGACACTCTCATCCTTGGCAAATTCTTTTCGAAGAGTAGCGTTATACGTTACAAGCACCTTAACTTTGCCTACCCCTTTCATTTTCTCGAGGTTAATCGCAATCTTTTCTTCTAAACTCTTTTCTAATGCGGCAATACCTTCTAGTTCTTCGGCAATAGCAACAGTTGGTTCGGTTTGCGGATTAATAGTTGGTAATGGTTCTTTCCCCTGGCTTGAAAATATAAATATAACTGCCACGATCACCAACATAACTACACCCATAATAATTTTTTCTGTGGAACCCTCCTTAAAAATACCCATATATATCCTCCCCTTACATTCGTTCTCGAACCACTACAATCTCTCTTGGTATCTGCATAAAGGCTGAAACCAATCCTTGGATTTCCAACGCCTTAGAAGTTTCTTGATTATCTTGTTCTTCATCACTACTCTCCCCAATTATTACAGGTTCGATTGGCTTAACCCCGCTCTGGGATTGACTAAAAACTATCTCTACTTTAAGAATTTGGGGGTAATCTGCAAACCCTCCAGCATTTTCCTCTAATTCCACTCCTATATCAGTGTCTTCTATGCCTTCCAGTGCTGACACAAAGATATTCATCTGATTAATTAGGATTCTCTTGTACTGTTCTCGGACAGCTGACTTTCCCGTATCTTCTAATTCGCTTTCCCCCGCCAGAACAGGCATATCTCCGGGCGCGGCGACGACCCAAGCGGGTACTTCATCTGAAAAATCAAGCTTCAGAAAATCAGTTAGCGGACTTAAGATGGCTGCTATTACAAACAGGCCCATTACAAGTTGAACGAATCCTCTCATGGATTTATTAGGAAGCAGCATCTCCAGGAAAGTAGCCAACAGAAGAATAAAGGCTAGATTCCGTATTAAAATCTTTAGTCCTTCCATGTCGTACACCTCAAAATTATTGGTAGATCAGCGCAGCATCACAGCTAGATTTCCTGCCCCGATAATAATGGTTATTGTCAAGAAAAACATCATCCCAACACTTGCTACTGCTGCAAATATATATAACAGTCCTTTGGACATATCCTGCAAACTATCAGCAAGATCTTTTTCTCCTAGAGGCTCCACTAAAGCTGCAGCTATCTTGAAAGTGAACATCATCGCAATAATCTTAATCACCGGTGCCAGGATAATCAGGATTATCGCCAGCATAGCTACAACACCTAAAGCATTCTTCAACAGTAAACCTGAACCGATTACAATCTCCACAGCATCTTTAAAAAACTTGCCTACTACAGGAATTAAGTCTACAGAGTACTTTGCTGTTCTAAGTGTTACACCGTCCGCCACCCCTCCTGTAACCCCTTGCATGGTCATAATACCCATAAATACTGTCAGGACTATCCCGATACTCAACTTACCTCCAAACTCCAAGAGATTAGCGAATTTGGAAAGTTTAAAATGAGGAGATATATTATTAAAGAGGCGGAGAACAACACTTAAGAAGAATAATGGCAGGACTACGTTCTTCATGACTGTTGCTAAGAAAACCAAACTGCCCATAATAACAGGTTTAAATAAAGCGGCACTCGTTATATTGCCCATAGCTATAAGTATGGTGAACATCACGGGAAGAATGGCTTGCATGAAAGACACCATTTTATCTATAGCATTATTACCGATTTCCACAGCCATACTGAAAGAAGTGATAACCAATCCCAGTAATACAAGGTATACTAACATTTGCGCAAATCTACTCACATTTCCGATAAATGCTAATTGCAGTTGATTAATAATGGCGCAAATCACAGCTAACACCAGTAGTTTAGCTATCAAGGGGCCATTAACCACAACTTCCTTGAGAATTGCTTTCAGGATACTAAGGCCGATATCATCCGGCATCAAGCTCAATTCGCCATTCCGTAAATCTTCAAAGATTTTACTCAGAGAAAAATCAGGCAGTGATTCCTGAACATCTTGATCGAGTTGATTAAGCAAATCTTTCACTTGAGCTAAATCTATTTCCTCAGCCAGATCCACCATCTCAGTATCAATCCCTATTTGCTCCTGCCCTATTTCCACTTCTGCTTGGACAGGGAGGGATAGAATGAGATTGCAAAAGATTACGATACTTAAGAGCATGATTATTCTTCTGAACAACTTTCTCTCCCCTTACGCCAATAACTTCATCACAGATTCCATAATTGCTACGATTATGGGTATGGCCAAGATGACTACAAATATTTTCGCTGCAATCTCCACTTTAGTTGCTAAAGCATTCTCTCCTGCATCCTTACATATCTGACAACCAAATTCCGCTAAATAAGCTACCCCAACCACCTTAAGAATAATAAATAAATAGTAAGAGCTGATATTAGCCTGATCAGCAAGTTTCTGCATCAAATCAATAATAATTCTGATTTTATCCATGATTAACAGAAAAATAGCTACTCCGGCAAGTATGCTTAACTGAATAGCCATCTCAGGTTTGATTTGTCTAAGTACTGTTCCGATTACTGTTACAACAATAGCCAAACCTATGACTTGTACTATCTCCACACTTAAGCCCCCTAATACAAGTTGAAGACACTCTTAACCAAGACAAATAAATCTGATAACCCTTGAATTACGATATACAAAACTACGATAACCCCTGTAATCGTAACCATCTGAGCCTGCTCTTTTTTGCCGGCCTCAGTTAGGATTATGGCAAGTATCGCCACCAATAACCCAATCCCCGCAACTTTAATAATAAGATCAAAGCCCATCCTCTTTTGCCTTCCTTTCCTTACATGATGAAGATGACGATTGCCATACCGCTTAAGAAGCCAAGGTATGACCACATCTTTGCTTTGCTTTCAGCATTATCCCTAGCTCTTTCTGCTACCGAATTCAGATGTTTTTGAACCAGTTCTAATTGCTTATGCTGTTCATTACGGTCTGACCTTCCCAGCCCTTTCCCTAGACTGCTGATTATTCTCCAATCATCCTCCAGAAGAGAAAATTTCTTCCTTTGACTATAAATAGCACTTTCCCAAGCAGAAGCTGCATTAGCCCCATCTCTTAACCTTGTTTCTAATTCTGAGAAAAAGTTTTTCCAGGGAAAATCTACTCTTTCTTTGAGAAAAGCAAAAGCTTCCGGCAAAGGTGTCGAACCCCAAAATATCTCAGTATCCAATAAAGCCAAAGCATTAATCATCTCTCGGATTTCTAGCGGCCGTCTTTTTATTTGCCTGGCTTTAAGTAAACCTAAGCAACCAAATCCAATTATTAATCCCAAATACCCAGCTATGAGCATAAGCTATCCTCTCTTTTTCTTAGACTTATCAAGCTTTCGTTCTTATATTTATCTTGTTGTTGCTTGGCCAGAGGTCTGAACCTGTATTCCCATCATGAATGGATTCTAAGGTGCCTGGACCTTTTGATCTACTCAAAATGACAATTCTCTCAAAATTATTATCCCTGATTAAATCTTTCATATAGGCTCTTTGGGTTAATTCTGAAACGGATTCGGCATGAGCTGTTGCCAGGATTCGAACCCCACAGCGCACAGCATCTCTTATCGCTGAAGCATCGTCTGGACTGCCTAATTCATCTACAGCTATGACCGATGGTGACATAGACCTGATTAGCATGGATATCCCTTGAGCTTTGGGACACCTGTCAAGAATATCCGTCCTACACCCCAAATCAAAGGACGGGATACCTTGCCACATCCCTGCTATTTCACTTCTTTCATCAACTACACCCACTGTCTGCCCTGCTAGACTGATCTCAGCTACCCCATCACTCAAACTTTTTACCAACTGTCTGAGTAAAGTCGTTTTTCCTGCCCGGGGCGGAGAAACCAGGAGCGTATGATAAAGCCTTTTCTGCCTATCCAAGAGTAACGGAAGAAAGCTTATCAGACTCGTATTTTGTTCATTGGCTATCCGGATATTCAGGGCGGAGATATTGCGCAGAGTTCTGATTGTTCCGTGCTCTACCAGAGTTTCCCCGGTGATTCCCACTCGATGTCCCCCAGGTAAGGTAAGGAATCCATTTCTTAATTCTTCTTCAGCAGCATACAAAGAGCTATTGGTCATTCTTTCTAATGCTTCAATTAGATCATCCCTTTTAACGATATATAAGTTTTCTTGTAATCCCTTTTGTCCTGAAGAAGATAAGAAATATTCATTCTTCCCTGTTCTGATCAACAAAGGTTGATTAATTCTGAGACGAATCTCCTCTACCTCATTCAATCCACCCATCCAAGAAAAAGATTTCCGGAGTACAGTACCTACACGTTCTCCAAACCAACGGATGATTTTCTCTTCTCTAAACCCAATACCTGGCGTGACTCCCTTGACATTCATATCGAATCCTCCGTATTAGAAGGTATGTCCTTTTCTATCCGTTTAGAATTATTTCCTCAAAAACAAAAAACGACCAAAATTGGTCGTTTAAAAATTATTATGCTATACCTAATTATATTTTATGTAGTTTTTCAACTATACAAGACATTAATTCCTTACCAATCGATTCGTTAAGAGAAAAAATTACTCGATCCTCAGGTATTCTTATACGGGCAAGGTTTAGTAAGCTTACGCTCTGGAAACATACGAACCGGTTCTGGTATCGATAACAAGCTCATCATCAACGTTGATAAAGAAAGGAACTTGGACAGTAGCTCCAGTTTCGACCACAGCAGCTTTGGTGCCACCTTGGGCAGTATCACCACGAACTCCTGGATCTGTTTCAGTTACTCTTAAGACTACAGTATTCGGCAGGTCTACACCAATTACCTCATTATTGTAAATCAGAATACCGAGATTCATATTCTCTTTCAGCCATTTAACCTCATCTCCGATTTGGGACTCAGTTAGCATTATCTGCTCATAACTTTCATTATCCATGACTACAAATTGGTCTCCATCTTTGTACAGATATTGCATCTCACGACGGTCAAGACGGGCTTTGGCAAACTTTTCGCCGGCATTAAACTTTTTCTCCACGATGGATCCTGTTTTAACATTCTTAACCTTAGTTCTGACGAAAGCCGAACCTTTCCCCGGTTTGACGTGTTGGAAATCGACTATTTGGTAGATATCACCATCAATTTCTATTGTCAGACCTGTTTTAAAATCATTTGATGAAATCATGTTCCGATCCTCCTGATGTAATGTTAAAAATAATTAAATTAATTCTCTAATCAATAATAATGAACTGCTTTGGGGCCTGTGTCAAGACTTCTACACCATTATCATTTACAAGTATCACATCTTCGATTCTTACTCCACCCCAACCGGGGATATAGATTCCGGGTTCTACAGTGATAACCATCCCTGGCTGAAGAATTTGGGTCTCTCTGGTATTCAAGCGAGGGGTCTCATGGACTTCTATACCCAAAGCATGACCGAGACCATGTCCAAAGTACTCACCATAACCGGCCTTGGTCATTACTTGTCTGGCAACAGCATCTGCTTCCTGTCCAGTAATCCCTGGCTTTAGAGCTTCTATTCCAGCCTGTTGAGCTTCAAGGACGATATTATATATTTCTCTTTGTTTGGAATCCGGTTGACCCAGGAAAACTGTTCTTGTCAGGTCTGAACAATACCCTTTATATTTTCCTCCGTAGTCAAGGGTGAGGGACTCATTCTTCTCCAGCTTCTTTTCGGTTGCCACCCCGTGCGGTAAAGAAGATCTTAGGCCTGATGCCACGATATAATCAAAAGATCGGTCAGTGGCTCCCATCTTCCGTAAAGAGAACTCCAATTCCAAAGAGATTTCTACTTCAGTCATTCCAGGCTGAATCATCTTCGCAATCTGCAAGAACGCCTGGTCTGTCATGCTTATTATCTGACGAAGAATATGTATTTCGGATTCATCTTTAATCTGTCGTATCTTGGTTAATATATTTGATGAATCTACCAACTGGCATGAATGAAGTGCCGTTTGAAATTTCCGGTAATCGATTAAGGATAGTTCTTCTTCTTCGACACCGATTCTTGTGTAGTCTTGAGCTAGGCCAGCGATAGTATCCGGATAACTGTCGATCCGAACTATCTCAAAATCCTGAGTTTCTTCCTCGGCCTGTTCAGTATAGCGAAAATCGGTTAACAGAATACTGTTTTCAGCTGTAATAAAAAGAAGAGCACTTGATCCCGTAAACCCACTCAGATAAAAAATATTGGACCAAGAACTAACAAGCAGAGCATCAAGATTATGTTCCTCAAGCTTAGATCGAACCGTTTGCAGTCTCAGTGGTATTCACCTCTTCACTTTGTCTATGTTTTTGGAACTCTATCGCATAAGCCATAGCCAATAAATAGCTATCCGTACCTAAGCCAGATATCTGTCCTAAACAAGCACCCGTAATTAATGAATTAGAACGAAAGCTCTCCCGAGCATGGATATTCGATAGATGAACTTCTAAAGTAGGAATTTGCACTCCTTTAAGGGCGTCAAAGATCGCATAACTCGAATGAGTCCACGCTGCAGGATTCAAAATTAAAAAATCCGTTGGCTTCAAACTTGTTATCCAATCAATCATTTCCCCTTCATGGTTAGTCTGACGACACTCGACTTGGGCTCCATTCTCCTCACCCATGGAAGTCAGCTTCTTATCCAGCTCTTCTAAGCTCGTCCTGCCATAGATATCAGGCTCTCTTACTCCCAGAAGATGAAGATTTACTCCGTGGAATACATAAATCTTACTCATAACTCTCTCCCTCTTACTTATTTTACCTAGATTATATCATTAGAATTCCTTAAAGCATATTTTTTGTTAATTTGTTTACGGTTGATTAAATCTGAATACAATACCCGCTCATTATGGTAATAACGAGCGGGTATTCATAACATAAAACTATTTATTTCAATTCAACTTATGATAACCTTATGATTTATATTCCTGCCAATCATACCATTCGGCAGAAGCCGAAAAGTAAACCCCATCCATGGATGCAACTAGACTGTCTGGTATTACTCCGGTACCACCCAGGATGTAGATATTTCTTGTTTTTTGGTTCAGAAGGGAGTCGTAAGTTTCTTTATCAGGAGGATTATTTCCGTTCACGAGGATAATTGGACTATTGGTCCAGGCTGCAAAAACAGAACCTGCTAAAGCGTCGGGAAAGTTTTCTCCACTGGCTAGAAAAATCGTTCCGGTATCTGCGTTCATACCGCGAGCAACCGCCAAAGAAGTTTCATAACGGTTTTTGCCGCTATACCGAACAGCACTAGGCAGCTTCTGCTTCACTGTTTCACTGACCACCCCTGTTCCTCCAATAACGACCGAGCTTTCAATCCCGAGCTCGCTTAATGCCGCCTGGGTAGCAGCGGGCAAGACGTTCGTATCCGTTAACAAGATTGGAAGCTTCTGATAAGCTGCGAGTGAAGATACGGCTAGAGCATCCGGAAAATTCATTCCATTGGCAACTACCGCTTTCCCTTCCTGAATCAATTGGTTCTCGTGCAAGAACCGAGCAATTTCTCGAGAAGTCTCAAACCTATTTTTCCCGCCTAAGCGGATGACTGTCCTATATTTAGCAACCAGTTGATCAGAGATTTCTTTACTGATTGCTCCTTCTCCACCTAAAATAATGATATTTTCAGGCTGCAGTCTAGCGATTTCTTCAGCCGTTTCCGGTGAAATCACCTTGCTATCGGTCAACAGAATCGGCGCTGCAAGAGCACTGGCAAGCGTAGTTCCTGAAAGTGCATCCGGGAAGTCATCTGCCCTTGCGAGAACCACAGTGGCTGCCTCCGCATAGGGCCATCCGTTCTGGGTTATAGCCACCGCAGTTTTTATCCGGTTTTGACCAGACAAACGCTGCACAACCGAAGAATCCAGATCAGTCAAACTATAACTACCTAAATTGCCGTGAAGCATAGAGGCGTTGCCAAGCTGACCCGAGGTGTTATACCCCCATACCAGAGGGCTGGAACTGTTTTCTTCAAGGACTACGGTATGCGCAGACCCCGCCGCTACAGCCAAAACCCTATCTTCATTATAGACTAATTTAGGATCTAAATAGTCTATTTGATTCGTATTGTCCAACTGATTAAAAGCATTGTTTCCCCAACCCCAGACCTTACCGTCAGAACCAAGGGCTACCATATGCATCTGGCCGGCATCAATATCGCTCATAGGGGTTTCCAGATTCACAAGAGCAGGAACGAGAGAATTCACCTTACTATTCAGACCCAACTGACCGAAATCATTTTGACCCCAGGTATAAACTCTACCCTCTCCGTCAAGTCCAGCACTATAATCCCAACCGCCAACTATTTTCTTAATACCGGTAATCCCTGTTACTTTTACAGGAGTTGTCTGGGGAATTGAACCGGAAGTTCCTATTCCCAGCTGTCCTGCAGAATTATCCCCCCAAGCCCAGACATCACCGTTTCCATCCACAGCTAGGCCATGTCTGTAACCGGCAGAGATTGTGGTTATACCGCTTAAATCGCCTACTCTTACCGGAACCGCCTTATCCTCTATAGTCCCGTCTCCAAGCTGGCCAAATTCATTCACACCCCAAGTCCAAACCGTTCCATCTGTCTTCAAAGCAATGTTAAAGACAGTTCCACTAATAGCTTCTTTAACATTGTCTAGGATCTTAACCGGAGTATTACTGATCTCATTAATCCCTAGACCGACATTAGCACCGAACCCCCAAAGAGTTCCGTCTTCGCCCAATACCAAGCTGTTGAACCCGCCTGCAGATACGGACTGAATCTTACCTTCATCTACTTTACTGGCTATAGGGTACAAACGGGTGATGTTGGTTCCATCTCCCAGTTCTCCAAAATAATTATCTCCCCAAGCAAGTAGATTGCCATCTTTCACATAAAGTGTATGCAGCATACCAGCATCCAAAAGCACCGGTTCTGTCGCTGCTTTCACCTCTTCGGCATATACCATTTGGTTAGGGAAGAATGCAAACAACATGAAAATGAAAAGAACTGTTTTTACTCTTAGCTTTTTTATAGTGTTCATTTTTTTCCTCCCTTTAAAAATTATGAATTAATTATAAGTGCTACCGTATAATAGCTTAATGGAAAGAAATATGCACTAGTGATTTACTGGATTAATTTCCAACTGATATATAACGGTGGATAACAGTAATAAAAATAGAGGGCTGCAGCTGCATAACCCTCCTGGAAAATCAAAAGACCCCTGCTAGAGAGGCCTTTTATTAGTATTTATAGTTGCTAATATTATTATCCACCAGTTTCATCTCTAAACAATGTTTACAACTCCTTCATTAGTTTCAATAATATTTTGCCCTGTATTTTATTCATTTATACGACGTAATGATACCACATAGCCTGTCCCAGGTAAACACCAATTGTTAAAAATTACCTCCCCGCTCTTGTTAGTATGAACATCGACTTTAAACTTTTCACTAATATTTGAACCTGGGAAATATAATGGAGCGAATCCATTAATAGCAAAAGTCCAATTATTATCATACTTCCCATCAATAAAAACTTTATGGCAAAATTCTTTGCAAGGTAAAATGCTTTTAAAGGTTTGGGTAAAATCAGTCATAGGGGAACTATATTGATATTCGATAAATACAGTAACTTTTTTGTTTCCATCTAATTGTTTTTCCACAGTTAATATATGCGTATAAGGACTGCGATCATCTTCTGGCAACTTCTCAACTTTAATCATACGTTGTATCTCTTCTTTTAAATCTTGCGGATCACCACTTGTATCATTATAGACTTTAAATTCTTTAAAACTTAACCAATTAATATAATCTGTATCATCTTCTTCTCTAACCAGTTTAAGTGTCATTTTGAAAATATTATTATCGCTATACTTATTACTAATTATCAGTTTCCTTTTAAACCGTTTGTTAAATATTTTTTCTTCGTCATCTGGCTCAATCCAACAAAAGGTCTCATCTAATTCGTAATAGCGATTTGTAATTAGTGTATTAATATTATCTTCTAAGGCATATATAGAGTTTTCTAATTCTTGCTCTGAGAATTTTTTGTTGTGTTCAGCTATAATTACCCGTTTTTTTATGGAATGTAGTTTTTCAATGGAATAACTATCTAACTTATAGTCTCCGTCAAGTATTGTATTTAATACAGAAAGGATTATGGATTTTATAGTTTTAACTTCCAATAACAAACCAATAAACCCCGAAGAAATCGCAACACTGCATAATACTTTACCGATCTCAATTAGAAAATTCGGATCGCTATCAGTACTGTAATTAAATAAAAAGAAATATATTAATCCTCCTAGTCCTATCAACAAAAAACCAAGTGGTACCGGCTTTAACCAAAAACCGGGACTATCTTCATTTCTCACCGTCACCCCTCCTATCTATTTACATAATTAAACAGATAGAAGAATACTCCTGCTAAAATATGGAAATATTTAAATTCACACAAACGGATTGACCTATTAGATAAATGGATCTATAATGATTGTGTTGACCTAACAGGTAAATTGAACTGATGATAATAAAGACTATAAGAAGGTGATTGCCATGTTCTCAAAATTTTTAAGTTTAGAGCCTGAAAGACGGAATGCAATTTTGAATGCGGCGCTCAGGGAGTTTGCCAGTAAAGGTTTTGACGATGCCTCGACCAATGTGATTGCCAAAGAATCCGGCATCTCAAAGCCGCTGATGTTCCACTACGTCAACAATAAAAAAGATTTCTTTCTCTTTCTTTACGACTATTGTCTGGATATTTTGAACCGAGAGTATTTTGACCAAATCGATGTGCACGAGAAGGATATTTTTGAACGGCTGAGGCAGACTTGCCTGCTCAAAATTCAGGTGCTGCAAAAATACCCCTGGATTTTTAATTTTGTGAAAGTAGCTGTTCTTACAGATTCTCAAGCGGTAAAGGATAATTTGGAAAAAAGGCGCAAGATGGTGGAAGCCAGCAGCTTTGAACGGTTTTATGGAGATATTGATACCTCATGCTTCAAAAGCGAACTGGATGTGGACAAAGCCAAACAACTGATCTTCTGGGCAGTAGGCGGATATGCGGGTGAAATACTGGAGCAGCTTAAGAGCACGGATGTACCGGAGTTTGATTTTGAAAAAATCCGTACTGGGTTTGACGGCTATCTTAACGAGCTGCGAAAAGCTTATTATCAATAATTGGAGGGGATTGTGATGAATATAATTGAAACAAGGGGACTTACCAAGTCCTATGGGAAGCAGGAGGCTTTGCGTGGTGTAGATTTGACTGTAAATCAAGGAGAGGTGTACGGCTTTATCGGCCCCAATGGTTCAGGAAAATCTACAACTATTCGTATTCTTCTGGGGATGCTCCGTAAGAATGGCGGAGAAGCAAAGCTACTGGGCGGCGACCCTTGGCAGGATGCTGTTGCTCTTCATCAGAGGCTTGTCTATGTGCCGGGAGATGTGACCTTATGGCCCAACTTAACCGGCGGTGAGGTGATTGATTTCTTAGGCCGCTTGCACGGTAAAATCAATCCCTCCCGCCGCAGGGAACTGCTGGACAGGTTTCAGCTTGACCCCAGAAAAAAATGCCGTAGCTATTCCAAAGGGAACCGGCAGAAAGTAGCACTGGTATCTGCTTTTCTCTCCGATGCGGAACTACTGATTTTAGATGAGCCTACCAGCGGCCTTGATCCGTTAATGGAGCAGGTTTTTCAGGAATGTATCTTCGAAGTAAAGAAACAGGGAAAAACCGTTTTTCTCTCCAGCCATATTCTTGCGGAGGTCGAAGCACTTTGCGACCGGGTTGGAATAATCCGACAGGGAAAAATCGTTGAATCCGGCACCCTTGAAGAACTGCGGCATTTAACACGCACAACCGTCACCGTGGAGCTTGCCAAGCCTACAA
>LOEZ01000084.1 GCA_001516055.1 Gracilibacter sp. BRH_c7a
TGTTAACCTGCTGGAAATTCTTTTCTGCAAAAGAGGCTAGGATAATGGGGAGTGTGAAGGAAAACTTCTAGAACGTTGACTGAAAAGGATTGAAGTGCGGACTAAGTGGCGATCAAGTTCTGATGGTGGTGACGCCTCAGGCTGGGATAAAGGGGAAACCGCCCCGCGGGAAACCAAGGGGAACCTAGTGGGAAAACCTACTTGACCTAAGCTGCAACATTTACTTTTCAGTATCCTAAAATTTAAGGAACTTAGCCCTCTCTAAACGAGAGGTTTTTTTTTTGAATATTTTTAAAAAGAAAAACACATAATCTCTCCTTAGAGAGAGGTTATGTGTTTTTGGTTAGTTAAAGGATATTATTTATTTTTTATCATTTTCTTTTGTAACTGGATTGGAAACAGGGGAGCTAGCAACTTCTTCGTAGTTACTGCTACCGACGAAGCGAGCACCCTGATCTATTTTTAGCTGCTTCGTATTAATATCACCATATAGACGGGCCGAGGATGCAAGTTCGAGAAGTTCCTTGGCTTTAACATTTCCACGAATTTCACCGGCAATACTAATAGTTTTAGCTTCAATATTTGCTTGTAAAACAGCATTTTGCCCTATTACCAGGTCACCTGCAATATTGATTGTTCCTTCAACCTTACCGTCAATACGGGCATTTCCTTGCCCTTCAATAGAACCCTTAATTTCACAATCATCTGCTATGTAAGTTATATTAGAACTTGACGAATTGGAGACGGGTTTGATAGTCGTACCATTTTCTTTTTTGCCGAACATATTATCACTGCTCCTTAGTATTTGTTGTAAAAATTAGAGGGTCAACTAATTTACCATCAATAAACGCACTATAATGTAAGTGACTGCCAGTACTTCTTCCAGTATTGCCACTATAAGCTATAATATCACCTTTCTCGACAGCTTGTCCAGATTTAACAGTTAATCTTGAATTATGAGCGTAGAAGGTGACGGTACCGTAACCATGGTTAATTTCGACTCGTCTTCCCCAGTAGCCATCCCATCCAGCGAAAGTAACAGTACCATGAGCTGTAGCTTTAACAGGAGTACCATAGGAACAAGCGATATCTATACCATTATGGAATTCACTTGACCAGCCACCAAATGGATTGCGTCTATACCCAAAAGGGGAAGAGATAGGGCCGCTAACAGGCAAGATACTGGGAGTATGGTTAGCCTTATCTTCATACTCTAAGGTAGCATCGTAGTATTCTTCTATATCTTTCATCTCTGATTCCACCATGGCAGCAACTTGATCAAGACTTTCAGGTGGGGCTAAAGATTGTAACGAAAACCCGCTACGGCTCATTTCCGAAGGGGGTGTTTCTTGGGGGATATTGAGAATAGAAGTTATTTGGCTTTCTAAAGAAGCCATCTCAATCAATTTGTTGTTAATATCAGTACTTTTCTCATGCAGACGTGCGATTTCCATATCTTTAGTTTTGAGTTCTAATTCTAACTTATCTACATAAGCCATTTTTTGTCGATAAGTTTTTATGTAAGTCGATTGGTAAATATCATGAATCATCAGACCCGAAAAAAATACTCCAAACGCAATGGATCCTGTGGTGATTACTTTCTTAAGCCGAACTGAAAAATGAATCTGACGAGGTGGCTTATCATGTTCAGGTGGAATAACTATGATGGAATATTTACGTTTCAAAATATCACTCCTGAAAACAAGATGACGAAAACGAGATTATTTATCCATTTTTAGGATAAACTTCTTTAGTAAGTATGTCAATAACAAGAATTGTTAAAAAAAGCGACATTATTAACAATTACTTCGAATTACGAAAGAAATTAAAAATCTCATTTGCAGTCCCTAAAGGCAAGCCAATCTTGATCAATTCATCAACAGAAGCATTCTTTATGCCCTCAAGAGATTGAAAATGCCGTAAGAGTAGCCTTTTACGTTTAGGGCCTACTCCTGGGATGCCATCCAACTCTGACGAGATCATATTTTTAAGGCGTTGCTGCCTATGAAAAGTAATAGCGAATCTATGCACTTCATCTTGAATTCTTTGGATAAGGCGGAAAGTTTCAGGCTTTAAGTCTAAAATCAGTTCTCTGCCATTGGAACTTACTAAACTTCTGGTCTCATGTTTCTCATTTTTTACCATCCCCGCTACAGGAATATTAAGCTGTAATTCCTTAAGGCTGGTACGAACTGCTTTAACCTGTCCCTTGCCGCCATCGACTAGGATAAGATCGGGTAAAGGAGATTGCTCCTGTTTCAAACGAGTATACCTTCTGGAAATGACATGTTTAAGATATGCAGTATCATCGTTATTATTCTCTAGTACTGGAATATTATATTTTCGATAATTTGAACGAGAGGGTTTACCATAGACGAATTGAACCATCCCCCCGACTACGTTTGTCCCTGATAATCCTGAGATATCAAAAGCTTCGATCACCTGAGTGCTGCGAATATTTAGAAGTTCTTGAAGACCTTCTAAAGCAAACTCCAGTTCTTCAATTTTCTCACCTTCCAACTCAATCTTTTCCTTAAGCGAGATTTCAGCGTTGGAGGTAGCAAGATCAATAAGCTCTTTGATTTTTGCCCGTTTTGGTACTGTTAAAGGCAGGAGGTCTTGTATAGAGGAAGAGGAGATTTCAGGAGTACATATCTCATCTGGAATAATGGAATTATTGGAATAGTACTGAACCAAAAATGAAATAAACCCTTCTTCCGGTTCGGTATAGTAGGGGAATATAAAACCTTCTCTTGTTACCAGCATGCCTTGACGGAAAGAGAAAACTTGAATACTAATAAGATTCTGGTCAAAGGCATAAGAAACTATATCGCGGTTACGAAAGTCATTAAGAGTGATGTTCTGTTTTTCGCTAATTTTCTTAAGATCGCTAATAAGATCTCTATATTCCTTAGCTGCCTCAAATTGTAAAGATTCTGCAGCTCTGCCCATTCTTTCTTCTAACCAAGCGATTACACTTTTTTGGTTGCCCCGGAGAAAGTTTGAAGCTTTTTCAATTGTATCAGAGTATTCTTCGGGATGAATCGTGTTAATACAAGGCCCTAAACATTGGCCTAGGTGGTAATAGAGACAACTCTTCCCGGGAATATTATTACACTTGCGTAAAGGCAAAAGTCTGTTTAAGAGACGAGCTGCCTCTCTGGCAGCTGTAGCGTTAGGATAAGGCCCAAAGTACTTGCCGGTTTTTTTATTGATTTTACGGGTTACAACTATCCTTGGGTGTTTCTCTGATGTAATCAAGAGGTAAGGATAAGTTTTATCATCTTTTAACATGATATTATATTGCGGATTATACTTCTTTATCAGATTACATTCCAGCAGAAGGGCTTCTACTTCAGAACTAGTCAAAATATATTCAAAATCATGGATTTGACTTACTAGTTTTTGAGTTTTCTGATCGTGTGAACCGGTGAAATAAGAACGAACACGGTTTTTTAATACTTTTGCTTTCCCTATATAGATAATTTTATCTGAACTATCCTTCATTAAATAGACACCAGGTTTAGTGGGAAGCAGGTTAAGTTTTCTTTTAAGCATCTCCATACTCATCACCTCAAATAAGATATTATAGATAATGTTGACAAGATGCAACCTCTTATCATAAAGCTCGGACTTCCTGCGTATATTTTCAGGGGGTGGTAGTGTATGCGAAATGCATGGGGACGTCCTCCCAAAAATGATTTATGGAGTGATATTCAAGCCCTGGCAATTTGGGTTTTCATAATCGGGATTGTCGGTTATTTGCTTTTCCCAGGATTTTTTAATAATGTTTATACAGCTCTGACTGATCCCTACCAAGAAGCAGAAAATATTGGAGAGATTACCTTACCAACTTCAAGTCTCGACCTTTCTAATCCCAATGAAAGTTATCAATTGCCTGACTTCTATAATTCTCTCCAGATAGGCGATAGCGAGATATCAGAGGGTTATTGGGCTATCTTCGTGGGAGATAATCAATTTCAACAACTTCCGTTGACAACTGAAAGCTATGCTTTTCTTTTAAAGTTGATAGAAAAAGATGGTCAAACAGAAACTGAGAACACTTTGCTTCTTGCGATAAATGGAAACATTCACAAACATAACGTTAGTAATGAAATATACGAGATCTTATTGAGTCTAAGTAAAATTAATAACAGATCTGGGACGATATAGATACCCACAACTCTGAATCTATAATATTGTTTATTATCTAATAAGTAATTTTGCTCCACTAGCAAAAAGTATCAGGCCCAGAATTTGCCATGGACTCCAAGGTATTCTCTGAACTCCCAGAAGTCCCATATGATCTATTATGACAGCGATACCTACTTGGCCGAGGATAATAGCTGTTGTAGCATTACAAACACCAACCTTGGAAATAGAGAATGCGACAAGAGCAATGATAAGGACACTAAGAACTCCTCCAAGATATAAATACCAAGGAACCTCTGACCATTTAAGTTGAAAGATAGGAGCTTTCCAGATAAGCACTGCTATGAGTGCTATAATTCCGCCTATTATATGAACAACAAAAGTAGAAGTTAATAGTGATGTTTTTTGGCTGAATTGTGAATTTAAGGTGCCTTGTAAAGCCATGGCAGCTCCTGAGATAGCAGCTAAAATAATAGGAAGAGACAAAAATTTGAGCATGATAACCCCCTGTAAAATTTTGAATATATTATGGGGAAGAACACCAAGAAAGTCAAAAATATAGTAGTATTTGTAGCTTTTGTTAAGGGGAAAATGATACTGAGTTTTCTTTTGAAAAGAGGTGGTATCATGGATATTAATCCAGAGCTTGTGAGAAGAGCACAGATGTTACTTACACTCGATCATTCGCTGCCGCAGGTAAAACAAATCCTTTTACGTGAAGGGTACCGAGATGATCAAGTTAATGAATTGATTGATGCTACAGAGGAGGTGTTAAATTACTTTATTCCTCCGACATTTACTGATGATAAGATAGCAATTGATATTAGACATTCTAAGGGCGAGATGGACATTGATTCTAGTCCGGATATCATCATAGACAGAATTAATGGTAAGATTGAAATGTTGACACCGCATCTTCAGGAAACTTGGAGAGTAGCCAGTGAGATTAGGAAAACAATAAGACCGCAGTATCGTTAACAGGTTAACAGTTTTTTCAATTGACTTCAGAAGTATTAAAAACAGGGATTTATCCCTGTTTTATTTTTCCGAGAAGATAGATATTTATACTGATGATTCTTTGCAAATAACACTTAACTATACTATTATTTATAATAATGATATTTTTTATACAGGATGAAAAGAGAATGAAAATTGGAATTTTGTCAGATACCCATATCCGACAGGGAAAGTCATTACCTCCGTTTATCTGGGATGCTTTTGCAGATATAGAGATGATTCTGCATGCTGGAGATATCTTAATTGAGAGCGTGCTAGAAGAACTGTCACTATTAGCTCCAGTAGTTGCCGTCAAAGGAAATGGAGATTGGCTATTAAGTGACTTGCCGGATAAAATAATAACTTCTGCTGGAAAAATAAACGTAGGTATTACTCATGGTTATCTTGGAAGAGGAAAGAATACTCCGGAAAGAGCCTATAACACCTTCCGAGAGGATCAAGTGGACTTAATAATATTTGGTCACAGCCATGTACCGTTTAAGAGTGTACATAACGGGATAACCCTTTTTAATCCAGGTTCGCCCACTGACAAGAGAGGACAGCCTTACTATTCCTTAGGAATACTTACTATTGAAGATGAGTCATTTGATATTCAGCATTTGTTCTATAAGACCGGGGGCAATTTATGAAATTCCGTCACAAAAAAATCAAAAGAGAACATAGTATTATCAACGGAGCCCTATATTGGTTGGAAGACCTTAGCAAGAATTCGTTCGTTACCGATATCATACCCGGAGTTATAGATGTTACCCACTCTCCTGAACGGGGCGTAGTATACAAGTATGAGACTCCTACAGGCTGCAAATTATTATTGAAAAGCGGGGGATCAATTCAGGAAGCTTTTATAGTTACGAAAAACCCTGAAGCAGTCCAAAAATGGGTAACACGAATCATGGAAGAGTTATCTATGATGGAGTCCAGTCTTGAGAATATTACTTCTAAAGAAGAACGGGAGAACGATTCTTCAGCGAATATTAACAGGAAAACTAAAATTAATCCCAAAAAAGCACCCAAATCAGGGATACCAAAAGCCGATGCCCAAGCTTTAGAAACTAAAAGACCAACCCTCTTATCAGGCATTAAGGAAGACTATCGTTTGGTAGAGATAAACAAGGGCCTTAGAGATTCCTATGTAGAGAGCCTAGCCAGTATGGCAGATTTAGATAATCCCAAAGTTGAAGATACGCTTAAACCTTCTATACGAGAGGCTCTGGAAAAACTGCAAAAGGGATTAAAGGGTAAGGCTAAAACTGATATCGAAGAGTAAAAACAGTATCTTACCGAATAGGAGATACTGTTTATTATTAATGCACAATTAAAAAGAATCATATTAGTCCCGTGTTTTCTTATCTCCTAGAGAATCCAGATATTGTTTGAGCATATTCTCCATTTTGTTATTTCCTGGAAAGTAATACTTCGTTCCTCGGAGCTGATCAGGCAGATACTGTTGAGAGACATAATTACCTTCATAGTTATGCGGATATTTATAACCTGTTCGATCCAATTTATCCGCACCTTGATAATGAGTATCCCTTAGATGCAATGGAATACTACCGATATTCTTATTATTAATATCTTCCATCACAGAATTGAGAGCCATATAGCTGGTATTAGATTTGGGGGAGGAGGCTAAGAGTATCACCGCATGGGCAATCGGTATTCTCGCTTCAGGCAGCCCAACCTGTAAAGCACTTTGAGTAAGAGCATAAACTATACTTGAAGCTTGAGAATAGGCTAAGCCGATATCCTCCGATGCGATGACTAATAAGCGCCTACATATAGAAATTAGTTGCCCGCCTTTAAGGAGAATACCTGCATAGAAAATTGCAGCATCAGGGTCGCTGCCCCTGATGCTTTTTTGGAGGGCACTTAAAGCATCATAATAATTGTCACCTTTATTATCAAAAGCAAAACCTTTATTCTGTATGATTTCCTGGACATCTTCAAAAGCTATCTCGATTGTAGAGTTGTCACTATTCGGATAAAAATACACAATAAGCTCCAAGCTGTTGAGTGCTCGTCTAAGATCCCCACCGCTCATTAGGGCGATATAGCTCATACTCTCATCACTTATATCGATTTCGTTCTGAAATTCTTTACTTAGAAAAATAATTCCCTGCTTTAAAGAATCGATAATATCTTCTTCTCCAAGAGGGCGAAACTCAAACACCATGCTCCTACTTAATAGAGGGCCATATACATAATGATAGGGATTTTCGGCAGTACTGGCTATAAGAGTTATTCTGCCGTCTTCCATATATTCTAAAAGAGATTGTTGCTGCTTCTTATTAAAATTCTGTATTTCATCTAAATAGAGAATCACTCCTTTATACCCGATTAAGGATTCCAGTTCTTTAATTATCAAATGAATATCTTTAATAGATGCTGTAGTAGCATTCAATCTGTACAACTTCTTATCGGTTACTTGGGAGATTATATTAGCTACAGTTGTTTTGCCAACACCTGGAGGCCCGAAAAAAATCATATTCACAATTCTTTTATTATCTATAAGGTTTCTAAGAACTTTCCCCTCACCTAAAAGGTGAGTTTGTCCAACAACTTCCTGGATATTTTTGGGTCTGATTCTATCAGCCAGCGGAATCAAGAAAATCACTCCTTGCTCTAAATCACCAAGCTTATTATAACAACAATAGCATTCGATGGTAAGGAAATAATTATATTACATACGTTTCTCTGCTCTAGGTTCGCTAAGTAATGTACAAATATTACCTTAAAGTTTTTTGAGGAAAATTTAGAGTTTGTTTATTGACAAATTCCGATTGGTTTAGTAGGATATTAATTATTAAGGAGAGGTGAGGTTTTAATGAAATTTTCTACCAGAGGCAGATATGGTGTGCAAATTATGGTTGATTTAGCACAGCATGGAACTGAAGGACCTATCTCTTTAAAAAGTATTGCAGATAGACAAAAATTATCGGAACATTATTTGGAACAGCTTGTACCAGAACTACGTAAAGCAGGATTGGTAAAAAGTATTCGTGGCTCTCAAGGAGGATATATCCTTGCTAAGAAACCGGAAGATATCTATATAGGAGATGTCATAAGGATTCTGGAAGGACCGATTGCTCCAGTGGACTGTACGAATGAGTTAGATGGCGAATCTTGCTGTGAGAAGACTGACTTTTGTATTACCCGGGAAGTATGGGTTAAGGTTAGAGATTCCATCAATGATGTAGTGGATTCTATCTCTTTAGCAGACTTGCTTCACGATTGTAATAAAGAAGACGTGAAAAGGCTCAGTGAGCTTTTTGAATAAACACTAGACTGTACAGCGAAACGGAGGAAGCTTATTATGCGCCGAATTTATCTAGATCATAGTGCCACAACTCCAGTAGATCCTCAAGTTGCAGAATTAATGATGAAGTATTATGTTGAATTTTATGGTAATCCTTCCAGCGTGCATCTCTACGGAAGAGAAGTAAGAAAGGCTCTGGATGAGGCTCGGACACAAGTTGCCACTCTAATTGGGGCAGATCAGGCTGAGATAACCTTTACCAGTGGAGGAACAGAAGCAGATAATATAGCTATCCAAGGAGCCGCTAAGTCCAGGGCGAAAAAGGGTAAACATTTGATAACTTCCGCGATAGAACATCATGCGGTCCTAGATACATGCAAATACCTTGCTAAAAATGGTTATGATTTAACTATCCTACCGGTTGATGAAGAAGGATTAGTTAGTGTGGACGAGCTTAAAAAAGCTATTCGGCCTGATACCATACTCGTTAGTATTATGCATGCCAATAATGAAGTTGGTTCTATCCAACCCATAGAAGAGATTGGGAAAATAACGAAAGAACTTGATATATTATTCCATGTAGATGCTGTCCAGTCGCTTGGAAAATGTCCTATTGATGTTAAGGCTATGAATATCGATCTATTAACTATTTCCAGTCATAAGATCTATGGACCTAAGGGGGTTGGTGCTCTTTATATTCGTAAGGGTGTAAGAATATCTCCACTGATGTTTGGTGGGGCTCAAGAAAGAAAAATCCGCTCCGGGACAGAGAATGCTCCAGGTATTATAGGATTTGGTAAAGCCTGTGAGTTGTCAGGTCAAAGAATGAAAAGCGAAATACCTTATCTGACCGGATTAAGAGATAAGTTGATTGATGGGATTATGAGCAGAATAGATAATGTAAAACTGAATGGACCACGCGGACAGAAACGATTGTCTAACAATGTTAATGTAAGCATTAACTTCATCGAAGGTGAATCCTTGCTACTCAGTCTTGATATGATAGGTGTCGCTGCTTCCAGTGGTTCGGCTTGTACATCAGGATCACTTGATCCTTCCCATGTATTGCTGGCAATGGGTATGAGTCATGAAGTTGCTCACGGTTCTTTGAGACTTTCTTTAGGAAAGCAGAATACTGATGAGGATATTGAATTTGTTTTGGAGGAACTCCCTAAGATCGTTGATAGATTAAGGGTAATGTCACCTCTTTATAATAAGACAAGTTGTTAGATTTGAAGAAAAGGGGAGTGAATTCATGTATTCTGAAAAAGTTATTGATCATTTTACCAATCCACGTAATGTAGGAGAAATCGAAGAAGCTAATGGTGTCGGCCAGGTAGGTAATGCTAAATGTGGCGATATAATGCGTATTTCTTTAGTTGTT
This sequence comes from Gracilibacter sp. BRH_c7a, assembly GCA_001516055.1. GTDB lineage: Bacteria > Bacillota > Desulfitobacteriia > Desulfitobacteriales > Syntrophobotulaceae > Gracilibacter. Next base: position 9,810 of record LOEZ01000084.1, read on the forward strand.
GAAGAAAATATCATCAAAGATATAAAATTCAAGACATTTGGATGTGGAGCAGCTGTAGCCACTAGTAGCATGGTGACGGAAATGGTTAAAGGTAAGTCTCTGGAAGATGCATTGAACATTACTAATTCTACGGTTGCTGAAGCACTTGGTGGATTACCGGAGGCCAAGATGCACTGTTCCAACTTGGCGGCAGACGCTGTTCATGTTGCTATAAAGGATTATCTAGCAAAAAAATCTAAAGTCTAAGGGAAAAGTTACTTAACTTACCTTTAGGATTGAGGGCGGCTTGGATAGTTCCAGAGCCGCCTCTTTTGCAAGTAAATGCAATGAAATGAATAGAAACCATAAAAAAAGGAAAAAGTAGAAAGTGTTAGTAATAATTCACGGATGAGGCTTTTTTCTTATGAAAAGAATGAGAGATATTGTTAGACTTCCTGTTCTAAAATTACAGACAGGTGAACATCTAGGCTGGGTAAAGGATATCCTCTTTGATGAGAAAAAATGCATTGTGACTGGTATCATTCTGGAAAAGGATTCTTTCTTAACTCCACATACTCAAATTATCTCTCGTGATGATATCGTAGCCTGTGCTAAAGATAGCCTTAATGTCAAAGAATTTACTAATGAGAAAGTAAACGGTTCTCTCTGGTCTCATAAAATCGGTAACAAAGTCTATAATGATCAAGGAGAACAAATAGGTACTGTTGGAGATATTTTTGTTGACAATACCTTTAAGGATATCACGGGTTATGAAATATCCGATGGGTTATTTGCAGATTTATTTGACGGTAGGGGTGCAATCTTAGAGAAGAACATCATCGCTGATGGAAAAGATGTTATCATAGTTGAAGGAGGTTCATTATAATGATTTGCCCGGTTTGTGCGGGTCGACAGATAGGCAAGGTCGGAGTAGAACAGTATTATTGTTGGAATTGTTGTGTCGAATTCAATAGTCATACTGATAACGTAGTAGTTTATGATCTGGATGAAGACGGATCCCTTGTAGCTTGGGATGATTTCTTCTTAGATACCCAGGAGGTAAGCCAAGCTGTTGCCGAATAATACTATCAGATGAATTAGTACTATTAATGGGAGGTTGGGATTTTCAAGTTGAAAAGACCGGCCTTTTTATTAATAGGTTAATGCAAGTGAGAGCTGGACCGCAGCATGCACTATTCGGCAATAATGCCTTCCTGACGAAAAATCCATGGAGGGACAAAATATTATCAGTTTTCAAAAAGAGTCTTAGAGTCTTGGCTGAGCTGGGGGATGGAAGATGAAACGAAGCAAAAAACGCTGGCTATTTATAATCTTATTAGCTTTATTAAGTATCTTTTTTCTGTTTAAGGTTAGAAGCATTATTTCACCTTTTATCGTAGGAATTGTTCTGGCTTACTTATTAAGCCCGGTAGTGAGCTGGCTGGAGAAACAAGGATTGAACCGCAAGGCCGCTGTTACAGTCATCTTTATTTGGATAATAGTATTGTTATCTTTAACTCTTTTCTTTCTCTTACCCAAGCTCTACTTGGAACTTGGGAAACTAACCTCGATTCTCCCTCAGAAGATTCAGGTAATCTATGAATATGCAGATCATGCTAAAAATCGGTATTCTCAAGCAGGACTGCCCAGCGAGGTTACAAAGCTTATTGAAGATCAACTTAAAGATGGACAGAATTTCCTTATCAAGTGGCTGGAGAGCTTAATAGACAGATTGCCGGATATTATCGTCTCCCTTGGACTCTTGATTATTTCTCCTATCTTGGCCATATACTTTATGCTGGACTGGAAGAGGATAAATGAAGGAGTACTACAGCTCGTCCCTCAAAAAGTTAGAGGACAGTGGCATAAGTTTCTCCAAGAAGTTGACTATATTATTCAACGCTATATCCAAGGTAATGTTATAGTGTCTATAATAGTAGGCTTACTAATAGGTTTTGGGGTAAAGTTAATTGGAATGGATTACGCCTTTATTATAGGAGTCATTTGTGGAATAACCAACCTCATACCATATTTTGGTCCCATCTTGGGTGGAGTACCCTCAGTTTTGTTAGCTTTAGGCATATCTCCTTCGATGGCCTTAAAAGTCGCACTCATAATCTTTATAGTCCAACAGATAGAAGGAAATATCATTAACCCTAAATTAATGAGCGGGAAGGTTGGGCTCCATCCTCTCTGGGTAGTATTTGCTCTTCTGGCAGGTGGAGAACTGGGTGGATTATTAGGAATGTTTCTGGCTATTCCTCTGGCGGCCGTTATCCGCATCATAATTAGAGATGTTTATAATCATCTCGTGGCTCCTAAAGCTCTTGATGAGAGTTAAACTCTTGCAATAGTCTGTTTCAAGTCTGTTGACATACAACTTCTATCAGCTATACTTAAAATATATTTTTTAGTTTAAGTTTCGTCCGTTAATCATATGACAGCAGTGCTGTAAGCACTTTTGGGCAATAGCGACCTCCTGTCGCAAAGTCTAAAGGATTTATAAATACCGCACTACTTTCTAAATTATTGGACCAAGAATCATAACAGGCTTAGGAGGAAGATGATGTATACCGGTAACCAACTGAGGGAAATGTTCTTAGAATTCTTTGAAAAAAAAGGACATAGTATTCAACCTAGTGCTTCACTCATTCCAAAAGACGATCCTACTCTCCTGCTCACAGTAGCAGGCATGGTTCCTTTTAAACCTTACTTCATGCGCCAAGTCGAGCCACCGTTTCCTCGGGCAACTACTTCTCAGAAATGTGTACGGACACCTGATTTGGAAGCAGTAGGGAAAACAGCGCGACATCATACTTTTTTTGAGATGTTGGGCAATTTTTCTTTTGGTGATTATTTTAAAAAAGATGCCGTCCGCTGGGCGTGGGAATACATAACTGTTGTACTGCAGATACCTGTAGATAAATTATGGGTTACGATCTATCCAGAGGATGAAGAAGCCAGAACCCATTGGATCCAAGAAGCTGGAGTTGATCCTGATAGAATAGCTTTGGATGAGTCTAATTTCTGGGCTGCTGGTCCTGTAGGACCGTGTGGACCCTGTTCAGAGATATATGTAGACCTAGGCGATACCCGTGGCTGTGGCCGCGAAGATTGTAAGATTGGTTGTGACTGTGATCGCTTCCTGGAGATTTGGAACTTGGTATTCATGCAATATAACAGAGATGAATCAGGGAATCTGACACCTCTTCCCAGACAAAACATCGATACCGGCATGGGTCTGGAACGAATCGCTTCGGTAATGCAGAAGGTCGATTCCAATTTTGATACGGACCTTTTCCTGCCTATCATTAATAAGACGGCAACAATAGCCGGGATAAAGTATAAGGATGACCCTAAAAGCGATGTAGCCCTAAAAGTAGTAGCCGATCATATTCGAGCAGTCGCTTTCATGCTGGCTGATGGCATACGTCCCAGTAGCGACGGAAGAGGCTATGTCCTTCGTCGTATCCTGCGAAGAGCTGTTCGCTATGGGAAACTTCTAGGGATAGAGAAACCATTTCTAGAACAAATATTTGTAGTAATCCAAGCTGACTATTCTCATTGGTACACTGAACTTATAGAGAATGAAAACTTTATCCTGAATCATCTCCGCTTAGAAGAGAAGAATTTCCAGGCTACATTAGAACAAGGTACCCAAATCCTTCAAGATAAAGTTAAGGAACTTAAGCAAAAAGAGCAAAAGGAATTAAGTGGTGAAGATGCTTTTCATCTCTATGAAACCTACGGTTTCCCGGTAGAGCTCACAGAAGAGATGCTTTTGGAAGAAGAGATTACTGTAGATATGGAATCATTTGGAAAAGCTGCTGCTGAACATAGACGTCTAGCCAAAGAGCAGTCTCGTCAAATGATAGCAACGGTAGAGAATAATGCTCTGCTGGCTAAGTCTCAAACCATCGGTAAAACTGATTTCACTGGTTATGGAGAATTGGAGACTACAGCTGTTATCCAGGGTTTGTTCACCTCTGAAGGAGAGATAGAGAGTGCAGGGGAAGGGGAAGAAGTATTATGCCTTCTTAACGCTACACCTTTCTATATGGAGAGCGGTGGGCAAGTTTCCGATATAGGAATTATAAAGACTGAAAAAGCTTCAGCTGAATTACTCGAATTGAAAAAATTGCCTAATGGAGCAATTAGCCATCGATTGCTTATCAAAGATGGAGTATTACATCAAGGAGACCAAGTAAAGGCCATAGTATGTTCCGCAACTAGGAAAGCTATTGCAGTTAATCATAGTTCAACTCATCTTTTGCATACAGCTCTGCGAAGAATTCTTGGGGATCATGTCCAGCAGGCGGGCTCTTTAGTTACGAAAGAAAGACTAAGATTTGACTTCTCTCATTTTTCTGCTCTAACGTCTGAAGAACTTTTAGCCGTGGAGAATGAGGTGAATAAACTTGTTTTAGCTAATCTTCCGGTACAAGCAGAAGAGATGGCGATGGAACAAGCGAGGAAAAAAGGCGCGATAGCCTTATTCGGAGAGAAATACGGTAATACCGTCCGAGTAGTAGAGATGGGCGACTACAGCATGGAACTCTGTGGAGGTACTCATGTATCCAGCACTGGAGAGATAGGACTTATTAAGATTATCTCTGAAGGGGGTATAGGAGCTGGTCTTAGGAGGATTGAAGCTGTTGCCGGGATAGAAGTTCTAACCTACCTGCGTGATATAGAAAATCAACTAGGAGAAATCACTCTCACCCTTAAAGCTCAACCTCAAGAAACAGTTAAGAAAGTTCATTCTATGGTGAATCAAGTAAAAGACCTAGAAAGAGACGTTCAACAATTAACAGCCAAATTGTCTAAGAATGAAGCGGATAGCCTTCTGGATAAAGTACAGGATATCCAAGGGGTTAAAGTGTTAGCCGCCAAAGTTCAGGCTCAAGATATGGATACTCTCCGTCAAACAGCCGACCTGCTTCGGGATAAACTAGCTAATGGGGTCATCGTTCTGGGTGCGGCGGCTGAAGGCAAGGTGAATTTGGTCGCAGTTGTTCATCCTACAGGTTTAAGCAATCTGCATGCTGGGAAAATTATTAAAGAAGTAGCTGCGATAACCGGTGGCGGGGGTGGTGGTCGCCCGGATATGGCGCAGGCCGGCGGCAAAGATCCTGCAAAACTTGGAGAAGCTTTAGATAAAGTACCCGCTATTATCAAAGCGATGTTAGGAAAATAGTTTAGAGAAATATGTTTTTTTTCTTCCTGACAGGGAATTTTTAACTAGATGCCGAATAATAATCTAATAAACTGGTAACAAAAGAAAGGAGGTATAAACCTTGAGTAACATAGGTGATACCATGATGTTTAAGTCTGAGGCTAGTGATAATTCAGCTCGGGATATTTTGCAACAGGTTTATGCTGCACTACAGGAAAAAGGATATGACCCAATTAACCAACTGGTCGGTTATCTCATGTCTGGAGACCCTGTATACATTACCAGTCATAACCAAGCAAGAACAAAGATTCGTAAATTGGAACGCCATGAATTATTAGAAGAATTGGTAAGCAGTTATCTCCAAGAACTAGAATAATCCCTTTTAGACCGAAACCTATTCAGTTCTTCTAAATTAGAGGAGACACGCAAACACAGATAATCTCCTATTGCTGTGTATGGGATGTTTTTTGGATTTTTCGCACTTATGTATAATATACCCTCACTAATGTGAGGGTTTTCAGTTGGGGGTAGGAATTTGCACAGGGTAAGACTAGGTTGGTGGGGACCGGAAGTATCTGAAGTTTGCTTCGGCAGCCTTGCCATATCTCCTCTTCAGGGCAGAATTAGTCATATCGAAGGTCAGGAAGTTTTACGTTACGCAGTAACGCAGGGGATAGATTGGATTGATACGGCAGAAATCTATGATAACTACGATCAGCTTAAGCCGATTTTAAAGATATTTCCCGAGCTCAGAATAGTCACTAAATCGTATGCTTCTACTGCTGAGGAATTGAAAACCAGTCTAGAAACCAGCCGTAAATTATTGGGCAGAGATATTCTGGATATGTATCTACTTCATGAACAAGAAAGCCATCATACTTTGAAAGGCCATGCTGCAGCTTGGGATACGCTACTGGAAGCCAAATCTCGAGGAATCGTTAGTTCTGTAGGAATCTCCACCCATACTGTCCAGGGTGTAAGAGCAGGAGCCCTTCAGCCTGGTTTGGATGTTATTCACCCACTGGTCAATTTTCAAGGTTTAGGAATTCATGATGGAAGTTTAGGAGAGATGATTGAGGCTATAAAGTTTGCTGCCTCCATGGGAATAGGAATTTATGCGATGAAGGTTTTTGGGGGAGGTCACCTCACCAAGGAACCGGAGAAGGCTCTGAATTTTATTCGTAGTATCCCGGAGATTCACGCCATGGCTTTAGGGATGTCTTCAATCGAAGAAATAGATTTCAATCTTTCCTTTCTAGCAGGCGATTCAATATCTGCAACACTGAGACAGACTGTAACCTCAAAGGAAAAGAAACTATACATAGCTGATTGGTGTCAAGGCTGTGGTAAATGTATCGAGACTTGTTCACACCAAGCTCTTAGCCTGAAGGATGGACAGGCATGTGTTGATCTTGACAGGTGTGTTCTTTGTGGATATTGTGGGCGAATATGTCCGCATTTCTGTCTCAAGATCGTTTAAGGTTACTCCAATAATTGCGTGGACAGTATCTCAACAGCACTATTCGGCAATAGGCACACCATGCCAAGGTGAGAGCTGGACCGTAACAAGCACTTTTCAGCAATAGGTAGATTAATGCAAGTGAGAGCTACACCACAGCATGCACTATTCGGCAATAACGCCCTCCTGGCGTTAACTGCCGCGCTCCGCATCCGTGCTCCGCTTGTCGTGTATGCTGCGGTTCAGATTAGATGGAATTGTGTGCGGCATAGGCCGTATAAGTTCCGCTTACCGTGCTTGTTGAGATACTGTCAGATCTATATTGATGGACTATACTTGGATAGCTCTTGAACTTCGAACATCGGACATCGAACAGCTAATAGGGGGTGGTATTGTGAGGATAATGGGGCTTGATCTCGGGGAGAAGACTATCGGGGTGGCGATGAGTGATTCCTTGGCTATGACGGCTCAGGGTTTGAAGGTAATCAGAAGATCACATAACGAAACCCAGGAATTACAGGAACTATCTGATTTAATTCAAGAATATGGAGTGAATGAGATAGTTTTAGGGTATCCTAAGAATATGAATGGGACAATTGGGGAAAGTGCCAAAAAGTCTGAAGAATACGCTGAAAAGCTGAAGAAGAAATTTCAGCTGCCAGTTAAACTGTGGGATGAACGGTTAAGTACGGTTGGTGCTCAGAGGGCTCTTCTGGAAGCGGATGTTTCCCGAGCAAAGAGGAAAAAGGTCATAGACAAGATGGCAGCAGTCTTCATCCTCCAGGGCTATCTTAATAGCAGGTAAAAATGTTATCTATCTTTTTAGTTGGATTATTTGACATTCTTTACCTGTGAGGTTAAAATTACACTATCTTGTTTGAGAGGTGATACACATGACTGATAAAATCAATAAAGAAGAAGAATTGGAAGAAACTTTTGATATCGTAGTATTGAACGATGACGAAGGAAATGAGCATGAATTCATGCACTTGGCCTCCCTTGAAGTTGAAGGTAGTACCTATTTCGTCCTCCTACCAGTTGAAGAAACTGAAGACGATGATGAAGAAGCTGAAGCCATCATCCTAAAACTAGGTAAGGATGAGAACGGCGAAGATATGCTTATGGATATTGAAGATGATGAGGAATGGGAAAAAGTTGCTGACGCTTGGGAAGAGATGGAAGAAGCTGAAGAATAAACTTCGCTCATCTGAAATAGCAACACTAAATGAATCTAGAACGACATATCAATAACTATAACCTATCTATTTGAAACTCACGACGTAATTCGTGAGTTTCTTATTATGATAAAAAAGATTATAATATAGTTTGGAATTACAACTTACTACACAGATCTCCTTAATAATATTGTCACAGGCACTGATTTTTTTGCCAATGTTTCATTAAATATAATTTAGAAAATTAGTAATTTGAAGCTTTTCATCAAAACATAGAAAGAAGAGAAAAAATGAGAAAGAGACGTCTTCGAACAACAAGTAGCAAGAAGCTAGGTATATATGTTGTCTTTCTAAGCCTTATAGTTATACCCATAGCTTTCCTCATGTGGTGGTTCGGCAATCTTCAACCCCTTTCCGAAACAGGACAGAAGGAAATTTTTGAGGTCAAACAAGGGATGACTGCATCTCAAGTGGCTGATGAATTGGAAAAGAGAAGAATCATTCAAAGTGCTCAAGCTTTCAAACAGCTATCGAAGTTAAATAATGTAGATTCAAAATTGATGGCAGGGCAATATTTAGTTTCTTCTGCTATGAGTGCCAGAGATGTATTAGACATCCTGCTTAAAGGACCTGAGCCGGATATAATTAAAGTTACCATTCCTGAAGGATATACAGTGAAACAGGTAGTAAATACTCTGGCAAAAAACGGACTGGGAACAGAACAGGAACTTTCTAAAGCCATGGAGTCATTTACCACCAAGGACTATAGCTTTTTGCAAGACATTCCTACAGGCAAGGAGCGTTTAGAAGGATTCTTATTTCCTGATACCTATTTTTTCGATAAAAATGCTGAGCCTAAAGAAGTAATTAATCGTTTCCTTGAGCGCTTCGATAAAGAACTTAGTGTGGAGACTCGCTCCCGATTGCAAGAATTGAATTTATCTGTTTATGATTGGGTAATCAAGGCTTCTGTAGTAGAAAGAGAAGCTGTTAAAGCTGAAGAAAGGCCACTCATCGCCGGAGTATTCGATAATAGACTTCGGACAGGTATGCCTTTACAATCTTGTGCTACTGTCCAGTATATTTTAGGTGAGGTTAAACCTGTTCTCAGCATAGCTGATACAGAAATCGATTCACCTTACAATACCTATAAATACGCTGGTCTTCCTCCAGGTCCTATCAGTAATCCGGGTCATGCATCACTCGAAGCCGTACTATATCCTACTAAGACAGACTACTTCTATTTCGTAGCTAAGTCGGACGGTTCGCATGCTTTTGCTGTAACTTATAATCAGCATTTGCAGAATATTAATCAGTATCAGTAAGGTTTTCCAATATATCTTTTCTTTCATCTTCTTAAGCAGCACTTTTTACGTTAATACCTAGGAATAAACGCTTCGTAGTTTTTTCGAAGTTGATGGAGATCATTTAATTTGCTAAGAGATTTTTCTTCATTCTTTTGGGAAACTCCCACAATCAGGGATTCGACAAGAACGACCGGAGCAACCATAGAATGAAATTCCCATAACTCTCCCCGTGCGGTATAAAAGATGATATCGCTCATTTCTATCATTTCCGAAACCAACAGATCGGTAATGAGGATAGTGGTACAACATTTTTTTTTCGCATAATCGAGCAGGACCCTGATCTCTTGCAACATATTTACAAAACCAAATAGGATGATAACATCTTCGTCAGTGACATTCACAAGTGTTTCGAATATTTCATGCCCGCTTTTGGGCATTTTTTTTATGTTAAAACCTATTCGATTCAGCCGAAATTCTAAAAGGTTAACCAAACATTCACAAGGACCGGGTCCATAAATATAAATATTTCTGGCACTGTTCAGGGCTGAAATGGCTTTTTGAAATTGATCCGCGGCAAGATATTTTGATGTTTCACTTAAGTTATTGGCCGCTAAACTGAACATTTCGACTTGCAGATCTTCCTTTTCTGTTTTGCTTAAGATATCCTCCAGCTTATTAGCAGGGGTTGTGAGCATCTTGTTCCTTAAATAATTTTTAAATTCTTTATTGCTGTCGAAGCCGATCGTTCGCCAAAAACGGGAAACGGTTGCGGAACTTAGTTTTAATTCGTCGGCGATTTCTCTTTCAGTTAGATAGGCAAGACGGGTAAGATTTTTAGAGATAAAATCAGCGATCTTTTTCTGACTGCCGGTCATGTCTTCCAATGAAATATCTAAATCTAAAAAGTTCATATGGGTCCTCCTTAAGCGAATTAGGACTATCTAACTTATATTATAAACAATTTACTGCAAAATGAAAGAATAATTTCATGAATTACTATATGTATATTAATTTACATTAAGTTAATGGTGGTTTAATCCATAGTTAATAATACTTGCTTATAATGAACTTATCGGAAGGACAGACAAATATGATGTCATCCCAATTGCGGGAGGTGAAACTAAGGCCCCGGTCCACAATTTAATATGAAATCGTATTAAACAGGAGGTTGATTATGGCTAATTCATTAACTCAAACTCAAGTAAACCAGTCTAAAACACTCATGCTATTTATACTTGCCATGTCTTTATCGGGTTTAGAAAACCTGGTAGCTGAGATCATTCCTGAATTTCAGATTGGACCCATCGAATTGGGAATATCCAGTTTCATCTTTATTCCCCTTGTACTTGTTATTCTTTTTGATAATATCTGGGTGGCGCTGGCTGCTCCAATCGGTGAAATTGTTTTTGCCGACCTGATCTTAGGGGAATTTGGCGGGTTAGGCGAATTCGAAGAGGTTATCCTGCTTACAATGGGACTTTACCTGGCAGGAAGATTAGTTAAAGATGTTGCCAGCCGCAAACAGTTAATCATCGCAGCATTGGTAGGTTTTGGCTTTACAGAATTGGCCGGAACCATGATCGATATCGGCAAAGTATGGATCGGAATTGAACAGCTGGAAGCTGTCCCCGGACTGCCGGAAAGTATTGTCGCGCTTGAAGGTATTGATTTTCTTGTGGAATTTGTCATAACTGGAATTATATTTGGTGTACTTCCCACTTTATACTTTGTGCCCCGCCTCTATGGGAAACTTGAACCGATGTTGGGTATTAAACCTCGGGAAATCGATGACTCCCGCAATCCTCTTCCCATCGCTGTAACCATTGGAGCTGTTATTGCCGTAATCCTGGGTACTACAGTGGCCTTTATTTCGGAAATGGGCATCAATATTATCGAATGGGAAGCAGATTTCCTGGATAAATTCGGTGACAACTTTATTTGGGTTCCGATTGGCATTGCAGCCCTTGTTGCCGTTATTACCTTTATACTTGCCAAAAATGGAAAAACAAAGGAAGCCAAAGCATCACAGGAGGGTTAAAATGCCGCAAGGGATTATTCACATCGAAGGACTGTCTTTTACTTATCCCGGAAGTGGCTGTCCAGTATTAAAGAATGTTGATTTAGAAGTAGAAAAAGGAGATTTTGTCGCTGTCATTGGTAGCAATGGCAGCGGCAAAACAACTCTTTGCAAAGCCATGAACGGCTTGATTCCCCAATATATATCTGGGGATTTTGCGGGCAAAGTGGAAGTTAACGGACTCAATACCCTGGAAACGACAGTTGCTTCCTTGGCCCGGCATATTGCCTATGTTTATCAAGATTTTGAAAACCAACTGGTACGTTCCACTGTCTACGAGGATGTTATCTTTGCACCGTTAAATTTTGGTTTTGCCGATTATCGCGAGAGAGGGCTGCAAGCTTTAAAGATCTTGGGTTTAGAACACCTGAAAGATAGATTTATATGGGAGCTTAGCGGTGGGCAAAAACATCTCGCGGCCATGGCTGGTGCTCTTTCCCTGGGCCCGGATATTATTATCGTGGACGAACCGGCTGCCCAGCTTGACCCTCTTACTGCAGTTCGGGTGTATGAGAAGTTGCAAATTCTTAACCGCGATTATGGAAAAACGATTATTGTGATCGAACATAACAGCGAGTTTATTGCGGATTACTGCCGGTCGGTCATTATGATGGATGGCGGGTGTGTCTTCTGGCAAAAACCCGTGCGAGAGGCTCTAAACAGAATAGACGAATTAAAAGAGAGGAATATTCATCCTCCCCAGGTTACACAAGCCGCACACCTTCTTTTCCAATCAGGGAGCGGTAAAAACAATGTTGGGAACTATCCCATTCAAATTGCAGAGAGTGAAGCATATTTTGCAGGTATCAATCTAAAACCTTCATGTTGTGCTCATTCAATCACGGAACCTAGTCCGGCAAATAACAGGGAACCTGTAATTACGTTTCAAGGTGCTTCGTATGGATATAAAACCCTCGAGAATACAACTCATTATGTACTGAGCAATGTTGATTTTACCATCTATGAAGGAGACCGCCTAGCCATCGTCGGAAGTAACGGGGCCGGCAAATCAACCCTGCTCAAATTGATCTCGGGAATTATCAAGCCCCAGTCAGGAGGAGTGACAGTCTACGATTCAAATACCCGGGATGCATCTCCGGAAAACTTAGCAGAGATCGTCACCTATATTTTTCAGCACCCTGAGGAAATGTTTATTGAAGATTCTATCCGCAGGGATATTGAATATTTTTTAAAAGTCCGGAAGAATCCGAATCTGGAGGTTCTGGTCGACCAGGTCGTCAACGGTTTACAACTTACAGAACTACAGAATCAAAATGGCAGATTATTAAGCGGTGGGCAGCAGCGTCGTGCCTCCCTGGCTATTGGCGTCGCAACTCATCCATCGGTAATTCTCCTGGATGAACCTACCGGCAGTCTGGATATTTCCAGCCGCAAAGAGATGGTAGCTATGTTGGAATATTTGAAGGATCGAGTCAAAACAGTGATTGTTGCTACCCACGATATGCAGCTTGCAGCTGAATGGGCCAACAGGATAGCAGTAATGAAAGACGGCAAAATTATTGAAGACAGTGATAAATATAGGGTCTTTGGCAATCCTGCACTCCTGAAAGAGGCTAACCTCAGACCTCCTCAGATCGTAGAATTATGTCATGATTTGGGTATTAGTCCGGTAGCTTTTAGCCTCGGGGAATTTTCCAATCGTTTGGTATTGGGAAAGGAGGATCATCATGGAAAATATTATGAAACGGTTGAATAAAATCTCTGTTGAAAACATCAAACTGGAAATCATGCGAACCACCTTTGGCAACAGGGACACTTTTCTTTCCCAATTGGATCCCCGGGTTCTAATGTTCTGGTACCTGATTTTTGCCATTTTCCCATGGTTTATTTATGATAAGATTGTTTTAGTAGCTTTGCTGGCATTTGTGACTTTTATCGCTGCAATCTCAAAAGTCAGTAAAGTGATTATTTTTTTGCTTTGTTTTGGGATAGCGTCTGAAATAATCTGTTACGGGATCGTTGCCTACTTTTTAGGTGGAGGCCTAGAAGCATTTCTGGCCTTGATAGGACTCACCATGAAGCTGGCTACGATCTCCCTGGCAAGCATTGCAATTTTCGGTAATATCGATCCTGAGCGGCTGAGTGACGCTTTATTAAGCTGGGGGGTTCCCGGACAGATTACATTTGCCGTATCCTTCGGTTACAGAATGGTACCGGTGCTGATCGAAGAATACAATAATATTATTAATTCTTTTCGGCTAAGAGGGAAATCTCCTGAACATAAAGGTTTTCTATACTGGCGTCAACTACTGCACATGCTAAAAATTGCGATCTACGCATTTTATCCGCTGATCTTTAATACGGCAAAACGAACGAGAACTACTGTAGAGGCCCTTGAAGTACGGGGGTTTTCCTACGCTTTACAGAATAAAGAGGTTAAAAAACTTAAATTAGCTTATCTGAAAATCAGACTGAAGGATATCGCATTTTTAGCTGGCTCAGTATCGTACGTTATTTTTTTAATGATCATCGTAAAGTAACTTATAAGGAGAAAAAAATGGATATTGATCTACACTGTCACGCCAAGCTTTCCAAAGGAAGCTCATTTAACATTAAACATTTTCTTAAAATTAAGAAGTCAGCTTTAAGAAATGGTCTTCAGGCCATAGCTCTGACAGAACATTTTGATACCAACAGATTTACAGAAATCTATGAAGTACTGGAACAACATTATCAATACCAAAACGATTATTTTAATATTGAAGGACTAAAGGTTTTTTGCGGTATGGAAGTTGATATCAAAGAAGGTGGGCATGTCCTGCTGATCGGTAAAAGGGAGGATGTTTTGAGCCTGCATAAAGAACTGTCACCTTTTCTTGCCGGTAATACATATCCCTCTCTGGAGTACTTGACAGAAGAAGCGAATAAACGTGAAATGATAAAAATCGGGGCACATCCCTTACGAAATGATAATCCATTAGGTAAACTCCCCGATACTTTATTAAAAAAACTTGATTTTTTGGAGCTAAATGGTAAAGATATAAAAAAAAGTAGTTGCGTATTTCAACTGGCGGAACGCCTTGACCTTCCTGTGGTAGCCGGAAGTGATACCCATCTTTGGCTACAGGTGGGTTGTGTTAGAAACCGTCTGGACAAAGATTGCACTACAGTAAGCCAAATCAAAGCCGCCCTTGAGGAAGGCAAATACGATACATGTATTACCTCCGGAATTAATATTAAGCTGTCTTGTGCCAAAATCGCAAAAAAAATTTTAAAAAAACTTTCTGCGCGTAATCGTACGGATGTTTTCAATCATAACAACTAAATATTGGAATAACATGAGAAAGATGGCAATAATACTGGATAAATAGTATTAGTATTATATATAAGTTGAACAGTAAGTAAAGGGGGACGCAGCGAAACTAATTAAGATTCGTTACGTCCCCTTTAATTGTTTTTGAAGATGCATTTTAGTTATTGGAGCGAGCTTTAATTGCTACTTCTGCATCATCTCAAAGATTTGCCTTACATCCTTATCTCCACGACCGGAAAGATTGATTACCAGAATTTTGTCCTTAGCCATTTGTGGAGCCATCTTCAGAGCATGTGCAACAGCGTGGCAGCTTTCCAGGGCAGGGATAATACCTTCAGTTCTGGATAATAGATGGAAAGCTTCCAAAGCTTCCGCGTCGGTGATACTAACATATTCAGCCCGACCAATATCATGGAGGTAAGAGTGTTCAGGACCTACTCCAGGATAATCCAGCCCTGCAGAGATAGAGTGAGTCTCTAGCGGCTCGCCTTTTTCATCAGCCATCATATAGCATTTAAAGCCATGGATGACACCGGGTTTGCCAGCGCAGATAGGAGCAGCATGCTTGCCTGTTTCCATCCCATATCCGGCAGGTTCAACTCCAATCAGCCTTACATCCTTATCAGGGATGAAGTCGGCGAAGATGCCTATAGCATTACTGCCTCCTCCGACACATGCCAGCACAGCATCAGGTAGACGACCTTCCGCTTCTAGGCATTGAGCTTTTGCTTCCCGACTGATTACAGATTGGAAATGTTTAACCATGGTAGGGTAGGGATGAGGACCAACAGCCGAACCTAACATATAGTAGGTATTCTCATAATTAGCGATGAGGTCATCAAGAGCGGCATCGACAGCATCCTTAAGAGTTCTGCTTCCTCTGGTGACAGCAACTACTTCAGCACCCAGAAGTTCCATACGGAAGACATTAAGTGCCTGACGTTTGGTATCTTCTTCGCCCATATAGATTACACATTCCATATCGAAGAGAGCACAAGCGGTAGCGGTAGCAACTCCATGCTGACCTGCTCCTGTTTCAGCGATAACCCGTTTCACACCCATTCTTTTGGCTAGTAATACCTGACCGATTGTATTATTGATCTTATGAGCTCCGGTATGATTTAAGTCTTCGCGTTTGAGGTAGATTTTAGCACCTCCAAGCTGCTTAGAGAGCTTCTCCGCAAAATAAAGAGGATTGGGGCGGCCAATATACTGTTTAAAGTAGTAATCCAGTTCTTTTAAGAAATCAGGATCGTCTTTATACTTCTCAAAAGTATCTGCTAGGATATCCAGTACGTTCTGTAGCTGAGGGGGGACAAAACTGCCCCCATATTCACCGAAATAACCTTTTTCTGTAGACATTAGTAACCCTCCAATTTTTTATTTTAAAATTTTTTGATTTAGTTTTACCCCAGAATCCGAAAGCAAGTCTGGATAAAATAAAAAAAGCCATCTGCCTGTAAGGACAAAAAGCTCACTTTCGTGGTACCACCTTGCTTCACACCATCTCCAGGAAATAATCTCTCAGGTCAGGTGTCTCTAACAGATACGGAGTAAGATACTCGATATCCTGTTTCTGTAACGGGAAACCCCCGACATCACCTAATCGGCCGCAGCTTTTCGGATTGTGGCTCAGAGACCCATTCCATCCCGGGGATCGTATCGGACTTTCACCAACTCCGACTCGCTAGAACTACCCTCTGGAATTTACTATTTCTCATCATAGCCTTAAGGATTCATTTTTTTGAATTCTACTACAAAGTAGGTAGTTGGTCAATAGTAAAACGAAAGTTTCTTCGTATTAAACTATGAAGATGGTCTACAACCTGGACATGGTGTGTCTATGATTCTTCCAAGTAAGAATTTTACCTTTTGCCTAATTACCATTATAATGGTTTCTATGAAGCACTTAGGAGGTATTATGAAAAAACCTGAGATTCTGGCTCCGGCCGGTGACCTAGAAAAATTAAAATTTGCTTTTGCTTATGGTGCTGATGCTGTCTATGCCGGAGGGAGTTCATTCGGCTTAAGAGCTCATGCTGGTAATTTTGGTGAAGATCAATTACGTATTGGAACCGAGTATGCTCATAAACTTAACCGTAAAATATATATAACCGTCAATATTTTTGCCCATGAACAGGATTTTACAGCTCTCAAGAGCTACTTAAAAGAATTAACAGAAATTGGTGTAGACGGAATCATAGTATCAGACCCTGGAGTACTGGCAGTCGCTCGGCAAGAAGCCCCTAATCTTACTGTCCATCTTAGTACTCAGGCCAACTGCACCAACTCCTCCAGTGCCAACTTTTGGTTCTCCCAGGGGGTGAAGAGGATTGTAATGGCCAGAGAACTCACCCTGGAAGAACTAGCGAGTATCCGTCCTAGAACTGAAGGAGAAATGGAGATATTTATCCATGGTGCAATGTGCATGTCCTACTCTGGACGTTGTCTTCTGAGTAATTACCTTACTGGTAGGGATGCCAATAGGGGAGAATGCACCCATCCCTGTCGTTGGGGTTACGCACTTGTGGAAGAAAAGAGACCTGGAGAGTATTTTCCTATAGAAGAAGATAATAGAGGGAGTTATATCTTTAATTCACATGATCTCTGTCTCTTACCCTACCTACCACAGCTTAAGGAATTGAATCTTAACAGCTATAAGATAGAAGGACGGATGAAAAGTGCCTATTATGTGGCCAACACCGTTAAGGTCTACAGAGAAGCTATCGATGTACTCTGGGATCAGGGAGAAACCGAGTTCCAACAAAGAATTGCGGCTTGGCTTAAAGAGATGGATAAAGCTAGCCATCGTGATTACTCATCAGGATTCCTCTTCGGCAAACCAGGTGCTGAGTCCCATAATATCGAGACATCCAATTATATCCGTGAATATAACTTCGTTGGCAGGTCATTAGCTTTAGAAGAGCTAAAGGATATAGGCAAGGAAAAAACTGATTATGGGAATGAACTTGGGTATTGGATAGAACAGCGGAATATCTTCTATCTGGGAGATGAACTGGAAGTGCTTTCTCCCCACGGCGAGCCTTGGACTTTCCAGGTTGCCGCAATGTGGGATGAGGAAGGAGCAAAGGTTGAGGTTGCTAGACATGCACAACAAAAGTTGAAGATTGCTACGCCAAAACGCTTGGAACCTTATAGTATTTTGCGTAAAAATAAGAAAACAAAGTAGCATTAGCATTGAATTACACAATCAAAGGAGCTAAAGAATGACTGACAATATACCTTTTCAAGATAGTGACCTCTTGATTAAAGCAAAGGTGCCACGCTCTGATATCCAGCTCTTAGCTAAATATGTGGAAGGGCTAGGACACCTGGGAGTGGTTACTACCACAGACCGTATGAATGGAGAAGTTGTGTTCCAGACCACTAAATACTGCTGGCCTGATCTGCAAATCCTTTTGACAAAAATTCCTTTGGAAATAACCTTTTTGGATAATTAACGGTCTCTGTTTATACATATTAATGAGATGGATTAATTAGGGAAATAAACATTTGGTATCAAGATATGTAGAAATTTGTTGTTAGTAAAATTACCCTAGTATATAATTTAGTTATATGATTCAAAGTTAATTATGCGTGTGCTTCTATTTCTTCTTTTGGCTTAAGTAATAATTAGTGATTTCTATCAAGACAAAGATTATTCTATTTGGGAAAAAGAGCACTTAGCTTTTAGGATTAGTTATATCTATTATCTTTAGAATTTTAATATTCAGATAGGAGATACGTAGTTAAATGGCAAATCAATGGGTAGCACTTATTACGGGTTATGATTTTATAGTTGCCCGAGTCGTAGTCAGTAAGAACAAAGAAATGAAGATACATTTCCTGGACAAATATCCGGGCCAGATACCTATGACTATCGAGATCGATGAAGTTGAGAAAAAGGAACTAAATAAGCTTAAAAAATGGTTAAAAGAATTAGACATACCATTACATACGCTAAAGATAGCACTTCCCAGTCTTGGGCTGATTACGAAGGTTGTTGATCTTCCCCAGATGTCAAATTATGATCTGGAAGATCTGATAACGAATCAGATCCAAGAGTATTTTACTATTGAGATAAGCAATTACCTAATTGACTATAGGATCCTAAATAAGTACCTAGAGAATGATAAATCAATGATCAAAGTCTTATTAGCAGCCTTACCCATGGAAAGGATAGAGTATATTTTAGCACTCTGTCAACAACTTGGGTTTGAGCCATCAGTTATTGACTTGACCGCAGATTGTATCTCTAGAATCTATGGACATTTATCCAGTAAGAGAAGTCTGGATGAGGTTATTGTTGGGGAGGAAGAATCTTCAACTGGAGATATGGCTATCGTTTCTTTGCATGCGGATAAAGTAGAATTTGTCCTGTTAAGAGCCGGTCAGTTCTTTCTTTATTCTGATATGGAAATAGATATCCGTAATATGCTTGAAAGGTATGATAATAGTCTAAAAGAGACAAAGGATTTGTTAGTTTATATTGGTGAGGAAGAGTCTGAAGAGTCGCAGGATGAAAGCATAGATTTGTCGGCTTACATAATAGAGGAAGAACCACAAGACATACAAAACCCCCAGGAACCACAGAAAACACATGAACCATATGAACCACTACAAATAAACAATTTTGAATTGTTAACTCATATTGACGATGAAGAACTTGTATTATCTCAGCCATCAAATAAAGATATAGAAAGCTCATTGGAAGGTGGGTTCTTCTACCCTCAGGAAGTATACCTAGAAGGAATAGATGGTAACATGCTTTGGGAAATTGAAGAGCAAAGTAATAATTTGTATACAGAAACCGATAATAATCAGCTGGAGGATACTATTAAAATTAGCGGAAATGAGTTCTCAGTAGTTCAGGAGCAGGATGAAGATTCTCAGAGATATGATTGGGAACAACAGACAGAGTTAAATATGTTTAAACAGGCAGCTCTGAAGATTGAGGATCAAGACGAAGCAGAGAATGAATTTCTATTAGAGGATTTGTTTGTCCCGTTGGAAAAACTTAACAATGATCTGGAGACAGGCTCATTAGAGGACTTCAGACAATGGGAAGATGATTTGGACAAGACTTTAATCGGGATAGAGGATAGAGATTCGGACAGAGGTTCCGAAGAACTGGAGATTAGCTTCAGACCAGTTTTGAATACTCTCTCAGGACTATTAGGTTCTTTCGAGAGTGAGAATCTTGGTCATACTGTTCGTGAGATTTATCTCACCGGAGAGTATAGTAGAAATCCTTATCTCACTCAGTTCTTCCAGGAGAATCTAGGAATAGTCGCGGTCACAGAATTGCCTAATGGTTGGCAGCCACAAATAGCAAAAGAGGCTAAAGATCAGACTCAAGATTGGCAGAAATATGCTTGTCTGTTAGGCCTTGCATTGCGGGAGGATTAGATGAAGGAAAGAATAAATTTTAACTATGTTGAGAGATGGAAACTAAGGTTTAATACTGAACATGATTACCGAAAGAAGCAGAAAAAATCTCCTCTAAAAATGGGTATTGCTTCTATTTCCATTGCTCTTATTTTTTCCCTTCCTTGGTTATGGCAACTTAAGCTCGAACATGACCTACGTAGCATAGAAGACAGTATTCAACCCTATAGTGAAGTGTCAAATATCCTCCAAGAATTTGATCGGCTGAACACAGATATCGCTATAATGGAAAACTTCCTGAGAGACATCGAAGATAAATCTAAGAATCCAAGGCTTGTCATGGAACAGGTAGAGAAACTACTGCCTGAAGGCACAACCCTCACATTATTTTCTCTGCAAACAGATAAATCTCTCCAATTAGAGTTGGTTCTTCCGGGACCTCCTGAGGTAGCAAGATTATGGGTAAATTTAAGAGATTCCGGGATGTTCGAAGATTTCTATATGGAGACAGTATCTCTGGTGGACCAACCCCAGAGTATTAATTTGACTTTGAAATTGAAGTGATAAGGTGAAAGATATCTATGAATAAACAAACAAACCCAATTATAATTTTAACTTTGGTATTTGTATTAGGCTTCATTTACGCCTATTTCAAGTTTCTGTTCATTCCTCAGTATTATGAGTTGAAAGATATTTCTGCTCAGCTGTCACAACGACAGATTTACTTGGAGAGGCTGCAAGAAAACTTGGAAAATGTAGCTGCTCTTAGACAAGATGTAATGGAATTGACTGTTGCAGAGACTAACCTCAAGGATAGAATTCCAGCGGAACTGGATTATCCGAATATTATGATGACGGTTTATACCATGGCGAAGAATAATGGACTAAACCCTAAAAATATCTCCTATGAATCTATAGCGCAACAGGGGCAGACAGTGACTCTGGGTTTGAGTTTTACTTGCACAGGATCGAGGGATAATATCTACACATTGGCAGAGCAATTCCTGAAAGGTGATGAATACCTGTTTGTTCTTGATAGTATAAGTGTTAGCGGTTCTCCAGAAGAATCATCGGCTACTATGATTCTGACAGCCTATGCTCTCCAAAACTAAAATTTCAACAAGTGGATAGGCAGTATTCCTTGTTCTTTAGCATAGTTATTATAAAAGCATGCTGAAGGAGGGGACTGCCGATATGTTTACTGAAGTATTTCTGGTGGGGTTGGCACTTTCTGTAATCAAAGGGGTAACCCTGCTCGTATCATATATAAACAACAATGCCTTTCCCCAACCTTTGGGGGAACAGGAAGAAGCTGAGTATTTAAGAATTCTTTCTAATTATAAGAATGACGCTGTTGAATCCCCCGAGGAAATAATAGTGGAAAATGCTCGTAACAAACTTGTAGAGCATAATTTAAGATTAGTCGCTCATCTGGTTAAAAAATATGATGGTACTGGAGAAGAGAGCGACGATTTGATTTCTATCGGGACAATAGGGTTGATTAAAGGAATAAATACGTATAATGTAGCTAAGGGAACTCGCTTAGCTACCTATGCTGCCCGCTGTATTGAGAATGAGATTCTCATGTATCTGCGAACACTGAAAAAATCTCGCGGAGAAGTATCGATGTATGATCCCATAGGGACAGATAAAGAAGGAAATAGTATTAATCTTATAGATGTACTAGGTACAGATGCTGATGCTATTTCCGAACAGGTGGAAAACGAGTTTGAACAAAAAGCGGTTTTGGATAAACTCAAATTTTTATCTCGTCGAGAACGGATGGTTATTCAACTACGCTTTGGTCTGATGAACGGTCCCAAAAAAACGCAGAGAGAGATCGCTAAGATGTTGGGGATCTCAAGATCATATGTGTCGAGGATAGAGAAGAAAGCCGTTCAAAAGTTAACTGAAGAAATGAAAGATCATAGATTGCATTAAGCAATAGCAATTCTAATTATTCTTATTATTGGTTGCCCTGGTATATATTACTGATATATAATGGTTTGAGCATTAAATATGAGAGCAGAGGAAGTTAGTATGATAGGAATCTTACGCCCTGACTTTCAATATGAAACTTTGCAAGATATTACCATAGAAATTCTGCAAGAAAACGGAATCAAGGGCTTGCTATTAGACTTGGATAATACGGTTGCTCCTTGGAATGATAATACACTATCCAGGGAAGTAATCGACTGGTTTGCCAAGATAAAGGCCTCAGGCATAATGGCTTGTATCGTTTCTAATAATAGCCGTCCGGAAAGAGTTGCTGCTGTTGCCGATGTTTTAGAAATACTTTATGTATATAAGGCAGCCAAACCCACCAAAAAAGCCTTTGAAAAAGGCATTAAAGCTTTGGAAATGAAGCCCGAGGAAGTTGCGGTGGTTGGTGATCAGATATTTACCGATATTCTGGGGGGCAATATGATGGGGCTTAAGACCATTTTGGTGTCTCCTATTCATGAGAGAGAATTTGCAGGGACAAAGATTTTAAGGTTTATGGAAACCCTAACAGGCAGAAAAGTTAGATTTACAGCGCAGGTTGAAAAAAAGAAATGAAATATGGAATAATCGGATACCCAGTTGAACATTCTCTTTCTCCTGTAATGCATGAAGCAGGTTTTAGGGAGCTAGGAATAGATGCTCAATACCATCGAATTCCGCTCCATCCTACCGAGTTGGCTGAAGGTTTAGCATTTTTATTGGAATTGGGCTATTCAGGGATAAACGTTACCTATCCGCTGAAGGAAGCCGTTCTGCCTTTTTTGGATAAAGTTAACCCTCAGGCTTCAGAGATTGGTGCTGTCAATACAATTAAAGTTGTAGACGGTGGCTTACAGGGCTACAATACAGATGGAGACGGATTTGTCCAGGCTTTAAAAGAACAAGGATATGATTTTACTGGTCGTAAGGTTGTAATCTTAGGTGCTGGTGGCTCGGCCAAATCTATTGCAGCGAGTTTGGCACATTTACCAATTAAAGAAATACTAATCCTGAATAGAACAGAGGAAAAAGCTCGCATTCTAGTCGAGCTTGTTCATTCTTTGGGAGGGCAAGCTTCAGGGGAAGCCTTCATCTCAGGAGATTGGTTAAAGAAAGTAGATTTACTTATTCAGACTACATCTGTAGGAATGAGAGGAGAGTCTTATCCGTTATCCTTGCAAGGAATAAACCCTTCTGCTTGGGTAATAGATTTAATCTATCATCCCCCGCTTACAAAGTTTCTGGCCGAAGCTGAATCTTTAGGTTGTCGTACGATGAACGGCCTGGATATGTTAATATGGCAGGGTGCTCTGGCTTGGAAGATATGGTTGGACAGAGAGGCTCCAGTTGCCCAGATGCGGAGGGCTCTCTTGGATAATTATATAAAAAGAGGATAAATTAATGGCCAAGAAAAGCTCAGGATACTCCCTGTTGGAGATTTTATTGGTGCTAACCTTATTGGCTGGAGCAGGATTTCTCTTATTGATTCAGATTCCTCATAATTTGGAGCTGAAAGAGATGGAGATATCCAGTGAGATTATGCTTAATGATTTACGCGAAGTACAGCAGGCAGCTATCGCAGAGAACGTCTGGTATAGAGTGAAATTCTATCCCCATACCAAGGAGTACAGGATTTTCAGACAGGGGGATTTTATCCGATCCGTTGGTTTGTCGGAAGGTGTCCAGTATGGAAATACTCCTTCCGAACTAACTTTGTTGCCTACAGGAGCACCTGTTACGGGTATGACCATTATCTTGACCACTAGTAATCTAGAGAGAAAGGTAATTATTGCGCCTGTTATGGGAAGAATAAGACTTGAGATAGTGAGGTAGGTAAGATGGTTAAGAATATTGTTCTAACGGGTTTCATGGCTGCAGGGAAAAGTAGTGTGGGCAGAATCTTAGCCCAAGAACTTGGGTGGGATTTTTTAGATACAGACCGGAGAATAGAAGAGCTTACAGATTTGAAGATACCTGAGATATTCAGAAAATATGGTGAAGAACGCTTCCGCGCGGAAGAAAATTTTCTTGTGAAGAAAATTGCTGATATTACGAATACTGTAATCGCTACCGGTGGTGGGACAATCCTCTATAAGGAGAATTGGCAGAGACTGCAACAGCTAGGGTTAACTATCCATCTATTTGTTCCGCTGGAAGTTGCTCTGCAAAGAGTAAAAAAACGCCAGGATCGTCCTTTACTAGAAAAAAGTATTCCGGAAATAGAGCAGATGTGGAAAGAAAGATTAATTGTTTATAATCAAGCTGAGATAACTTTAGATACTACAGACCAAGAGATAGATACTTTAGTTGCTGAGATACTTAATCAAGTGAAAGGTGGTTTACCCAAATAATGCGGCAGAGAATTGATGTTGGAGGTTCACACGGATATCCTTTATTCTTAGGGGTTCCTTTAGAAGAATTAGGTTCATATCTGGAGAATAGATATGGTGCTAAAGGTCATTATCTAGTAATAACCAATCCTATTATTGCTGATTTGTATTCAGAAAAATTGATGGAAGGTTTAAAGAATTTCCGTACTGATCTTATCACCGTGCCCGATAGTGAAGAAGAAAAGTCTTTGGATAGAATTAGTAAATTAACTGAACAGGCTTTGCGTTGCAGAGCTGATCGGGATACGATGGTCTTAGCTTTGGGGGGCGGGGTAATTGGTGATTTGGCCGGCTTCTTTGCTAGCATATTTGTAAGAGGTATTAGGTATATACATATTCCCACTACCTTATTGGCACAAATAGATTCCAGTATAGGTGGTAAAGTTGCTGTTAATCATCCTTCCGGTAAGAACTTACTTGGATCCTTTTACCCACCTCAGGCAGTCTGGACAGATTATTCGACCCTCACTACTTTACCTTGGGAAGAGATTCAAAATGGCTTGGCGGAAACAATCAAACATGCTTTGGTTGCCGATTCGATGCTATTCGAGTTTATTGAGGATCATACAGCTGATATTTTGAATAGAGATCCCAAGATAATGAAGGAACTAGCCATGAGATCGATGGCGGTTAAAGTCAAGATTGTAACAGAGGATGAAAAAGAAAAGGGAAATAGAATACTCTTGAATCTTGGTCATAGCTTTGGTCATGCCCTGGAGACTGATGCCAAATATAAGGGAGTATCTCATGGTCAAGGAGTAAGTATTGGACTGGTTGCTATAGCTAATTTAGCCTTTGAGAGAAATCTTCTCTCAGAAAAACAGCTGGTGAGAATTGTTGATCTGCTCGAGAAACTGGGTCTTCCCACTTATATAACCGATAGTGATCCCCAATCTTTGCTCCAACATATGTTAGTGGATAAGAAGAACAAAGCAGGTAATAAGATATTAATACTTCCAGTAGGAATAGGTAAATCTTCCATAGCTACTGACTGTGAAGATGAAGAAATTGTAAGAGCATGGAAAAAAATTATGAAATAATTTACAAAAAAGAAGGAAAATGACAATTAATAGAAAAATATGTATATATATTTTATGTACATATTTTTTTGTTTTTTTAAAGGCAAGATATATGAATTCTGAAAGTAGTCCTGAAATAAAATTAGGGTTTACCCTCTTGGAAGTGCTTCTGGTTATAGTCTTATTGGGAGTTATAACATTTTTAGCTGTACCAAGCTATCTGACTACTACAAATCATGTACAAGTAGAAATCAATAAGACAAATATCTTAAAACTGGAAGAAGCTTCTCGATTATACTTTATAGATGTTGGTAGTTTTCCAGAGAGCATAGATAACCTGTTGGAACAGCCTGGACATATCTCAGAGTGGAGAGGGCCTTATCTTGACGAAAGACCGGAATGCCCTTTTGATTCAGATAAGGAGTATATCTTTAATAGCAGCGGAAGGGTAATGTTAAGGTAGGTGATCGAATGTCTTGGGTAATAACAAACAAACGTCAAAATTGCGGTTATATCCTACTCGACATTCTGCTGGGTCTATTCATCTTAGGTATGGGGTTGGCGGTAATTTGGAGCGTGAATAACGCTGCTGTCATGAAAAGCGGGCAAACAGATTCTTCCCTTCAAGCTATTAACCTGGCTAGCTCCACTTTGGATGAACTCCATTGCATATTTTCTGAGGATATAACGACTATAAATCATTATACTTCTATGGAAGTTAAGGATAGCTATGGAATATTTGAGCGAGCAATAACTGCTGAATGGAAAACTATGGACTTACTTCTCCTAACAGTTACAATACAATGGCTGGAGAAGGGAGTAAGCAAAGAATATAGTTTGGAGAGTTACTACTATGCTCAGCCCTCCTAAAGTGCTCTGCCTTTCTAATAGAATAGACAAAGGTATTACTCTTCTTGAGGTTCTATTGTCTTTAATAATTATTGGTCTAATAGTTGATTTGGTTTTAAATCTTTATCTTGACCAGTATCGTCTTTTATCAGAGGTAAAGCAAAAGGCTGAATTGCGCTTTGTAGTATTTAGAGCTGGGCAGGTCTTAACTTCTGCAGTAACTAAGGCCGAAAAAGTAACATGGGTTAATGGTGATACACTGCTTGTTGAGTATCAAGGAGAATATCAACTAACCGATTCTTATTATCTTGATGATAAAGATCGAGATGGGAATATGGATCTTTATCGACACCACCTCGGTGTATCTAATCCGGTTGTGACTGGGGTGACGGAGATAAACGTGCTTGAAGTGAGGAAAGGACTATGGGAGATCCATTTGCAAGCTAGTCACGGAAGTTTAAAATGTGATTGGTACAAGAAGGTGAGGCAACGGAATGACCATGATTAAAGACAAGGGCTTTGTGTCCTTGTTAATCCTCCTTACTTTATCAGCTCTTCTATGGACAGGTACTGTAGTCTTTACTAAGATAAGTTCTCAAGAACGAATCATAGCTTATGAAGGTCAAAAGACTCAAGCAAGATTCCTCGCAGATAGTGGCTTAGAGTGGGCTAAAGATAATCTCAAGGCTGATTCGTCTTGGGAAGGCGGAAGTATATCTTTGGTTACAGGTGAAATTAGAGTGGATGTGAGAAGTATCCCTCAAGGATTTAGCGTCACCAGCAGAGCTGAATCAGGAAGGGCTCGACATGGAGTGTACGGAGAACTGGTAGAAGACGATAATAGTAATCTAATATTGTCTAAGTATGAGGAGCTGTTTAATTAAAATGCTCAACTTAGCAAATCATTCCAAATATATCTTTGAACGAGAGTTACTGAATTATCTTGCAGATAAAGAAGTTCTTTCCTCGGAGGTTATTGCCGAAATCCGAGAAGAATTGTTAGCTGGCAGCAGTAATCTAGATGTTATCCTTACTAAATATCTATCGGCCAAGGAAGTAATGGATCAGAAAAGTGAGTTTCTAGGGATAAAGAGTATATCGCTAAGAGGCAGAAATATTGAGAAAGCGATAATAGCATTAATACCAGAAGAGTTGGCGGGAAAATACAGTGTAATTCCTCTAGCCTTGCTCGGGGACAGGCTTCAAGTAGCTATCTCTAATCCTACTGATCTATCGGCCTTGGACAATATAAGTATCTATACGGGATTCCAAGTTGAACCTTTGCTAGCAGAAATCGAAGAAATCAAGGTGGCAATCAGAGAGAATTATACTGTTCAAAGGACATATGACGGTCAAGCCTCTGAATTCGGCCTAGCTGGCTTATGGAAAATAGAAGAAGAATTGAGTACGAATCATGAAGGCCCTGCAGTCAAGTTAGTTGATTCCTTGTTCCGTCAAGCAGTTCTGGAAAAAGCAAGCGATATCCATTGGGAACCGACCGCTAAGGATTTAACAGTCAAGTTCCGGTTAGATGGAGCACTTACAATCAAGGCCTCCTTACCAAGAGCTAGTGCTAGAATTGTAGCTTCACGCTTAAAGATTATGGCAGGGATGGATGTCACAGAACGACGTATCCCTCAAGATGGACGTATTATGCTGGACTTTCCCGGCAAGACAATTGATATTAGGGTTTCCACTTTAGCTACTGTTTATGGAGAAAAGGTTGTCACCCGCATCTTAGATGCTGAGACAGCTCAAAGATCACTGTCGGAACTAGGTATGAGGGAAGATGTAGAAAAAGGGGTTAGAAAACTTTTGCAACAACCGCACGGCTTGATTCTGATTTCAGGACCAACAGGCAGCGGCAAAACTACTACCCTCTATGCCTTACTGCGAGAAGTGCAGTCTGAAGCTTTAAACATTGTTTCCATTGAGGATCCAGTTGAATATAGATTGCCTGGAGTTAATCAAGCTCAGGTAAACCAGAAAATCGGTCTGGATTTCGCTGGCGGACTTAGGGCTATACTTCGTCAAGATCCAGATATCATCATGGTTGGAGAGATTAGGGATAGAGACACAGCCAGGATCGCAACTGCGGCTGCTTTAACGGGACATCTGGTATTTACCACTGTCCATACGAATACCGCAGCCGAAGCTCTTGCTAGGTTATTGGATATGGATATTGAACCTTATTTATTGGCCTCGGCCGTTTGTGGAGTGTTATCTCAAAGGCTTGTACGTAAACTTTGCCCTTATTGTAAAGAAGTACGGAATATAGGCACTGAATTAACCAAGACTTTAGAGTGGGAACCGAGTGGAGAAATATATGGACCTAAGGGATGTACTAAATGTCAAGGATCTGGTTACAGCGGCAGGATAGGTGTTCATGAATATCTACCCTATAATTCGAAAATAAAGGAGCTCGTTATCCAAAAAAACGGGGCAAAAGTTCTGGAACAGACTTCTCGTTCGTTAGGCATACTCTCTTTACTGGACGATGCTTTGTTAAAAGTCGATGCTGGAATAACTTCTTTAGAAGAAGTTATTCGTTTGGCAGCAGGAGTTTAGCATTTTATGTAAAAGACTATTCAGATAGATATCAATGTTAAGACACTATGAAGGAGGAGCTACATGCAGTCTCTTGAAGAACTTCTGAAAAAGGCAGGAAATTTTGGGGCTTCAGATATTCACCTAACAGTTGCCAGTCCTCCGGTTTTTCGCATAGATGGTGAGCTGAAGGCTTTTGGCAACGAATTTCTTAACAAGGAACATATTCAATCTTATATTAACAAGATACTTACTGACGAGCAGTACAAAACATTTAGCGAACAAGGTGATCTAGATCTTTCCTTTGGTCTGCCAGGGCTGGGAAGATATCGAATCAATGCCTTTTTTCAAGGGAAAAATCCTGGTCTGGTTATAAGGATAATTCCTCTGGTTATCAAGACACCGGAAGAACTAGAGTTTCCTTCAGCCATAGTAAATTTTGCGTCTCTTCATCGTGGTCTTATTCTGGTTACCGGTCCGACAGGGAGTGGTAAATCTACGACCTTAGCCTCCCTTATTAACTTGATTAATAATAATCGTTCGGCCCATATCATAACTATCGAAGATCCTGTTGAGTTCGTGCACAGTCATAGGAAGTGTCTGGTTAACCAGAGGGAGCTAGGACAAGATACTCAATCATTCAGCAATGCACTTAGAGCAGCATTAAGACAGGATCCTGATATTATTCTGGTCGGGGAGATGAGAGATTTAGAGACCATCTCCATGGCAGTTACCGCAGCTGAAACCGGACATCTTGTTTTTAGTACTTTACATACGAACGACGCACCTCAAGCTATAGATCGTATTATCGATGTGTTCCCTCCTTATCAACAGAGCCAGATTCGGGTGCAATTAGCTTCCGTTCTGCAGGGTATCGTCGCTCAACAATTATTTCCATTGCAAAATAAAAAAGGCAGAATAGCAGCCTATGAAGTGCTTATCGCCACAACAGCAGTTAGAAATATGATTAGAGAAGGTAAAACCCATCAGCTTAAGACTATTATGCAAACCAGTAGTCAGGTTGGAATGATAACCATGGAAAAGGCTGTAGAGGACTTAGCGATGAGAGGTCTGATTTCGGATAAAGTGGTCAAAGAAAGAATACATGAATGATTTTAGTATTGTAGATAGCAGTTCTGCGAGTGCTGGGGCTGTTGATGCTGATTCTAGAATTGTCAAAGGAATTGAATATTGTATTTATATTGATACAGACCTTATTTAGAAACGAGGAGTTGAAATTGGCACTCTGGCGTTGGACCGCTTTGGATGAACAAGGTAAACCAATGAAAGGTATATGGGAGGAAAGCAAAAAGAGTTTTGTTGTTGGACGATTAAGAGAGCAAAAGCTTTACCCCCTGAAAGTCCAAAGGGATTTTCTCCATTCTTGGTTGTTCCGGTTCTCAGCAGCGAAAAGCAAACTATATTGGAGCAGAACATCTCAAAAAATAGGGTCCATGCTGGAGGCTGGGATTCCGTTACTTACTGTCTTGGAAATCATTTCAGACAAGGAGAATGATAGTCAACGACAGAGGGGTTGGCAAAAAGTATACCAATCTGTTCGGGATGGTAATGAGTTAGGTCCAAGTATAAAAGGGATTAATCCTCCGCTGGGACATCATTGGGAAGCTTTGATAATAGTAGGAGAAAGAAGTGGAACGCTGGCAAGATCCTTCTTAGAGATTGCGTCACAACTGGATGAAGAATATCATTTTGAACAAAAGATTAAGACAGCACTTTTTTATCCTGTACTGCTTTTGGGAATAGCTATAATCGTTGTCTATACCCTAAGTGTTGTGGTGCTTCCCATATATGCTGACCTTTTCAGTAGTCTGGATGCAGAGTTACCGTTTATTACAGTTCTTGTGTTCACCATTGGATCGTTAATACCTTATATTCTGACAGTACTGTTAGCTTTAACTGGAGTCATATTTTTCTTCAAAAGGAATTATCAGCGAAGAAGTAGAAATAGTTATCTCAATTGGCTGCCTGGAATAGGTCAGATTAAGAAGTATCAAGATATTATCTTGTTTTGTTCTATTTTAGAAACTCTGCTTAATGCCGGTATGCCTCTGATTCAAACATTGAATTTGCTGGAAGAAGCGGTACGAGGATGGGATATGAAAAAACTCATATCTGATCTTCGCTTTGAAGTTAGTGAAGGGAAAAGACTGGCTCCAATATTTCGAGTGAATAGTTTTTTCCCAGAAGAAGCTGCCAAGATGGTTGGGGTTGCTGAGGAGTCTGGAAGGTTAAGTGAAATGTTCGGCTATATGGCGAATATGTTTCGGAAGGAACTAGACCAAAAGGTTCAGCAATACACTAAATTATTAGAACCTTTATTGGTAATAGGGCTGGCAGGTATAGTTGGTTTAGTTGCTGTTGGGATCCTGTTACCGCTTCTGGATATGAGTACGCATATACGCTAAGGTCTGAACATCATGGGAGGATGTAGTTATAATGTCTAATAGGGGTTATGGTTTTACTCTTATTGAAGTGATGTTGGTAGTCGTTATACTCTCTGTATTGGCAGCCATAGCAGTTCCCAGATTAGCTGCCAGTGCTGATGTTGCTAGAGAGAAGGCTGATATTACTACAGGCAGAGAAGTAAAGGCTGCCTTAGACAGATATCAGATTGAAAAAGGGACCTATCCTGAGATTGAGGAGATCAGCCCTTCGAATGGTGAGATCACAGGAGAAGGGTTCATTCCGGACTATATAAAGATATTAGATTCAACAATAACGCAGCAGATTACTGAAGAAGCGAACAAGGGTTTTGGGATAGCTGAGATAGATCAAGGAGAGAGTTTTCCTGAACCAACGAATCTGATCATGATCTTTCTGACTACTGATGGAACCGCAGCTGAGGTGAGAGTCTATAACAAATCGTTAACCGAAATATTATGGTCATCAGATTAATAAAAGTTGAAAGGTAAAAGAAGATGTTGGTAATAAACATTCTTGTCTATGGTGTACTGGGATTAATCTCTGGAAGCTTTCTTAATGTTGTTATTCATCGACTTCCAAACAGACAGTCCATAATCACTCCTCGTTCTCATTGTCCCCAGTGCGAACATGTTCTTCGACCTTGGGAACTTATTCCGGTGGTCAGTTATCTTCTTTTAGGAGGAAAATGCAGTCAGTGCAGACTGAGTATCCCCTGGAGATATCCAGGTGTGGAGATTCTTACCGGTGTACTTTTTATCTTTACCAGATTGTTACAACCCAGCCAGACAACTATTGGGATAGTGTTTGATTTAGTGTTTGTTTCTCTATTGGTGGCGTTAACCATGATTGATATAGATACTTTTCGCTTGCCCGATATATTGGTAGGCTATGTTGCAGCAACTGGTTTGATGAAAATAATCATTCTTGCTGAGCCGAATTTTTGGAGCGGGCTAATTGGGGCTATAGGAGCAGGAGGAGTGTTCTTTTTTATATCTTATTTTTACCCGGAAGGTATGGGTTTAGGCGATGTAAAGCTAGTGGCTGCTTTAGGAATATATTTTGGGTATCCAGATGTTTTTTATGTAATTTTCTTAGCTAGCTTCTTAGGCGTTATCTTCGGTGGTATTAGCTTGCTACTAAGAAAGAAAAGCCTGAGAGAGCCTATCCCGTTTGGACCTTTCTTAGCGGGAGCCTCTCTACTAGTTCTTTTTGGGAAGGAGCTCAGTACTCTTTACACATATTGGTTTTGATGGGAGTAGGAGATGCTAAATGTGAGGAAATCAGTTTTTATAGAGATTTCTTCCAGTGAAGTAAGATTTCTTTGTTGGGATAGAACATTTTGGAGTAAGAATCCGGAATTGGATTTTTATGTTTTCCCTTTGGAATCTAAAACTTCTCCAACAGATAATAGTGAATTGGTGAAGGTGCTGATGGATTTCCGTGAGCAGCATCTCTGCAATCAGAAAGTATCTGCTTATTTGCTTATACCTTTACAAATAGGTTTAATCAGAGATTTCAGATTGCCTTGGATTCCGAAGCAAGACAGGGATTCAGCAGTCGGTTATTATATCGAGCACGAGATACCGGTACCTTCTGGAGAGCTTGTTTATTACTACCAGGAACTAGAGGAAAAAGAGAATGAATATTTGAAAGTTAAGGTAAGTGCTGCCAGAAGAGAAATCATTTCCAAGTATGGTGATTATCTTACTGAAGCGGGTTATAGACTAGAAGGTGTCGAATATGCTGTGAACTGTGTTGGGGAGGTTTTAGGTCAATTAGGAGACAAAAGGATTCTTATCCTTCAGCAAATTAAAGAAGACAGAATCCAGTTAGCTTTATTTAAAGGGGCTCTGTTGGAAGTAATAAGAGAAATAGACGGCGGGGAAAGAGATATCTCCCAATTTATGTTCTCTATCCGTTGGCAAGATAACGAGTTGCCTATTGACATGATGTTAAGTGACGGAAGTGATGAGGCAGATAGTCTCGCTTCTTTATTACGAAGAAAAAATCTAATTAAGGATCAGCAGCCAACACCAATATTTGAAAAGAGTAAGCTGAGTTTTTTGAATGCCCAGGGAATCAAGGCATATGGTGCTTACGGTTATCTAATAAAGATTAAGAACGGAAAGCAAGCTAACTTGTTCAGCCCATTTCTCATGCCTCTCAAGCTTAAGCTGCTTGCAATGATGGCTGGGATTTTTTTATCTGTTTTACTCTTGTTTAGCACTCAGATTTGGTATCCTCTTTATGCAGATTATATAAGTTCCGAGATAAGGATAGACAGTTTTCAAATGGACTTAGCCAACCTGGAATCTGAGCAGGCCCAAGATATTTCAGCAGATTGGAGAAAGCTTGAAGCAAAATCTTATCAAGATCTGGAACAATTAGATAAGGCTTTACGCTATATAGAAAAGGAACTTAAACTAACCCGTTTAAATTATAAACAAGAAACCCTCCACCTCTGGGCAGAAGGTACAGATAACCCTTCTATTTCCAAACTTACATCTAAGCTAATGGCTGATGGTTGGCATGACCCGGTACTTGTCAACTATAAATACTATCAAGAAAGCATATCCTTTTGTTTACGTGTAACGAGGTAAAGCAAGGGAGGATTAAGCTTGAGAGTTAAGGACTTATTTAATTCTATCACTCAACGCCAAATAGTATTTTATAGTTTGCTTATTACTGTATTACTTATCCTGTTGATTTATTTGATATGTGTTATACCCTTGGCAGATAAAGCGAAGACTGCTAAGTTGGATATCACGTCTCTACAAAATGAATTTGATAGCCACTTAGCCCAACAGATAAACAGCAGGGAAGCGATACCGACAAGTGCTGAATTAACTCAGGCTCTCGATTATCTTACTGATTATCTCGAAGTGAACGCAGTAACGGTGGAAGAGATTAATATAACTCAGTTAACCACCCAAGATAGGGCTGATTTTTTTCAGGCTCTTATTAAGATAAGGGTGGACGGAAATAGTCCTGAGATACTTCGATTAATCGGAGAGATAATTCAAGAGAGCAGATTTCCGTTTATTCTTCAGGAACTAGATGTTGGTAGGAGTACAGAGATTAGCTTGAAAATCCTTTACAGAAAAACTGAAGATTTATAAGAACCGAGGAACATGACAAACTTCTTTTCCATAATGTGGAAGAGGAGGTGTGGGTAATGAGGGAATATGTTATTAAGCAAGGTGATAATTTCTTCCTGTTAGCCCAGAAGAATGGAGGCTGCTGGCAAGATTATGTTGCAGTCAATCCTGGGATAGATCCATGTGCACTTTACGTCGGACAAAAAGTTGTCTTGCCGATTATCATAGAAAAAGAAAAACCAGCCGTAGGTGGCTGTGCAGGAGTTACTGGTGAAGGTAGATGTGACGATGTTTTTCTGGAAGTAGAAGGAGTCAAATTCCGGGTGACCAGACAAGGCGAACCGTCCCTGCCTCATGAGGTACATTTAATTATACCCAGGACCGAGATTAGAAAAGTGGAATCTCCTGTGAATGGTATTATTGAGACTACCATCATGCTGAGTAATGTCAATATCGTGAATTCACCAAGATTTGAAGGGGAAAGCCGCACCGAAGTACAGCAGAGTGAGTGAGGCTGACCT
This sequence comes from Gracilibacter sp. BRH_c7a, assembly GCA_001516055.1. Taxonomy (GTDB): domain Bacteria; phylum Bacillota; class Desulfitobacteriia; order Desulfitobacteriales; family Syntrophobotulaceae; genus Gracilibacter. Next base: position 44,497 of record LOEZ01000084.1, read on the forward strand.
GAAGTAAGTTTGTTGAGATATCTTAGCTTGATAGTGTACGGATATTTAGAAATAGGTTTTTAGTTTTAACCCCTGGGACGATACAAGATGAATCGTCCCAGGGGTTTGAAAATAAAATCGGGTAATCAATACCTCCGATCACCGTTACCGAATCCACCTATGATGAACTCAACCAAATGAAAACCGCTCTAACACCAACCAGAAGGTATAACCAACACCTATAACGGTGATGGCTCAAGGATAAATATTAATTGTTTTAACCGATACTGCGACTATTAAATCCCCACAATCCAAGACCTGAAAGTGCTGCTGCAATAAAAGTCAACAGTATCAGCGGCATAATTGAAAGCTCATGGATTGGGATACTGTAATGGGCATAGGCGAAGGGTGTCAATTGCAGTGCGGACCATCCCACGATTCCGACCTCCCAAAGCATCTCGATGAAGATAAACACGCCCAATATAAGCCAATTGAGAACGGAGGAGATACGGGGCAGCCAGCCATATAGCAGGGCGGCGATGCCGATAATTGTCCAGACGGAAGGAATTTTTGAAAGGCTCATGCCTAACACGCGGGGAAA
>LOEZ01000085.1 GCA_001516055.1 Gracilibacter sp. BRH_c7a
TGCGGCCAAAGATTGGCATTAATTTTTTCCCATGCCGCTTGATAATCAGCCGGCAGCTTTTTAGCTCGCGATTCAAAAGTTTTCAATTCTTTAGTCATATCGCTGCCTGTGATTTTTTCCCATAAATTCATTATTTTTTCTCCTTTAACTCGATAATTTTTGATGATACGAACTCCCATTTTTCCCAGAACTTCCGCAGCTCCTCACGTCCCGCGTCGTTGAGTGCGAAAAACTTTCGCGGCGGCCCCATGTCAGAGGGCTTTTTAATGATCTCTACCAGCTTGTTTCGTTCAAGCCGGATCAGGATGGTATAAACCGTTCCATCCACAACATCTGTGAAGCCGAGGGCGTTCAGCCGCCGCGTGATTTCGTAGCCGTAGGTTTCTTTGCGGCTTATAATTTCAAGGACGCAGCCCTCAAGCACACCTTTGAGCATTTCCGTTAGGTTTTCCAGTGCAATCACTCCTTGCTATTTTGTTTAACTAGTATTAAGTAATACTTAATACTAGTATATAGTATCGCAGAGTAGTGCGACTGTCAATGGTTAATATAAGTATCTCACTTTTAAAGCTGGCTAATGTGAATTGCCCAAGCCCAACAAACCTAATTCCTAAAAATTAGACGGTACGATAAATGTCCAAACAGTGCAAGAGACGAGGAGAAAATACTTCAATTGAAAGGCTGAGTACCTACTTCTATCATTATTGGTCTTGAAGCGAAATGATACAACCTAAATTTGCAGAAGGAACTTCACACACACACTCCTAAAGGATAGAATAAAAATGATGTATATCTCAAAGGCGCTAATAACAGAGGATCGTGAGATTGAGAGATATTCGAAAGAAGAACTGATTGATGCCCATGAGATGGAAACACCTTAGGCTTACATATATTTTGTGGAGTTAATATTCATTATTATATCTACTTCAAATTCATTTTTAGTATTTCTTATATCCAAATTTCCTTTATACTTCTTAACTGTTTCTCTGATGCTTGAAATCCCAATTCCATGTGAAGATTCATTTTTTGTTGATTGCATCGTTTCACCATTTTTTATTATATTGCCATTAAAACTATTTATTATTTTAAAAACCAGATGTGAGTTTACCATTTGAGATGCAATGCTTATATATTTTCTATTTCCATCATCAAGTCTATCACAGGCTTCAATCGCATTTTCAAGACAATTGCCTAGTACGACACACAAGTCAAGTGGATTTATGTTAATGTCTTCAGGGATATTGAGATTAGTTCTAAAATCAATGTCTTTATTGGCTGCAATACTGAAATAGTATTTCAATATTGAATCTGCAGTAAAGTTATGGCACAAGGTCGGCGTGGTCTTCGAAAGTTCGTTCTGGTTAAATTGTTCAATGTATTCTAGAGCTTGCTCATGTTTTTTTTCATTAAGCATAGATTTCATTGCAGAAAAATGATGCCTTACGTCGTGTTTCAGAGCATAAAGCTGTTCAAGAGACTCATTCAATCTTTTGTAGTTTTGGCGTTGGGATTCAACTTGATTTTCAATAATTTTATAATTATATTGAAGCGCTGCCATTTGAGACGCTGATGATATTCCTTCAAACACAAGAAAGTATCCTAAAACTATAAGCACGATAAATACAACCATTTCATAGAAGGGATCAAAATACCTGAAATGTGGAAAAGTTGTCGGATAGTCGTTAATCAGCACCAAATATGCTGTCAGAGGATATAAGGACATAAAATTGATTGTTTTATCAGGAACTAATTCCAGTGTCTTTTTATATGGAGTTTTCAATTTATAATGGATCGCTGCCAAGGCTAAAAGCTGAAGAAATAATCTGAAGCCATTGATAATGTGATCATGATAATTTGCATCAATAGTCCCAGTAAATAATCTCATGGTTATAACGGCAACATAAAGAGATACTGTGCTGAGAATGCAGATGCTTAACATGGTAAATATCTTTTTTTGAATGGATTCTTTAAATACCAGGTGTACATAAATGACATATAAAAAAGCCGCGGAAAAAACAACATACTTAACGATAGTCAGGTTGGGTATATATTTCATCGATGGAATGATGATACCAAGCACAAATAATGTATTTAAGATAAAAGCTGCAATACAGTAAGGAATTGATTTCCTTCTTGAAAGTAACGCATGAGTAGTTAAAATGTTAAAAATAGCTGTAAAAAACCCATATATCAACATATCGTAGTACCTTTCAAAATTAATATCAGGATTACTTCAAATTTGCTTTATCCATTACATAATCATAAAATACTTTCTTAACACTCGCATAAGTTCTTTGTGTTATTGGAATTTGTTTGCCGTTACTGAGTTTAAAAGTATAATCCTCAACACTGGAAATAAAATCCATATTCACAAGAAAACTTTTATGACAGCGTAAAAAACGTTTGGCATTCATTTGAACTTGGATATCATCCAGTTTAGATTTAGTTGAAAAAATTCCATGATCAATTGTATTAATATTTACTGTTTTGGCCCTGCTTTCAATAAATAATATCTCTTTGTAAAATATCGTTTGGATATTAGAGCCGATTTTTATAGCAAGGCTCTTTTGTTTTTCCTCGCTAATATCTTTTACCGCTTTCTTAACTACAGGATTGAATATAGCTTTCGTAATGGGTTTGACTAAATAATTGAATGGGAATACTTTGAAGCTTTCCAAAGAATGTTCGGTACTTGAGGTTGTAAATATTATTTTGCAGTCAGAATCATATTTCCGAATTTGTTCTGCACTTTTTAGACCGTTGATACCACTCATATAAATATCAAGAAAAACAATATCAAAAGCTGCCTTTTCATGAACAAAGTAATGAAGTAACTTTTCTCCGTTTTCGAACTTGATAATATTTATGTCATGATCTTCTTCGATACAAAAACTCCTTGTCAATTTTTCCATTTGCATTCTATCCGAATGCAAATCATCACATATAGCAATATTTAGCATTTATATCACCAACTTAATTTTATTCTTCAATATAAATATCGGAAATATTTTGACATTGCATTATGCTTATTTGTCTAAAACACGTAAAAAAATCGTCATTTTTGCTCATAGAGCTGTTGCTTTTACCCAACCTGTATTTATATTCTTACTATAATTATATAATATTTCATAGAAAATATATTTTGGTACATAATTGTGGAATTCAACCGGGATTGTGCATGGATGCAGAGAGATGGTATTCAGGGAGGAATAGATATGATAATCAATCATAACCTGTCTTCATTAAATGCTTGTCGTGTAATGGCTTTTAATAATTCTGCGGCTTCGAGATCACTTGAAAAATTGTCATCGGGCTTAAGAATTAACAAAGCTGGCGATGATGCAGCGGGATTAGCGGTTAGTGAAAAGATGAGAGGGCAGATAAGAGGGCTGAATCAAGCTTCAAGAAATGCTCAAGACGCAATTTCATTAGTGCAAACAGCAGAAGGCGCCTTGAATGAAACATCCGGCATTTTGCGGCGTATGCGTGAGCTGGCTGTTCAAGCTGCCAATGATACCAATACGGCTGCTGACCGGCAAAATATCCAGAGCGAAATGACGCAGCTTGAGACTGAGATTGACAGAATTAGCACCAATACTCAGTTCAATACTATAAAACTGCTTGACGGTTCCCAGCGTGTTCCAGGTGCTTCAGTTGTTTCCGGTTCCAGTGGCGGCGGAGAAGCATTGCCGACAATTCTGCAAGCGGCGAATCCATTTTACTCGAGCGGGTCACCTGCAACTGGTACGGTTAATTTGGTGCTTTTGGCAAACTCCAGCGGTGTGGATTACGGCATTCCACTCGGTGATAATATTGTAATTTCCGGTAAAAAAAATGGAGTAGCCCTTCCGAGCATTGCGGTGCCGACTGGTTCCCAAGCATTTATGACAGATTCGTCGCTAAACGATGGCTCTGGAGCACTGAATATAAATCTTTCAAACACTGAGACTTTGACTTTTGAGTACGATGGATCGAGTTATACGGTAAATTTACCGACAGAAGTAATGGGTACTGATCTACTTACAGTAGCTCAAGATATCGCATCTGAAATGAATGGTGCCATTGGCTTGCTAGATATTATGGGTGCTTCACCGGGATCACCTGCAACTAGGAGCTTATTACTTTACGCTGATAGCGGCAAGAGTGTCATTCTTACATCAAGTACAAATGCAGCACTCAATGCTTCCATCGCAGCCGGGAATTCCGTTAATTGGAGTGATAATAGAAAAGAAGTAGATGACTTGCTAAATGCTATCAGCACAATGACTGGAGGCACAGCCATCATCAATGCTGGGGGATACATTGAAATCACCGGCCAACCTGGAGCAGCCAACGCATTGAGTGACTTTTCCCTGAGTGTAGCAGGTGCTGCAGCATTTAATGCCGATTTCGCTTCTTTTACCGAAATTCAGGCCGCGACAGATGATGGCGGTGGTGGCAGTAGTGGAGACAGCAGCAGTGGCGGCGAAGTCGGCGGAATCAATATTAAGATCGGGGCCAATGACGGTCAGAGCATGCTTATTGATATCGAAGATATGGGATCGCAGGCACTTGGTATCAATGGTATACAAGTCTCTACGCAAACACAGGCCAACGCCGCTATAGAATCGATTGATACTGCTATTGAGAAGGTTTCGGATGAACGTGCCAAACTTGGATCATTCCAAAACCGTCTCGAACATACTGCCAATAATTTACAAGCATCGTCAGAAAACCTGACTTCTGCAGAATCTCGTATCAGAGATGCTGACATGGCTAGGGAGATGATGCAGTTTACAAGGACTACTATTTTAAGTCAGGTTTCACAGGCAGTACTTGTTCAAAGCAATCAACTACCCCAGATTGTGCTGCGATTATTGGGATAGCGTTGATGAAATAGTCATATATAGATATAATATGACTATGCATTTCTGGAGTCAGGCAGTATACCGAGATATCCAATCTTGAAAAAGCAGGGTTATCGAGTATTGATTGTAAATCATCTTGTATTTTATAAATTTAGTAAGGAAAAGAAGACGGTTATGATCTACGCCACTGTAGATACAAGAAGAGAATACCTTAATTAAATATGAAATTAAACTACTGCCGCCAAAGTCCCACCAGCTTCGGTCGGCATCTTTTTTTGTCTCCTCAACGCATACAGAAACGGTTTGCCAGTTGAAAAGAGCATAAACCTTGATAGATAAGGGTTATGATGAGCTCCAGTGACAAAGTGACCCTTGAGGAGATAAAATAGATGACATTAGAAATAGGTGCACCTTATAAAAAACATAAAAAGTGGCCTTATGCAGGTCAATAGCTTATGTAGGCCCCTCTTCCAATCATGAAGGGTTGCATTTTAAGGCTGCTCAAGAAATGGTCAGTGCAATTTCAAGTATAATCTTCATTGGCAGCATCACAAATTAAGAGAATAGACAAAGTTATAAAGAAGGTAAATAACAATGGCATTTTATGAATTGACAAAAGAGGAAAGAAAACAAAAGTACATAGATATACAAGACAATATTTGCATAGCAAAGCAGAATTAAGTGTTAAGTGAAATCAAGCCATTGTTTGATCATCAGGATACCTATTTGAGAAAAGCTGCTTATTTGGCTGTTGGGAAAATATGTAATGCTAACATAGTATCATCAAATCTAGAAACACGCAGGCTGGCCTGTCACTGTTATTATAATTTGAAAAAATATAACGTGTAAAAGACGTGCTAATTCATGTATTGGGACAGATAAGCTATAAAAAGGGCTGTTTGTTTTATGTGGCTTATCAGGTTGAATCATGGGAAAACAGAGGTACTCAAAATTAAAGTGAAGCAAAAGGGACAGTTCTTTTTGCTTTTTTGTGTGAAAAAATGGGTTATTTACCTTCCTTAAAATTAAGATTAACTTAAGGTTGGCTATATGGTGACTTAAGGAGGATGATTTAAAGTGAATGAAGGATAGCAAGAAATGATATATGGAGGAAATACTATTCATGAAAAAAATAAATTATCTGAAAATGCTATTAGATATAGCAATGGCTGTAGTCTTTGTATTCCTGTTTAATAAAAGATTATTTACAGGGCTTAGTTTCCATGAAATCGCAGGTTTGGCAGTAAGCATTGTCTTTATAGTTCATATTTTGCTTAACTGGAAATGGGTGAAGGCGGTTACCCTGAAGATATTCTCAAAAATATCAATTAAATCAAGAATAGGATACATGATAGACGTGCTTCTGCTATTCAGTATGGGCTTTATAATTTATAGCGGACTTGCTATTTCAACCGTTGTACCACTGCATATCAATGTGAGTGATCCTCAACAGTTTTATAAGCTGCATGTGGCCGTATCCTATATTTCCCTCTTATTACTGGGGGTTCATGTCGGTTTGCACTGGAACTGGGCAATGTCAGTATTTAATAAAATATTCCATATACCTCAAAACTCGATATTGAAATATGCAGCCATAAGCATGGTAGTGCTTGTTTTGATCTATGGATGCTATACTGTATATACGATAGATTTTTTTACCAGGGCAACTTCTTTTACCGTAAGCAATGAGGAAAGACAGGCACTGGAACTTAAGAAAAGTATGATGGATTCTCAAGCGATAGATCTGGCAGAGGGTTCGAATGGTAAACGGATCATTATTATAGATGGAGAGCAATATCCCGACGCTGTATCCGGAAAGGCTGCAGAAGGCACAAAACGAAAGCCTGTTAAAATTATTGAAGAAAATGGATTAGTGAGTATAGAGAGAAATGTCGTCAAGACAGTATCGGATTTTCTGGCGATTATAGCTGTATTTGCAATTATAACGTATTATATGGAGAAGATTCTAAAAAGAAGAAAAACAAACGTAACCGAGGAACCGGTGATATAATATTACCGGTGCGTGAATCTTATCCTTTGTGGCTAAAATAATATTTGGAAGAAAATATCTGACTCCAGGGGACACAACGAATGTCCCCTTTGGAATATTATCTGGAGATAGGTGAATTGTTGATATGGTGAATGTTAATTTCAGCAACAGTAAAATATTAATCATTGACGATGAAGAAGATTTGTTGAATCTTTTAGAAACGTATCTTCAAAAAGAGGGTTTTAACAATATTTTAAAATCTTCTTCAGGTTTAGATGGTATAAATACCTGTTCAAGGGAAAATCCCGATATTATTATTTTAGACGTAATGCTGCCCGATATCGATGGATTTGAGGTTTGCAGTCGTTTAAGAAAATTCACATATGTCCCCATCCTGTTTTTGTCTGCGAAGGAAGAGGAGGTAGATAAACTTTTGGGACTGGGGATAGGCGGAGATGACTATATCACAAAGCCGTTTAGTCTCAAGGAAGTAGCGTTTAGGATTAAAGCCCAGCTCAGAAGAAAATATTACCTTGATAATGAGCCAAAGAATGATGACCCAAAAAGTGCATACGAATTTGGCGATATCATCATCGACGAATGCAAGTCACTGGTGCTGAAAAATGGCGCTGAAGTTGAATTGACGGCTAAGGAGTTTCAACTTCTTCTATACCTTGCCAAGAACCCCAACCATATTCTGAGCAAGAGAAAACTCTATGAAGCCATATGGGGTGAAGAGTATATGGGTGATGATAATACAATAATGGTTCATATCCGGCATCTTAGGGAAAAACTTGAGGATGATCCGGGGATTCCCCAATATCTGGTTACAGTAAAGGGACTGGGTTATAAGCTGGTTGTAAAGGAGAGCTAAAGATGAAGTGGAAGCTTACACTTCAGTTTATTATGGCAACCTTAATAATTGCAGGGGCTGCCAGTTTTATCAGTGCAGCTGTTTCTTCATACTATTATTATGTTTCTTCCAACGCAAACAGCCCTGCTAAGATGATAGTCAGTTTCGGTCCTAATACTCTGGACGTTAATAAGCTGGTTGCCCTAGTTATGGGAGCGGAGAAAAAAACTGCTCTTGACCAGAATGCACAGGATATGTTGAAAAAAAGTGAAAGCTGGATACAGGTTATTGATAGTAATGGCAATGAAATTAAGAGCTATAACAAGCCACATTACGTACAAGCAAGCTATACCACGGAGGATATTGAAGAGTTGAAGGAAAACCCCGGCATGTATAAAGGTTTTACTACAACTATCGTAAACAGAATTGCAAAAGTGCAAATTGATAAAGGGGAAATTGATAAGGAGATTATGACAAAGGAGCAAATTCTGAAAGCTCAAATCTCAGCAGATCAATCTCCCATTACGACATTCGTACTGGGTGTTTCAAAACCCAAAATAACTGTTTTCAGCATACTTTACAGCGCTTTTAGCTATTTGACGGATTGGGAAAATCCAAAGAGCAGCCCCAAGATTGTATCATTGCTCTTGACGCTACCTGTGGTTTTACTTCTGGGATATCTTTTTGCCAGGAAGCTGGCAAAACCTGTTGTTAAAATAACAGATGGTATTGCAGCCATGTCCAAAGGGAATTTCCAGATGAAATATCCTACAAGAGGCTTATACAAGGAAGTTTATACGAGTCTTTATCATATGGCGAAAGTACTCCAATCTAACGAGGTTGAAAGAAAAAGAATAGAAAAAATGAGGGAAGACTGGATAACAAACATATCACATGATCTGAAAACACCCCTTTCTTCTATTAAAGGGTATATTGAACTACTGGTGGATAATGATGAACGGATAACCGTGGAGGAAAGAAAAAAATACTCTCAAATCATTATGGATAAATCCAATTACATGGAGGTTCTTCTTGATGATCTAAAACTTGCGCAAAAGCTTAAAAATGATTTGATTCCGCTTAATAAGTCTGATGGAAATCTGGTAGAACTATTAAGAGACGTGATCATAGATATACTCAACAATCCCAAATATGAATTCAGGGAAATTAGCTTTGAACCCGATGAAGAGAATATGAATTTCTGCTGTGATCCAATTCTTATAAAAAGGGCTTTTTCAAATCTGATTTATAATGCGATTATCCATAACCCTGATAACACAACAGTTCAGGTCAGAACATCCAAGAAGCAGGGGATATGCGTAGAAATAGAAGACAACGGTAAAGGGATATCTGAAGAAGATCAGAATAATTTATTTGAAAGGTACTATAGAGGGACCAATACCAGTAAATCCGATTCGGGTTCAGGACTAGGCTTGGCAATATCTAAGCAGATTATTGAAGCTCATGGGGGGCAAATTTTATTAGAAAGTACAATAGGCAAAGGTACAAAAATTAGCATCTTGTTTGATTGAAGCTGTAATTATATTTTTGGAAAATAAAAATGATTAATCGTGCTACATTAACTGTGTTCAATAATTGAAGTGCTGAGAAACTTGGCAGGAAGTTTATGAAACCATGTACAGAATAGGTTAGATTACATCTGAAATCATCCCCAAATTGATATTCTAGACTTTAGATGTCAAAGAAAGGGCAAAAAGTACAACTCTAATTAAGTTTGTAAGGACACAGATGGAGGTATGGGTGAAAAAAATATTGGTTGTGGAAGATGAAGATATATTGCGTGAAGTAATAATAGATTATCTAATCGAGGATGGATATCAGGTATTAGAAGCCGCAGATGGAAAAGAAGCTTTAGAGCTGTTTCAAGCAAATTCTGTTGATTTAGTTATACTAGACATAGTTCTGCCGAAGCTGGACGGCTGGTCAGTTTGCCGTAGAATACGAAAAAATTCCAGTATTCCTATAATCATTATGACCGCGCGTTCAGATGAGGATGATTCTCTGCTGGGATATGAGCTGGGAGCGGATGATTATCTGATCAAACCATATAGTCCCCGGATTTTAATGGCAAAAGTGAAATGGTTTCTTGAAAATAACTCAGGTACTGTGGATGGAAAGCTGATATCAGCCGACGGTATTGTCATAAATCTGGGGTCAAGACTTGTTTCTGCAGATGGTAATACTATTAATTTGACTCATACGGAATTTGAAATTCTCGCTTACTTAATGCAAAACAAAGGGCTTGTCATTACCAGAGAGCAATTAATCTCTAGAATATGGGGATATGATTTTTATGGTGATGAAAAGACCGTGAACAGCCATATCAGAAACCTGCGTGCTAAGCTGGGCAGTAAAGGCAACTGTATTGTTACGGTTATCCGTTTGGGATATAAATTCGAAGAGGAACAGTTATGAAAAAAAGTATTGTTTTTAAATGGTTTGTGCTGACAGCTCTCTTATTCTCTACGATGTTTTTAGTCATTGGCATCACGCAAAATTACTTTTTTGAGAAATATTATCTCAATAAGAAAGCGGATACTCTCAAAATGGATATGAACGAATACTTAAGCTTGGCAGCGGAAAAGGGAGCGGAAGCAGCATCCAGAGAACTATATAAGAATAACCAGGTTTGGATTACCAAATTGGATGACTATGGACGTATCTGGGATGTAGAAAATTACTATATCGACGTGACATTGGAGAATGAAACTAAGGGTGATTGGCGCATACCAATGTACTCCTTTGCAGGAAAATTTTCTTCCGATGTACTCTCAACATTGAAGGTCGGCGATGAGGTGATTATTGACACCGTTAATATAGCAGATGAAAGGATACCTTATCAGATCCAGACTGATTCAGCGGGAGTCATCAATTTAAACCTTGCCAACAAGCTACATGGTCCTCAGGCCGACCCAGCCTATAGTCACCTGGTAACCGGCCTGTCTAGGGGAAAGATAACGAAAACTGTATTTCCAGAACGCAGGGAGGATATAGCGTTTCCTTACCAGGAAGGTTATTTTTTGGAACAGGTCAAAGAATTTCAAGCCAGTCTGTTGTCTGATAATGCAAAACCTCTTCAGGGTACAGAAGAACTTAAGGCCACAGAAAATTTTGCGCAATATAAGATAATCATTAAGCCGGTTATTGAAAATGGGATATCGGGATATATTTTTGCGATGAGCTCTCTGCAGCCGGTAGATGAAGCCATAGCGGTTATACGGCAATTCTATCCTTACTTTTTTGGACTTACCTTTCTGTGTGTTATAGTTTTGGCTTTTATTTTTTCTAAGTGGCTAGCGAAACCGCTGATAGCCATCAACCAGATTACAGGGAAAATAGCCAACATGGATTTTACGGAAAAGCTGCCGGTGGGTTCCGGGGATGAAATTGGTCAGTTATCCGGAAATATCAATGACCTGTCGAGCCGGATAGAAACGTATATAGGTCAGTTGAAACAGGATCTTGATCGAGAGAAACAGCTGGAAAAGACGCGAAAGGAATTTATTGCCGGGGTATCTCATGAATTAAAAACCCCTCTGGCTGTTATGAAAAGTTGTCTGACGATTTTACAAGACGGAATCGCATCTGAAAAAAGGGAACATTACTTTCAGGCCATGGAAGAAGAAATACAGCGAATGGACTTGCTGGTGGTCAACATGCTGGATCTGGCTAAGTTTGAATCCGGTACCTATAAGCCTGAAATGGTTCCTTTTGAAATAGATAAAGTGATTACCGAAGTATGCAGGTCACTGTCTGAGCAAATAGAGGAGAAAAATCTCTCCCTCGGATTAAGACTTGGTTCTCAAAGGGTAGTGGGGCATAAAATACTAATCAGTCGCGTGATTACTAATTTTCTCAGTAATGCAATCCGGCATACGGAGAATGGACAGGCAATTGTAATTGCCGTAAGAGACGATGGACAGACAGCAGAAATCAGCGTAGAAAATCAAGGGAAGCCGATATCAGAGGAAGACAGAAAAAAGATATGGGACCAATTCTACCGTGTCGAGGCACGGACATCCAAAGCGGGTACGGGTCTTGGACTTTCCATATCTAAGGAAATACTGGAGCTTCATCACACAGTTTATGGTGTGGAAAATACGAAGGACGGGGTCCGCTTTTTCTTTGCACTGTCGGTACAGTCATAAAGCATAGAGTTGCATATACCAGCAACCTTGGGTTGCGAAGTTATGCAATGAATTATTGCTTTACATATAGGTCACAATCTCAAATAATAATGGAGTGAAACTTGAGAAAGGAAATTGATGAGATGAATTTCGCCGAGAGGATAAAAAACGAGAGAAAAAAACAGGGTTGGTCCCAAGATGAATTAGCTGAAAAGCTTTATGTTAGCAGACAGTCTATTTCCAAATGGGAAAATGGGCAAAATTATCCCAGCATCGAAATCATTATCACAATCAGTGACCTCTTTGGTTTGACCATTGATGAATTATTGAGGAGTGATGAACATTTGAAACAGAAAGTAATAAAAGACAGCAGGCAATTGGCGCATCCTAAGCTTAAATTACTATTTGATTTTATATTTTTAGCCGGTGTGACCCTTCTGGCCATTAAGCTAGGGTTGCTGTTAGTGAATAAACTGACGGGTTTTGAGATTACTTTTGGTGGAGGATTCTTCTGGAACTTTGTCCCCCTGATTTTAATGATTGGGGCTGGGATCGGTTCTGATGATTTAAAAGACAAGTATAAAGCAGAGTAAATTGTATGATATGAGTTTTACAAATAATTTAATATTTTTACCGTCGTAAAAGGGAGTGTTGTAAAACTACTTTTAAAGTAGCTAACAATACTCCCTGTTTCAATAGAGTTTAAAGAAATTTAAGTAATTTATTGCCTTACTTAGCGAACCTTTAAATAATATTATTTAAACTTTATCTGTTCTGCACCTGTTCTGCATGTTAATGCTGTAATATCTGAGTATCAAATTAAAGAAAAGAGGCATCTTAACATGAAAAAAATATTTTTTAGTTTCCTTATCGGTATTCTTCTGATAGGGATGACAGCCTGCGGGAATACAACTAATGAAGAAGATGTAAAGTTTAAGTTTACGAACAGTGTATTTATCGGAGATTCCATTATCGAAGGCTTTGCTATTAATGAAATCCTGCCAAGAGAATCTGTAATAGCTGGGGCAGGAGCCACCGCAGGATTTACTTATGATGATATTGCTGATTTGGTTGAAAAGAAACCAGATAATATTTTTATCATGTTGGGATCAATTGATATCCTCATGCCTGTGGATGATCCAAAAGAATTATTCAGAAATGACTTAACCAAACTGATTAACAAAATAAAGGAAGAGTTGCCCGAGAGTAAAATACATCTCCAGTCCATAACACCTGTAACCCAGGAGGCCTTAAAGCAAGAGCCCCGCTATGAAAGAATAGAAGAATATAACCAGATTTTGAAGGGATTAGCTGATAATTTGTCAGTCAACTATATAGACATAGGGGCATTAGTACAAGAAAACCCAGATTTATATGCTGAAGATGGTATTCATTTTAAAAAAGAATTCTATCCGCTGTGGCTGGGGAAGCTTTCGAACTTGATGTAGCAGTGGTGGACCTATGGTTTTCAGCAGTCTGCTTTTTACCTTTGCTTTTTTACCGGTCATCGCCATTCTCTATTATTCCTTAGGAAAACATTTTAGGAATATTGTCCTGCTTACTGCCAGCCTGTTTTTTTATGCCTGGGGAGAACCAGTCTATGTGTTATTGATGTGCAGTTCCATAATGATTAATTACTGGATAGGCACTCTCTTAGGCAGAGATGATACCAGCAAACGAAAAAGGCAGCTTTTTTTAATCATAAGCCTGGTCTTCAATTTAGGCTGTCTCGCTTATTTTAAATACATTGGCTTGATTATCAGTACCTTAGCATCCATGAGCGGTTGGAGTTTGCAGCTAGGAACACCGGCACTTCCCCTAGGAATTTCCTTTTATACCTTTCAGACACTATCTTATGTTATTGAAGTATACAGGGGAAAAGTAAAAGCGCAGAAAAGCCTGATTCTTTTTGCTCTTTATATTGCTATGTTCCCGCAGTTGGTGGCCGGGCCTATTGTTAACTATGCAGACCTTGAATCCCAATTAGCTGACAGGAGCATGACCTTTAAAAAATTTAACGCTGGGATGCGCCGCTTCCTGTGCGGTCTAGCGAAAAAAGTGCTTCTTGCCAATAACATAGGCCTGCTCTGGTCCGAAGTCAAAGCCATGCCCGGTACAGAAATCTCAGTGCTCATGGCTTGGGTCGGGATTATTGCCTTTGCCTTGCAAATTTATTTCGATTTTAGCGGGTATTCAGATATGGCCATCGGATTGGGGAAAATGTTTGGCTTCCGTTTCAAGGAAAACTTTCGCTATCCCTATAGTTCGCAAAGTATCTCGGAATTCTGGCGGAGGTGGCATATCTCCCTAGGATCATGGTTTAAGGAATATGTCTATATACCTCTTGGCGGGAGCCGTGTCGGTAAGTGGAAACTGATACTCAATTTATTTTTCGTATGGTTTCTCACTGGGCTCTGGCATGGTGCCAGCTGGAATTTTGTTTTTTGGGGGCTTTATTTTGGGACTTTAATCTATATAGAAAAAGTGTTTTTGCTAAAAAGCATGGCACGATGGCCCAAGGCTGTCCGTCACATATACTTATTGTTGTTGGTTGTTATAGGCTGGGTGTTCTTTGAATTTAACAACATGGCGGATGGATTGAGTTTTCTGAGGATCATGTTTGGAGTGGGAGGAAACGCGCTTATGGATCACCAAGGAATTGGGAGGCTCCAAGCTTATGCCCTATTATATATTGTTTGTATCTTTGCCGCCTCACCTGGGCCGCAGAATTTGGCCTTATTCTTTAAAGCATTATTATTAAATAGAATTGGCTGCAATATTTACAGATTAGCAGTAAACCTGTACTGTTGTACACTTATGGTTGTTTTAACGGCCTATATGGTTGCTTCAACCTACAACCCTTTTATATATTTTCGATTTTAACAGGGAGGATTGATATGCGGATCAATAGCAAAAAAAAGCTTGCTCTTATCCAGAATGGCTGGGGTATGTTGCCGTTTTTATTGATACTTGCTCTGTTTATATTGCATCTGGCCCTGCCGGATAAAACCTTTTCCCAAGAGGAACGGCGTTATTTAGCACAATGGCCTGTTTTTGATATTGAAACAGTATTAAATGGCAGTTATGAGAGTAAAGTTGAAGCATATTTTTCGGATCAGTTTCCTTTTCGAGATGTTTGGGTTCATATTCAGGAAGGCTCCAATCAAATTTTATTTGATAGGTGATTAGTTAATGGTGAAACATTATTTTTAATACAAATTTGTAACTCTGCAATAATATACTATATGCCTTGATCTTTTAGATGTATTATTATGAAAATACTATCATTGGAGTATGCTTCATGAATATTACATCTTTTTTAATATACTGTGTGATTGTTACTTTTACACCAGGACCTACGAATATCGCCATATTATCCACAGTGCATAATTTTGGGACAAAAAAGGCACTGGAATATACGGCTGGAGCAACGATTGCTTTTGGTTTATTGCTTGGTATTTCTGCTATGTTGAATACGATGCTTGTAACAATAATACCGAAAATTTTGATTGTTATGCAGGTAATCGGCAGCTTTTATATGCTCTATCTTGCTTATCAAATATACAGAATGGATGTATCAGAGTCGGCTGAGACACCAACTTCTACTTTTATATCTGGCTTCCTGATGCAATTTGTCAATCCAAAAGTCATACTGTTTACCATGACAGTAATTCCAAGCTTTGTCATGCCGTATTATACTGCTGTGCCTGCACTTGCAGTATTTGCTGCAGCTATAACCATTATTGGATTTTGCGCATTTGTTACATGGGTTCTCTTTGGTGTCATGTTCAAGAAGTTTCTGCAGAGATATCAAAAAACTGTTAATATTATTATGGCATTATTTTTAGTCTATTCTGGGCTAATGGTATCTGGAGTCGTCGAACTAATAATGAGGTGATTCGTATGAATCAATTTATATATAAAAAATCCGCCGGTATTACGGCGTTGTCTGCAAGCTTTACAGATTTTAAATATAAAAAGCACTCTCACCAGGAGTATGCATTAGGTGTAACTATGCGAGGTATTCAGGAGTATAACTTAGACGGTAGTCTGCAATCATCCTATCAAAACGGGGTTATGCTTTTTAATCCGGAACAACCGCATGACGGTATGGCCCATGATAAGACAGGTATTGATTACGTAATGGTATATATTGAACCGAAACTGTTCTTAGAGATTCTTGGAAAGAAGGATATCGTCCGCTTCTCTTCGCCAATTGTGTATAATCATGGGCTTCAACAAAGAATATTAAACCTTTCTTGTGCCATATTAAGCGGAAAAGATGAAGCATTGTCCAGTGAATTGCTATTATCTCTTGCGGATAGCTTTACTCAGCCCAATCTTTGGATGAGTTTCAGGAAAGATAATGATTTAACCCGAAAAGCAAAGGATATGATTCATTGTAGCCTGGAAAATGTACTCAGACTTAATGACATTTGCAGAGAACTTGATATCTCAAAATTTCAGTTTATTAGAATGTTTAAAACCACTACTGGAATTTCACCCTATCAATATTTTCTAAACTGCAAGGTGGAACGAGCAAAGCAGTTAATAGAAAAAAACAAGGATGTTTATTCGGCCGTAGCAGAATGTGGTTTTGTTGATTTAACCCATTTAAATAAGCATTTTAAAAGCATCTATGGCATAACAGCATTTGAATATAGGTCATACGTAAGTTAGGGAGTCAAAATCCTGCTAGAATATGGTATGGCAGTATCATTCGAACTGCACCCTTTCATTGAAACCATTTAATTTGTTACGCCTGTATCCATTGCGGAACGGGACGGAGGGAGAAAACAGTTATATTTCCTGAAAGATCCTTCTGGTAAATGGGTCTTTTTTTAATGGCAGCATGTTTTGTCACCTCTACCCCAGAAAAATGTGACCATTTGCAGTTCCGAATCGTTTCTAAGATAATAGGAGGTTTGAACGAATGAAAAAACTGTTGCAACAGTCGAATCGCGATTTTTCCGGAACATACGATTTATACGGCAGGTTGTTGTTTAAAATCTCAATGATTTATCTTGGAAACAAAGACGATGCCGAAGAAGCAATGCAGGAAGCCTTTTACAGGCTGCTCCACAAATCCCCGCAATTTTATGACGCGGAGCATGAAAAAGCGTGGCTCATTCGAACCACGGTCAATTTCTGTAAGGATATCCTTCGCAGTGCATGGCATAAACGCGTCGAGAAAATGGAGGATATCGAAAAATATTACGACAGTCCTCAGGATCTGGATATTATCCGGGAGATTCTTAAACTTCCTGTCAAGTACAAAACAGTCATTCACCTGTATTATTTTGAGGATTATTCCGTGAAACAAATTGCAGAGATTCTTAATCTTAAGGAATCCGCAGTCAAAATGCGGTTGCAGCGTGGACGGCAGCTTCTTAAAATTGAGCTGGAAGGAGAAGAGGAATGAATAAATCTGAATTAAAGCGGGTTATTGGAAAGATTGAACCTGATCAGAACACGAAAGATAGATTATCCGAAAAGTTGAAGAGGAAGCCGAAGAGAAGGCTGGCTGTTCAACCTTTGGCCGCAATTGCTGCCGGACTTGTCATCGTGATTGGGGTATCAATTTTTGCCGGAAACATCAGTCAGAATCCCAGTGTCTATATCCCCAAGGTTACAATACAGGAGAACACGGGGATCGCTGCAAAAATGATGCCCCTTATCGTCTACAAAGGCAGAATCTACCTGGATAACGGTGCTCAGATCAATCCGGATAATGCTGAAAAACTGCTCGGAGAGAAACTGGGTACTACCAAAGCGAACCTCACAGAATGGAGTAAACAGGATGATTATGCCGTCGAGTTCGCTTCCACAGTCGGAGAGCAGGATGTCTTTACGGTGAAAGGCTATGATCCGGGCTTTCGCATCATGACACTGGACAGAAACAACGGGGAGATTTTTGCCCAGATTTTTGAGTGCCTGAATGATATCTCCGTGAGATCCGGGAAAGATATTTTTGAAAAGTTCAAGCTGAAGGGCAATATAATAACGGTGACCTATGAAGATTTTGACAGTTGGAACAACGGGAAAGGAAATTATCAAAAACTGTCCGACCTTGAGGGCGTTAGCCGTTTTCTTGAGGCCCTTAACCTTTCCGTTCCTTACAAGCAGGAAAGTCTGCCGCAGTTGTTTGATGATCAAAGCCCTAACGGTCAGAAATTTATCTATCTTATCTTGAAAGATGGCAGCGGACTCCAATTAAGACTTTTTAGGGACGGGTACGTGTACCTGAATAACATCGATATCTTCTTCAAAGTGGAGGATACAGCCTTTAACACTTTTTGGAGCAAACTGGATTAATACCGGGGAATAGTCAGAGTCTGGGGAGACGATGATTACGGGCAACTTGGTGACGGAACCAAGACGAAAATGACAGGCTGGCACAATACCAGCCTGTCATTACAGATTAATTATTCCCGCATCTTATGGTATAGGGGTGCATACACTTGCCGACGTGGCGGGCGGCATGACCATGACTATTTTTTGCTTGCCATTAAAATCATTAGCAAGGAATCATGCGGGGCTTCACTTATGGCCGATTTCTTGCGGTACGTGATTATCGGAATCTGGATAACGATTTTCGCCCCAATGATGTTCAATAGGATGTGGAAGAAGAACTATAAAAAGGATGCTAATTAAGTGGATACGTTAAGTGAATGCTAATCAAAAAGCACCAGCGGCATATGGACCGTCACGCAATTCAATTCTTCATCTCAATGAATTTCAGGACTTGTTACCGAGGTCGGAGGTATGATGTCGCATGGCGCGGTAATTACCCGCGAATATGGTTTGCCCGCAGTAGTCGGAGTAGTGAACGCTACCAGGCTGATTAAAGATGGGCAAAGAATTCGGGTCAATGGAGCGGAAGGGTATGTAGAAATCCTGTAATACCCATAACCCTGAACAATTGGTCTTGTGACTTTCGGATATATTTGAGTCTATATAAAAAGTTCCGGTTCATTTCGTACCGTACTGACGTTATCAATTAATGATTGAATCATCTTATTAAACTTCTCATCACTGTAAGACTTGGCAGATACGGGACATCTTTTTATGCAACGCGAACATTTTAAACATAGATCTGCATCGATATCTCTGAAGCTGCTGGAATCAATCGCATACATTGGACAATGTTCTGCACACACCCCGCATTCTATGCACGCATCATTCGTAACCGGGACCACTCTGATTCCCATTCGCTCTTTATATGGAAAGTTCCCTTTGACATGGAGTGTTTTGATTTGCGCATAATCGTGAATACCCTTTAATTTTGCTTGAATGTCCCTGCCAAAATTTCGTGCAACTGTCAAGTCTTCAAGATCCGGTCTGCCTGTCCCTACTTTTGTGGTATAGGAATGTTCACCGATAAATGCGCCGCCAGCTATTCCAATAAAGCCTTTTTTCTCAAAAGTATCCTTTAATTCTAAAAGTGCATCATTATAGCCTCTGTTTCCATAAACAACAATAAATATAGCCAGTGTATGATCGCCTTTTACCTTTTCAAAGTAATCGATTAAGAACTCCGGAACTCTACCAGAATATACAGGTACACCAACGATAACTAAATCATTACAGCCAAAAACAAGGTCCTTTTGTCTGTCCTTTTGTAAAGTGAGGTCGATTGCGCTAACGTTTTCACCAATACCACTTCCCACTGCCTGCACAATCTTCGCTGTCGTATCAGTGGGGCTGAAATAAAGTAAATTTAATTGCTTTTCCAAAAGAACACCTCCTCTATTATGTAAAAGTATACCACCTTTTAATTTCTTTAGAAATGTTTTTACTCCCCATCTCTTATGGTGCTAAAGAATGGTTGCTTTCGGAACAAACCAGCTTATTTGCGTTCCAACTTCCGGAGTACTGGTGATTTCCAACCCTGAACCGAAGATATTTTTTAATCTTTTATCAATATTATGTAAGCCGACGCTTTTTTTCAACTCGGAGTCCTTTTTGAGGGACAAAATGATTGGATTCATGCCAACGCCGTTATCTTTTACGGTGAAGACATATCCATTTTCTTTTTCTGTAATACTTACCTGAATCTTTCCTCCTTCGGATTTGGGCAGTATCCCGTGTATGACAGCATTCTCGATGAGAGGCTGCAGAATGAGAACCGGGACTCTGATTTCCAGATTGTCAGGAATATTAAAAACCACTTCTAAACGTTCCTCAAAACGTGCTTTTTCTATGGCTGTATAAGCCTGAGCCAGCTCTATTTCATGCCTGAGCGGCACAAACTGGCTAAGATCTTCAAAATCAAAACTTCTTCTCAAATATTTACTGAAATCAGCTAATAGAATTCGGGACTGCTCGATATCATAACGGGAAATGGAAATAACGGTATTTAGGGCATTGTACAAGAAATGCGGTTTGATCTGAGCTTGTAAGAATTGTAGTTCCGCAGCCGTTTTTTGTTCATGGAATAACTTGATCCTTTGGGCCTGGATAACCAATTGAATGAACAGGAATAAAAATAATCCAAAGTAAAAAATCTCACCGAAAGGTGTTCTGATGATATTGGTCCAGTAACCGATATCATGGATATAGGTTACAAGTACGACCATCATGCTAAGAATATTCAGCCAACCGCCGCTTTGATTTTTTTTGATTCCGATCCCAACAATAATAATGCTGCATAGGACAAGTACAATATCTAAATAATTGGTTATTTGTCCAGACCTGGTGTAATAGAGCGGAGGGGTCAGGACAAACAGCAGTTGGCTTATACAGGCATAAATCAATGAAACCTTCAGAACGAGACGAGAAAACTTTGAGGGGTAAAGTTCATGTACATACCAGATTAAAAAGAACAGCACCCACTCCGTGGATGAATACCAAAACAAAATAACAGTGTTGAAAGAAAGACTGGGGAATAGTTTGAGCAGGACGAATTGGCCCACCATATCGACTAAAAGACTAACCCATAAGCATAGAAAAGCAAAGATCAGTGTGTAGCGCAGTTCTTTGCGTAAAAAATATACGGCAAAGAAGAATAGGGAAATCATGAGCAAGGCCCCGATTAAAAAAAATTCCTTGGTTATCAGAGCTTCATGCAGACTCATGATCTGCTCGGGATATCCAAGAAACATACCGTACCAGAACCCCCCTCTGGCATACTGGTGGTTCGATACATGTACGATCATATCAAACTCCGAATCCGGAATACTGAAAAAAATGGCCTGCGGCCCATATTCCCCGGTTTCTTCAGCGGGATTGGCTGAAACTTTTCCCCGGGAGGCCACCTTTTTTTCATTAATGAAGATGTTATAGGCACTAGATAAAGTATAAATTCTTAAGCCTAATGTGGTTTCTGGTGCAAGGTCTGTAACCACGTGAAGTCTATAGGTAGCATATCCCTCCCCGGAAAGTCTTTCACCATGGAGGGAATACTCATTCCAGGTGTCGGGGATGTCCGCATATAAATCGGGAGTTTGGGACAGCGGATCCTGATAAGATATAAGTTTATTCCAATAAAACTCCCATTCTCCATCAAGCTTCAGATTGCCGTACTCTTTAAAATCGTTTTGTGAAAGGTTCAAAATTCCTTTATTGGCCTGGGGCTTGAAAGGAGGTTTGCTATCCAATACTGAAATTAAGACAAGCACAATAAATATAAGGATAATGATTGCAGTCGTAAGAATGATTTTGTAATCGTGCCGGTTTGCCATTACTATCCGCCTAACTGTATCGTGATTGATAGTTGCCATTTCGACACGAATCAAAGTTATTCCTGTATTTGCGATTTGTAATGCGTTAATATTTAAAAAAATAATATTTTCTTAAATTGGAAATTAAGAAGGCATTAGCCTTTTGCATATAGAAATAAATATATTGCAAATATGACAAACTGAATAAAAGAGAAGAAGCAGAGAAAATCAAAAGGAACTCAGAAAGCCGAGAACAGCAGAGAAATACGAAAAGAATAAGCAAGAAACAGAAATAGAAAAATTTTAGATCGGATATTTCAAGGAGAAATTAGATGATTAAAGCCGTACTAGTCGATGACGAAAGACCTGCACTAAGAGAACTGGAATATTTCCTTCGGGATTATCCTGTAATTACGATTCAAGATAAGTTCACGGATCCGCAGCTTGCCTTAGAGAAAATTAAAAGCATTCAGCCGCAAATCATTTTCTTAGACATTAATATGCCCCAGCTCAAGGGGATAGACGCTGCCTCCAAATTTATGGATTTATGCGAAAAGGTAGACATTGTTTTTGTTACCGCTTATGACAGTTATGCAATTCAGGCTTTTGAATTATATACGCTTGATTATTTGTTAAAGCCCCTGACCGAAGACCGCTTTTACATCACAATGCAACGAATCATGAATAAGTATGGAACTATTCCTATCAATGATAAAAAGAATTTAATGATCAAATGTCTTGGAAAATTTGAAATCTCCTGGCGGGGTGAGGAACCCATCAAATGGCGAACGGAAAAGACGCGGGAGCTTTTCGCATTCCTTCTGCATCACCGTAATCGTAACCTATCAAAAGAAGAGTTGTTAGATGCGCTATGGGCGGAGGATGATCCGGAGAAGGCTATTCGACAGCTGTATAATGGTATTTACTATATTCGCAAGGCTCTGGAGGAATATGGGATTGGACGAAACCTCATCAGTATTGACGGGAATTATAATTTAAAACTTGGACCTGTAGATTTCGATGTAGAATACTATAACCAATTTGCAAGAGGTCATGATAACAGTAACCTAGGACAACTTGAAGAAATAGAAATCCTTTTTCAAGGAGACTATCTTCAAGGTGAATATTATCCTTGGGCTGACTTGGAGCGGGAGAGATTATCTTCCCTCCATCTGCGATGTCTCCTTCAACTGGCAAAGGAACTAAAAGCAGCAAGAAAGTGGGATAAAGCTGAGAATTATCTCGTAAAGGCATATCATAAAAATCCGTATTATGAAGAAACTACGGAGCTTTTGCTGAAGCTGTATGAGGAAACGGGGAATAGCAGCAAAGCGATCCTTCATTACAATACTTATACCAAACTAATACATGAAGAATTAGGGATACAACCGGATAAAAAATTACATGAGTTAGTTAGAACCATAAAATAATTCAATATTTGAATTAACCATGATCATAAAAGTGAAACCCACATTTCTGTCAAAAGTGATGGAAAGATGGGTTTTTCTATTCGTATTATGCGATTTTTAGTGGTTTTGGTGAAATTTTGGTGAAATATGAGTTGTAAGATAAGATCGAGAATCAGAAAGATTCAATTTTTGATCAACGTAAGTTCTATCCAAGCGGGAGGTGACCGTTTGATAGTTTTTCTTCTTGATGTAGGCAGTGAATGTCGAAACGCAATGGTTCAATGTTTACGTGAGGACATAAAAATCAAATCGGTAAATGTATTTGAGGATTATATCGCATTCATTGAACAGGTAGGAAAAATACTGCCTGATTTATGTTTCATTCGTTTGGGGGTGGATAAGATCCCTGGTTTGACAGCAGCGAGAATGGTCAAACAAATCGGAGTAGATTCCAGGATTGTATTTCTTTCTGAAGACGAGTACGACGCCCTAGAAGCTTATGAGATAGGTGCCTATGGATATCTCTTGTATCCGGTGGTGAAGGAGAAGTTAGAAAATATCCTCGCGAAAGTCGGATAGAAAATTAAATCAAATCCAGTTTATGAAGTAGAATTTGAAAGGAGAAAGAAGAGAATGGGTTTAAAAGTATTCAACAAAGTATTAGCAGTAACGTTGATTATGTTGCTGGCAGTAACACCGCTATCACACCCTCCAGCCTTTGCCGCTGATGAAGTTTCAGCTTCAGTTGGGGCAAGCACGTTGCAAGTTGACCGTCTTGGGGGTAAAGACCGTTACAATACGGCTGTTGAAATCTCAAAGGCAGGCTGGCAGACCGCCGATACCGCAATAATCGCTTCAGGTAATAATCAAAATTTAGTAGATGCGTTGACATCGGCACCACTGGCGAAAGCCAAATCAGCTCCGATCCTGTATACGGGGACGGATAATTTAAATGAACAAACAAAGTTGGAAATCAAGCGCCTGGGCATTAAAGATGTCTACATAACCAGTGGTTCAGGGGTTATTTCAGAACAAGCCATTATTGAGATCGAAGAGATGGGGATTACGGTTCATCGGCTGGGCGGTACGGACAGATATGAAACCGCTGTCAACGTTGCCAAAGAACTGATGAAATCGCAAGGCTTCTCCGATGTCGTAATTGCGAATGGTTATGCTAATGTAGATGCACTTTCCGTAGCACCTATTGCAGCTGCACAAGGTATGCCCATATTACTAACTGACGGGAATCAAGTACCGAAAGTGATTCGGGATTTCTTCAATCAGAATAAATTGTCCAGATCACTCGTAATTGGTGGCACGGGTGTCATATCAGATTCAGTAAAGAGCTCGCTTCCGAATGCGGAGCGTCTGGGCGGAGCAACTCGCTATGAAACCAATCTCGAAGTACTGAATGCATTTAAAGACAATCTTAGACCTGACAAAATCTATGTAGCCAATGGAGAAAATGAGCATTTAGTTAACTCATTAGCAGGCGCGGCTTTGGCGGCGTCCTTGGGAGCAGAAATTGTATTTTCTGCGAAAGAATCCATTCCTGGTGGTACAGTTGACTACATTAATAGAGAGCAAGCAGTAAACAATGTAGTTTTATTAGGCGGGGAAGCCGTCATTGATTATCAAGTGCATGAACCATTGATCAAAGCCTTCAGTATTGCAACAAACTCTGATGCGAAGGAAAGCATTTCTGGTAACACGGTAATTACAGGATCAAACATCGTAGTCGAAAATATGACATTTGATAAGAACTTAGTTATCCTTGGTTCGGGAGTTGTCTTAAAGAACGTAACCGTAAACGGTACGATCTTCGTCAATCCTGATTCAGGGAGTTCTGCTGGCACAAGTTTTGATGCTTCTTTGGAAGGAGTAATCTCTAAAAATATTGTGGTACAAAATGGGGCGAAACGTGGTATTCAGATCACGGATACGCAAGCTGATAAATTGACCGTAGCAAGCCAAAAGCCTGTGGTCGTGGTAACGGAAGGATCAACCAATATAAAAAGCACGGTTGTAGCTTCCGACGCCACCCTGAAAAATAATGGAGCAACATTTGGTCCTGTTACTGCTGATGCGAAAAAGCCTATTACTGTCAATTTAGCAGGGGAATTTAAAACTAATGTGGTTATCAATAGCACTGCGACCGTTATAGCGGACGCGGGTTCTGTAATCGGAAATTTAGTGATTGCGGATAAAGCGAATAATAATGATATTGTAAAGTTAGAGGGATACTTCAAATCTATAATCTCAAATAGCAAAGCTGGCATTGCTTTGGCAGAGAATACACGAGTATCAAACTTCGAAGTGAATGAAGCAAATAATATCATTGTTCCTCCTTCCGCAAGTATCTATTGGCTGGAAGCAAAAGCCGATGGTGCTAAAGTAAGCGGTGGGGGAAGAATCAATGGAACAAATATAAAGGATACTCCTTCTGTACCACCAGAATTGCCAACCAGCGATGATGATAGCGGGGATACTTCAGAACCAGTAACACCACCAGTTGCAGCCCCCCTATTGGTAAGTGCTGAAACCAGCCCAGCGGGTGATAAAATCCTGCTAACCTTCGACAAGAATATGGCAGATCCAGCAGGTAAGCAGGAAAGTTTTACAGTTCAGACAGATGATACCCCCAATACTGTAGCAGCTGCAGCACTAAATAACCTGGATAATAAGATTATTGAACTTACCCTGACCAGCTATATTACGAACGGACAGACAGTTACTGTAGACTATACTGCCGGTACGATTGCAGCAGCTGATAACGGCGCACTGGCAACTTTTGCTTCCCAGAGTGTAACCAATAATGTGCCTGTTGACGCAGTACTGATGTCGGTAGAATATGACAACGGCATGCTGGCCGATGAAGACGATGATAAGTTCACCCTAACCTTTAATCAGGACATTACGAATGTTGGTGCTCCGGGTGATTACCGTGTAAGATATGCACATGACGGACAAGTGTGGTCATCTGGAAGCGAAGTTGTGGAGCTGTCCTATAACGGGACCGACTATACAGTAAGCGATGGACCTATAGGAACAAATACAGTAATCATTAATTTAACGTCATCCGGACGATCCAAAATGCTTGCTATGAGAAGCAGCAGCCCAGACGGAAACACGGATGATGTCATAGTGATAGTCTATTCCCATTTCAGTTTGACACCTCATGTCGATAATACGAATGGGCTGAACAAAAGTAAGATTGACGACAATGCAGGAATAGATATCGTTTCTGAGGATCCCCAACCACCTGTATTAACCGCTGACAGCACGAGCAATAACACAACAGCAGACATTTCGATTACCTTCACGGATGATGAGACTTGGCGTAACGCGATTACGGCTGTAAAAGATGGTGAGGATACATTAACAGAAGAATGGGACTATGAAATAAACGAAGGGGAGATTCTCATTTATGGATGGCTACTATCCCCGGGTTCTCATACAATTACAGTGCAAGCCGGGGGGCACTCCGATGCGACAGTAGTCCAGAATATTGTGGGCTTATCCGTTAGTGACGACGGTGAAATTACAGAAGGTGCGGAAGATGGTGAAATTATAACGGTTACACTTGATGGCAGTACCTTTGTGGACCCTCTCAATGAAGATATGTTTACGGTTACAAATTTACCGGATGGCGTAAGTAAAGGTACGGTTACTAGAGTAAGTGATACTGAAGTTACGATTGCACTTAGTGGTAACACCACTATTGATTATGATATAGATATGTATCCCGCAGTTTCAATAGATCCGAGCCAAGTGATAGGTTATTCAGGAGATAATCTGACCGAATCAGGGGTAACCTTAACGGCTATCGATATTACCCCGCCGATGCCAATAAATAACGGTGAGGATATCGAACTGGAACTTGACGCAGAACAGGATTTTGATACAGGCAAGGTTAAATTCTATTATCACCCGACGTTTGATAATTACTGGTTTGCAATATGGCATGTCCCGTCCGATGTGAAGGATATCGTACTGACGATAGATGGCAGTGCCGAGACCAGAACCAATCCGGGCGGCAACAATACAATCCTGAAAATGTTAGGAGACACTATTCCATCTTCTTCACTCTTTATCGAATATAAAGATGCGAAAGGGAATACGAGTTCAGCTACCGAAATTATTTTCCCGAGCGAACTTTAAAGCTCTGCCACTACCAATAGTGATACAAAGGATAAATAAGGCAGGTCAACCACTATGTGTAGTGGATTTCGAGTAAAAAAGGGAAAAAATGGGCCAAAAAAGTGTATTTTTGGCCCATTTTTTTGCCCTTTTTTAAAGCTGGAAAAGATGCTGCCGCTCGTTAATGAGACACAAAAATAGGCTTTACAGAAAAAGATCTTAAAAAAGCGTGATAAGCAAACGATATCAACCTATAAACCCAATCAGTACGTCTATGTAACTTATAATTGTTGACATCCGCGTTATCATATGTTATTAATAACATATGATAACGCGGATAAAGGAGAATAATAATGTCCATCAAATTTGCAATTTTAGGAATTCTAAGTAGCAAACCTTTAACCGGATATGACCTGAAAAAAATCATTCAAGAGTCACCTTTCATGTATTGGTCCGGAAACAATAATCAAATATATAAATCATTGGTAGAACTACTTGATGAAGGTTTAGTTACGAATGAGGTTCGACATCAGGAAAGCTCTCCCTCGAAAAAGATTTATACAATTACCAAAGAAGGATTGGCTGAGTTAAAAGAGTGGGTAATCTCTTCTCCGGAACCTCCTGAATGCAAGAAGCCCTTTCTTATTCAGCTTGCATGGGCGGATCAGCTCCAGCCAGACGAATTAAATACCCTGTTATCTGGATATGAGAACCAAATCAGGATGCAAATCTTATTACAAAAGGAACAACAACGCAGGGGTACTTTTTCTCCTGCTAGGACCTCACGGGAAGTCTATTTATGGGATATGATTCAGGAAAATGTCATTTCATCCTACGAAAATGAATTAACCTGGCTAGAAAAAATACGCAAGGTAATCGATAGTGACTGCAAGGAGAAAACGAACGGAATGAATTATAGAGTTATAGAAAAGAACGAAAAGAAATATATTGAATGCTTTTCGGCAGAGACCCCGATTCAGTGGGAGCAGGATGTGTTGAACCTGATTGCCGCTTGCGGTGAAAACAATACCAATCTATTACTGATCCATTCGGAAGCCGTGGCTGAAGACTTATTCAAACTCAAAACAGGCATAGCTGGAATGATCTTGCAAAAGCTCGTGAACTATCACGTGAAGACTGCGGTCGTTTTACAGGAAGAATTGAAAATTACCGGTAAATTTAAAGAACTGCTTGCTGAATCCAAGAAAGGCAATGATTTCAGAGTATTTAACAACACTGCAGAAGCTGAAAACTGGTTAATCAACTAAAATTGAGGTGGAGAATAGTACAATGAAGACAAAACTTGCTTTTAAGTCACCAGAAGGGAAAGCTGCGGTTTTAAGATCCTACGATACATTACTTGAACATTGGACTTTACCCAATGAGAAGTTAACTGTGGATACACGTTATGGAAGCACTTTTATTATCGCTAGCGGTGAAAAAAATGCACCACCCTTAATCCTGCTTCACGGAAGTGCGATGAACTCTGTTATGTGGACGAGCGACGCATGTGAATATTCCCGTAATCATCGCGTGTATGCTGTTGATCTGCCGGGAGAGCCGGGCCGAAGTGCAGAAAATCAACTACCGTTCAGCGGACCTGCCTTTGTAGAATGGCTTGATGATGTCTATAAGGCCTTATCCATAGAAAAAGCAAGCCTTATTGGTATTTCTTTGGGGGCATGGCTGGCAATTAAGTTTTCCGTGAGTTATCCGGAAAAAGTGGATAAACTTGTGCTGCTTTGCCCTGCGGGTATCGGACCGCAAAGAACCTCTTTTCTTTTTAAATCCATGGCCCATATGATTTTAGGGGAAAAAGGAATGGAACGATTATACAAGAAGGTCAACGGAAATCAGACTATACCTGACGAGATGTTACAATATCAAAAACTAATAGGGAAAAACTTTAATTTCCGCCGTGAAGTGATACCATTGTTTTCTGACAGTGAATTAAAGAGATTAACCATGCCTGTTATACTGTTTTTAGGCGAAAAAGATATAATGTTTCATTCATCAAAGACAGCTAAACGCTTAGGAAATATAATTCCACATGCAAATATTAATGTTCTGCCAGGGGCTGGGCATGCCCTTATCAATCTTGCAGATAAGATAATCGCATTCTTGAAGTATCAATGAGAGTTATAAGAGCAGGTTGTTCACTTGCTCTTGTTCGGTCAAACAGTTAATGTTAGAATTAATAAATTGTTATGCTATAGAAGACCAATTTTAACTCGCCGATGATGAGGCTATAGAGGAGTCTTAATGAATATTCCAAGTTACAAACCGTATTTTTCCCAAAAAGAAAAGGAATATATTCTGGATGTTTTGGAACGAGGTCAAATAAGTGGAGACGGTTATTATACGGAACAGGTCTCGGCATTTATTGAACACGCATTTCATGTTAGAAAGGTCTTGATGACTACATCCGGGACACATGCTCTGGAGATGGCAGTAAGCTTAGCTGACCTGGAACCTGAAGACGAAGTAATCATGCCTTCTTTTACCTTTGCTTCGACTGCAAATGCTGTCATATTAAGAGGGGCAAAGCCGGTTTTCGTTGAAGTCAATCCAGATAATTTGAATATTGAACCGGATGACATCGAGAGAAAGATTACGGAAAAGACTAAAATCATCATACCTGTACATTATGCCGGGGTAGCCTGCGATTTAAATAGAATCATAGCTATTGCCAGGGATCATAATTTAATGGTAATAGAAGATGCGGCTCAAGGAGTTAACGCTAAGTATCGAGGGCAGTATCTTGGAACAATCGCAGATTTTGGTTGTTATAGCTTTCACGGCACGAAGAATTATACCTGTGGTGAGGGCGGCGCATTACTGATCAATCTGGAAAGCACTCTACTCAGAGAAAAGGCAGAAATAATCAGGCAAAAGGGCACAAACCGCTGTCAATTTTTGCGCGGCGATGTGAATCAATATAACTGGATTGATACAGGGTCAAGTTATTCGCCGTCCGATCTGTTAATGGCCGTCTTATTGGCGCAGCTTGAGGATATGGAGGAAATAAAGGATAAGAGGAAAGCTGTATACGGGATCTACCGAAATTTTTTTGAGCAGTATGAAAAGCGTGGAATACTTAAAATGATGAGGATTCCTGATGCCTGTGATCCAAATTACCATATATTTTGGGTTGTATTCAACACGGAAGAAATGAGAGATCACGTGTTAACAGCACTAAACAGCAGAGGCGTGGCGGCTTCTTTCCATTACTTACCTTTACATAGTTCTCCTATGGGTCGAAAAATGGGTTATAAACCTCAAGATTTAGCGATTACCGAGAAAGCGGCCATGTGTTTGCTTCGTATGCCTCTTTATGCGGGAATGACGGAATTGGAGATAGGACATACCCTGAATATTGTAGAGGCAGTAATCGGAGCGTTATGATGATAAAGATCAGTGTTGTTGTACCTGTCTACAATAGTCGGAGTACTTTGGAAATGCTGTATCATCGTCTTAAAGAAACCTTTGAAACACTAAATCTTGATTTAGAAATTATTATGGTCGACGATTGCAGTAAAGACGACAGTTTTAGCAAAATGATGGAGCTGCATACGAATGATCCGAGAGTTAAGATCATTCAATTAAAGAGAAATTACGGCCAACAAAATGCACTGATGTGCGGGCTGCACCACGTAACTGGGGAATATACGGTGATCATGGATGATGATTTGCAGAATCCGCCGGAGGAGATAGCCAAGCTCTGGCTTAAAATTCTGGATGATTATGATGTGGTTTATGGTTTGCCGGCACTGCCCATTAAGAAAGATCAAGGATATAGGTATTGGGGCGGCGTCTTAAGAGATCTGCTTTTTGATCTGATGATTAATAAGCCTTCAGGAATTAAGGTTAGCAGTTTTCGGATCTTAAAGGGAGATTTGGTTCAGAAAATAATTAAGGATAAAACTTCCTTTGTTTATATCTCAGCAATTACCTTTAAGCATAGAGTTAAAGCAGCTAATATCGAGGTAGAACATCATCAAAGGGAACTTGGTTATTCCAACTATAGTATGTTAAAATTAGCTCAGCTCTATCTAAAGATTTTGTTTAATTACGGTCCTGGGTTTTCTCGATTGGCAAGGACATCTCAACTCCAGTATGAGATTTCCAAAATAAAATTATAAAACAGAAATTGCAGAAAAGACAATATATATTGGCGTTAGGAGGAGACATCACTGGCCAGGCTGCTGATTCTAGGAGGAAGTAACATCCAGTTAAATGCTGTACTGCGGGCTCAAGAAAAAGGACATACCGTAATTGTTGCAGACTATGATAAGACTTCACCTGGGAAAGGATCTGCTGATTACGCAGAATTGACCAGTACTTTTGATGCCGAAGGTTGTCTGGAAGTTGCCCGTAAATATAAGATAGATGGTATTCTGACTGTTGGGACAGACCAGCCTGTTCTGACTTGTGCCAAGGTAGCGAGTGATTTTGAGCTTCCATTTTTTTTGGATGCCGAGACGGCAAAAGCTGTCACCCATAAAAAAGTTATGAAAAACATATTTAAAGAGTACGAAATACCCAGTGCAAAATATCGATTGTTAAAAGAAGGGTTCACCGAAGATGAATTAAGGGGCTTAAAATTCCCTTTAGTCATAAAGCCGCTTGACAGTCAGGGACAACGGGGTGTTTACAAAGTGAGCTCTCTTCAAGAAATTAGGAACTTATTGCCCAATGTTTTAAGTTATTCCAGAGAGAATGAAATTCTAGTTGAAGAATTCTATGAGAGTGAGGAGATCACGCTAAGCGGATGGGTCAGGGAAGGGATAGTACATATTTTGACTGTTACGGATAGACTGACGATTTCAAACTATCCGCATATCGGTATTTGTGTTGCTCATAATTTTCCTTCGAAGCATCTGTCCGCCAATTTCCATGAAATAAAAGAGCTTGCGGAGAAAATTGTCAAGGCTTTTAAGATTAAGAACGGGCCCATCTATTTTCAAATGCTGATAGGCTCGGATGGGATTAAGGTGAATGAGATAGCCTGCCGGATCGGAGGGGCTTACGAGGATGAATTAATACCGGTGATCACAGGGGTAGATATTCTTGATATGGTGATTACTCATGCCGCAGGACAAGAAATTGATTTTTCTCCCATAGAAGCGTATAACTTAAAAAAGAATACAAACTATGCCGCTGTCCAGATGATCTTTACCAAGCCGGGCAAGATCGGAAAGATGACGCCAATGCACACTATCATGATGTTGCCTGGGGCAATAGCAGGAAAATTTAACTATCACGAAGGCAGTACTGTCCAAGAAATCCAAAACGCTACCCAGCGGGTAGGCTATATGATTTTTCAAAGTGACTCGTTGGTAGATCTGAAAAAAAGGATAGCGGAGGCTTTTGCAATAATGGAAATTAGAGATACACAGGGAAATAATATGCTACTTGATTTGCTTAGATGAAATAATGACTGAATCAAACGTATAGACGACGAGATTAGCGTGTAAGGAGAAAATAAACCAGTGAAAACAAAAGTAATACTAAGCATTGTAGTATTTTTATTTTTTGGCTTGATTTTAGCTGGTTGTAGTGCTATGGGAAAAGGCCGGGAGGAAAAACTTCAAATAAGAATAGCAGAACAATATGGTCTGGCCTATGCTCCCTTGCAGATTATCAAGGAAAAAAAGCTGATCGAAAAGAATTTGCCTGACATACAAGTAACCTGGCGGCAGCTTGGCAATACGGCTGCGATTCGGGAAGCCATGCTGGCAGATGAATTGGATGTTGGTTTCATGGCGATTCCACCCTTTCTTATTGGGTGGGATAAAGGTATGGAATGGAAGATTGCCTGCGGGCTTTCCTCAAGTCCAGTCGCGCTTGTGGTAAATAAAGAGAGCATTAAATCTATACAAGATTTTACCCAGGAAGACAGAATAGCTTTGCCGCAGCCTGGTAGCGTTCAACATATTTTATTGTCCTTAGCCTGTGAAAAGATATGGGGTGACCCTACAAGATTGGACAATCTGCTTGTAACCCTGGATCACCCTGATGGGATGAATGCGCTTCTGGCCCGGAGGGAAGTCAGCGCACATTTTACTACACCGCCTTACTTGTTTAAAGAACTGGAAAATCCAGGAATGCGTCAAATCCTGGATGGTAAGGAGGCTTTGGGTGAAGAGTTTACTTTTATTGTTGGTGTTACTACCGCTAAACTTTATCAGGATCAGCCTGAAGTATATGATGCATTTCTCAGAGCTTTAGAAGAAGCGGTAGACTTTATGGAGAACAATCCAACCGAAACGATCAAGATTCTGGCTGCGGCTTATCAGATCGAGCAAGAAGAAGTATTAAAATACTTGGAACATCCGGATATGGCCTATAGTCTGGAAGTAAAGGGTGTAATGAAATTCGCTGACTTCATGCAAAAAAACGATTATATTAAAAGAAAACCGGCTAATATCGAGGAAGTAATATGGGATGAAAATGACAAATAAGACATCCTCTTATCAAAAAATAAAGACCCGATTGTTTTGGGTTATAGTCATTCTTGTATTGTGGGAAATCGTGGCTCAAAGCGGTATTTTCCCAGCAGCTATTTTCCCTTCCTTGCTGGTGATTGCGAGGGCTCTGGAAAATTCCATTGTCAGCGGGGAAATACTTCTGCAGACGGCTTTTTCTCTGGCCCTAATCCTTCAGGGGTTTCTTATCAGCCTGCTGGCAGCGATTCTGGTGAGTTCCCTGGCTGCTGGAAATAAGATGTTTAATGGATTGGTCGATACACTTGCGGCTATTGCCCATCCTTTGCCGGGAATTGCCCTTTTGCCTCTGATTATTGTTTGGTTTGGTACCGGAACTACTTCTATACTCGTTATTATTGTGCATTCGGTCATTTGGCCTATGATTTTAAATATTATGACTGGTTTCAAGGCTATATCGCCGATCTATAAAGAAGCAGGGCTTAATTTCGGGTTGAATCGTTTTCAAATCATTAAAGATATATTAATCCCAGCTTCCCTGCCCTATGTGTTATCAGGAATCCGGATTGGCTGGGCGAGAGCGTGGCGAGCCTTGATTAGTGCGGAAATGATCTTCGGTGCGGTAGGTTTAAAAGGTGGTTTAGGATGGTATATCTTTAAGCAGAGAGTATTTATGGATACTCCGGGGATGTTTGCCGGAATTTTTGTGATCGTACTGATTGGGATTATAGTAGAGGATTATGTTTTTGCTGCCTTTGAAGAAAGGACGGTCAAAAAGTGGGGAATGATCTGAAACAGCAGGAAGAGAACTTAATAGACAGGACTGTGATTATCTGCCTGAAGTCGGTCAGTAAATATTACCGAAGATCTCAAGAAACACTGAGAGTACTCGATCATATCGATCTGGATATCTATCAGGGAGAAATCTTAGCCTTATTAGGACCTTCAGGCTGTGGTAAGACTACACTTCTAAGACAGATTGCAGGCTTTGACCATAGGGAATCTGGAAGTTTGCTCATGGATGGACATGAGGTCGTTCAGCCTGAAGTAAAGCGGATTATGATTTTTCAGGATTTCAATCAGCTGTTTCCTTGGAAAACCGTAATTCAAAACGTGGTCTATCCCTTACAAGTAAACCGGGTTGGAGAAAGTGACACTGCCAACAGGGAGATAGCTCTTGAGTATCTTAAATTAGTTGAATTAACCGGATTTGAAGACAGTTATCCTCATCAGCTTTCCGGAGGAATGAAGCAGAAAGCGGCGATGGCCAGAGCCTTGGCCCTTAAACCTAAAGTGTTGCTCATGGACGAGCCTTTCGGGAGCTTGGATGCTTTAACCCGGATAGCACTTCAAAACTTGCTTTTAAAAGTTTGGCAGGAAACAGGAGTCACGATTATCTTTGTAACACATGATATTCAAGAAGCGGTGATACTTTCTGATCGTATTGCCGTGATGGGCAGAGAGACTGCAGGAATTAAAAAAGTAATACCAAATCTGCTGGATAGACCAAGAGTTGTCGGAGAAGCGGGTTATTCAGAAATATATGGTCATGTTTATTCGCTGATGGACATCAATCCTACAAAATGATATTTTCAATACAAAAATGATAATAAAAATTAAAGCCAGAGCAATTGAAAGCTCTGGCTTACGTATTTACTTTATATATTCTTATTTTCCAATCTCTTTTGTTCGTATATTTCGTAATCCGCATCCCATATGTAGGTTCAGAGAACTCGTAAACCAACTGAGTTTTCGTATTAAGGAATTTTTGCATATCATCATAATATGAGGAAATATCTCCGTATACATTGTTCCATTCCGGTCTAAACATATAAATAAAATCCATTTCTTCAGGATAGATGATATACGAAATTTTATTGCGAACAATATATTGTTCAAATGTTAAGTTGTTCTCGGCAAGGAAAGCCAGATTTCTATAATCATAGAGCCTTCCGTTATCGAAATACATCTCCGCATTCAGGTTAGCCAGAACAGTTTCCTCGCTTTTAACCATCTTTCCAATCTCTTGAAGATACCTGTCATACGAGTGATTCAGATAAGGAAGAATATTGGTAATGCTATTAATAGATATTATCAGTACCAAAGCTGCTGTTAAATAGATCTTAGGACTCTTATTCAAACGTGTTAGAACATAAGTAACCAGAATATAGAATAAGGGTACTAGAAAGATGATACTCGTCTGATTAAAGCGACCGATAAAAATAATACCCGCATTAACAGCTAAGATTGCGAGAATGATGCTGCTTAACATTTGTCTAGATTCACTATGTTTTTCTTTGAATAATAAAAATATAGCTGCTAAAAAGGCCAGGGCGAAAAGATAGAACTCAAGCCTGATGTCCGGAGTATAATATGTGCCGCTTACCCCATAGAAAAGTTTTAGATAAAAGTTTATGATTTCTAAGAATTTTGAAGTCAGCGTATTAGTGACACCAAATTGACTCCCATAATTAGAATAATTCTCAATAAAATTGGCGTCAAAGGAGAAACTCAAGGCGATAAAAACCGAAGCAAAACATGCTGCTGTTGTAATATAAGTAAAAAGTCCGGAGATTTTAAGTTTTTTGGTAAAGATAATGTAAAACAGGTAAAGGACACCTAATGGAAGGGAGATGATAAAACTATTTGGGTGTACTCCAATACTAAGTCCGATTATGATTCCCAGAAGAAGGTGGTTAACAAGCTTTAAATCTGAAAGGTTAGAGAGAAAATAATATAAAGAAAAAATTAAGACAAAGAGCAAAATAATTTCCTGGCGAGCAAAGTGCGAAGCATAAATATATTGAATATCGATAGCTAAAAGCACAGTAGATATGAAAGCATATTTTTTGGAACCGAAAATAAGTGCACAGAGTTTATAAAAATAAAATAGTGTAAGCAATCCAAACGAAAAAGACAACAGCCGAACTGTAAATATTTCATAGCCTAAAATTTTTATAAAAATAATTTGAACTGAATGGAAAAGACTCTTAATAGCATGGGGATAACGCGGATAAAGATCAAAAAATGGTTCAGTCACCGCATAGCTTCCTGTCTCCATGATATTTCTGGATAGGCCGCTTAGCCATGTTTCATCTGAATGCACGAAAGGAAACCGGGTAAGAATGATGATATTGCCCGTAATGTAAAGAAGTATAGAAAGTAAATATATTATTTTCGTAGTAAAAAAGCTTTTCAATTTTATCAATTTTCCTTACCCCATTATGTTATTACATATAATAGAAATATATCTATGTTTATATTTTGTCACATTATTGTTTGTGACATTTTTATTTATTGTAACAAATTCTCAACAAAAAAAGGTTTTCACAATATCAAATTATGTGATGGGCCTATCAGAAAAACTTATATTACAGAAATATCTTATTAAATTATAATGAAAAAGTACTTTATGTGTAAATTATAACAAGCTTTTATTATCACAAAAAATATTTGGGGAGGTTTACTAACTTGAAGAAAAGAATCAAACACTTGCCACTTGTACTATTGCTTGTACTGACTTTAATACTGACAGGTTGTGTTTCTACACCTACTATCCCTGTAAATGCTGGGTTACTTACAACGACCAAGGCCCCTGAAGCTAATATTGTCGCAGATGCTGCCAAAGCCTATTTTGCAAACATGCCAGCAGATATTTATAAGATTCCAGAAAAAGACTTCGTAGATAAGGTCAAAGCCAATGAAGATATGTTTGTTATGGATATTAGGCAGGCTGTTGATTATGATAAAGGTCATATTAAAGGTGCCGTAAACATTCCTTGGGGAGAATCTATAGCGAAAGAGCTGGCAAGCTTGCCGAAAGACAAAGTAATTATGGTCTATTGCTATACCGGCCAAACAGCTGGGCAAACTGTTGCTCTTTTAAATGTCGCTGGTTTTAACGCAAAATCAATTAATCTGGGCTGGAATCTTGGAATATCCAAAGTAGAGGGTATAGCAGATGTAACTGAAACGGTAGCGAATGCAATTCCGGAAGCAAAAACCCAGATCGATCCAGAAATCCAGACAGCAATTACAAATTATTTTTCTAAAATGGCTGAACTTAAAGGAACAACTTATGCCAACTATAAGATAAGTGAAGATAATGCTAAAAAAGTACTGGATGCTAAACTTACTAACGTAAAGTTTTTATCCGTCAGGAAAGGAGAGGATTTTGATAAACAGCATGTCCCAGGGGCAATTAATCTTCCGTTTTCTAAGGGAATGCAAGCCTACTTTGACCTACTGCTCTTAAAAAATAAAAAAATAATTGTCTACTGCTATACCGGCCAAACCGCAGGTCAGACAGTTGCGATACTCAGATTATTAGGTTATGATGCAGTTTCCTTAAACTCGGGTATGGGCACACCTGCCACACCTGGTGCAGGCTGGGCGAATAAAGGATTCCCGACCGAAGGTGCAACCAATACTGTACTTAAACCTAGCGCGGGGGATCACTCTTAAAGTAAAAGCTAGCTATTCATGAAGATGAAATGCGCAAAAATAATTATCTGTAAAGATATTGATATAAACTATGTATCTAAAAAAACCCAGGATTCAATTAATCTATTACAAAAAGTTAGGGAGGCGAATTCGATGAAAAAGTTCAAAATGTTACCACTCGTACTCATTCTTGTTTTCTCTGTAATAGTTGCTGGTTGTGCTGCTACACCAGCCGCTCCGGCCAATACCCAGCCACCTGCAGCTGACCAACAACCTGCTCCTGCCCCGGCTCCTGATGTTGATGTTGTCGCTGATGCTGCGAAAGCCTATTTCGCTAACATGCCGGCAGATATTTACAAGATTCCCCAAAATGACTTTGTTGAAAAGGTCAAAGCGAATGAAGATATGTTTATTATGGATGTCAGACAGGCGGCAGATTATGATAAAGGACATATTAACGGTGCTGTAAATATTCCTTGGGGATTAGCGATTGCTGATAATCTTGTAAACCTGCCCAAAGACAAAGCGATTATGGTCTATTGCTATACCGGTCAAACTGCTGGTCAGACCGTTGCTCTCTTAAATGTTGCCGGTTTTGATGCAAAATCTGTTAACCTGGGGTGGAATCTTGGCATTTCTAAAGTAGAAGGTGTTGCTGCAGTAACTGAAACGAAAGCCAATGCAGTTCCGGAAGGGAAAACACAGGTAGACTCAGAAATCCAGACAGCAATTACGAATTACTTCACTGAAATGACTGAATTGAAAGAAACCACTTACGCTAACTT
The DNA here is from genome assembly GCA_001516055.1 of Gracilibacter sp. BRH_c7a. GTDB lineage: Bacteria > Bacillota > Desulfitobacteriia > Desulfitobacteriales > Syntrophobotulaceae > Gracilibacter. The sequence continues at coordinate 38,724 of LOEZ01000085.1, forward strand.
CAAAATCAGTGAAGATAATGCCAAAAAAGCACTGGATTCTACAGATCCTAATGTAATGTTTTTATCTGTAAGAAAAGCTGAAGACTATGCCAAAGGTCATATCTCAGGGGCTATTAATATCCCGTTTGGTCAGGGAATGCAAGATTCCTTTGGTGAGCTTCCAACAGACAAAAAAATCGTCACCTACTGCTATACCGGCCAAACCGCAGGTCAGACAGTTGCAATTCTCAGATTATTAGGTTATGATGCGGTATCTTTAAACTCTGGTATGGGTATGGAATCTACAGGCAGTGCTGGTTGGGTCAATAAAGGATTCCCTGTTGTCCAATAAAAACCCGCGATAATCCAATCCAAGGTCAAAAAAAGAAAATTTAGGTTATAAGACTTAACTAAGAAGAATTGACGGAGGCAGTAAGAATAGCTGTCTCCGTCTTATACTTTGCTTAACACAATCCCTTGTCAGGCAACTCATTTTTTTGATATTATATAAATTTGAAATATTTGATGATTGACTAATATTGCAAAACTATCTAAACTTAAATTAAAAATCTTTTCACAAGAGGAAATATGGAGAAAAAAGCTCTCACTTCACAATGGAAACTAAACCTTGGTTTTTCCTTTTTTATACTTATGCTTATCGTTTTGCTTCTACAGGTCAGTATCCAGCTAACGTTACTTTTTGCTGTAAGTCTGGCTCTTGGTTTTACATTGCAAAAATCGAGGTTTTGCTTTACATCAGCTTTTCGTGATCCTTTGCTTGTCGGTTATACAACTTTAACAGAGGCTTTAATCTTGCTTTTAGCTATCAGTATACCCGGCTTTGCAATTGTCTCAAATGTAGCCGGTATTTTGCACTTGCCATTAAGCTTATATGTAACTCCTTTTGGCATTCATACCTTTGTTGGAGGTATTTTATTTGGAATCGGAATGGTGATGGCTGGTGGCTGTGCATCGGGTATCCTAATGCGTATTGGCGAAGGGTTTGCTATGCAAATGATCGCTTTTGCAGGTCTAATGATTGGAGCCATTTTAGGAAAATACTCGTTACCTTATTGGCGCGCGAATTTTGGTGAGGCGCCGGGGATATTTCTTCCTGATATAATCGGCTGGCTGCCTGCTGTAGTGCTGCAGCTTTTAATCCTTTTCTTTTTATGGAAAGTCACCCGTTGGTGGAAGAGAAAACTTAATGGAGTCGGGTGAAAAAAATGGCAAGGCATCAAATCGATATATGGGGCGAGATGTGCCCTATTCCAATCATCAAAACACAACGACAGCTAAAACTAATGTGCTGCGGCGATGTTTTAATTATGGAAACAGATCATAGTTGTACCAGTAGGGCTATCGTAGTCTGGGCTCGGGAACAGGGTCATGAAATCGATGAAAAAGAGGTTGCGAATGGAATATGGCGTCTAGAACTGATCAAAAGACATAACTGATAGTGGGTGAAACTATGCGAAATAAAGTGCAAATCATCTATAAAGGACCTTGGGCATACTGGGTTGGGGCAGTGGTATTGGCAATTTTAAATATGATTGTACTCATTGTCAGGGAAATGCCTTGGGGGATTACAACAAATATTGAAGCTTGGTCAGTCTGGCTAGGTTCTAACATGGGTTTGCTTCATGATGAAGGAATTACCTTCAAGCAGTTAATGCTGTCAGACGGAACTTACTTGAATATGGGTGTTATTCTTGGTGCCTTTTGGGGTACATTAGCGGCATCACAGGCACGCTTTCGCCATATGAAGAATAGAAAGTTTGTAATATCAGCACTTATCGGTGGTCTGCTTATGGGTTATGGTGCCCGTATTGCCAGCGGATGCAACATTGGATTGGTTTTAAACGGTATTGCTTCCAGTTCATTATCCGGATGGCTTTTCACAATTGCTGTTTTTATTGGTGTTTGGTTAGGCTCTAAAATTCTGCTTCGCTTTTTATTATAGAAATTGATGTTGCAGTTAAAAAAACAGAAAGAAATTGAGAAAAAGAGGATGACTTAGTACAGAAAGTCATCCTCTTTTCTAACTCATAAATAATTTAACATAAAAAACTCTCTTCCGGATCAGTCAGAAACTTTATTAATTTTCTTGTCTTGGAAGACAAAAAATGATTATCAGATTTAATAATATTAAAGGTTAAAGGCATATCCAGATTGGATATTGTTAGGGCTTTAAGCGTTCCAAGGTAGATTTCTTTTTTTACAGATAAACGAGGTACAACAGCCCCTCCCATTCCAGCCAGCACGGCCGATTTAATTGCGTCTATCGTACTCATTTCTGTAATCACGTTAAGTTGTTTGATAGAGTAATCTTGAGCTTCTAGGGTTTGGGCTAATACTGTTCGTGTACCTGATCCGGATTCACGCATAATTAATGGCTGACTCAGGAATTCCTTTAAACTGAGCTTATCAGTTTGGGCAGGGTGAGAAGGAGGTACAATCAAAACCAGTTCATCAGAAGCAATATGATGCGTACTGAATCCAGGTAATGTCGGATATATTTCAGTCACGCCAAAGTCAACATCTTCATTCTTTACCTTACGTAATATTTCTTCTGCGTTGGCAATTTCGAGCCGGATATTAACCTCTGGATGTTCTTCTTTGAACAAATAAATTGAGCAGGGTAGTAAAATATTGCCAATGGTTGTGCTGGCTCCAACGGTAATTTGGTTATTCTCATGCTGCAATGTTAGTTCCAGTTGTTGTTCCATTTCATCCTGCAGTGCTAGAAGACGCTGTGCATAGTTAGTAAAGACCTGCCCGGCTTTCGTCAGAGAAACTCCCTGTTGCGTACGTTCAAATAACTGGCCACGATAATACTCTTCTAAACTCTTGATATGAGTGCTTACTGCAGGTTGACTTAAATGCAAGACTTTTGCAGCTTTGGAAATACTTTGGAATTTGGATACAGCGAGGAAAATTTTTAACTGATAACTGTCCAAACGTCCACCTGCTCTCTAATTTTTTTAATCTTAATGTTAAGAATAAAAAGGCACATATCTTAATGTTACACCACAAATCTCTATCTGAACAGCATAAACCCGAACTTTCTTTGAATTTTCTTTCGTAAGTCCTCAAATTTTATAGAGTTTTGTTTTTTACAGGCAGTTATAAAAGTTCCTTATATCGATATAAGAAGATGCGATGCTCACGGGTGTAGCAATTGCTTGAGGAATATGTGAAGATAATTGCAAGAGTATTTAAACGATGTAGAGATTACTTGATGTGGAGGGAAAGGTGTGAACAGGAGACAATTTCTTAAGTATGCGCTTTATGGAGCAGGGGGTACGGCCATTGGTGTAAGTGGTTTAGGAGCTCTGACTAAAGTTGCACCCAAATCTGCTATAGCCACTACAAATACAGAGGAGACTACTGTTTTTTCTGCATGTGAAATGTGCCGCAATCAATGTCCTATTGCCGTAAAGGTAGTTAACGGAAAAGTCACAAAGATTGAAGGGAATCCCAATGATTCTGGGTTCGGAGGGGTAATTTGTGCCCGGGGGAATTCAGGACCATCGTTGTTGTACGATCCTCAAAGGCTTAAAAAGCCAATGATTAGAACGGGAGAACGGGGAACAGGCAAATATAAAGAGGTTAGTTGGGACGAAGCCTATACGTATATTGCGGATAAGTTAAAAGTTATACAGCAGGACTTTGGGGGAGAATCTGTTGCGTTTGCAAGTCGCAAAGGACCTCATGACTGGTTTTTCCGTACGATCGGTAAGGGGATAGGGAGTCCCAATATTTTTTCTCACGAGGCCACCTGTCCTATGACCCGTTCCGTTGCTTTGGATAGCATGTTTGGCGTGGAGGCTATTGCTGCAGACTATGCCAATGCCAAATATATCGTCTCCTTTGGACGCAACTGGCTGGAAGGCATTCATATTGCACAAACCAGAGCTATTATGAAAGCGATCGATAATGGTGCTAAACTTGTTGTGCTTGACCCCCGGCTTAGTGTAACCGCATCCAAAGGGGAATGGATACCGATTAAAGGTACCACAGATTTGGCTTTTGTCATGGCCATGGCTAATATTATTATTACTGAGGAAAGATATGATAAAGATTTTGTAGAGCGTTATACCTCGGGATTTGATCAATGGAAAGAGGCTGTTAAAGACAAGACACCGGAATGGGCAGAGAACGAAACAGGAATTCCTAAAGAGACAATCATCAGGATTACACGTGAATTTGCCGAAGCCAGACCACAGGCAATCTTAGACTTTGGTTGGCGGACAGGGCTTACCCCGAATGATTTTCAATTACGCCGGGCTATCATGATCGTCAATATGATGATGGGGAATTTTGAAGTCCCTGGGGGTTATTACCGTATTAAAAATGCCTCCGTCACCAATAGATTCCCGGAAATGACGGGCTATGCCAAAGCACTTGGCGCAATAAATCAACCGGCTTTTCCAAAACCGGTCACCAGCAGAATTGATGGAACAGGAATAAAAGGAATACCGGGGCAGCTCATACCGGAAGGTGATGGTGCTGTCGGGCAGATTGTAGAGTCTATATTGACTGGGCAGCCATATCAGATTAAAGCCTGGATGGTGCACCGTTTTAATCCGGTAATTAGTATTACGGAAAGTGATCGAGTCATAGAGGCATTAAAGAAACTTGACTTACTGGTAGTATGTGACGTTTACATGACGGATACAGCCATGTTTGCAGATGTGATTCTTCCCGAATGCTCATATTTGGAGAGACATGAACCCGTCTATGACATGTCCGGATTAACACCAAAATATGTCCTTCGTCAACCAGCTGTTGAGTTAGTTTATCCAGACACGAAACCTTCATGGCAGATTTATAAAGAATTAGGAGAAAAAATGGATCTTGGGAAGTATTTCCCATTTCAAAATATTGAGAATTACATCAGTCGGCAGTTAACTCCAGCAGGGCTGTCTCTAAGCCAACTAAAACAAAAAGGTGTCTGGACGCCGGAGGGAATGAAGCCTTTCTATCTTCGTGCCAATGACTCACAAGCTTCTTTGGGAAATGTAATCAGTAAAGTCAGCCAAAAAATTGAGTTTTATTCGGAAGAAGTTCAGCATGCCACAAAGCAAGGGGTTCCGCAATACAAACGCCACCCTCAACCAGAGGAAGGAAAATTCCGCTTTGTACAAGGTAAAGTAGCGGTACATACCAATGCCGGTACGGTAAATGTTCCGGTGCTGAATGAACTCATGCCAGAAAACTCTCTTTGGATCAATAAAGCAAGTGCAGATAACCTTGGCATCCTTGATGGGGACGACATCATCATTTCATCCGGTATATATGAACACAAAGGGAAGGCCAAAGTTACTGAGGGTATTCGACCTGACACAGTATTTTGTTATCATGGATTCGGTCGTATTTCACCCGAGCTGAAAAGAGCTTTCGGCAAAGGAATTAACGATAACAAACTGATTCTTAACCAGATTGGTGAAGTTGGAAATGTCTGCACATCCATGACAATGGTAACTGTTAAAAAGGCTTAACCATCAGTCTTGTGATTAAAAGAAAGTCAGCATATTTAAGGTGAGGATATATCATTGAATAACAAAACAGCAGAACTATATTTATCTTTTGCGGGAATATTTCATAGGCCTCACCCGGAAATTGCTGAGCATCTTGAAGAGCTCATTGAATTGTGGCGTGGGGAAATCCCTGAATCTAAAGAGCAATTAGTCGAAATCGAAGATTATTGCAGGAAATATCCTCTGGTCAATGACCGCTTAGATACGCTATGGGAACATTATATCCCTTTATTTGAGACCGGGGATATTGAGGCAATACCCTATGCCTCAGTTTACTTTAACGATAACGGATTGGTATTGGGGAAAGAGGCGGAAGATGTAAGAGAGTTTTATCTTTCCTGTGGTTATGTTATCGGAAATGAAAAACAGGAACTGCCCGATCATCTGGCAGTCGAACTGGAGTTCTTGGCATTATTAGCCAGAGATGGAAAAACGCAGAAATTGGCAGAATTCGAGAGAGACCATTTAAGACCATTCCTCCGCACAATCCTGCCATTGATAATTAAAAGTAAGCGACCGGTTTATTCGAGTGCTGCTAAAACTCTGGAAATATGGCAATTAAATTCTGATAGAAAGGGCGATTCAATTGGCTAAACAATACGGGATGGTAATACAGGTTGCTAAGTGTATTGGGTGTCAGGCCTGTACCGTAGCGTGTAAATTTCAAAATGAAGTTCCTGAAGGGCAGTATAGAACAAAGTCACCGGTATTCGGGCCCATAGGAACCTACCCGAATGTTGCGATGTATTTCGAAAAAGAAGCTTGTCAAATGTGTCAAAAGGCACCCTGTGTAAATGTTTGCCCAACAAAAGCTTCTCATTATGATGAGAATGGACTTGTTATGATTGATCCGGATAAATGTGTCGGATGTAAATATTGTCTAACAGCTTGTCCTTATGATGCCCGTTTTATTAACGCAAAAACAGGGGCTGCTGATAAATGTACATTTTGTTTTGAAGAAAGGGTATCCAAAGGTCTCAAACCAGCATGCGTTTCAACATGTGTTGGGGGATCTCTAAGTTTTGGGGATGTAAATGACCCCAATAGTGATGTGGCGAAAATACTGACAAAAAGTAAATCAGAATTCCGTAAAGCTGAATTTGGGACACATCCGAGTATTTACTATATTTTTGATGGGGTGGTGAGATAAAATGGATATTTTCTGGGGTATACCATCTGAAGAACACATTGCCTGGGGCGGGATGATTGCGTTGTATTTATTCCTGGCTGGAATTGCAGGTGGTGGCTTTCTGACAGCTTCCTTAACGGATTTATTCAGCAAGGAACGGCCTACTAAATTAATTAAAACAGGTGCATACATTGCCCCAGTGGCCATCATTTTTGGACTAGGGTTACTGGTATTGGACCTCAGCAAGCCTTTCTTCTTCTGGAAACTTTTAATCAATATTAACACAAACTCCGTTATGTCCATAGGGACGTATATTATTTCGGTTTTCGTATCATTGGCGTTTGTTTATGCGTATCTTGTCTGGGCGGAGTCTGCCACTACACTCACGGGGATTTGGGCAAAATTAGTTCAATTCTCCAGCAGATTCTTCGTGTTGAGAAAACCGGTAGCCCTGCTGGGTGCCATCTTTGCCATATGTACAACAACGTATACAGGCTTTCTTCTTTCAGCCATAACAACAAATACACTCTGGTCTGTACCATTTCTTGGACTCGTTGGGGTACCTTTCCTTGCAGTACTTTTCTTAGTATCAGGAGTATCCACAGGATTGGCCGCAACTTTACTGGGAGCCGCTAAATC
>LOEZ01000086.1 GCA_001516055.1 Gracilibacter sp. BRH_c7a
AAGTCGTTGCGACGGAACACGATGTTCCTAGTGTCGTGCCTGCCATGGACGGCATAAGGCACGACCGACGTCCATGGATGCGTTAAGGCCTTAGATGGCCTTAACGAGTGCCGCGGTGCCATGGATGGCAAGGAGCGGCGAATACTGCTTTGCGGGAAGGTAAGTCGTTGCGATGGAACAAGATGTTCTTAGTGTCCTGCAATCACAAAATATTCAGAAATAAACATCTTTAATATTTTTGATTAAAAATTATTGACAAAAGTCTATTGCAAATGTTACTCTCTTTTTAGGGATGGAAAACGTTTTCTGAAAACGTTTGCGGAAAACGTTTTTGGAGTAAACAAACGGGAAAGCGGAATATTATTTAAAAAGGGGGAATAAGACAGTCAGATAATGGTAACTATCAAAGACGTTGCAAAACATGCCAATGTTTCAATCACAACTGTTTCTAGAGTACTTAACCAAACTGAACATAGCGTCAATTCTGAAACAAGAGAAAGAGTTCTCAACGCCATTAAGGAATTGAGGTTTTATCCCAATGCCATGGCTCGCGGACTTCATCTTAATAAAACCAAGACTATTGGTTTAATTGTTCAAGATATCTCTAACCCATACTATCCTAGCATAGTTCGTGGGGTGGAGGACGCTGCTCAAGAACTAGGATACACAGTAATACTTGCTAATGCTTATCGTTCTAGAGAAAGAACTACAAAATATCTAAATGTACTTAGAGAAAAAAGAGTTGATGGAATAATATTTACAGGCGGTGGAGCAGTTAAAGATGCAGCAGAAGATAATTTCTTCGAACGCAATCCTGTCTCAACCGTTGTAATCGGCAAGTCTTTCAATGCCAAAATACCTTCAGTCCAAGTCAATAATGTTCAGGCATCCCGGGAAGCGTGCGAACATTTAATTCGGCAAGGACATAGGCAAATAGTAACCGTTACCGGACCAGAAGATTCCACTACAGCTATTGATCGGCTCGAAGGCTATCGACAGGCTTTGATGGCTAATGGGATAGACTATAGAGAAGAGTTAGTCCTAAGGTGCAACTTTGAATTTGATGAAGGATACAAGGCTGTAGAAAAATTTCTTGATGTAAGTAATGATAAGGCAACCGCTGTTTTTGCCCAAAATGACATGATGGCCATTGGAATCATGAAAGCGCTTCAGGAAAAAGGACTCAAAGTACCCGAAAATGTCGCAGTTATCGGTTTTGATAATATCCCGCTTGCTTCATTTGTAACTCCTATGCTGTCCACAGTAGCTGTACCAATTTACGAACTAGGAAGAACTGCAATGAGAATCATGTCTGACCTTCAATCTGGTCACGAAATTTCAAGAATTACAACACTTCCGACAAAGCTATTGTTAAGGCAATCCTGTTAAAAGAATTAATAATGGAGGTAGACACACATGGTTATGAGACATAATCTTCTGGAATGTGCATTTACAGATGCAATCGAATGGTTCAAAAAAACTGATACTGTAATGGTACCTGTCGGCAGTTGCGAAAAGCATGGTGCTCATGTTCCCCTCGGAACAGACAGCTTTACAACAATCAACGTTGCTGAGAGAGCTGCTAAAATAGCTGATTGCCCTTACACTCCTCTTATGCCTTTCGGCTATTCTCCTCATCACATGGGAAGATGCGGAGAAGGTGCTGGTACAGTAACACTCTCTGCTGATACTTATCGTGCAGTTCTTACTGATATTGCTCGCAGTTTAATCTATCATGGTGCTAATAAAATTGTCTTCGTTACTCATCATGGTTCCAACACCAAACCAATTGACGAATTTATGCGTCAAATCCGTTATAAATATGGTGCTTTTGTGGCATTCTATAAAACACCAACTGAAAGAGAATGTGAAGTTGTTAAAGGTATTTTGGAAGGACCTCCTGAAGAAACACCAGGTTGGCATGCTGGCGAAATGGAAACTGCTCAAATGATGGCACATGACATGAGTCTTGTTGACATGAGCCGTGCTGTTAACGACAGAGCACATGCTCCTAAGTGGATGGGTGACAAGTTCTCCAAAATTGACGGAACCATCACTGTTAAATTCGGTGGATCCGAAAACATCTATGTACCTATGGAACATCATGAGTACAGCGACCATGCTACAATCGGAAATCCTTTCCGCGGTACTCCTGAAAAAGGCATTGCTCTTTTCGAAAAAGAAGCAGAACATCTTGCTGCTTTCATTGAAGAAGTTAGAAAGTTCCCATTCAAAGTCAAAGACGAAGATCGTCAATTCCCAGAAAGAGCATAAAGTAAAAAAAGTGTCCTTGCTAGGTGCAACCCGGGGTTCTCCCATGGGTTGTACCAAGAGCGGACCTATGGAGGGTATTTAATGAACATTGACATGAACGTCGTAAACAAATTGCGTAAGGATCTTGAAGAAGTCAGTAAAAAAATATTTGCTCGTGGTCTTACATCAGGCCAAAGTGGAAATCCAAGTGCCCGTGTTCCAGGATATCCTGATCAAGTACTTATTAAGGCCAGTGGCAAATGTTTTGGTGATGTCTGTGAAAATGATTTTGTATTAGTAGATCTCGACGGTAATGTTCTTGATGGAAATGCACGTCCTTCCAAAGAGGTAAAATTCCACTGTGGAATTTATAAAGTACGACCAGAAGTCAATGCTATCGTACATGGACATTCCCCTTATGCAACTGCATATGCAACTGCAAAAGGTGAGATGCCTGTTGTTACTGCCGCAGCCGAAGCGGGTCTCAATAAAGTTGGGATAGTCGGATTTGCACTGCCAGGTTCTGATGAGCTTGCTGAGATGGTAATCAAAGTATTTGATGAAGATAAGACACTTAAAGCGGCTGTCTTAGATAAACATGGATTCGTAACTCTTGGAGATGATATCCATAAAGCTTACTATCTTGGAGATGTCCTTGAAGACAATGCCAAAACAGCATCAATAATGGCTTCATATAAATAGTGGAACGATAAAGTATCGCAGTATATAAGAGTTCAGGATACTGCTAATTTCATTAGTATCCTGAACGTTAAAAATTTTTATCTAATATGTCAGAATCTTAAAAAAATACTTGTATTCAGACTAATATCACAAATTTTTATATAACGATAGCGATAATTTTTTATTTATACTAGTTCATGCATGTTTTGAATACGGGTAAAGGAGGAAAATCAATGCAAGGTTCGATGTACGAGTACATGAAAATTGGAATCGTTCACTTTAAAGCTTTTCCGGAATGTGTAAATGGAGTAGGCCCTTTTGAGGAAACAGTAAGCAAACTATGTGAGGATGATTTTTTTACCGCTATCGAAATGGGTACTATTAAAGATGTTCAACAGCGACAAGAGGTGAAAAAATTACTTGACCAGTCCGGATTGGAGGTCGTCTACGCTACCCAACCTGTAATGTTTCCAAACAAACTTAGCCTAAACCATTTGGATAATGGGGAGAGAAACAAAGCGATTAAAGCGGTGTTCAACTGCTTAAAGGAAGCTTATGATATCGGTGCTACAGCTGTCAGAATTCCTGCTGGTAAAGATCCAGGTCCTGAAAAAAGAGAAGAGGCTAAAAAACTTTTAATAGACTCATTCTCTCAAATCTTGGAGAAAGCAAAAGAATACGGCAATCCTCTTATTACTTTAAAAATATTCGATAGAGATATTGATAAAGAATCTTTGATAGGACCAGCTCCAGATGCCTTAGAGATTGCTGAAGCCCTCGCACCTAGTTATGATAGATTTGGCTTACTAACGGATCTTTCTCATTTTCCTCTCTTGGGAGAAGAGATAGAATATACGCTTACTACCTTGCAAAAGTATCTGAAAGCTTTTCAGATAGGGAATTGTGTTATGAAAGATCGCCTTAATCCAATGTATGGAGACTTGCAGCCGAGATTTGGAGTACCTGGTGGAGAAGTAGATATGTTGATGGTCAGCAAATATTTCAGGACGCTAGCCGATCTTAATCTCATTGGTAAAGAGACAAGGCCTGTAATGAGTGCGGAAGTCCGTCCTTTGCTAGCCGGGGAAACTTCAGAAATCGTCATCGCCAACACCAAACGCGTCTATAAGGAAGCTTGGGCGCTGGCCTAAAAATGTTAGACAGGAGTGAAATCGGTGGCCCACAAGTCTATTGCAATTATCGTAACAGCAGATACCAAAGAAGCTGAAGCAAGGTTTTTGAATGAATATATCGAGGCTCAGGGGTTTAATGCTCCTGTTATAGATGTTAGTACCAGGCACCCTCATGATTATAAAGTAGCCTATTGTCGGGAAGATGTATGTAAGTTAGGAAATGTAGAGTATAAAGATTTATGTAACTTACGCAGAGATAATATGATGAAAACAATGGGTGAAGGTTCGGCGAAAATTCTGCTGGATCTTTATGAAAAAAATGAATTAGCCGGGGTTTTAGCAGTTGGAGGAAATCAAGGTACCGCGATCGCTTCCATAGCTATGCGTGCTCTCCCTATAGGAGTACCAAAGCTCATTGTTTCAACGGTTGCTTCTGGGTATGTTAGACCCTATGTAGAATATAAAGATATTATTATGATGTTCTCAGTCTCAGATATTCTCGGTGGAGCAAATACTGTCAGCAGGACAATCTTAACTAATGCGGCTGGCGCTGTTATGGGGATGGCTCAATATGGTCAGCCTCTAACAAGAGGAGATAAGCCGGTTATTGCTACCACTGCTTTTGGAAATACCGATGCAGCGGTCAATCAAGCTAGGGTGATACTGGAGGAGAAAGGATATGAAGTAATTGCCTTTCACGCCTCTGGAGCAAGTGGATCTGCAATGGAGTATCTGATTGAGCAGGGATATGTTCAGGGAGTATTAGACATAACCACTCACGAACTCCTTGGAGAGGTTTTCGGAGATGACATCTATACTCCTTTAAGGCCTAGACTAGAAGAAGCGGGCAAGAGAGGAATACCTCAAGTTATTGTTCCAGGTGCAATTGAGTATTTCTGTTTCGGCGGACCTGATACTGTACCGGAAAAATATTTAAACAGAAAGACCCATTACCATAATCCATACAATACTAATATACGGGTTACCAAGGAAGAAGCAGAGAAGACCGGAGAAGTTATGGCCCAGAAACTTAATAAAGCTAAGGGCCCGGTAGTTGTCCTGATTCCAATGAAAGGGTTTTCCGAGAACGGTAGAGAGGGAAATGTACTGTATGAACCTGAAACGGATGAGGTATTCGTTAAGTCTCTAGAAAAACACATAGATTCTAGAGTGAAGATTATCAAAATTGCTGCCAACATAAACGATAAGGAATTTTCTGATAAGGCAGCTCAAATAATGCATGATCTTATGTTAGAAGTACAGAAATAGCTTTACATGTTCTTATGGAAAATATATTACTAAAAAATAATTATCTAGGAGGTAAAACATGAGTCACGTAATTCCTGAAAAAATGAAAGCTTTAGTTTTATTTGGTAAAGATGATTTTCGTGTTGTAAATGATAAGCCTGTTCCCAAGCCAGGTCATGGTGAGGTCTTAGTAAAAGTTGAAGCATGTGGTATCTGTGGAACAGATGTTAAGATTATTACCAAAGGTATGCCTAAAATGCCACCATATGGAGAATTTACTCAAGGACACGAATGGACAGGCACTGTTGTTGCGCTTGGTGAAACGGTTGATGAATTTGAGGTTGGTGACAGAGTAGCTATTGAGGCTCACAAGGGATGCGGCCGTTGTCAGAACTGTATCGAAGGATTATACACAAGCTGTTTAAACTATGCTCAAAAAGGTCAAATAGCATCCGGAATGACTCGTGACGGTGGTTTTGCAGAATATGCCGTTCATCATATTAATGCCATTTACAAGATCCCTGATAACGTTGACTTTGTACAAGCTACTTATGTAACTACTCTAGGTTGTGCTCTATGGGCACTTGATACGAGTGGCGGGTATATAGCTGGAGACACAGTGCTCATTACCGGACCTGGTCCGATAGGTCTTTCTATGGTACAAGCCTGCAAATCCGTTGGAGCAGAGAAGATTATTCTAGTTGGAACCAAAAATGACAGATTAGAAATTGGTAAGAGTGTTGGGGCTACCCATACAATCAATGTAAATGAAGTTGAAGATCCTTTAGCTGCTGTAATGGAAATCACTGGTGGTCGTGGTTGTGAAAGAACCTATGAATGTGCCGGAAATGATTCTTCCTTTGATCTCTGTCTGAAATCAACCATGCGTGGTCACGTCATGACTCTGGTTTCTTTCTATAAGCAACCGGTTACTGCCGCTTTTGATTATGCAGTGCTTAACGCGATTAGCATTAAGACTGTTCGTGGAGAAGGTGGAAACAACTGTAAGAGAGCACTCTCTCTAATGAGCCAAGGTAAAATAGATACCAGCCGTATCCTTACTCATACCTTCCCCTTGGATGAGTTTGCAACAGGGTATGATTACTTTGTCAACAGAAAAGACGGAGCTATGAAGGTTGTCATCACTCCTTAAGTTATAGATACTTCCCCCGAGAGAATATCATAGTGCTACCTCAAACCTTTCGGGGGAAGATTAATTACTTTCATTGAAAAATTTTGTTATAATAAATCAAATAGTACGTACATACATGCAATAGAAAAAGTTTTTCATCCAGATCATTTGAACTGGAGAAAATATTAAAAAAAAATAAAGGAGGTCATTTTCGCAAGTTAACTAAAAATTAAAAGGGGACAACTAGTATTTATTAAAATTTAGGAGGGGAAACCGTGAAAACAAGTAAAATTATGGTTATCGTACTCACAGTACTATTGGCGATTACAATGTTGGCAGGATGTAGTAGTACACCTGCAGAAAAACCACCTGCAGACCAACCAGTAGAAACAACATTCCCAGAAAAATCAATTGACTTGACCATTCTTTTCGGTGCCGGTGGTGCGGCTGACGTAATTGGTCGTAAGCTTGCTGATGGAGCTGCTGAAAAACTTGGGAAGCCAATAGTTGCCAATGTTAGAACTGGTGGCGGTGGAGCTGTTGGTTATCAGTATGTTCTTGGACAAGATCCAGATGGTTATAACATAGTATGGAACTCAACTTCTATCTGTGTTACCTATCATCAAGGGAATATGCCAGCAGATCAAGACTTCAGTGCTTTCAGAGGAGTTGCTAAAATATCAGAAGAAGCAAGTGCAATAGCAGTGAAAGCTGATGCTCCTTGGAAGAACCTAGAAGAGTTTGTTGCCTATGCTAAAGCTAACCCTGGAAAAGTCACAGTTGCTAACAGTGGCGTTGGTTCTTTTAATCACCTGACTGCAGCAGCTATTGAAGATGCCCTTGGAGTACAATTCAAACATATCCCTCTAGACAGTAAAGAAAGTGTTACTGCCTTACTGGGTGGTAGAGTCGATGCTATGGTCAACATGGCTTTTGATGCTATTCCTCAGGTAGAAGCCGGTGAAATGAGAGCTCTTGCTATTGTCGGAACACAGCGTATAGATGCTATGCCAGATGTCCCTACAATGAAAGAACAAGGTTATGATGTTGATCTTCTCATGTGGAGAGGTATCGCTGTTCCTAAAGATACTCCTGACGAAGTTGTTCTTAAGTTACAGGATGCTTTCTTAGAATCAGCAAATAGTGATGAATTCAAAGAGTTTGCCAAGAAATATTCATTAACCGTTGCTCCTACTACAGGTGCTGAGTTTGATGCGTATATGGCAGAACAAGATAAGATGATTGCTGATCTTATGGAAAAAATAGGTCTTAAGAAACAATAGTTCTTAAATACAACAAGAGGTGGGCTGCTTTAGCCCGCCTCTTCTCTGAGTTTTTTCTAAGGAGGAATTAATGATGGAGTTTCTCAATTCATTAACAGATGACGCTTACTCGGAGGGTGTTAAAATAGATCAATTCGTATTCTGTGCGGGTGCACGGCCTGTAGATCTTAAAACTGGAACAGTAATCAATGGTGATTTCAGGACTAAAGTTCGATGTACCCTAGATAATGTGAAAAGGGTTCTTCACCAGGCTAATGCATCCTTGGAGAATGTTTTTAGCACTTATGTATACGTAAGAAATATGGCAGATCGTCCAATTGTAAATGAGGTTTTCAAAGAGTATTTTAAAGAAAGAAAATACCCGAATAGGGTGATAGTTGAGGTATCAAGGCTTTTGGACAATCAGGATATAGAGATTGTTTGTTCAGCTTATATGCCGAAAGCAGGAGAAGAAGTAAAGTATCTAACTACTCAACAAGGACAGATACCCACAGGCCCGTTCAGTCAAGGAATCAAGATAGGGCAGTATGTTTTTTGTTCGGGAGTAAGGCCTATTGATTCTACTACTCAAAAGTTAGTAGTAGGTGATTTTCGCCAAAGAGTAAGACAATGCTTCGATAATTTGAAGGCAGTACTAGCAGAAGGCGAAGCTACTATGGATGATGTATTCACTACTATTGTCTATGTCCGAAATATGGCAGATAGGCCTATTGTTAACGAGGTAACTAGAGAATATTTCAGGGAAGGTAACTTCCCTTTAAGGATAATAGTTGAGATCTCACGGCTTAATGAGGATCATGATCTGGAGATAGAATGCGCAGCTTATCTCGGAGCCAAAGACTTCTTAACTACCCGTAAAGGACAGGTTCCAACTGGACCATTCTCTCAAGGAGTTAAGATTGGCCATTATGTTTACTGTTCAGGTGTGCGTCCCATAGATCCAATAACTCAAAAACTGGTAGAAGGTGATTTTGAAAAAAGAGTTTGCCAATGTCTTGATAACTTAGGGGCTATAATGGCAGAAGGTGGAGCTGACTTTTCCGATGTTTATACAACTACAGTCTATCTTAGGAACATGTCAAATTTGCCAACAGTTCATAAAGTATTTGCCAAGTACTTTGATGAGAACAGTTATCCAGTGAGGCATAATATTGAAATCAACAGGTTAAATGAAGATCATGATATTGAGATAGCATGCTCTGCCTATTTAGAGTAAAATAAGTTTAAAGGATTAATTGGATGTTTAGTTCTAGATTATCGTAATAAGTTAATGTTAGAATGGGAAACCTTATGATGTAAGGAGGTTAACAATTTGCTTGAATATTTGTCACAGGGACTAGGCATAGCCCTACAGTGGGAAAACATTCTTTTTATGTTCATTGGGACTATCCTTGGATTGGTTTTTGCATCAATTCCGGGATTGACTTTCAGTACCGCCCTAATTCTTATGATTCCTGTAACCTTTGGACTTGATCCAGTACCTGCAATCTCCGTACTTTTAGGAGTATTCGCAGGTGGTATGTCTGGTGGATCTATATCTGCTATTCTTCTTGGTATCCCGGGCACGCCTTCTGCTGCAGCTACGGTTATTGACGGCTATGAGATGGCTAAGAGGGGCCAAGCGGGAAGAGCACTTGGTATGGCAGTTTATGCTTCGGTATTTGGTGGAATTTTTAGCTTGCTAGTACTTATGCTGGTGGCGCCTCAATTAGCAAAGGTTGCCTTGAAATTCGGTCCAGCAGAGATATTTGCATTGGTTATATTTGGACTATCAACAATTGTAAGCTTAAGTGGCACTTCATTGAACAAGGGTTTATTAGCTGGACTCTTCGGACTTTTGCTTACCACAGTCGGCTTAGATCCTGTTATGGGTTTACAACGTTATACATTCGGCCAATCATGGCTTATGATAGGGATAGGCATTATGCCAGTCATGATAGGGATGTTCGCTTTTCCTGAAATAATCGAGACTTTTCAGAGAGCTAAGAACAATAAAGGCGTTAGCAAGGAGCCAACAGATAAACAGGTTGTAAAAGCATCTTTTCCAACGCTAAAAGAAATGAAGAGCACGTTCCTATTAATGCTTAAATCTTCAGCCATTGGGACTGGACTGGGAGCGATTCCTGGAACAGGAGGACCGATAGCTTCTTTTCTTGCTTATGATCAGGCGAGGAGACAGAATCCAAGATGCGGAAAAGGAGCGATTGAAGGAGTAGGAGCTCCGGAGGCTGCTAATAATGGAGTTACCGGGGGCGCAATGATTCCACTTCTAACATTAGGGATACCCGGAGATAGTGCAACGGCCATTATGTTAGGGGCTTTCTTAATACATGGGTTAGCACCGGGACCTTTATTGTTTCAAAACTATGGAGACCTTGTTTATGCAATCTTCATAAGTATTCTTATTATCTATGTCATGGTTTTGGTTATTCAATTCTTTGGGATTCGTCTATTTGTAAAGGTGCTCGACTTCCCTAAAGTTAACTTGATGATTGCCATACTGGCGATGACAGTAGTTGGCTCGTTTGCGATTAACCTTAACTTCGGAGACGTAATAATCATGTTCTTTGCCGGATTACTGGGATACTTAATGAAGAGATATGGGTTCCCAATTACTCCTTTAATTCTAGCTTTAGTACTTGGTTATACCATTGAGGATAATTTCCGGAAAGCATTAGTATATTCTGATGGGAGTCTAGCCATATTCGTGCAAAGTCCGGTTAGTTTAGTTTTCCTTATACTTGCGCTCATAATGCTTCTGGCACCTCTAATTAAACCACTGCTTGAAAAAAGGGCCAAAGCAGATAAGGCTTAAGACAGAAATCGGTATATCATTATTTACGTTTTGCCTTACGTGCAAAGGAGAGGATATTAAAAATGAAGCAAAACCGAATAATAGCTACTATTTTGTTGGTTTTCATTATTTTTTGGGCTTATCTAACTACCAAACTACCTGAAACAACCATGCTAGGGGAACCTGGGCCTAAGTTTTTTCCTGCTGTAGTGTTAGCCTTAATGGCTATACTAAGTATATCTCTCTACTTCACAAAGGATTTGGAAAAAACAGAAGTGATAGAAGCAGATGAGATTGACCAAGTAACAGAGCCAGAAGAAGAATTACCAATGAATGGTGCTTTAAAACTCTTTGCAGTATTCTTTGCTGGGATAATTCTTATATATTTTGTGGGATTCAATATAGGATTAATCGTAAGCCTAAGTGCAATGCTCTGGATGATAGGATGGAGATTGTTTCCACGTGCCATTCTCTTCTCAGCTTCGGTGACACTGGTTATTTACTTTTTGTTTTCCTGGGCATTGAAAATTCCTTTACCCAAGGGTACTCTATTTTAACAAAATAAAAGAAAGTTTATTAAACCTAGCCGATAAAGGTACAAAATTTAAACGAATAAAATATAAGTATTACTTTAAAAACTCCCGAATTTCGGGAGTTTTTAATTATATAAAGGATAGATTTTCTATGTCTAAAAAGAGAGTTTGTGGAAGAAACTAAACAATGTGAATAACAATTTAGTCAAGGGAGGTGTCAAAAATGAGAATAAAAAAGTTACTTGCTCTGGTACTGGCAGTTATTTTGATTTTGGTAACGGGATGCACGGCTGCTGATAATGAGCAAAAACCTGAATATCCTACCAAAGTTATTGACATGTCGGTTTTATTTGGTGCCGGTGGCGGTGCAGATGTGGTAGGCAGAAAACTTGCAGATCTGGCTTCTAAGGAATTAGGTCAACCTATTGTTGCGAACAATCGAGTAGGTGGTGGTGGTGCAGTCGGATATCAGTATGTTTTAAACGCTGAACCTAATGGGTACAGTATTGTCTGGAATTCAACTTCTATTTCAACTTCTTATCATGCAGGTAACATGCCAGAGGGACAAGATTACAGTGCTTTTCGTGGGGTAGCTAAGGTTACGGATGAAGCATCAGCGCTAGCTGTGAAAGCAGATGCTCGCTGGGAAACTATCGAAGATTTTATCGCCTATGCCAAAGCTAATCCTGAGCAAGTTACAGTAGCAAACAGTGGAGTTGGCTCATTTAACCATTTAAACGCAGTATTGATTGAACAGGCTACAGGAGTAAAATTCAAACATATTCCAATGGATGCTACAACAAGCACCACATCATTGATAGGCGGCAGGGTGGATGCCATAGTAAATATGGCTTTTGATATCATCCAGCAAGAACAAGCGGGTAACGTAAGGGCATTGGCAGTGGTTGCCGATACACGTCAAGATTCATTACCGGATGTTCCAACATTTAAAGAACGGGGCTTCGATGCTGATTTAACTATGTATAGAGGGATAGCAGTTCCTAAAGAGACACCAGACGATGTAGTAAAAATTCTCGAAGATGCTTTTATAAAAGCGGGTAAAAGTGATGAATTCAAAGAATTTGCAGGAAAATATGGTGTAACAGTAAATGTATTGGGTGCGAAAGAATTTGAAGCTTTAATGAAAGAACAGGATGAGCAGGTCGCTAAAGCAATGGACTTAATTGGAATGAAAAAGCAGTAAAAAAACCCAAAAAATGCTTCTACTAAAAAATAATAAGGAAGTAAACAATAAGGATGGATGACTGAACAGTATTAATAAATCAAAAATGGAGGTGTTTTTTTAGATGGTACTAAGACATAATCTTTTAGAAGGCGCATTTACAGATGCAATCGAATGGTTTAAGAAAACTGATACTGTAATGGTACCTGTAGGGAGTTGTGAAAAACATGGAGCCCATGTTCCACTAGGAACGGATAGTTATACAACCATCAATGTTACCGAGAGAGCAGCGAAAATTGCGGATTGTCCTTACACTCCTCTCATGCCTTTTGGCTATTCCCCTCATCATATGGGTAGAATGGGAGAAGGCGCAGGAACAATTACTTTATCTGCTAACACGTATCGTGCTATGCTCACGGATATAGCTCGAAGCTTAATCTATCATGGTGCCAATAAAATAATTTTTGTCACTCATCATGGTTCTAACACGAAACCTATCGATGAATTCAACCGCCAAATCCGATATAAATACGGTGCTTTTGTAGCCTTCTATAAGACCCCGACAGAAAGAGAATGTGAAGTTGTATCTGGTATCTTAGAAGGTCCACCTGAAGAGACCCCTGGCTGGCACGCTGGTGAAATGGAAACTGCTCAGATGATGGCTCATGATATGAGTTTGGTTGATATGAGCAGAGCGGTTGATGACCGAGCGCATGCTCCTAAGTGGATGGGACCAAACTTTTCTAAGATGGATGGTACGATTACAGTTAAATTCCGTGGCTCTGAGAATATCTATGTGCCAATGGAGCACCACGAATATAGTGACCATGCTACTATTGGTAATCCTTTCCGAGGTACACCAGAAAAAGGATTGGCTTTATTCGAGAAAGAAGCTGAACACCTTGCAGCTTTTATTGAGGAAGTAAGAAAGTTTCCATTCAAAGTCAAAGACGAAGATCGTCATTTTCCCGAAAGAGCATAGCTCTAAGAGGGTTGTTATTTAAACTAAGTCAGAAACCTCTTTTGTTATGCAAAAGAGGTTTTCTGATATATGTATATTACTTAAAACAGAAGGATTTATTTCTAATATGTAGAAAAATAAAAGAAAGAGGCAATTAAAAGCTTTTTTAGAAAGGAAAACATATGTCTGAGAGTTTTAAATCTAAGGAATTTGCAAAACCAATGATTGGAGATCAAGAGATAGGCCGCTGGAAAAAGAAAGCCAAGCAATACATAGACAATCCAAGTAAGGTAAAAGATTTACTGACTAAAGCAATATCAAAAGCTGAAAATAATAAACAGCTGGCTATTTTTAGTAATCTATGGGACAAAATACATCTTCTGTTTTCTCTAATTAAAGATTGGTTAAACGGGGGTTATAAGGATATATCGAAATCGGCCATGTTATTAATTATTGCTGGACTGATATATTTCGTTTCACCTATCGATATTATTCCAGACTGGATTATAGGCCTTGGATTTGCTGATGACATAGCATTCTTAGCTATGATAATAAATCAGTTAGATAAAGAGCTTATAAAATATAAATTATGGAAGACGACAGATACTGATCCTGAAAATAACGCAATAGAATAGGAGGTAACGTCTAAAATCAATAATTATACAAATAAGCTTTGCTTTTAAAAAGGAGTAAGAGAATGGGAATTGTTGAGGAAAAGGTGGCTGAACTCAAAAAATACCGTCCAAAACTTACAAAACAGGAAGACTTCGAGGACTTCTGGCAATTAGCTATAGAAGAACTTTTTCCTGGAGAAACAGGTTCTGCAAGTTGGAAGATAAATGTTGAATCTCAGAAAATTCTTGAAGAATATAAGGTTAGATTTGATTTGGAGTTAGAAGAGTATCCTTATCCACTGAAACACATAAAAGTATATAAAGCAACTATCGAAGCTTCAGATGGAACCATACTCCACGGTTGGTATCTATCCCCTGTCGAAGCAGGATCAGATAATAAAGTCCCAGCCCTTGTTCGCTTTCATGGGTATTCTTCAAACAAGGGTAAAATTTGTGAACTCTTACTTTGGGCATTACAGGGCTATGCTATTTTAGCTATGGATGTAAGAGGTCAATGTGGAGATACCCCAGATCCTCGAGAATATACGTCAGGATCCTTTTCCGGCTGGATGACTCTAGGGCTTGATTCTCCTATGGAATATTATTATAGACAAGTTTACTTGGATAGTATTCAAACAATTGAAGCTCTGGTAAGAAGACCAGAAGTGGATTCAACTAAAATCGGTCTTTTTGGTAACAGTCAGGGTGCGGCGTTGGCAATAATCTCTTCAGCCCTAATTACAAGGTTTAAAGATAGAGTCGGAGGAATCACAGCTAGAATAGCTGGGATTAATGCAGGAGTACCGTTTCTTACAGATATGCAGAGAGCATATAAAGAACACACAGATGGTCCTTGGGCAGAGTTTGATTGGTATTTTCGGATGCATGATCCATTACATGAAAAAGAAGATGAAATCTTCACCTACTTAAGCTATTTCGATGCTATGAATTTCGCACCATGGGTCAACTCTCCTGTGTTGTTAGCAGTAGGGCTCAAGGATACAGTTTGTCCACCACCTACAAGCTTCGCGTTATATAATCATTTGGCAGGTAAGAAGGAAATTATGGTCTACCCTGATTATGGGCATGAAAGTATAGATAGTCATGTAGATAAACAAATTAGTTTCTTCGCATCGTTATTATTATAAACAAAGTCCAAGATTAGGGTGTCAATAATAGTGCTAAATATATCCTGGGAGAACAGAAATGCTCCCAGGATATTATTTTAGTTAGACATATTTTACTGTTTCTGATCGGGTGTACTAAAGCTAGGAGGCTGTGGGTTCTTAAGCTCATTAAAGTATTTTCCGGGAGTTGATAGGTCAAAGTAAACTTTAGAATCTTGGGTAACACCCCAATCTTTAAGAGAACCTGTATCTTGGAGCATATTGAAAGCTTCGCGGAAGAGGGTATTATGAGCTTCTTCTCTATTTAGTAGAAAATCGATGGTTTCACGTACACCTTTGTCATTTATCTGTCTGTAAAGGTACTCGTAGACTACTTTAGCTCTTTCTTCAGCAGATATATCCGATAAGATATCTGCAGCTAAGTCACCAGTACATTCGATGTATGCTCCTGTCCAGGGATAACCGGAAGCATTAGTTAACATGGGGGATAAACCACCAATGATATGTGCTTCTACAGAGCCAACGGTATTATTCATTGCATCGAGATTATGACCGTTGAGAAGATTAACTGTCTGAGCTACCATCTCCATATGACTTAGCTCTTCGGCAGCTATATCAAGGAATAAATCTTTAATCTTAGGATCTTTGATACGAAAACTTTGGGATAAATACTGCATAGCCGCTTTAAGCTCTCCATGTGGTCCGCCTAACTGATCAAGCATCATGGTAGCATAATTGGGATTAGGACCATCAACTTTTACATCTTTTAACAACTGTTTGTCATGTTTAAACATAAAATTCACTCCTTTAAAAAAAGTTTTCAATATAGTTTTTTCAGATTCAGATTTAATATACTTAGGTTTAGTTAAAAAGAGATTAAATATAATTTGGCTATAACAAATTAAACCGTAAGATTCAAATTTTCCGTATAAATACTAAAGTTTTACAGCAAAATAAGCTTGGAACATAGAAATCACTGATGTCGGTTCGGTTCCTATCATAAGTACTAAATATAAGGAGGCTGTAATAATGCAATTAAGCCAAAAAGAAAGAATGTTATTAGAAGACCTAAAAAGCCATGAAGAAATGTGTATCAAGAAGTATACAAATTATGCCAATCAGGCTCAAGATTCTCAACTGAAACAAATGTTCCAGAATCATGCGCAAATTGAGCAAGAACACTATAATACCATCGACCAGATTCTTAAAGGACAGGTTCCTAATATTCAACAGCAAGGCCAGCAACAACAGCAGCAATTCCAAGGTCAACAAGCTGGTATGTCTCAACAAAAAGATGCGGATTCTTGTCAGGATATGCTCCAGACTGAGAAATATGTTTCCGGTGCGTACGATACAGCTATCTTTGAGTTTCAAGATCCTAATGTACGTCAAGTGCTAAATCATATCCAGAGTGAAGAGCAAAAACATGGGGAAGCAATATTTAGCTACATGCAAAGTAAAGGCCTGTATAAGGTCCATTAGGTTATCCTTACAACAAAGGAGAACTAAAAAAGGGAATTTTATAATTAAAACGGCAGAAAATCTGCCGTTTTAATTTAATAATTTAAGTTGAAAGCTACAACTCACATCAAAAAAATATTAGAGGTGAATTATGAAAGCAATTACATATCAAGGGATGAAAGATCTTGAAGTTAAAAACATGACAGATCCCATCATTGAAAAAGACGACGATATAATACTTAAGGTTACATCCACTGCGATATGCGGTTCCGATTTGCACCTTTATCATGGAATGATACCTAACATGCCTCAAGACTTCATACTCGGACATGAAACCATGGGCATAGTCGAAGAAGTTGGTAAAGGGGTAAAAAGTCTTAATAAAGGGGACAGAGTTATTGTACCCTTCCCTATATCTTGTGGTGAATGCTGGTACTGTGAACATGATCTTTGGAGTCAGTGCGATAATTCTAATCCCAATGGCGAGGCAGGGGCAATTTTTGGTTATAGTGATACTTTTGGTGGCTACGACGGCGGACAGGCAGAATACTTGCGAGTTCCATATGCTAATGTTGGACCTACAAAAGTGCCTGAAGATTTATCAGATGAACAGGTGCTATTCTTAACCGATATCTTACCTACAGCTTATTGGGGTGTAGATAACGGCGGGGTAAAGATAGGGGATACCGTTGTTGTTCTAGGATGTGGGCCTGTTGGGTTACTTACCCAGAAATTTGCCGCTCTCAAAGGAGCAGACAGAATTATAGCGGTTGATTATGTAAATTACAGATTGCAGCATGCCCAAAAAACAAATGGCGTAGAGACAATAAATTTTGAGTCATATGAGAATACTGGCGAGTATATCAAGGAGATAACAAACGGCGGGGCCGATGTAGTAATAGACTGCGTTGGGATGGATGGGAATATGAGTATAATTGAGCGGGTGGAGACATTACTCAAATTACAAGGTGGTTCCAAGTCTGCCCTAGTAATGGCTACCCAAGCAGTTCGTAAAGGTGGTACAGTTTCTATAGTAGGAGTATATGGTGCCAGATATAATAACTTCCCTCTAGGGGATTTCTTCGCCAGAAATATAACGCTTAAGATGGGGCAGTGTCCGGCTCACTCCTATGTTAAATCTATTCTGGAACTTATTCGAGAGAAAAAGATTGACTCAACAGATATTATTACTCATATTCTGCCTTTGGAGAAAGGAAAGTTTGCTTACGAAATCTTTGACAATAAAGAAGATGGGTGCATTAAGGTAATTTTGAAACCTTAAATGGCTAAACGCAATATCATCACTAATACAATTTATGTATAAAAGGTCATAATTGGATATGGGTTGGTCGTTGTTTGACAGTATCTTTTTGGGTATGTATACTAATTTGTATAGAAAACGGACTACTAGTCAAAAAAGGTTTGGGCATATAGCTTCAAACCTTTTCTTTATAACAATCATGACTTTAAAATTTAAGGGTAAATTTCACTAAAAGAATATAAAGGAGGAGAATTATGCTGGATACTTATTTAAGTAATCTGAACGATTCAGGCCGAAATCTTGTTGGGAATTTGCACCAATTATTAAAGAAGAAGATATGGGCTAAAATATTGCTTGGAATGATACTTGGTATCGGAATAGGATTGCTGCTAAGTCCCAGTATGGGATTTGTAGATGAATCTATCAGTTTTCCTTTAGGGAATTGGTTGGCTTTACCGGGGCGTATCTTTCTAAGCTTAATCCAGATGATTGTGGTTCCGCTAGTCATCGCATCGATCATACGTGGTTTAGCTGCCAGTGAAAGCATGGAACAATTGCGAAAAATGGGATTCGGGTTAGTAATCTACTTTTTGGCGACCACTACCGTAGCCATAACCATCGGCATGTCTGTCGCTTTGCTTATAAAGCCTGGCGAGCTTATTGACACTTCATTACTTAATATCACAACTTCAATCTCAGAGGTGGAGAATACTACAGAAATGATGAGTATGTCCTCACTTCCTGATGTCATAACCAATATTCTGCCTGACAACCCACTTAGTGCCATGGTCGAGATGCAAATGCTTCAAATCGTTATTTTCTCTATTTTGTTTGGGGTAGCACTCGTATCTTTAAAACACGAGTCTTCTAAACCTATGTTAGACATCCTAGCTTCTATTCAGGAAGTCAGTATGACTGTTGTTCGATGGGCGATGGTGATTGCTCCCATTGCTGTATTCGGGCTACTTGCCCAGATCACCATCAGAATTGGGGTAGACGCCATCTTAGGGATGGCGATCTACGTCTTGACAGTTCTACTTGGATTATTTATTTTAATTTGTTTTTATTTCCTTATTATATTTATTACCAATAAGAAATCCCCTCTATGGTTTATAAGGAATGTAAGGGACGTACAGTTACTGGCCTTCTCTACGTCGAGTTCGGCCGCTGTTATGCCTCTTTCCATAAAGACCGCACAAGAAAACCTAAAAGTTAGACCCGCTATAGCTCAGTTTCTGGTACCCCTAGGAGCAACCATCAATATGGATGGGACTGCACTCTATCAAGGGGCTGCAACCGTATTCTTAGCTCAGGTATATGGAGTGGATTTAAGTGTTACAGCTTTATTATTGGTCATTGTAACTGCTGTCGGGGCTTCCATCGGGACGCCAGCAACTCCTGGGGTAGGAATAATCATTTTGGCTATGGTTCTACAAAGTGTAGGGATACCTACTGCGGGGATAGCTCTAATAATAGGTGTGGATAGAATTTTAGATATGGCCAGGACTGCAGTCAATGTTTCCGGTGATTTAACTGCTTCGTTGGTTATGAATAGATGGATAAAGCAGAATTAAGCAAAGAGACATATCACCTTCTGTTTCATGGTATCAGCAATGACTTGGAGATTCTTGCTGTTTTCTTTACCGACATCAATAACTTTAATCACATCTTGGAGAGAAGCTTTTCGTGGAACCAATCTAGGCAAGATATTTTCATATTCAGCAAGCAATTCTGTTTGAAATACTACTCCATTCCGCTCGGGGTATAGAGCAACATAAAAAATCTCACTCTCAACCAGATCCTGAAAGAAGTGCGTGCCAAAGGATACTTCAGGTAGATAGCCTGCTTTAGGATATGCTATTTCTCCTAGGATAGTCATGTTATTGATTTCAGAGAATAACACGGGAACTCCTAAGGATGGGGTACTGGTTCCCCAGCGTCCAGGTCCTAGTAAGAGCATGGATATTTCTTTTTTATCAGCCATGTGATTGATTCTTCCAATCGTTCTGGCTATTTCGTATTTACCAGACTCACTTAAAGAGCTATAGGCCCAGGGATCAATGTATATAATCCTTTGAATATATTGATGGATATTTCCTCCCATGAAACTATTGTTAATTTCGAAGAGGATTTTTTCGGGAGCTACCTTTTTAGGGAATTCCACTTTGCTTTTCAGCCCTTTGACTTGAAGAGGCCTGCATTGCAATAAATTAACATGGAAAATTCCATTATCTCTGAAGTTTACAGTGAATTCGATGTCCACAGGGTATTGGTAAACTTTTTCAAGAGATTTGAGCATTTTTTGTAGTACTTTGGCAAAAGACGTAGTTGATAATAAACCTTCAAAGGTCATTATCCAAGACTCGCGAGGGGTAATATTCAATTCCTTCATTCTTTTCTCTGCCACGTAATCGCGCTCAGCGAACAAGGATAGATTTAAACCCAGACTCTCCTCTATCAGAGTTTGGACGGGGAGGCTTTGCATATCATTTTCGGAGATATTCAATAAATCTACCTTATACTGAGAAAACTGCTTAAAATCTTCAATATTGGAATAAGGTTTCGATAAAGGTTTGTCCAGGGCTATAACTCGAGCATAGTCGCCTGCCATCCTATTAACTGCTCGGGTACCTAGACCAGTAACGATTCGAAGCATCCCCGCCTGAGGGTCCATGTCTTTTTCCCAGACGTAAGTATTATAAGAATATCCAACTCCAGCAAAATCAGGCAAAAAGTAATGTTTTCTGTAGCAACCGGAAACACGCTGTACCAGTAAGGCCATCTGTTCATCTTGATCAGCCAGACCTCTTTTAAGTCGATACATTAAGGCATCTTCATTCATAGTACTAGCAAAAATCTTGCGTACAGCCTCTTCAAATTGACCATACCTTTCTTCCAAAGTACCTTGATTGATACAGAATATGCTTTCGTATTTTCCGGCAAAAGAATTTCCGAAACCATCCTCCAGAAGACTACTGGAACGGACAATTATGGGGGATTGTCCGAAGTATTCAAGCATTCTCAGAAATTGGTTCTTGATGTCCTGAGAGAATAAGCCGCTTAACAACTTTGTCTTAAGCGTCGTGGCCATGGAAGAATAGTTCTCGCCTTTTCTTTGCTCCATTCTAAGTTTCCAGAGGCCGTTTTGAACCAGATAAGTATAAAAAACATCAGAGCCAATATAGAAAGAATCATGGGGTTCAAGGAGTTGGTTATAATCAGTTTCAGAATCTTTACTAAGAATTTTTCGGGCTAATAACATTCCTACCGCTTTACCTCCGATGAAACCTGAACCAATCAATCTAGCCTTAATCTGGAGCATATCCTCCAGAGAGAAGTTATCGGTTAGTAGTCTAACGAATCTTTCATCCTTGCTTAGAATATTCTTACAAAGTTTTTCCACGAGCTCTTTTTCTTCTGTATGAGGGATTTCTCCCG
This sequence comes from Gracilibacter sp. BRH_c7a, assembly GCA_001516055.1. Classification (GTDB taxonomy): domain Bacteria; phylum Bacillota; class Desulfitobacteriia; order Desulfitobacteriales; family Syntrophobotulaceae; genus Gracilibacter. The sequence goes on from LOEZ01000086.1 coordinate 21,103, forward strand.
ATCTAACCTGTTGATACACATCCGAGGCATCTAGGAACATTCTGTCCCAATAATCTAGATTTCTTCTTGGGCTGTCATAACCGTGCTGAGATAAATCAGCGAAAAGTCTGGATGTATCAGCACTGGTCGTCAGTGGAATAAACTTTTCTCCTTTTTCCATATGAGGGAGGAACATAGTAGGAGTAGACCTATTCCATACTTTTAAGGGATGAACATAGGTTTGATTTTTAAACTCATAAACATCTAATAAGACCTGAGTTGTTTCTCTGATAGCAGTAATAGTTTCAAAAGAGTTGGTATATTTAAGAATCGCAAAATATGCTACAGTGTTAAGTTCAAACAGGTAAGGACAGGTAATAAGAAAAAAGTTACCTATCATCAAATCTGTTGCCCAAACGTAGAGCAAATCTGATAGACAGTCGAACACATAGAAAACATCTCTTCCCTCCGAAGTAATAATTTGATGTACCTGGGTAGAGAAGGATTCGAATCCATTGCTGGCATCGATATTATATATAACCACACTCTCTTGATCTGTGATTATAGGGTCATGGGAGGCGAACCTCATATAGACCACTCTTCTCCCAGAAGAGAGACTATTTTCCACATAGGGTGATACGAACTTCTTATAATCAGATATATCAGTTACCTGTAAGACAACATTATCACCCATGCGGAGAGAATCTATGATTTCATCAAGACCTGGAAAGCCTGTGGTGACCCTTTCGCGATCATCCATTATCATCATCACATCCTTATACTTGATAGTCTCTGAATATAGAATAAGAAAAGCCTTTCCCGAGGCGGACAAACGTGTCGACAGGAAAAGGATTAACTAACATGTCTTGTCTTATTAGTTTATGATTCTATCAGATTATTTAATCGTATCATTATAATTTAAGTGTTGTCAATAAGGCTGCCTGCAAGGGGAATGAAAGTATACTGAATACTATTTTTTATAATTATTAGAGATACTATAAGAAACATCTCAGTTAGATGATTAGAAGTATATTATGGGAATATAAACCGGAGATTTCTCTTAAAAACAAGGAGGCTGTATATTGATGAGAAATAAAGTAGTTGAAGTATTATCGGCGTTGACTTCTTCGATGCAAGAAGTTACCACGGATATACTCGTGTTGGAGTTTACCGTGGTCAATGCGATTATAATTGGAATGCCTGGTGCTAAAACAGGAAAATGGATATTGATAGACACAGGGCTTGAGAGTTCTGCCGAGTTCATCCTAGACGTTGCCGAGCAACGCTTCGGTGAAGGTAGTCATCCTCAAGCAATAATCCTTACGCACGGACATTTTGACCATGTTGGCTCAGTCATTAAGCTTTCAGAGATATGGGATGTTCCAGTCTACGCACATCAATTAGAAATGCCATATTTAACTGGAAAAAAAGATTATCCATTGGCAGATTCTTCGGTGGATGAGGGTTTGGTTGCCAAGATGTCACCGACCTTTCCCCACACAAGTATTGATATTGGAATTCGTGCTGTCCCTCTACCTTCAGGTGGTCACATACCTGGCATGACTGATTGGAGATGGATACCCACGCCCGGCCATACAGAAGGACATATATCATTATACCGTGAAAATGACCGTACTCTAATCGTAGGCGACGCATTTACTACGGTCAAACAGGAGTCTCTTTTATCCATGATAACTCAAAAGGAAAATATTAGTGGTCCTCCAAAATATCTGACTACTGATTGGAAAGTGGCTGAAGAGTCTGTGAATACTCTTCGGGATTTGCAACCTTCTTTGATAATCCCTAGTCATGGACAGCCTATGCAAGGTGAAGAACTTACTCGACATTTAGAAATGCTGGTAGAACATTTTGATGAGATAGCCGTACCAGAACAAGGTCGCTTTGTAGATAATCCAATTGACTAAATTAAATAAAACCCTCTAATAAACATGTTGCAGTTTATTAGAGGGCAAATAAGTTCGAATATTAGTTTTCGCTCCCTCAGTTTATTAATTTATAAGAAAAAAGATATTACCAACGGCCCCAATAACGGCGATGAGGACGATATCCCCACGGCCTATAACCAAAGAATGGGAATCCCCAGAAAAAAGGATAACCGAAACCAAAGAACATTTACTTACCCCCCCCAACATAATTGGCAAAATTTTCCTATGGTATTTTATGAAAAAAGACAATCTGTGGTTAAATGTCTTAGAAATTAATATTTGATAGTTCAATGGCCTTTCTAACAAAGGCTTTTTTTTTATCCAAATATGATAAAACCTTCCTCAAGTTCAGCTGTTGCTTAAAGATAGCGAAAAGGAAAATATTTATTATGCAATTGTTGATAACATGTTGGAATATTAGACCTGCTTGTCCTGTTTTCTTGAGTGATGTAAAATACTGGGTATAAGTTAATCTATAAATTAAAATGAGAATGGAGAATGGATATGTCGATTATTAAAACAGCGATAATCCAGATGGCGGTAGGCGAAGATAAATTAGAAAATATTGGGAAGGCGGGAGATTATCTCCAAAAACTCGCAGACCAGAAGATTGACCTGGCAGTACTCCCTGAAATGTTCTGTTGCCCTTACCAGACGAAGAATTTTCCTGTCTATGCTGAAGAAGAGGGAGGAACTTGCTGGCAGTTACTTTCAGATATGGCAGCATCCTTTGGGATATATCTTGCTGCTGGTTCTATGCCTGAGAAAGATGAAAAAGGTCGGATTTTCAATACTGCTTATGTGTTTGACCGTCAAGGACGTCAGATTGCAAAGCACCGGAAAATGCATCTCTTCGATATTAACGTATCTGGAGGCCAAAGTTTTATGGAGTCCGAAACGCTTACAGCCGGAGACCGGGTAACTGTGTTTGATACTGAGTTCGGAAAGATGGGGCTTTGTATCTGTTATGATTTCCGTTTTCCAGAGCTTGCCCGTCTGATGGTAAATGAGGGGGCAAAAGTAATCCTAGTACCTGCTGCATTTAATATGACTACCGGCCCTGCACACTGGGAAATCATGTTCCGACAGCGTGCAGTAGATAATCAGGTATTTACCATCGGTGCTGCACCAGCACGTGATCCTGCGGCTGACTACATCTCGTGGGGGCATTCTATCGCAGTAGCTCCCTGGGGGAATGTGCTAGTACAGCTGGATGATAAGGAAGGCTACACAGTCCAGACACTCGATCTTGGCGAAGTAGATAAAGTACGCAGGGAACTGCCTTTACTAGCACACCGTAGATCAGATATTTATACATTATGTGAGATTAATTCAAAATAAATCTTTCAATAGCCCCAACTGCTGGGCGTGGGCCACTGCCTGAGTACGGCTAGCCACTCCTAACTTGCCAAATATATTCTTTACGTGCCATTTAACTGTGCCAAGTGAAATAAATAGCTTCACTCCAATTTCTTCGTTAGAGAGTCCGGTTGCTAACAAACTTAGAACCTCCAACTCACGTAGACTTAAAGTTTCGATCATCTGTGAATCACGTAAGGATGAAGTGGAGGAAGTTAACGGAGTGCGCAGCTTTTCAGATTGGTGGGTGAAGTGACCTAAGAGAGAGGTAATGAACTCCGGTCTTACAGACTCAACGGCAAGCAGCAATTCCTTTACTTCGGATCCTTCACTTAGAAATGGACGTACGTATCCTTCGGCAGCTGCAAAATTTAGTGCTTCCTTCATAGATTCGAGGGCTTCTTGCTGATGGCCCATAGCCTGTAGCACTAAAGAAGAGACAATATTTACATAAACCAATCTGCCGTATCTTCCTCTTTCCTGGTCAAACTGGCGGATGTTATTCAATATCTCCCAGGCCTTCTCGTACTGCCCCGCTCTGTATAACGTCCTGGCTATCACCATATAAGGTATCTCTTTGAAAGAGGTAATGTTGTCCTCTGGATTTAAGTTGGAGGACTGAGCCCAGGCCATAGCCCCTGCTAAATCTCCCTTTTTTAACATCAGATGTACTTCGAAAGCTTTGAATCTATCCCAGATGATTGGGAAAGCTTTCGAATCGGTATTGGCCTTAGCTTTCTGAAGCAGATCCCATGCCTTCGGTATATCGCCTGAAGCATAGTAGACCAGGGCAAGTGTCTGCTCAGCATCGCCACCTAGAATTCTGTTTAACCCTACACTTTGACTGGCTCTAATTCCCTGTTCCAAGGAATACCGTGCCTCCTCTAGGTTGTTACCTTCATATTGGAGAATTCCTAAAGGTATATATAACAATTTTGCCATTGGCAGAGGTTTGCCTTGGCTATCGACATATTGATTTAAGGCCTGGTTGCACAGTTCAATTGACTCTCTGCGTCCGCCCTGTATTACTAAATTCATGGTGATATCCAGCAAGGCAGCAAGACATGTAAACATGTGTCCGGCATTACGTGCCGTGTCATAAACCATATATAAAGTCACTGTAGACTCTGGCATTGGGTCACTCTTTCTTTGAGCATGACCAAGGGACATAAGCGCAATTTCTCGAAAAAAAGGATCTTGGTCTCCAAGCTTCTCTATTGCCATTAATGCAATCTCTTTAGTTTGCGGATCTTCACGATAATTAGCAATCCAACCTCTTAGTGCTAATAATCTCCCCTCTGCCAAAGGGTCATTGTTTAAGAGCAGAATTTGCTCAGTTCTTTGCAGAAAGTTTGCTGCCTCTTCGCTTTTACCCAGTAAAAATAACGACCAAGCTTTATAACTTGCTATTTCACTATTTGTATCTACAAATTCATCAGGCAGCAAATTGAGCCAATCTAAGAGGGTGACCACTTCTCCCCGTTGAAATACGCGAGTAGCAAGAGTCTTGAGTACATCACCCGCAAAATCGTAAGCCCTGGCTGCTAGAGCATATTTGATACCTTCTTCCGGGAAGCCATTGTTAGTGAACCAATGCGCGGCCCGCTGTTGAATGGCGATACGTTCCGATTTAGGTAATTCCGTACGTAGGAACTCGGCAAAAAGATGATGATACCTGTACCAACGACACTCATTGTCCAATGGAATCAAAAACAGGTTAGCTTGTTCCAACTGGTTAATAATCTCTGAGGCGTTACATTGATCAGTTAGCGTATCACCCAATTCCGCATTAAATCGATCCACGACAGCAGTGCGGGTAAGAAACACGCGCATTTCTGGATCGGTGCGTTCGATAACCTCTTCCATAAGATAGTCGATAATATAGCGGTGATTACCGCTAAAAGATTTAATAAACTCGCTCACCTGTTCTGGAGCCCATCCCTTGATTGAAAGAGCGGCGAGCTGCAATCCAGCAATCCAACCTTCGGTGCGTGCTTCAAGTGCCGCGATCTCCTCATCTTTCAGCTTGATGCTGGCAGAAGTCGAGAAGAAGTTTCCCGTTTCTGCTAAATCAAAGCGCAAATCATCCATGCGAATTTCCGTCATTTGGTTGCGAACTCGTAATCTGGGTAGGGAAAGTGCCGGATCTTCTCGCGTTATCATCACCAGATGTAGGCAGGGAGGATGATGATCCAGTAAAGTCTGGACTGCTTGAAGAATAGATTTATTTTTTATCATATGAAAATCATCTAAGACCAGAATGAAACGTTTAGATATCGTCAGTATTTCATTAAGAAGAGTAAAAACAATAGCTTGAATCGGTAGCATGCCGGATCCGGATAACATTCTTGCGGCCTCTTGTCCCATATTTATATCCACTTTTTGTAATGCTGCAATCAAGTAAGAAAAAAACTTAACAGGGTCATTATCCTGTTCATCAAGGGAAATCCAAGCCTGATTGCAGTCAAGTTGCTCAAACCAATTTGAGACTAAAGTTGTCTTACCATAACCTGCGGGAGCTGCAATCAGGGAAAACGGTTTACCTGATTGCAGTCCTTCATCAAGAAGTTCTAATAGTTTCGAACGTTGAATGAAACCTGAGCGAGGTTTTGGAATATAAAGTTTGGTTTTAAGAAGTGCATTTGACATCTCAATTAGCCCCCTTGTATTTCCTATCTTATTATTCTTACAACAAGGGTATTTTCCTTCTATTATTTATGAAATATGTCAAAAAAAGGCTGTCCCATATCAATCTGATATGGGACAGCCTGTCTCATATTTAAAAGTATTAAGCACGAACGTATTTGAAATAGAGCATACCAATGGTTAAAATAGTTATAACGACTGTCGCAACTCCCAGAGTAACGTGAAAGTTAATTGCATCTTCAGGAATAGCCAGGTTGGCCTTCTGCGTTTTTATCCAGAGACCACAAATCAGTACTGATAGTAGGGAAAGACCTGATAATGAGGACATTATAATTGTAATAAGTTTCATTTTTACCCCTCCAATTTTTTAAATGTTTGATTAGCCACCTATAGCATTTGGTTATAGATATCAATTCTTTCGTTTTACCGACAACAACTGTAAACCCATATCCCTAATCCTATTTAAGATACCATGTAATGCGGACTGATCCGCTACCTCCCCAGCTAGAAGGCTTTTACCTTCAGGAAGCTGGGTTATTTTAAGTCCTGCAAACCAGTCTTCCCGACGTTGGTCAATGTGACCCTGAATAATAATCTCGTAATATTCCATCTGCTCACTCCCTCCAATTTACCATTTATGTGTTCTTATTTAGTTCTCTGTTATTCTTTTTCTAAAGAAATTCTGAAGATTAAATAGTTTCCAAAGTACTAAGAGTTCCAACCCGACTCCGACCCAAATCGGCAAAGGAGAAAACCAAGTTAATAGCCAGACCACACCTGCAGCTAAGGCTGTAAACCATCTCTTTAACGTAAGTTGACGAACGAGCATTGATAATAAAGTTACTGTAAAGATCAGAGCAGTTAAAACGTAAATTAAAACTTCGATGTTATGTTTAGACATAGGTTCTATTTGATTTTCAACCCTCCCTTTCACGCCCTGCAAAATCTCACGAACAGCAAGATAGTCTGTAAATTCGGTGAATAAGTCAAGAGAAAGCAGACTTGGATCTGTCCAGTGGAAAGACCAGCGAATGCGGCTGACCAAACGAGTATGGTCTTTATCTACAGGATATAACCCCCATAAAAAACTGCCTTTCTGGTTCGTTCCAGTCCAGATGATATGGCGGTTTGGTTCAATCTCATAGAAAACCATTCGGGCTACAGAACTGATCGGAACTTCATCGCCAACCTTAAATTGTTGGAATTGCGGCAGGATGCGGTTAGCACTTTGAATCCCCAGTGGACTACCGATATTCTCCACAATATCGTAACCATAATACCCGGCTCGACCATATCCCATCTGTAGCAGCCAAGGCCAAATTTCTTCCGCTGAACCTGAGATGGTTATAGCCCGCGTAGCGAAGAATTCTGGATCGGAATCCAAATGATCGCCAGGCATAGCCTGGGTTAATTCTTGATCCGTCGCACCCCAATGAAGCTGATAAGGGCGTGCCCAAAGCATATAGGCAGCCATAATTAAGGCGAGCAACACCAGCGCAGCCAATAGCCTCTTAAAGAATCTGGATACAGAAGTCATCCTTAAGTCCCCCCAATTAAACAAAAAATACTTACACCATATTTATAAACCTTTTGCGTAAGTAGAGGGCCTCTCTAAAGTAGGGTTTTGCAACTATCCGAAAGTAGGGTTTTTGGTACGTGGACGGGACAAAGAGATAGGTAGTATTCTATCCGCTCATCCGGCTGAATAGGATAAAGTATACATTTTGGTTTAAGCATTAGACCCATTGATAGAGTCTGCAATTGGGATTTAAATAGTCAGGGAGGACTTATGAAAAAAATAGCTTTATTTCTAATCATATTGCTAATTATAGCTTTTATTGTAGGATGTAATAATACTGAAAAAAGTGCGCCTGTAAGTCAGCAAGCAGATTCAGTGACAAGTGAAAGAGAGCCAGAAACAGAAAGTACAGAAATAGAAAACACAGACGCAGAGAAAGAACAGGCTGATTTTGAAAAGTACAAAGGCGATTGGAAGCTAAAAGTAGAGGGGAATGAAGACCTTTATCGTATAACTTCCTTAGAAGAGTATTTTGGGTCAACCGGGATAAGTATTACTGAAATAAATAATGGTGAAGTAAAAGGCCGTATTTATTCCATACAGGGAGCACCAAGTTACCGTCAGGCTGAAGTATCTTTTTCCGGCAAAATAGAAGATGGAAAACTAAAGGCTGTTTATGAGGATGAAGCCTGGGAGTATTCCGGGAATATAGAATTGACCTTTGGTGAAGACATGATTGCGGCCAAGATAACCAGGAACGAGATGAAAATTGTTTCACTGTGGGGAATACCGGAAGGAGAATTCACTTTTCTAAAACCAATCGAAACAGAAAAAGTAAACATCTCAGATCAAGAAAAGGAAACTTTAGAACAGTTTTTATTCCCTACTGCTAAAGACGCAATCAAGCCATTTGCTGAAGGTGACTTAACTGACGAGATGGTTATAAATTTTGTCGGTTATAATCTGGCGTTAGGTTTTCTTGATATAAGTGAATTTGGTAATAAAGTAGAAGGAAACGCTGAGATTGTATTTGATGAGTCCGTAATGAATGATTTAGCGGTGAAGTACTTTGGAGTAGAAGTTAAGGAACACAAAACTTATGAGATAGTGACTTATGAAAAAGGAAAGTATACCGTGCCTGCTTTAGGCGGAGTAACAGAGCATCCTCAAGTCCGGCTTTTGATTAAAGACAAAGAAAACGATGGTGTCTATTACGCAATTGTTGATTATGTATTTGAATATCCGGAAGAAGGAGAAAAGCTCGAGTACCAGCATCTTATCAAACTGCAAGAGGACAATAACTATACCATAAAAGCTATTATAGAAAATGAATCACCTCTAAACTTTTAAATTGCTTCTATCTACCCCAGCGAAAACCAAAGCCGTTTGCTTTATTAAGATTAAAGCAGGCGGCTTTTTGAAACTTACTTCTGCCTTAGCGACATATCTCCTCGGATTTACTCAGGGGACATACGGATACGATTATCTTGAAGCTATTGATAAGCGGCGATAAATATGGCTATGAAATATCGAAATTGATACATTCTAATTCTAGTGGAGAGTATGACCTTAAGGAGGCTACTATGTATTCGAGCCTGAAGAGGCTGGAGAGTGATGGTGGTATAGCTTCATACTGGGGTGATGAGACTCAGGGCGGAAGAAGAAAGTACTATAAGATTACTGAAAAAGGAAAAAGAACTTATTCTGAAAACAAAAGAAATTGGGAGTCAGCAAAGCGTATTCTAGACCAATTACTATAGAAGAAAGGTGGCACTCAAATAATGAATAAAAAATTGAAAAAATATTTAGACGGGTTATTTTTATCCTATGAGGATTTAAATACGGTCAAGGAATTATCCTTTTTATCTCGCTCAATGAAAAAAACTTGTACTAATGTCTGAGTAGCCTTCTTTGAAGGCTACTTTCGTGTTTGCAATAATAAATAGCATATTGACCGTTGGTCACTAAAATGTTATTGTTATACTAACCGAAGGTCAGTATAACAATAAGGAGATAATGCCTATGCCGTTACAGCTTTATGACAAAGAAAAAATATTGGACGCTTGTTTTGATGTGTTTGCCCGATATGGATATGCTAATACCTCGACCACAATGCTGGCAGATGCGGCCGGTATATCCAAAGCACTGATCTTTCACCATTTTAAGAGCAAGAAAGAGCTGTATCTAAGCGTTTTGGACAGATGCATCGAAAAAGGAAGGATTGAAATGGGTTTTGATACACTATTGGAAAACCAGGATTTTTTTGCAGCCAAAGAAAAATTCAGTATAGTCAAATTCCATTATTATAAGAGCAATCCTGGTTTAATGAGAATTATGAGAGAAGCTTTTTATGCGACACCGGATGAACTTAAAATGGAGATTCAAGCAAAGTATGGAATGCTGCTTGCCAATAATGAAAAAGAATGGAAACGTTTATTCGCAAAGGTTTCTCTTCGAGAAGATGTGGATCGCGAACAGGCTTTCAGACTAGTCATGCTCACCCTGGATTATTTCGATAACAAGTATTTATTAGAAATAGAGAATACCGATGATTTGGAAGAAACCTATCTTCGGGACTTCCTTGAAGAAAGGAACAGTTTTCTTGCTATGATTCGCTTTGGTATTGAAAAGTAAAGAAAGGAGTGCTTAGATGATGAATATGGTTATAGGCTTTCAAGATTTGACTCCTAAGCTTCAAGTCTTGGCAGGCGGAAAAGGCGGTATGCTGGCAAAGATGTTCCAGGGCGGATATCCCGTGCCGGAAGGTTTTGTTGTTTTGCCGGCGGCTTTTCAGGGAGAAGAGCTGAATAAGAAAGCTTGGGACGAGATACTCATCTTTCTGAACACAATCCGAAAGAACAATGAAGGAGTGCTGTTTGCGGTTAGATCCTCCGCCTTAAGCGAGGATTCAGCTCAAGCCTCCTTTGCAGGTGAATTTGAAACCGTTCTCAATGTGGGAACGGATCATGAGATACATGAAGCCATCTATACGGTTTATAGATCAAGGCAGTCGGAAAGAGTACAGGCCTACAGCACTGCTCAAGGCATTGATCAAGCTCATCATATTGCTATAGTTGTTCAGTTGATGGTGCCGTCGGAAATCTCAGGGGTATTGTTTACCGCCGATCCGATCACAGGGAGTTTCGCCGGCATGATCGGGAACTATGTACACGGGCTGGGGGAACAGCTTGTCTCCGGAGAAGTAAATGCCTATGATTTTACATTAAGCAGACCGAAGGGCAAATATCATGGTCCTGACGAGTTTAAGAAATATGCCGATAACCTATATCGCTATGCAGCCAAGCTGGAGAAGGAACTGGAAAGTCCCCAGGATATAGAATGGGCTGTAGCCAAAGGAAAACTTTATATCCTGCAGGCAAGACCGATAACTACCTTAATAGCGGGAAATCTCGACACCTATGACATCAACGAAAGTTTAGCCCGCGATGACCTTTGGGTCAATACCAATGTGGGAGAGGCAATCCCTGATGTTATTTCTCCTCTTTCCTGGAGTATTGTAAGGGCTCTGGACGTTGATTCTACTGTTATTCCCGGATATTACCTGTGGTCCGGTAATATCTGTGGAAGGATTTACTCCAATATCGGCCAGCGTTTATCCGCCATAATCGCCATGTATGGGAGTGTGAAATTCGGGCTGAAAATTCTTAGCGAAATATTTGGCCAAATGCCAGACGGATTAACCATCCCTGTCAGTCCATATACAAGGATGGGCGTCTTAAAATTAATGTTACCCAGAATCAAACACTACTTCAAAAAGTACCGAGAAACTTCTAAAAGCATGACCCAATATATCCAGGACACTCCGGATTGGTGCAGAAGGACGACGGAAGAGATAAAAACAATCAATAATAAGGAAGAACTGCTGGCCTTATGGAAAAGTGAGCTTGAACCCTATAATACGAAAGCCTGGTGGGGTCTGTTAACTGGCGGGACCAATGCTGTGATCGCGTTAACCTTGAGTAAGAAGCTTGCTAAGCTGGTGGGAACTGAAGATGGGAACACCCTTTTATCTAACCTAAGGGGAGATTCAGAGCTGGCCAGTCTTGGACCAGTCGTGGGCATATCCAAGGTCCTTAAAGGGGAAATGAGCCGTGAGGAGTACCTTAGGCAGAATGGTCATCGAGGACCTCATGAGTTTGAGTTATCAATCACGGATCCTACGGAGGATGTGAATTGGTTGGAACGACAGATTGAAGAATTTAAAAAGTCGGATACGGATGCAGATGAACTTCTGCAGAAGCAGCATACTCAATACGAAGCTGCAAGGAAGAGATTTGGACAGCGTTATCCGAATAAAGTAAAATGGCTGGAAAAACAAACAGCTAAAGCATCGGCAAGTGCCCGTATCAGAGAAGCGGCCCGTTCAGAGTTCGTAAGGGTATTTAGAGTGATCCGCGCCTTTGCCCTTAAAACTGGTGAAATTACTGGCATAGGGGATGATGTCTTTTTCCTCTACATGAACGAAGTAGAGGATCTACTGTCGCCTCAAGAGTCTGAAAAAATGTCCAGGGTGGAATCCGCAATCAAGAACATCCCGGCCAGAAAAGAAAACTATGAAAAATATAAAGCATTGCCGCCATTCCCATCCGTTATCCGGGGACGATTCAATCCTAGCGAATGGGTAAAAGATCCCAATAGAAGGATGGACTTTTATGATTCAACAAAGTCAATAGCGATCTCATCTGATTCTGAAACACTAAAGGGTTTTGCCGGAGCGGCGGGCAGGGTAGAAGGAATCGTACGTATTCTGGCAACCCCCGAAGAAGGTGCAAAGTTTCAGCCAGGGGAGATTTTGGTCGCAGCAACCACCAATGTAGGCTGGACACCTCTTTTTCCCAGAGCTGCAGCGATAGTTACCGACGTGGGTGCACCCTTATCCCATGCCGCTATTGTAGCCAGAGAGTTGGGTATTCCGGCTGTCGTAGGATGTGGTAACGCCACGACAAGACTTAAGACAGGGGATAGAGTTCTGGTTGATGGTGGACAGGGAATTGTGTATATATTGGAATAATCTCTTAATGTCTAGTTTACATCGTATATGTTTGCGCATACAACGCATTTCCATCATATTAAATTAATACTTTAGCTTAAAAGCATTCCCTCTATGTTTCTAAGACTTCAACAATTTTCTCAAGTTTCTCTATTGAACCTTTTTTCTGAGACTTAACTCTGGCTTCCTTGTGCAAGAAAAAGCTCACGTACTCCCAGAAAGCGGCAGACATGTTATTTTCATTGGTAGCAAAAACAACAGATGGTGGTGAAGTTTTTCCAAAGATTACCCCCACATCCTCTTTGGCATAGATCATGGGTACTGCCTTTTCCGGATCAGTCATAAGATAGACATTATAATTATCAAAGGTCTTAAGCAGCCTGATAATATTCTTAAGGTGCCTACTAAATTCTCCTGGCGTTAAGAATAGTGCTGTGTCACCAAATATATCTGAAAAGTTGAGCATAACTTGTCCACTTTGTATTTTTTCTAAATCAGGAAGGGTAATAATTTCGGTAAATTTTTGTTTTTGCAAACTCTCTTCAAACTTTTTTATTCGCATCTCCTGATAAGCTAATACCCGGTCCTTATTATTACTTTCCAGGCGTGAGAGAATACTTTCTGCAACATCAGTAGGCATGGTTATGTTTGAAAGTACACCTGTTTTTAGAATACTGTCTGCTTCCGCATTATCAAATTCCTCAAGAATGGACAAAAACCCTTCCTTACTTTCAGGAGTAAAAATACGCATAAGCGGTCGGCAGAGGGAAAGAAAATTATTAAATTCTTGACTGAGAGCTATAATTGTATCTTTATCTGTAAATAGAAAGTTAGCTGCATTTCTTGTATCATCCCCTATGGAATTTGAAGTTACAGCAACGGTATTAGGAGCGATAAATAATGTACGCTTAAACACCCTGTCGCGCATTTTTGGATAGTAGTAGGGCTCTATGGCTCCTGTCATATAAATTGGCAACCACTCTCTAACAGCCGAAAGCAGTTCCTCAAGGCTGCGGGTAACAGAGTGAATAACTTTTATTTTATTACCACTCATAATCACTTGGGAAAATAGAGCTGCCCATTTAGCCCTAAACTCAGGGTTTTCAGTCAACCAATCCATGCTCTCATCGCTGTATAAAAGCAGTGTTTGAGGGCTTTTGTTTTTTAAAATAAGAGAAAAAAATGCAATAACCGCATTTTGTTTACCCTCTATACCATAAAAAACATCAGACGTTATGCTTCCATTGATTTTTAATTCGTCAACGTCGGGAATCTGCGGGGGCTTCTTAAAACTAAACTGTGCAATATTGTCAACAAAACTCTCAATAGTTTTTGTGTCATCTGCTTTTTCCACCAGAAACCATTTATTAATAAGCCTGGTTACTTCCTCAAAATTTGCAGCCGGATTTTTTAATGACACTTTAAGTGCTTCACTCAGGGCAGCCTTTTGAAATTCTGCGCTGCAATTTCGAGCAAAATATGCGGCCATAGCCATTATGTAATTTTCATTTTTGGCGGGGGTGCGTACCCCTCTGCGCAAACGGCTTACAAAGGAGGCATCAAGGGAAACACTTCGAGCCAGTGTACTGTTTGATGTACTGGTAATCTTCATCAGCAGATCAAGCTTTTCTCCAAACTTCACACAGAACACCTCCTTAAGGACAATTTTAACACCTAGTTAAATAACAGAGCAATGACTTTGGCACAAATCGTGTCATGAATTTGGCAATGCCAAATCTCTTAGAGATATTATTTTAAGGAATGTAAGGGTGTTAGAATTGTTTAGAGGGAGAGATATCAGATAGATGGCATAATGGTCCCAAAGAAGGAGGAGTGGAATGCAAATGAGTAGAAAACTGAAAAAACTAGTCTCGGTAGCACTGTTAGCTCTGCTGTTCTTAACTGTGTTCAGTGTGCAAAAGATTGAAGCTGCGGACGTTACCGAGGACGACCTTATAGGAACATGGGAAGCCCGGCTGAAGATCAACAAACTCGAACTTTTTGGAATAATGGAGAACCAGAGGGATGAGTTGTATAAACAGGAGAAGGTTCCTCAAACGCTTTATTTTTCTATGAAGGATAGCAAACTAATGCTAAGCTTTGGCGCAACATCAATGCCTGTGACACTGAGCGGCGGTAAGCTGAGCGGCACGTATTCCGGGGAATTTATGTTTAATTACAATATTGAGTCGACGCTGAATGGTACGGTGAGTAAGTCAGCAAAAGGTATCGAGCTAACCATTAGTACAAAGCAGGAAATGTGGAGTGATAACCAGAAAAACGGCTCTGTTATATCTTGTACTTATACCAGTGCCGGAGCAACTTCTGCGCCGGCAGTGGCTGCCGAGCCCGAGGAAGAAGTACCGGCAGACGTTGAGGAACCGGTTGAGGAAGAAGAGATTGTCGTAGAATCAATTACCATCGAACCCAAAATAATTTTCCTCAAAATAGGAGCAACCAGACAGCTAAATGTGAAGATCAAGCCGCCCGGGGCCGATGCCGGTGATGTCGTCGTCGAATCCTACGATAGAAAAATAGTAGGCTTATATGACAATGCTTCGGTGCGGGGACTAAAGGCGGGCTTTTCGGAAATCACGGCGCAGACACGTGACGGTAAGTTTAAAACTAAAAGCAGGGTCTTCGTGGGCGAGGATAATAAAGAAGTTGCGGGTATAGTATTGGATACTTTATGGTCTAAAACCAAAAAGTTCCTGCACGGAGACTCTTTTCAAGTGCAAACACCGACAGCAACATGCGGGGTGAGGGGATGATGAAAAGAATGAATAAAGTAAAGAATAAGGCTGTTTTTGTTATGATTCTTATACTGGCTTTGGGACTAATGGGTTGTTCAAGCAAGCCGGCAGTCTCTGAACAATTTGATTATGATGGGGAACTAAAGGGTAACCTTGCCCACGGATTAGGAACCTTATATGAAGAAGATGTTCTGATTTATGAAGGAGAGTTTAAAAACGGAATAATTAATGGCCAGGGGAAAATATATCAAGACGGTTTACTTAAATACGAAGGACAATTCAAGGATGCCCAGGCCTTGGGAAAAGGCATCCTTTACAGTAAGGCCGGCAAGAAAATGTTTGAGGGGACTATTACAGAGAACGACGGCGAGAGCTATAAAGGAACAGGCACCCTTTATAACGACGAGGAAGAGCCCGCCTACCAGGGAGAGCTTACAGTTAAAGGTAGCAGGGTGGAGTTTGCCGATAGAGGTAAGATCCTGTATCCCACCGGCGATGTATTCTATGATGGTGAACTGAAGGACGGTATGCCGGCTGGAAAAGGGACTTACTATGATCCGGAAGGAAATATATTGCAGGAAAATAAATGAATCAATACAAATGGGAAGACAGTATCATCGTATACTGTCTTTTTCTTCGTTATGTTCAGTTAAGTGAAATCATCTTGTTCAGTTAATTAAAACCATGCTGGAGCTGGAAAATATAATATTTAATAATATGTTATAATTTGTATATTCTACTTTGAGGGGGAAATAAGGATGATTAAACCTTTTGATTTTGCATTACCCACAAATATTAAATACGGAGTGGGTATAGTTAAAACTCTGGGCGAAGAGTTAAGGTTATTAGCAGCCCAAAAAGTAATGATAATAACGGATAAAGGCCTTGTAAACGCAGGCCTAGTAAAGAAGATTACCGAAGAAATTGAAAGAGCAGGCATAAGCTATATCGTATATGATGAGATCGAGGCCAATCCAAAAGATTATAATGTGGAAGCTTGTGCTGAAAAAGCTAAAGAGGAATTAATAGATACCATCGTTGCCTTTGGAGGCGGAAGCCCGATAGATGCGGCTAAAGCTGTAGCTGTTTTATCCAGGCAGGGCGGTAAGGTAAAAGACTATCAGGGCAAGGGAAAAATCAAGGATAATTGTCTGCCGATGATAACTATACCTACAACAGCCGGTACTGGCAGTGAGGTAACCTTTTCTTCGGTTATAACGGATACAAATGAGAAATTTAAATTTACAATTAAAAGCACTGCAATAGCAGCTAAAACAGCGATAATTGACCCTGAACTTACCTTGACTGTTCCGCCCGGTATTACGGCAGCTACGGGGATAGATGCTCTAACTCATGCTATAGAAGGGTATACAGCAAATTGTACTGAACCAATAGCAGAAGCAGTGGGTTTATATGCAGTTGAATATATAGCCCAAAATATAGTGGTAGCAGTTAAGAATGGGGAAAACATAGTAGCAAGAGATAAAATGATGATGGGAAGTCTTTTGGCAGGACTATCTTTCAGCCACGCCGATGTCGCTTCAGTACACTGCATGGCGGAAGCACTGGGTAGTATTTATGATGCACCGCATGGTATATGCAATGCGATATTGCTTCCCTACGTGATGGAGTATAACCTGCCTTCAGCAGAATACAAATATGCCAGAATAGCAAGAGCCATGGGTATCGAAGAAGAAAATGATTTTAAAGCTGCAGTAAAAGGTATAGAACATATTAAAAAATTATCCAAGGAAATCGGGCTCCCTGGAATAAAGTCATTGAATGTTAATCCTGATGATTTTGAACTTTTAGCAGGAATGTCTGTAAAAAATGGTTCTAACGAAAGTAATCCAAGAAAAATAACCAAGGATGGCTATGTGGAATTGTTCAATGCAGCATATAATAACCCTTATTAGCTATATAATTAACTTAATGGAATTTGGCAGATTGTCACAATCTTCTGCAGGCTACCATTAAACGCTCCAAAGTACTACAGTCCAGCATTGTACAATACTTAGCAAAATCCTCCAGACCTTTAATTCCTGTCCAATTCTTTTCCGGTACAGGATTTAGCCACAGAACACGTTTTACCCTTTTTGAGAGTTCTTTCAGACTATTTACAGCAAGATTATAATCCAGTGTCTTGGCATCACTTACAATTAAAAATACTGTAGATGAGTTGATAATTACCGAATTGTTGTCCAGGATTCCGTTCAGTGATACGCCTATATTTGTACCTTTGCCCCAAATAGGGCTCGATTTGACCTGTGTTTCAAAATCCGAAAGGTCATAGTATAATCTATTGTTCATTCGTATCGCATCATCTGAAAATAGATAACTCTCAGTAGTTGTGAATTCCTTTCCAATACCTGAGATAAACTGAAGCACAAAGCTTGAAAACTGGAGCATGGATGCTGACACATCACAAAACAGGAAGAGTTTACTTTTGGAATGCAAGCGGTTTTTGTATTTTAATTTAAACAGTACCGTTCCGGTACTCAAATTACTTTGAATCGTCTTTTTAAAATCTAGTCTCTTCTTTTTGCCGGTCTTGCGGTATTTTCTGGAAAGTTCTCTTTTTAAATTCTCTATAAGCTCGGAAATCAATCTTACAGCAGCAGGCACATCCTCGCTGTTGATTTCGCCTATGTTTCTGTGAAGCAGATCGTTTGCTTTCAGAATCTCATCTGAAACCTCAGCGGCGATTATACCGGCCTCTGAAGTATCCTGTGTAAGAATTCCCCTGGTCTGGATCAGTTGTTGTGCATACTTCTGCTTCAGACTTGTCAGTTTGCCTTTTACAGTACCTTCAGCAAGCTGCTTAAATTCAGCTCTAACATTTTTCCCTGCAGAAGTTGTATTGAGGAAACTCTCCAAATTTATTTTCTCGGATTCCGGGAGTCCGGCAAAGATTTCTTTATACTCATCGGTTAATTC
Source organism: Gracilibacter sp. BRH_c7a (assembly GCA_001516055.1). Classification (GTDB taxonomy): domain Bacteria; phylum Bacillota; class Desulfitobacteriia; order Desulfitobacteriales; family Syntrophobotulaceae; genus Gracilibacter. Next base: position 39,253 of record LOEZ01000086.1, read on the forward strand.
AACCTGTGTATCTTGAAAGTTCAGGCTTTTAACAGATTCTTCAATTTCCATTTTCAATGTCTCAATCGTCTCTGCTCTATTGGCGACATATTCATTCCTGACTGCCAGAGGAACAAAGTATAAGTCGAATACCTTGGAAAAAATTTCCCTTCCCGTTTCGTCTTTAACAAGACATGCTTGCAGAGCAGCCTTGACCTGAACTTTATTAAAAATTTCAACATATTCAAGAGATTCAACTGCAGTGATGCAATCTGAAACACTAAAACTCATACCCGCCATTCTTAATATTTTAAAAAACTCAACGAGGTTTTTTGTCAAGTAATTCACTGAAACCCTCATCCTTCCGTATCTCCAGCATATCTTCCCTATTCTTTATGAGGAGTCCAAGCGTCTTTGATATACCATCTTCATCAAGCCTGTTTTTGTCCATAGCCAGCAGGGAAGATACCCAATCCAGAGTTTCCGCAACAGAAGGCTTTTTGTAAACCCTGCTGTTCTGTCTCAGGTACGAAACTGCACTGGCGGCATCCTTGGCAAGCCTCTCCGGAACACCGGGCAATTTGGCGTTGATTATTCTTATTTCCTTTTCCACATCTGGATAGTTAAGGAAAAGATAGATACATCTTCTTCTCAGGGCATCTGATAATTGCCTTGTATTATTACTGGTAAGGATAATGACCGGTCTGCTCTTTGCTTTAATAGTGCCAAGCTCAGGTATGGATACTTGAAAATCCGAGAGCACTTCTAATAAAAATGCTTCAAATTCTTCATCCGACTTGTCTATCTCATCAATTAGCAGGACATTGCTGGTTTCACTGTTAATTGCCTTGAGCAAAGGTCTTTCGAGCAGATATTCTTTTGAATAAAGATCGCTTAAGTTCGCTTTAGCGGCAAGTCCTGCCTGGATGGACAGCAGTTGCTTCTGATAATTCCATTCATACAGAGCTTTGGATTCATCGAGACCTTCGTAACACTGAAGCCTGATCAACTCAACTCCAAGGGCGGATGCCAGCACTTTGGCAACCTCTGTTTTACCCACTCCGGCTGCTCCTTCAATCAATAATGGTTTGCCAAGTTTTAAGGCAATATGCACAGTAATCAGAAATTCTTCATCAAAAATATAATTTTCAGCTTCCAAAGACCGCCTTAATGTTATCAAATCCATTAAAAAAACTCCTTTAAACGGCAGACAATGCCACAGCATTTTTCACAAGTATAGCATGACAAAACCCAACAGGGAAAATATAAAATTTCTTGCTGGGTTTTGTCATGTATTATTTAATTTTCTGCTCCAAATTGGTAAATAAATCACTGTCAAAAAAATATCGTAAGCTGATTTGTGCCTTGCGCAGCAGGGTTGTTAAGCCAGCGAGGATCGTTAAAGTTTAAAATTATCTTATGTTGAGGGAAATAAAAAGAAAAAGCAAAAGGATTATTATCGATTCACAGCGAAATTACCAGGAAATAGCAAAAATGAAGAAGCAATAACTGTATGTCTGCACGAAGTACCCGAAATCAACAAATAAGCTATCTCATCTGAGGCATCGCGATAAACTGATTTGCCTCTGCAAATTCATGGTGAAAAAATAACCTAATCACCAGCGTTACATAAAGAACCCGATGATACTACCTTCATGAAAAATAACTGGAGTGAGTATATGTTTTGCGCTCATATTAACCCGACAAGTTTAAAGGAACAAAGTGTTAAAGACCATTTATATCATGTGGCTATTCTATCTAAAGAATTTGGCGCTAAGGTTTCTCTGGAGTCAACTGCGGAATTAATTGGTATGCTTCATGATATGGGAAAAGAAACAAACAAATTTAACGCCTATATCCATTACTGTGCGGCACACCCCAATGACAAATCACTTAGGGGGTCCATCAATCATTCTACTGCCGGTGCCAAGTTTATCTATGATAATTTTTACAAAACAAAGGACCCTTATCAAAGGCTTACGGCACAACTCATTTCTCTGGCGATTTGTTCCCATCATGGCGGACTAATAGATTGTTTGGACTTGAAAGGCTTTGATATCTTCACGGACAAAATGCACACTGATAAAGAAATCTTCTATGATGAAGCTCTGTCTAATTTCAAGGCAGAATATCAGGACATGGATTATATTCATGAGTTGTTTTTTAGGGCAAAAGAAGAGATCAAAGCAATTCTTGCCCAAATTAACACAATAGATGGATCTAAAATATTTGGACAGTTTGCGGTGGGAACATTAGAGAAATACATTTTCAGCTGTGTAATTGATGCCGATCGTTACGATACATATGCCTTTATGGAAGGATGTGAACGGCAGTCTGGTATAGACAAGATTGCTTTATGGAACGAACTTGCCTCAACCTTGGAAAATAAATTAGAAGGCTTTCCGAAGCGAAGCAAAATTGATTTGCTGAGGGCAGAGATTTCCCAAATCTGTAAAGAATTTGCAAGAAACGAGCCAGGAATCTATCAACTTTCAGTGCCGACAGGGGGTGGAAAAACCCTCTCCAGTTTACGGTACGCCTTAGAACATGCAAGGTTATTTAATAAAGACCGAATTATTTATATTATCCCGTTCACCACCATCATCGACCAGAACGCCAAAGAGATCACAGAGATTTTAGGACGAGATGATGTCATTTTTGAACATCATTCCAATCTTATTATTGATAACAAAAACATAGACAAAAATGAGAATGATGATGAGTATGAAGCTTATAAGCTTTTAACAGAGAGATGGGATAGCCCCATTATTCTGACAACCATGGTGCAGTTTCTTGATACTTTATTCAGGGGAGGTACCCGGAGTGTCAGGCGCATGCATAACCTAGCCAATTCGATTCTTATCTTTGATGAAATTCAGGCTATTCCCATCAAGTGTATCAACATGTTCAACAGTGCTATCAATTTCTTATCAACTGTTGGCAAGGCTACAGTTATACTTTGCACTGCAACCCAACCACTTTTAGAAAAAACGGAAAGGTCTTTAAAACTAAGCGATTATCCGAACATCATTTCCAATAGAGATGACCAATTTAGTCAGTTCAAAAGGGTAAATTTGCTTGATAAAAGAATTAGCGGGGGATATAGCCCAGCTTTCCTAAAAGAACTTGTCTTGAAAACTATGGAACTAGTAGCCAGTGTCCTGGTAATTTTAAATACGAAGAATTCTGCCAGAGAAATTTTTAAGGAGTTAAGGCGAGCCAATACCGATTTACCTCCTGAGAAACAGTACTTGGTTTTTCATTTAAGTACGAATATGTGTCCGGCGCATCGTCTGAAGATTCTTCAAAAGATAAAAGAAAAATTAGGACAAACGAGAGTAATATGCATCAGCACCCAGTTGATCGAAGCTGGTGTGAATATTTCTTTCGGCTGTGTCATCCGCGCGCTGGCAGGGCTTGACAGTATTGCCCAAGCCGCCGGACGCTGTAATCGTCATGGTGAAACTTTCTGTAGCGACGTTTATATCGTTAACGTAGAGGGAGAAAATGTCGGCAAACTAGCGGACATTAAAGAAGGTCAAAAATGTACCGAAAGAGTACTGGATGAATTTGCAGAAAATCCCGGCCTGTTTGATCATGACTTGCTTTCCCCAAAGGTTATGGAAAGGTATTATCAATACTATTTCTATAATAGAAGGAATGAGATGAACTACACCTTACCAAAGCCGAATAACGATAAAACTATGTACGGTTTATTATCCGGGAACGAGGAGTCAGCGAATACTTTTACAGAAAGAAATGGTTTTAGATCCGAGCTCCTGTTAAAGCAAGCTTTTAAAACAGCCGGTAATACTTTTGAGGTTATTGACCAGAAGACAACAGGAGTGATAGTTCCTTATGAGGAGGGAAAGGACCTGATAACCCTTATCAATGGTGAAAGAAGTTTAAGAGAATTAAAACATTACTTAAAGAAGGCTCAGCAGTTTTCGGTGAACTTATTTGAAACAGATAGAAAAAAGCTTGAAGAAAAGGGCGGGATAGTTTCCTTAAAAGACGGGGCTTTCCTGGCACTTAAAGAAGGATTTTACTACGAGGAGGTTGGGGTAACGTTGGAAAACGGTACCATGGAATTTTATAATTACTAAAGGAGGGCGGGAATTTGAAGAAAGAAAACATTATTGAATTTAAAGTCAGCGGGCGCTATGCCCTATTCAGCGATCCCATCAATCGGATCGGCGGAGAAAAGTTTTCCTATCAAATACCGACGTATCAGGCTTTGAAGGGAATACTCGAAAGTGTCTATTGGAAGCCCACATTGATTTGGATCATTGACGAAGTAAGAGTGATGAATCCGATTAAGACGCAATCCCAGGGTATCCGCCCCATTAATTATAATGGAGGGAATACGCTCTCTATCTATACTTATCTGACAGATGTTGAATATCAGGTGAGAGCTCATTTTGAGTGGAATACACATCGGCCTGATTTGGCTAAGGATCGCAATGAAAATAAGCATTATATCATTGCCAATAGAATGATCAAATGTGGCGGACGGCGGGATGTCTTTCTGGGAACTCGGGAATGTCAGGCCTATGTGGAGCCTTGTCAATTCGGCGAGGGCAAGGGCACTTATGACAATTATGGATCGCTATCCTTTGGCCTGATGTTTCATGGCTTTGATTATCCGGATGAAACCGGCGAAGATGTACTTAGAGCCAGGTTCTGGAGGCCGGAAATGAACAACGGCTATATTAAATTTTTAAGACCACAGGAATGCTCGATCCGACGCGAGCTTTCTGAAATGAAGGCGAAGGTCTTTGCCCCCGGCAACTTTAGCGGCTTGAAGGAATTTGAGAAGGAGGGGGAGATCATTGAGTTGGATTCAGAAGCTTTATGATACTTACGAAAATTGCCGAAGCGAGATAGGGCTTCCAGGAACAGACGAGAGCGTCACTCCACTTCTTCCTATAGCCCATTCTACCCAAAATGCTCAGATCGAGGTCACTCTTAATGATAAAGGGGATTTTAGAAGGGCAAGAGTTTTAGAAAAAAATGAAGGTGTTACTATTATTCCTGTAACTGAAGATTCAGCTACTAGAAGTGGAACAAAACCTCCACCTCATCCTCTTTGTGATAAATTACAGTATGTTGCCGGTGATTATGCGAATTATGTGGCAAAGATTAAAGCAGAGAAATTTTACGATGAGTATATCACCCAACTGGAAGGCTGGTGCGCCTCCTCATATACCCATAAAAAAGTTGAAGCGGTTTTAAGTTATCTAAAAAAGAAAAGACTGATGCGAGATCTTATTAACAATAATATCTTGGTATATGAGGCTGGTGCCCAGACACTGGCCAAAGGGGTAAAGATTAACGGTATTGACCAAAGTGATGCTTTTATCCGTTTCAGGGTGGAAATTTCAGGTGAGAATGAATCTGCAGTGTGGCTCGATCCGCAAATTTATGATAGCTACATTAACTATTACTTAGGTCTTCAAGTCGAGGTCGAATTGTGTTATGTCCAAGGACAGGTCGTAGCCTGCTCGGAAAAACATCCTGCTAAGATCAGGCATACAGGTGATAAGGCCAAGTTGATTTCGGCCAATGACGATACTGGGTTTACTTATCGGGGACGCTTGACGGATAAAGCCCAGGTGGTCAGCGTCGGCTATGAAACTTCCCAGAAGGCGCATAACGCTTTACGCTGGCTTATTCAAAAACAAGGGTATAAAAATGGCGAGCAGGCGATCATTGCTTGGGGAACCAATAATGAAGCGTTACCGGAAATTTTGGAAGATACGCAGGACAGTATCTTCGGCCAAGAAGAACATACGATTGTTTCCACAGAAAAGGAATTTGCGGAAAGGCTGAATAAAGCAATTGCCGGATACGGCAACGACTTGGATACCAAGGCTGAAATCGCCATCATGGGATTGGATGCGGCAACTACTGGACGCTTATCCATAACCTATTACCGAGAGCTCAACGGAGCGGATTTTCTAAATAGGATTAAGCATTGGCATCAAACCTGTGTCTGGCGGCACACCTTTAAAAAAGTCTCTGCCGGACTTGACGAAAAAGGAAAACCGATATCGAAATACATTACATTTGTTGGGGCCCCTTCACCTAAGGATATCGCTTATACTGCTTATGGCAATAACATAAGCGACAAATTAAAAAAGTCTACAGTCGAAAGATTATTGCCTTGCATTATTGATGGTGCCAAACTGCCCTATGACTTAGTTAATTCGGTAGTAAACCGCGTTTCTAATCCAGTCTCCATGGAAAAATGGGAGTGGCAGAAGGCCTTATCAATAGCGTGCGCATTGGTAAGAAAATATCGTTTTGATAAGTTTAAGGAGGTATGGAAAATGGCACTAGATGAAACTGAAATGGATCGAAGCTATCTCTTTGGCAGGCTATTGGCGATTGCACAGCAGATTGAGGAATACGCCTTATTTACTACAGGTGAAAAAAGGGATACTAATGCCGAAAGATTAATGCATCAATTTAAACTGCATCCGTATAAAACCTGGGGAATTATTACGGATAAGCTTAGACCTTATCAAAGCAGGCTGGGTTCGAAGGGGACAAGCTTAACAGAGCTAATGACAAAAGTTAATGCGATGTTGCCTTACGAAGAGTTTACCAGTCCAAAACAGTTAAACGATAGCTATATATTGGGATATTATTGTCAGAGACAAGTTTTTATTGATCAGAGAAACCAGAGAATACAAGAAAATGCTAAAAAGAAATTAGATTTAATTACTGAAAAGGAGAATGGACATGAGTAGCTTAATGAATAAGGTAGATTTTGCTTTGATCGTTTCAGTCAAAAATGCCAACCCCAATGGTGATCCTTTAAACGGAAACAGACCGAGAGAAAATTATGAGGGATTTGGTGAAATATCCGATGTCTGCATCAAAAGAAAAATTCGTAACCGCCTGCAAGATATGGGGAAAGAAATATTTGTACAATCTGACGAGAGAAGAACGGATGGATTCAGAAGCTTGAAAGACAGGGCGGACGGATGTGCCGAACTAAAAAAAGCGGGTAAGGACAAAGAAGAATATGCTAGAATAGCTTGCAAAAAATGGATCGATATCAGAAGCTTCGGCCAAGTGTTTGCTTTTAAAAAAGGGGAAGAAGACAATTCTGTTTCAATTGGGATAAGAGGACCTGTTTCTGTTCATTCCGCCATGAGTATTTCTCCTATTGAAATCTCAAGTATGCAGATAACTAAAAGCGTTAACGGGGAAACAGGCAAAGACCCTGATAAGAAAAGTCCAGATACCATGGGGATGAAACATCGCGTCGAATTTGGTCTATATGTGATTTATGGCAGTATTAATACTCAATTGGCGAGCAAAACCGGTTTCAGTGCGGACGATAGTGAACTTATTAAGAAAGCGTTAATTACCCTTTTTGAAAACGATTGTTCATCGGCTCGTCCTGACGGCAGTATGGAAGTTTGCAAGGTTTATTGGTGGAAACACAGTACCCAAACAGGTCAATATTCTTCCGCTAAAGTCCATCGCACTTTAAAGGTGATACCAACTATCGATATCCCCAAAAGCATTGAGGATTATCAAATATCTCTTGAAACCTTAGAAGGGTTAACCCCGGAAATATATGCCGGAATATAACGAAGAAGATTTCCTGCTGTTGTCCGGCATCCAGCACTTCTCCTTTTGTAAACGTCAGTGGGCCTTGATTCACATCGAACAGCAATGGCAGGAAAACCTGCGGACCGTCGAGGGCGGAATTCTGCATGAGAAAACCCATGATAACACGATCAAAGAAAAACGCGGGGATATAATTGTTTCCCGGGGGATGGGAATCTTCTCGCGTACCCTGGGAACAACCGGAACGTGTGATGTGGTGGAACTGCACCGGAATCCCGGCGGCGTCAACATCTTCGGTCGGGAAGGAACGTTTAAGCCGGTCCCTGTAGAGTATAAACGCGGAAAACCCAAAGAAAACGAAGCCGATGCGCTGCAGCTATGCGCCCAGGCCATGTGCCTGGAGGAAATGCTCTTATGCGAAATTCCGGAAGCGTTTTTGTTCTACGGGGAAACAAAGCGCCGGCTCAAAATTATGCTTGATGAGGGTTTGCGCGGGCGGGTAAAAACGATGTTTCAAGAAATGCATAACTACTATGGCCGGAGATATACCCCGAAAGTCAAGCCCAATAAAAGCTGCAAGTCCTGTTCTCTTGCGGAGATCTGCATGCCTAAGTTATGTAAAAACCCCTCAGTCGCGAATTACATCCGAAAAAACCTCCTGGAGGTGACGGAATGAGGAAACTGCTCAATACACTCTATGTTACTTCCCCCAATACGTATTTATCCTTGGACGGAGAAAATATTGTCATTTTAAAAGAAGACCAGGAAATCTCCAGAATCCCGCTTCATAATTTGGAAGGAATTGTGGCTTTTGGTTATACCGGCGCCAGCCCGGCGTTAATGGGAGCCTGCGCCAAACGGAATATTGCCTTAAGCTTTATGAAACCAAGCGGTAAATTCCTGGCTAGAGTGGTGGGGGAGGTACGGGGCAATGTGACGCTCAGAAAGGCCCAGTACAGGCTTGCCGACAACAAGGAGCAAAGTGCACAGATTGCCAAAAACTTTATTCTGGGAAAGATTTATAATGCCCGTTGGGTGCTTGAACGCGCGACCAGGGACTATGCGATTCGCCTGGATGTCGATCAGTTAAAAAAGGTTTCTACAGTTCTTGCCAATTCTTTGCAATTCGTGGACCAATGCGAGGATTTAGAACAACTTCGGGGTTTTGAGGGGGAAGCCGCCTCTCAGTATTTCAGCGTATTGGACGAGTTAATTCTCCAACAAAAAGAATCTTTCTATTTCAATTACAGGAACAAACGCCCTCCTCTGGACAATGTCAATGCCATGCTGTCGTTTGTCTATACGCTTTTAGCTCACGATGCCGCCGCAGCCCTGGAAACGGTCGGGCTTGATCCCTATGTCGGCTTTTTACATCGGGACAGACCGGGAAGAATTTCCCTTGCGTTTGATCTGATGGAGGAGCTGCGTGCGGTTTATGCTGATCGGTTTGTTATTTCTTTAATCAACAAAAGAGAAGTCAAGGCGGAAGGCTTTACGCAAAAGGAAAACGGGGCAGTAATCATGGATGACGACACAAGGAAAATCATCCTGAAAGCTTGGCAGAGCAGAAAGCAGGAGATGATCACGCATCCGTTTCTACAAGAAAAATTAGAATGGGGACTTGTTCCCTATACGCAGGCAATGCTGCTGGCCAGATTCATTCGCGGTGATTTGGAAGGATATCCGCCGTTTATGTGGAAGTAGGTGATGAGATGTTAGTGTTGATAACCTATGATGTCAATACGGAAACCCCGCTGGGAAGAAAACGTTTGCGCCAAGTTGCCAAGCAATGTGTAAACTATGGCCAGCGTGTCCAGAACTCTGTGTTTGAGTGTGTAATGGATGCGGCGAAATGCCGTGAGGTGCAGCATAAGCTGGAGAAAATTATCGATAAAGAAAAAGATAGCTTGCGGTTTTACAATTTAGGGAATAATTATAAAAGCAAAATTGTACACATCGGGGCTAAGGAGTCATTTGATGTTGAAGATACAATTATTATTTAGTGCGAATGTCTAGTGCACATGAAATTGCCGGAGCTTTCGCACCGAGATATAATGCAATTCTTTTGTTTAAAAGTAAAAAATCGAACAGGAATGATATGTACTTTTTGAATTAAATTAAAAACAAAAGAAAATTATCATTATATTATAGTTTTCTTGTTGTTTTTGCTGTCGCACCCTTTGAGGGTGCGTGGATTGAAATTTGGTAGTGAAATGAAAGCCAACACCTCCGCTTTCGTCGCACCCTTTGAGGGTGCGTGGATTGAAATCTATCTATTATCTCACGTCGCGTCCTTTCTGTCAACGTCGCACCCTTTGAGGGTGCGTGGATTGAAATCGTCCCCTTAATTGCTCCATTAACATGAATAGCGCCGAGTCGCACCCTTTGAGGGTGCGTGGATTGAAATCGGTTGACGGCCCGGTTGGCACGGACATTGTATATGTCGCACCCTTTGAGGGTGCGTGGATTGAAATAGGTTGGATTGCAGGGCATAATAAGAGTTAGTTTTCAGTCGCACCCTTTGAGGGTGCGTGGATTGAAATGAACAATTAATGTTTTATTTTTAGAATAAATGAAGTCGCACCCTTTGAGGGTGCGTGGATTGAAATACTTGAAGGAGGTAGCAAGTGAGCTCAATAGTTAGTCGCACCCTTTGAGGGTGCGTGGATTGAAATTGCATTGATGATGTAAAAGACGCCGATACCACAGTCGCACCCTTTGAGGGTGCGTGGATTGAAATTATTGTTGCCGAAATCTTGCCATATTCCGTCTTGGGGTCGCACCCTTTGAGGGTGCGTGGATTGAAATTTGCCTATACCACCCTTAATACGGTTGTATATGGTCGCACCCTTTGAGGGTGCGTGGATTGAAATCCTCTTCTGGGCCTGAAGGATTGTATGGACTCCTTGTCGCACCCTTTGAGGGTGCGTGGATTGAAATAGGAATACGATGTCACCAGTATCGATGAATATAACGTCGCACCCTTTGAGGGTGCGTGGATTGAAATATCGGTAGCACCTATTTGAGCTTGTAATCCATTGTCGCACCCTTTGAGGGTGCGTGGATTGAAATTACCAAGAAACGTGTTAGTCCAAAGCTGAAGAAGGTCGCACCCTTTGAGGGTGCGTGGATTGAAATGTTTGTGATAATTGGGTTCGTCGATCCTCCAAGGAAGTCGCACCCTTTGAGAGTGCGTGGATTGAAATATTGGCATAACGCGCTTGGGCTGAGCTGGCGGAGTGTCGCACCCTTTGAGGGTGCGTGGATTGAAATAATTTTTATCTCTCCCTTTTTTTCCTTTATTTTGGTCGCACCCTTTGAGGGTGCGTGGATTGAAATTTCTCCTACCATGAATATATCTGCAGCCGCCGAAGTCGCACCCTTTGAGGGTGCGTGGATTGAAATTCCTCTTCGAAGTCAAATAACGTTGGCATACTTACGTCGCACCCTTTGAGGGTGCGTGGATTGAAATCATTATGTTTCTAATCCTCCCTATTCCAAATTTTAGTCGCACCCTTTGAGGGTGCGTGGATTGAAATTAATATATAACCGTCTTTTCTAAAGATATAATTGAGTCGCACCCTTTGAGGGTGCGTGGATTGAAATCACTTGACTATCTCTTTGTAAGTTAAAGTTTGCTGTCGCACCCTTTGAGGGTGCGTGGATTGAAATCTCCGAAGCCAGGAGTTTTATACGGTAGACTAATCGTCGCACCCTTTGAGGGTGCGTGGATTGAAATTTACCTTTAAATGGATTATCCCCCACGCTAGAAACGTCGCACCCTTTGAGGGTGCGTGGATTGAAATCAAAAATAGGGATAGTTGTCACAACTACCCCTAGTCGCACCCTTTGAGGGTGCGTGGATTGAAATCGAATTGGTATGTTTTTGCTGTTAGCCAAAGCAGGGTCGCACCCTTTGAGGGTGCGTGGATTGAAATACAGCGAACTAAGTGCTTGCACCAAAATAGAGGCGTCGCACCCTTTGAGGGTGCGTGGATTGAAATCCATAATCATCTTTATAAAGCATGGCATACGGTACAGTCGCACCCTTTGAGGGTGCGTGGATTGAAATATCCTCATCATGCACGGAGCATATTTTAGCCTTGGTCGCACCCTTTGAGGGTGCGTGGATTGAAATAGATTATATCAGAGCAGGAGTTGACCAGATGAAATGTCGCACCCTTTGAGGGTGCGTGGATTGAAATTGGCATGCGCCGAGCTACGTAATCCGAGCAATCCGAGTCGCACCCTTTGAGGGTGCGTGGATTGAAATATATTTTTCCCTGCCAATCTGTAATGAGCCTTCAAGTCGCACCCTTTGAGGGTGCGTGGATTGAAATAACACCAAAAATGACAAGAAAAGCGTGCCAAAGAGGTCGCACCCTTTGAGGGTGCGTGGATTGAAATATGGTATAGAGGCAGTAGGTATAACATTTTATGGGGTCGCACCCTTTGAGGGTGCGTGGATTGAAATTCGAGAACGCTGTTTTTAAGGTTTAAGTCCTCAATGTCGCACCCTTTGAGGGTGCGTGGATTGAAATCTGCTGCCGTAAAGCCTAATGTGGCCCAAAGCGGTCGCACCCTTTGAGGGTGCGTGGATTGAAATTCATTTAATCACGCCCTTGCAATGCTGTAATATTAGTCGCACCCTTTGAGGGTGCGTGGATTGAAATCTGTTTTTCTTAGTGCCTCAAGTTGCTTTTGTTTTGTCGCACCCTTTGAGGGTGCGTGGATTGAAATC
>LOEZ01000087.1 GCA_001516055.1 Gracilibacter sp. BRH_c7a
CCAAGACGGATGTCAGCACCAGCCATCTGCCGGAGGGAATGGACTACACGATCAACCGGACGGATGATACGCATTTGACTATCACCATCAGTGGTAAGGCGGCAAGGCATGCCAATGCCGATGATGTTGACAATCTGACTTTTACCATAGCCCAGGCTAAGGTAAACGGAGCGGTGGGCGACCTGACCACAGGGAACATCAGGATCAACTTTTTTAATCCTCCCTCAAGCTCCGGGGGTGGGGGTGCCACTACTATCTTGCCTGCCTCTTGGCAGATTACCCCTGGGCAAATCAGCCAATTATTAAGTAGCCACCAATCTCTGGAACTACAATATGACGGTCTGCAAATTTCCATCGGGAAAGAAGCACTATTTTCGCTGGCTGTCAGTGGGGAAAGCGAAAACAGCGGAAGCGGAGAAAATATCCAGGTGCAAGCCTCTGTTCTTAGCGATCCTAGCACCCTGAATACCTTCTTTATCACCTATCCCGGTCAAAAAGGGATTATGAAAGGCTACAGCATTACTTTTAGCCGGGAAAATAACGGTCAAACAGAAAATATTACCCAGCTTGACGGCGATATAACCCTCACCTTCCAACTAAATCCGGAGGAATTGGAAGGGATCGATCCCAGCACATTAATAATCTATAAACAGGGAGAGGATGGTAGCATAACCGAATTCAGCGGAGAATTTGATTGGGAGCAAAGCTCAATTAGTTTTAACACCAACCATCTATGTCAATTCTTTGTTATGGGGCAAGAGGGTATTCCCACCCAACGTCTTGCTGGAGACAATAGGTATGCAACAGCAGCAGCTATCAGTGCTCAGGGTTGGAAGACTAGTGATAATGTCGTTCTTGCTAGCGGTGAAAACTTCCCGGATGCTTTGGCGGGTTCCACCTTGGCCGGACTCAAAAACGCCCCCATACTGTTAACAAGCAAAAACAGCCTGCCAACGGAGACGATTAACGAAATTAAAAGGCTTAAACCAAAGACCATCTACATCCTGGGCGGCGAAGGAGTGATCTCCGCCGGAGTGGCAGCTACCCTGACCAAAGACTATACCGTGGTTAGAGCAGCCGGTGCCAACCGTTATGAAACTGCAGCTCAGATAGGCCAGATTATCGTTGAGAGTAAAACAGGTTTAGTCCTCTCCGGCGCCTTAGCCGACACCGTAATCCTTTCCACCAGTCTCAACTTCCCGGACGCCCTGTCTGTCGCGCCATTTGCCGAGAAATACCGCCTTCCCATTCTTTTCACCGAGCTAGATAGATTAAATGCTACCACCAAGCAGGCCTTAAGCGACTGGGGGGTTAAGCAGGTCATTATTACCGGGGGGACCGCTGTTATAGTGCAGTCAGTGGAAAACATGCTTAAAGAAGAACTTAATCTAACCGTAACCCGTGTCAGTGGAAATGACCGTTATGGCACCAGCCTGGAGATCGCCAGGTACTTTGAAGGTGTTGCAGGAGCAGGCGGAAGCATTCCGACAGGTCATAGGGTAGCCGCCCTGGCCACAGGCGAAAACTTCCCTGATGCCCTCGCCGGAGCTTCCCTGGCTGCTAAAAACGGCTGCCCGGTTCTGCTAGTCAAAAAAGAACAGATCAATGCTGAAATCAGGGCTTACCTCAGTGGACTGAACCTCGAGAAGCTCTATATCTACGGAGGCAGCGGGGTTATTAGCGATAGGGTCAAAGAGGAGGTCAGTCTGAAATAATACCCGGCTCGAAATATTTAAACAAAAAAAGATACGCATGTTCCCTAAGGAGCAGGCATATCTTTTTTCTGTTCAGCTAGTTTAAGTGCTAAGACACCACACTGAATATGCCAATGTGGGGATTCTCTTAGGCTTTATCTTCGCTTTTAATTTTTTAATAACTGAATGAATGCTACAGAAACACTCCTCAGTTTGTAAATAAAGCGCAGGAAAGTAATAACGATATGAGCGAAAATGTATTGAATAAGCCTTAGAGAAGTCAACTACTTTTTGAAAGTTTTATTGTTTACAATTTGCCTGAATTGTAAAGAAAAAGTAGGTATCAATCAATTGAAAAATGGTCTGTTCAGACGGCTGCTTCTGAAATATACCCCGCCGCCAAGGGGATATCAGAGGGATACGGCATCATTTTTATATCCTCAAGGCATGTGGAGTGTGTAGTGTTGATAGAGAGGAAATAGGCTGATATCAAAGGAAAATGCGGTTCAAAGTGCTGTGGCAATGGACAAAGGGCTACAGCAAAACGGCTATACGAAGAATCCCAATCATTACAAGATTTTCTTGATAAAATCAGCAAGCACGATGTTAAGGATGGAGACTTGAAATATCATCTTGAAAATGAAAGCATAATTATTGCAGAGCGTAATAAGTGTTTTTGTAAACAGGTCGCCAACGCGAAGGAACTATTTAATAATTTAACCTATTGTCAATGTTCGGTTGAATTTAACAAACAGTTTTTTACTGCCTCATTAGGTAAGGAAGTACAAGTTGAATTATTGCAATCAATAATCTGCGGAGCAAAATCCTGCAAGTTTAGAATAACTATTTAATGGGGGTTAATATGGCATACGAAAGATTTCTAAATAAAAACCATCCTCCAAGTGAAAGTGATATTTCAATTGCATTGGGACCATCAGAGGATTTCTGGCTTGATATTCACAAATATATAGAAAATAACTATAATTTTTCTCCCGAGCTTATTTTCTTCACTAAGAATTACGGATGGTCACTTCGTTACAGAAAAGGTAAAAAAACTTTTTGCATAGCATGAATGTAAAGTGGTAATATCATAATTATCGTATCAAAACCTGCAGCATACCGTGTAAGCTCTTTATGACCTTCCCTGGCGATACATTTTATCTCGCAGGGGTTTTTCATGTTTCTTACAAACTCATCCGCAAAAATTCGCGAATTACTATTTTTAGAGTTCCCTTTAGGTGAGCCGTTTAGAATTATTGTGTTCATGCGTTGTCACCTCCGTATACACTAAACTCCCCAATTGGCTTAACGGTGATGTTCTTCGAATAAAACTGATAAAATACACGGTTAATATAATCTACAAAAATCTGTTGACTGGAAGCAGTGCTAAATTTGCCATCATAGTAGAATTCTATATCAGGATATTTATCATATCTAGGGACGTGCATGGATTCACCTGTCGTATGTGTGGTATATGGTAGAAAAAGCGGTATCATTCTATCAAAAAGCGTTTTCAAATTCCCACTGACAAATCCCTTTGTAACCTTTGAAAGGTAGATAGCCTTATCTGAAGTTATATACTTATGATAAAATTCATCTAAATCTTTTTGGGTGCATCTACCCGGTGTTTTCCACTAACACGACCAGCAGCCCGTGCAATTATTAACAACTATTTGTGTTAAATCAAATGTAAAAACATTTGGATTTGTAATAATTTCACATTCCTTTATTACTATGATTCACATTACATTCCTCCTGAAGTTTAATCATTATCATGTGAATTTTTCTACTAACTATACCTCTATAGTTAGACAAAATATTACTAAATAATGGAAAATAAGTTCTTGCCGATAAAAAGAATTACTAATAAAATAATAAAGGAAGGTGTTGAAAAAGGAGGAACTAAAGTGGAATTTATGCTTCTTAATAGAATTGAAAGATTGGTACATATGAATTCAAAGAAGCAACTGATTGGCCGCTTCCTCAAACAAAATGGACACCGTTTTATTTGCATGAGAACAACTTACTATTTGAGCATGAATACCGTGTAAACGAAGGATACTCCTCCTTTGAAGATTCTCCGTGGGGAAGGGGGAGCCTGGACTTTTACACGCCACCTTTTGTTGAGAATACGGAGGTGCTGGGACCAGTCAGCTTAACCCTCTATGCATCGGCAACGGATACTGATGTCCTGCTGTTTAGCAGTTTATGGGAGGTAGATCCTGAAGGTAACGAGAAGCTCCTGACAAGGGGTTGGTTAAAAGGCTCCCACCGAGAACTCAATCTGGAGCTTACAAAGCCTTGGCAGCCCATTCATAATCACAAAAGAGAAGATAAATTGATACCGGGAGAAATATATGAGTTTAACATTGAAATTATTGCCACCGGCAACCTTTTCAAAGCAGGATATAAACTCAAACTAAAAATTAGTTGTACAGATGATTCTCCGAAACATTCTATGGAAGGAATCGGAGTAGGACATATACGAAGCCAAAGGGCCAACCGGATAACAGTCTATCATAATGATCAATATCCTTCCAATCTATTGTTGCCTATCACGAAAGGTAATACGCTTGGAATGTTCAGATTCGGAGCTATACCATACTTATAATAAAAGACTCAATTGTCAATAAAACATTTATATTATTTTCTAAGCATTCATTATATAATAGGACTTAACATAGAGTATTATAGCAATCTAACATTGGGTTTTCCCAGCGAGTAGGGAGGTATGGATGGCAGAGGAATTTAAAAACTTCCTTAATCAAATCCCTAAAGAAATAATGGATAAAACCGAGACTCACTCAAATACGAATATGATTATTTTTAGGCCAACATCCTATATAATTGGTCAGAAAACATATCTTGAAGATTATCATTTTATTTTGCCTACCTCTGAGCCACCCCCACTACGAATAGAACAGCAGGTATATCATTTTACAAAGGGTAAACTGGTTTCCATTTCGCCTGAAACATGGTTATCATGTATAAGATCTGCTTCAACACGTCAATATATCTCCATGATGGTTAAGAAAGATTTTTTTAGGGAAATCTCAAGGGAGTGTGTTGGTCATGAGGAAGTGTCATTTTCAAGAATAAATAACTATTATAGTTCACATTTGGTCAACCTTATCGACAGATTTGAAGAGGAAATTAAAGAATTTCAATACGACAGCCCTCTGATGCTGCAGAGTATTAACATACAAATTGCCATACAATTATTGAGGGAGAGCGGAAGTCAAAATCAAGTTAGTGCTAAAAAGCTGCCGCTTGACCAGAATTATATCAAACGGGCTATAGAGTACATGACAGTTTATTATAATGCTAAAATATCGATAAGTGATATATGCCGGGAAATTCACTTAAGCCCTTATTACTTTATAAGAATGTTCAAAGAAGCGACTGGCCTAAGCCCCCATGAATTTATTTTGTCGATTAGGGTAAGCAAAGCTGAGGAATTGTTAAAGAAAGGGAGTCCAATCCAAGAGGTAGCAAAACTATGTGGGTTTGTCAATAGTGCGCATTTTTCCAATCACTTCAAGCGGGTGATGGGAATGCCCCCATCTGAATATAAAAGGAAGTATTTCATAATGTAGATTTGATCAAACTACGGTTTAGCGGTTTAGCGTTAAGCCGTTTTTTTATTTGTACGAACGAGTTTACTGGACTGAAAAAGAGCAGTTTTTTGCAAAATAATAGAGCAATTTTTGAACAATGTATGTTCCTAGGAGAGGATACAATAAGACATAAAAGCAATTAACAAAAAGAGTTCAATGGAGGTGCAAATACAATGAAAATGAAAATTATAACATTTGCCTTTGTCTGCTTAATGGCACTAAGCATGCTCCTTATGCGGAATACGTCTGCATTAGCAACATATGAACCCCCTGCAAATTTGGAAGCTCCGCAAAACGTTACAGTGGAAATCAAGGAATACGAGGATGGGAAACCGTATTTTTGGGTGAAATGGACCAATCCCCAAAGTATATTAGACCTGGTTCAGTATTGGGACGATCAGGGCGAAGCGCCTTTGGGCTATCAAATCGATATGAAAGTTGGAAATGGAAAATGGAATTATGAAGTTATCGGAAATTCCATACCCGGGAATTCACTCCATGCCGGAGACGATGAAAGTGGAATTATCGCGATAATAGGGGCACCGTACGATCCTATTAATTCAGGAGAACTAGATACTATCGATATAAAGGATAATGTTTATCACTTTAGGGTGAGGTA
>LOEZ01000088.1 GCA_001516055.1 Gracilibacter sp. BRH_c7a
GTTAAAAAATTGATTGCAGCGTATGCTAAATTGGAAAAGATATAATAGAGGTATCTTTATATGAGTGATCAATTACGTTTACAAGAACTTAAAAAGAAAATCAAAGAAGCTGACTACCATTATTATGGACTCGATAATCCCATACTTACGGATGCTCAATATGACTCTTTACTAAAAGAGTTAATAGAGATTGAGAATATACATCCTGAATGGATAACCATCGATTCTCCGTCCCAAAGGGTTGGAGGGGTGGTTACTTCTCAGTTTCCAAAAGTACGCCATTTAGAACCTCTATTAAGTCTGGATAATGCTTTTGATGCGAATGACTTGAGAGATTTTGATAGACGAGTGCGTACAATTGCACCTGATGCTGAATATGTAGTCGAACTGAAAATTGATGGCTTAACTGTTGCGCTTACCTATGAAGAGGATATATTAGTAAGAGGAGCAACCCGGGGAGATGGGGAAATAGGAGAAGAGATTACTGCAAATGTAAGAACTATCAGGGCAGTTCCGCTTCATCTTCAGACCGATAGCTTAGAACAGACAATTCCTCTTATAGATGTTCGCGGTGAAGGTTATATGCCTAAAGAGTCTTTCCTGAGGCTGAATACTTACAGGGAGGAAGAAGGACTCGCCCTTTTTGCCAATCCTCGCAACGCCGCTGCAGGTTCTTTAAGACAACAAGATTCCGGGATAACGGCTCAGCGTAAACTTGGCTATTTTGCCTACCAGTTGTTGCAGGCAGAACAATTAGGGATCAGGACTCAGGCTCAAGTCCTTGATGTTTTAAGTCAATTAGGTTTTCAAATTAATCAAAATTACAAAAGATTAATAACAATTGAAGAAGTAATAGAGTATTGTGGACAGATGGCGAGTCAGAGACACAGCTTTGCTTACGAAATCGATGGCTTGGTCATTAAGGTTAATAATTTCGATCATCAAAGAGAGCTTGGTTATACTTCTAAGAGTCCACGCTGGGCTATCGCTTATAAATTTCCGGCAGAACAGGTGGAGACCAAAATTCTGGGAATAGAGCTTAATGTAGGAAGAACGGGCGTGCTCACCCCAACCGCAATCCTTAAGGATGTGTCCGTTGCCGGTTCTACGGTGAGCAGAGCGACTTTGCATAATCTAGATAATATAAGGAATAAGGATATCAGAATCGGTGATTATGTACTTATCCATAAAGCCGGAGATGTGATTCCGGAGGTTATCAGATCTTTAGCGGAAAAAAGGGATGGTTCGGAAATAGTATTTGAGATGCCCAACGAATGCCCTGCTTGTGGGAGTGAAGTGTTCAGATTGGAAGGAGAAGCGGCTCATCGCTGTGTTAATATCTCTTGTCCTTCCCGACAGAAGGAAGCTATTATCCATTTTGTGTCTAGAGACGCGATGAATATAGATGGGCTGGGACCAGCTGTAGTAACACAACTAATAGAGAATGGCTTGATAGTAGACGCAGCAGATCTCTACTACCTTGATTTTGCGAGAATAATTAAATTAGAACGTATGGGGGAAAAATCTGCTAAAAATCTTTTAGCTTCGATAGAAAGCAGTAAGGACAGAGGATTAGCAGGACTTATCTTCGCTCTCGGGATAAGGCACGTGGGAGTCAAAGCAGGAAGAGTTCTAGCTACCAGATATGGTACTATGGATGAGTTGCAAATGGCCGGTGAAACAGAATTGAAAGAAGTTGGCGATATCGGAGAAGTTATGGCGCAGAGTATAGTGAATTTCTTCAGAGACCAAGGTAATCAAAAAGTGCTTGCTAAACTTCAAGAAGCAGGAGTGAAGATGACTGCGGATAATCTTGTCACGTCGCATATCTTAGCCGGTAAAAGTATTGTCGTGACTGGTACATTGAAAAAATATCAAAGAAGAGAGATAGAACAGCAAATCGAACAGTTAGGTGGTAAGTCTTCATCTAGTGTAAGCAAAAATACTTCTTTCATAATTGCTGGTGAAAATGCCGGCTCTAAGTTGAACAAGGCTCAAGAATTAGGTATACCCATATATTCTGAAGAAGAGTTTGAGAGAATAATAAATAGATAATAAGTAATAGATAATAAAAACAAAAAAACCACATTCTTTTTAGTGGTTTTGGTTTTCCCGGAAGTGTGGAGCAGGATGGCGTCTTAGCCGTCCGCTCTTTTTTATCCATGGTCGTATTTATTTTATTACTAGGCAACTAAGATACGATTTTCTATTAGGATATAATCTTCCGTAACAGGTAACAGTTTAAACGACTTTGGCTTGGCTTTGGGCTTTGTTAATAGCGTCAGCAGTAACTTGATATTTTTCTCTAATTGAAGAGACTGTGTTGTAGATTGGTAATTCAACTAAGAAGCCTAAAGCGATACCACCACTAATATAAGCCATTGTTGCTAATATTTCAGTCATTTTTCATTCCTCCTTTTGATATATTCTCTGCGTTTCTAAGAATTATTATTCTTGATATTATTATATACTGGGTAGTTATAGCTTGCAATCGATTATTTAAAAATTAACATTAAGTTAACAATAAGAGACGACGTTTCTTAACATAATATTTAATATTTAATATTCAGAATTTAAAGGTTGATTTTTATTTCACAAAAAGAACGATAAAATACAATTGAATATTATACAAAAATTTAAATAATCAGAAAATTATATAATAAAAAGCGAGGCGAATTTCTCGCCCCGCTAAAAATCATTTAAAAAAATGTATTTTTGCAAATACATTTTGTCGTCTAACTCTTAAACTGTTTAATAGGTTTACTGTTTAAATACAGGCCTTTCTCAACACAGGGAACATAGTAATACCCATCCTTGATTCCAGGGTCTATTCCTTCCATAAGGTTCGGAAGGTCTGCAGACTCTAAATCCAGGATGCTGGAAATATTCTTGAACCAGCCTTGAGGGAAAGGATTTAAAAGCACCATATTTACATTCTTAAATACTTCTTTTGCTTGAGGTGATATTTTTTTGAATGGACCCAAAACTGTCCAGATTTCAATGGGGGATATTTCTTCAACTGTACTTTGACTACCTACAATATACTGCAGCCTGCTTAATTGTTCTACAAATTCTGGAAGTGTCCAGTATTTGACTGGAAAATCTATGAAAATTCTTACCTTGTTCGTTAATTTATTTTCATTTCGAATAGCCCAACTTGCTAAGCATTCGAGAAAGGTAATCACCCGAGGGGCATACTCACAAGCACAATAGTAGATACCAGGTTTACTAGGTTCAGTAACCCAGGAAATATCTGTATCGAAAGGATCAACAGGAACGATGGGATTCTTGGCAGGATTATACCATATGCGCTTTTCAGAATCTGTAAGTACTATATTGATGGAATTATCTACAACATAGTCTTTCTCTTGGAGTATGGACCAGATTAGGCGAGTCTTTCCGGATCCGGCTTCTCCGAGAATCAAATGACTCCCTGGAAGGAATTTGGCAAAGGGTTTAACTACCTGCTCCACTGGCATTACTTCCTTTCTGTCTAAGATTTTTATTCTTATTAAGTTTTTGAAAAGAATAAATATTGTGTTAATAATCTAATTCTACATTCTCTGGATTTCACCTTTTAGATAATCAATATTTATTGAAAAAAGTTTTTGGGTTTTAAGGGATTTGCTGTAATAAGCAAATTCTTGCCCCTGCTTTAGATATTTGTTATATTAAAGTATATGTTCATTAATGAAAGGTAGGCGTTATTTGTGAAAATCTCCAAAAAAGAAGTAGAACACGTTACACTTCTTGCTAGGCTTGAACTGACCGAAGAGGAAGTTAATCAATATACTGAACAACTGAATTCTATCTTGGAATATGCTGAAATGCTTCAAAAGCTAGATACGGATAAAGTATCTCCAACAGCTCATGCTGTCCAGTTGTTCAACGTGTTACGTACTGATGAAGTGAAAAATTCACTATCCCAGCAGGAAGCGCTAAGTAATGCTCCTGAAGCAGAGGATGGTTATTTTCGAGTTCCAAGAATAGTCTGAAACGAGTTAATGATTTGAAAGGAGACCCATAATCGAATGAAAGTAATTAATAGTTCCCTGGACGAGCTGCACAGGCTGCTGATACATAAAGAGACTACTTCTATCGAATTAACTAAGATATTTTTAGATCATATTAAGAAGAAGGACTCTGATATAAAAGCATTTATTTCTATAACGGAGGATGTTGCATTACAGCAGGCAGTTGCAACAGATAAGAAACTAGCAGCTAATGAGGAAATTGGTATCCTTGAGGGAATACCGTTAGCCCTGAAGGATAATATGTGTACGAAGGGGATAGGTACTACCTGTGGTTCTCGCATTCTTAAGGACTTTGTTCCTCCCTATGACGCCACGGTTACAGAACTACTGAGAGAATCTGGAGCGGTGCTGGCCGGCAAGTTGAACATGGATGAATTTGCTATGGGATCTACTACTGAAAATTCGGGCTTTTTTACTACATCTAACCCCTGGGATTTAACAAGAGTTCCAGGAGGTTCTTCAGGTGGTTCAGCAGCATCTGTCTCGGCTAGAGAAGTACCTTATTCTCTAGGTTCGGATACAGGAGGATCTATACGCCAGCCGGCAGCATTTTGCGGAGTAGTAGGTTTGAAACCTACTTATGGCTTAGTCTCCCGCTATGGTCTGGTAGCATTTGCTTCTTCACTTGATCAGATAGGTCCTTTGACTAAAACAGTAAGGGATAACGCTATCGTCCTTAATGCTATCGCTGGCCATGACCCTAAAGATTCTACTTCAGTTCCCTTTAATAAACCAGATTATACCCATTTCTTAGAAAATAATGTAAAAGGATTGAGAATCGGTGTGCCCCGTGAATTCTTTGGCCAGGGTCTTGACCCAGCAGTAGAAAAGGTCATAGCCCAGGCCATTAAGATGTATGAAAATATGGGAGCGGTGATCGAGGAATGTTCTCTGCCCCATATGGAATATGCTATGCCGACTTACTATATTATTGCCCCAGCGGAATGCAGCTCAAACCTGGCACGCTATGATGGGGTGAGTTATGGCTTTCGAGCAGAAGCCGACGATATGATAGAAATGTATAAAAAGACAAGGGCGGAAGGGTTTGGACAGGAAGTTAAAAGGCGCATAATGCTGGGAACTTATGCCTTAAGTTCAGGTTATTATGATGCTTATTATTTGAAGGCTCAGAAGGTACGAACCCTTATCAAAGAAGATTTCGATAATGTCTTTTCCCGTTTCGATGCTTTAATCTCTCCTACCACGCCTACTGTAGCGTATAAAATGGGAGAAAAATCAGATCCTCTCGCTATGTACATGGGAGATGTATATACCATTCCTGTTAACCTTGCAGGCTTACCAGCTATCTCTATTCCTGCAGGATTTGTGGAAGGGATGCCGGTCGGAATGCAGTTAATAAGCAAACATTTTAACGAAGGCCTGCTTTACAGAGCGGCTTATGCTTTTGAACAAAGTACAGACCACCATAAAGCTATTCCAGCTTTAGCAGGGGAGGTAGATTAACATGGGATTCAGTGATAAGTATGAAATAGTCTGCGGAGTAGAAACTCACGTTGAGATGTTAACAAAAACCAAGATTTTCTGCGGTTGTAGCACAGAGTTTGGGGGAGAACAGAATACTCACGTTTGTCCTGTATGTCTGGGACTACCAGGAGTATTACCTGTTTTAAATAAAGAGGTAGTAAACCTGGCTATAAAGGCTGGACTAGCCCTTAATTGTGAGATAGCTGATTTTTCTAAATTTGATAGAAAGAACTATTATTATCCTGATCTGCCTAAAAACTATCAGACCTCTCAATACGACCTTCCGATTTGTAAGGGAGGATGGTTAGAAATCAATGTTAATGGTCAGAAAAAAACTATTGGTATAACGAGAGCCCATATGGAAGAGGATGCAGGTAAACTTGTCCATAGTGGAGAAACAATAACGACTTCTCACAGTTCAGGCGTTGATTACAACCGGACAGGGGTGCCACTGCTGGAGATAGTGTCCGAGCCAGATATGAGATCGATTGACGAAGTGCTGGCTTATTTGGAAGAGCTGGTACAGATTATAGATTATGCAGGGGTATCGGACTGTAAGATGGAACAGGGATCGGTCCGTTTTGATGTTAATGTATCCCTGCGGCCGCTAGGAAGTAATCAGTTTGGTACGCGGACAGAGACCAAAAACCTTAATTCTTTTAATTCCGTACGTCGCTGTTTAGAGTATGAGATTGAACGTCAAGCTGATTTGCTGGATGAGGGAGGCCAAATTATCCAGGAGACAAGAACTTGGGATGAAGGGAAAGGTATTACCTTATCGCTACGATCCAAAGAAGAGGCTCACGATTATCGTTATTTTCCTGAACCTGATTTATTACCATTAGTAATAGATTCCGAGTGGATTGAAAGAATCAGGAAAACCTTGCCGGAACTTCCCTCAGCTAAAAGAGAAAGACTTCAGTCTATTGGTTTATCCGAATATGATGCTAAGGTCATAACTTCCTGGAAACCAATGGCTGACTTTTTTGATAAAGCCTGGGAAGAATTTAAAGATGCTAAGATTCTGGCCAACTGGGTCACAGGAGATCTAAGTGGTTTACTAAACGCCAAGAATTCCTCTTTCGAGGAATCTCCAATTACACCTCAGCAGCTTGCCGGGCTATTAAAGCTTATTCAAAAAGGAGAAATCAGTGGAAAGATAGCCAAAAGTGTAATTGAAGAGATGTATAATACCGGTAAGGATGCTGAAGTCATTGTTAAGGAAAAGGGTTTAGTCCAAATCAGCGATGAGGGAGAGTTGGAGAAGATTATTATGGAAGTTATCTCTTCCAATCCCAAATCAGTAGCCGACTATCAAGCTGGTAAGGAAAATGCCATAGGTTTTTTAGTAGGGCAGGTAATGAAAGCAACCAAAGGGCAAGCTAATCCTGGTGTAGTAAATAAACTCCTCAGGGAGAAACTTACTGATAATTAGGTCTTAACTGTGGATTAGGTAAATAATAAATATTATTAATGCTTGGTTAGTATAAGGAGGGAGAGCATGACCAAACTTAAAGAAAACGGTTTGATAATTGTTGATACTACTTTGAGAGACGGAGAACAGACTGCCGGTGTTGTTTTCTCCAATCAGGAGAAGATAAGAATAGCTAGAATGCTTGATGAAGTGGGAGTGCAACAAATTGAGGCTGGGATACCGGTTATGGGTGGAGATGAACTGGAAGCGATAAAAACCATCTGCAAGCTGGGACTCAAAGCGAGTATTATGGGTTGGAACCGTCCGGTCATTAAAGATATTGAGGCATCAGTAGCTTGTGGTTGTGATTCAGTAGCCATATCTATCTCAACTTCAGACATCCATATTAAACATAAGCTCAACACTACCCGCGGAGCAGTACTTGATATGATGGTTAAAGCCACAGAATATGCTAAAGAGAATTTTGACTATATATCAGTAAATGCAGAAGATGCTTCCAGAGCCGATATGAATTATTTAGTGGAATTTGCTACTGAAGCCAGAAAGGCAGGAGCGAGTCGTGTCCGTTATTGCGATACTATTGGTATCTTAGAACCTTTTACTACCTATGAGAGAGTCAAAACCCTGATCGAACGTGCTGAGGTTGAAGTAGAGATGCATACTCACAATGATTTTGGGATGGCTACGGCTAATGCTCTCGCTGGAGTAAGAGCAGGTGCCAGATTTGTGGGTGTAACTGTCAATGGTCTTGGGGAAAGAGCCGGAAATGCCGCTATGGAAGAGGTAGTAATGGCTCTAAAACATATTGAAAATAACGATTTGGATTTTGATACGAAGCGTTTCGTAGAGTTATCAGAATATGTTTCCAGAGCTTCGGGTCGTCTCCTTCCACCTTGGAAAGCAATCGTTGGCAGCAATATGTTTGCTCATGAATCGGGGATTCATGCAGATGCTACCTTGAAGAACCCTAATACCTATGAAGTATTTCGGCCAGAAGAAGTAGGGCTTGAGCGTCAGATTGTTATCGGTAAACACTCTGGAACAGCATCTATCAAATCAAAATTCAGGGAATATGGTCGGGAAATAACTGATGAACAGGCTAAAGAAATACTAAAGCATGTCCGTGCTCTGGCGATAGATACCAAGCGTTCTCTCTTTGATAAGGAGATTATTTATATCTATGCAGATCTTTATGAAACTGATAGCTAGAAAGGAAAAAGAACAATGACAAGAACAGTTACTTTAATCCCCGGAGATGGAATAGGCCCGGAAGTCAGCCAGGCCACAGTGGATATAATTAATGCTAGTGGTGCGGATATCGAATGGGAAGTATTAGAAGCAGGGATAAATGCTATTCCACAATATGGTGATCCACTTCCAGAGACAGTAGTTGAATCTCTGCGCAGGAATAAAGTAGGCCTTAAAGGTCCTATTACTACTCCAGTAGGGAAAGGTTTCCGCAGCGTTAATGTTGGCCTTAGAAATGCTCTTGGACTTTATGCTAACGTACGCCCTATAAAAAACTTTAAAAATATTGATTCCAGATATACAGGGATCGATATGGTTGTAATCAGAGAGAATACGGAAGATCTTTATGCTGGAATAGAGCATATGGTGGGAAAAGATGCGGCTGAATCAATAAAGATTATTACCAGAGAAGCATCAGAGCGTATCTGTCGCTATGCTTTTGAATTAGCACGGAAACAAGGACGAAAGAAGGTAACTGCGGGACACAAAGCAAATATTATGAAGCTTAGCGATGGTCTTTTTCTGGAATGTGCCCGCAAAGTTGCTCTGGAATACCCCGATATCCAGTTTGAAGATCGAATCGTTGATGCCCTCTGTATGAATCTCGTCCAATTCCCTGAGAAGTTCGATGTTCTCGTTCTTCCCAATCTATATGGAGATATATTATCAGATTTATGTGCAGGACTGGTGGGCGGTCTAGGCGTAGCCCCAGGGGCCAATATCGGGGAAGAAGGTGCTCTTTTTGAGGCTATTCACGGAAGTGCTCCTGACATCGCCGGTCAAAATGTCGCTAACCCTTTAGCTATGACACTCTCGGGGGTAGAAATGCTCAAATATTTAGGTTTTGATAAAGAAGCAGAGCGTGTCATGAAAGGGATAGATGAAGTTCTGGGTCAGAAGGAAAAACTAACACGTGATCTTGGTGGTAATGCGGGTACTAAAGAGATGGCCAAGGCTATTATCCAAGCCATGGGCTAGTTTAAATCTTAATGTAGAACGTATGGAGTCCTGAAAATCATTTTCAGGACTCTTTATATAGAGGAATAATAAAGAAAAAAGAGAATTATGTGTAAAAACAAGAAGACCCTTATAAATATGGCTAAACTAGGAAATAAATGGAGATATAATAATGAAAGATGAAAATATTGTATCAGATAATGGTAATGACAATAATATCCCTATGGAAAATCCAAAATGGAATTTCTGGCAGGCTTTATACTTGATTCTAATTGTTTATGTAATAGTGTTAGTTTTAGGATGGTTAAAAGCTCCTAATAATCTAGGTGGCCTTGAAGGATATATGAATTACCTGAAGATTGGTTTCGGAGAAGGGTTATTATTCTTAACAGGTTTAATTATCTTTTTTAAACTTTTGAGAAGACCACTTACTGATCTAGGCCTTGTAAATTTGAACATCAAGAATATCTTAATGGGATTCGCCGGAGGTATTATTCTTTTTCTCTCGGTAGGCCTGCTCGGGAACTTATTGGTAGAATACCTTGGAATACCCGATCCTCAGAGCTTTGCTCTTGTCATAAGTGGAGCAGATTCTACCTGGCAACTCGTTTTGCTATTCTTGCTTGGAGGCATAATCGTTCCCCTGAAAGAGGAGCTGGTTTTTCGAGGTCTTATATTCCCACCCCTGCGCCATGGATATGGGAGTCGTGGAGGTATCGTACTTACAGCCTTGTTTTTCGCTATCTTACATTTTGATTTAATTAGATTCCTCCCCTTGCTTCTGGGAGGGGTAGTTCTTACTTGGCTATATGAAAAAACGAAGAGTCTTTGGCCATCGATTATAGCTCATGGTGTTTGGAACTCTTTAATGATTCTATTAATGTGGTATCAGAAAGGGTAATGTTTCTATGAAAGATCTCCAATCTATACACGAGATTGAGATTGTCAGGTTAGCATCGGATGGAACAGGGGTAGGTTATATAGATGGCAAGACTACCTTTGTAACGGGTATGCTTCCTGGAGAAAAAGGAAAAGTTAAGCTGGTGGAAAGCAAGAGTACTTACCAACGAGCTGAGCCAATAGAAATATCCCATCCGTCATCGGAAAGGGTTTCTCCGAGGTGTCCTGTCTTTACCCAATGCGGAGGATGCAGTCTTCAACATATGAACTACGAGCATACTCTGGAATGGAAACGAAAGTGGGTCACAGATACCTTGCAGAGAATTGGCGGGATACAGGATATAGAGGTTGAACCGGTGATTGGGATGACAAAGCCTTGGAGATACCGCAATAAGGCTGTCTTACATAGGGACGCGCAAGGCCGGTTCGGATACCATCGGGAAAAAACCAATGAAGTTGTTAGTTTTACCGATTGTCTGCTTCTTAGTACAAGCATGAACAAGAAGATTAAGAAGCTTCAGGAGGGGATGGGATCCTGCTGTTCTGGAATAACAACTGCGACTTTCAGGCAGAGTAACCGAGGAAAAGCACTGGTATTGTTAGACGGAAATGTGAAAAACACAGGAGAGCTAGAAAAAAAGATTAAAGCACTCAGACAGGAGCCGGAATTCTCGCCCAGTGTCTGTTCGGTTTCCATACCCAAAGGTAATGTAGATTACTGGGGAACAGGACCTCAATTCCTCAATGAACATATCGATGATATCCGCTTTAGGGTATCCCCTAGAGCTTTCTTACAAGTTAACCCTGAGCAGACAGCAAAACTTTACTCTCTTGTTCTAAACTTTGCCCAGCTTACAGGCAAAGAAGAACTTTGGGACCTATACTGCGGAATTGGCACTATCACCTTGGTGTTAGCTACGAGGTGCAAGAAAGTGCTTGGTATCGAAGAGAATCCTCATGCTGTTAAGGACGCGATTGAGAATGCTAAGGATAACGATATAACGAATGTCCAGTTCATTCAGGGAAAAGTAGAGGATAAGCTGAAAGCAGTATCGCACATTCCAGATATAGTAGTCACCGACCCACCAAGAGCCGGGATGAATCCTTTAGTAATAGAGAAATTGTTGGAGATTAAACCAAAAAAGATAATTTATGTTTCCTGTAATCCTGCAACTCTGGCCAGGGATTTGAAAGCCTTGACAACTGATGATGGGAAAGAGGAAGGGGCATATTCTATTCAAAAAGTCCAGCCGGTGGATATGTTTCCGTGGACGAGCCACGTTGAGAGTATAGTTCTGATGACAAATAGTGGTTTGAAGGGCAAATAAGGCAGGTCAACCACTATATGTAGTGGTTTTGGAGCAAAAAATGGGCAAAAAACGGGGTCGAAAATTGCATTTTTGGGCCCCATTTTTTAGGGGTTTTTATAGATGACATTCGGTATTTGTGAAAATGACAGGGCTAGTTAATACATTTATAGTATTTAGTTTAGTGATGAGGAGACCAGATGGAAATCCCTAAAGAAGAAAAAAGAAAACTAAAGACATTTTAAATAAAGAAGAGGACTTCGTTTATTATCTATATCAGCTCATTTGTAGAAGCTATAAACTATTAAAGCGAACAGCAGCAATAGACGTGCCATACGAAGATTATAGTGATTTCTTGGCTTTACAAGGAATATTGAAACGCACTTATTAAAAACGCTTGGTGACTTAAGGGCAGTTCACTCTAATATTTAAATATAGAGATGTAATTCAAAAGGAAAAGAAGAAAAAAACTTTGATTTTTGAAATGAGAGAGATTGAACATCCTTGAAATATTGATTGGCTTGAATAGAGCTAGGAATTGTCAAAATCATGAGCCAGAATCGTTAATAACAGCTGAGGCAAAATGGTTAATGAAGAGCAGTTGTTACCTGTTGAATATAACCCAATCAAGATTATAAATTACGAAACTTGTACATTAGAATTTTTAGCAGATTTGTATAAGTCATATAAAGTGCTAAATGATGGAGCTAATAAGGTGTTTAAAAGCATGATGCTAGATTATGAATTTTTGTTGGGAACTAAGGTTGAGATAATAGATGTTATTTCGGTGAATAGCAAAGGGATGAAAGCCTGACTTTGGTTTTTCTCTTCTTATTGCCATTTTCATTGCCTTTATTACCAGCTCTTTAGTAATTCTACTGCCTATGGCATAGCCTACTATATTTTTAGTACATAAATCTTTGACTGTGGCTGTATAAAGCCGCCTTCAGCACCCTCTGGTACAATCTTGAAGGCGGAAACCGCCTAACAATAAAAATTTATTTTTTGCCTAATATAAGGGAGTCCAGAGGGTGCAGGGGCCCCATGTCAAGAGGATCGTGGAATAAAAATTCTTTATGTAATTCTAAGCTATGTTCACGAAACAGTGTCCGAAAAACAGAGAATGGCTCAACTACAAATTTATCAGAGGGCGATGACCTTCGTCATTATAATTTTTCAATTTTACAGAAAAGATTTTACACCACTACTTTGACGTATAAATTTTTATATAATATAATAATCTAACATTACAATGATCATTGTAATGTCGGATTATTATTATATAATTAAGGAGGAAATAAATTGTCTAAATTAGACCAATCTTCAGAAGCATTCACTTGTCAGGTTTGGTTCTGTGATGAAGAAAAAGTTCGCCAAATTCAGACTGAACTCGAAGGCGTGAACGATATGGCTTTAATTCTAAAGGCTCTAGCCGATAATACAAGGGTTAAGATTGCTTATGCGCTTTCTAAAACAGAGATGTGTGTGTGCGATGTAGCAAAGCTTATAGGTTCCAGTAGTAATGTAGCTTCCTATCATTTACGAACGCTTAATCATTTGGGATTAGCACGCTATAGAAAAGAAGGGAAGATGGTATACTACTCGCTAGCTGATGAACATATCGCCAATTTGGTGCGGGAAGTATTTGAATATGCACGGGAAAAATCTCGTCGCTAAGCTTTATCCGGAGGTGTTTTCTGTGCAAGTTATGGTATTCCGAGTTGAAAACGTTATTTGTACGAACTGTGCTGCTAAATTTGAAAGAAATATACAAGCACTCCCTGGCGTAACTAAGGCTACGTTGAATGTAAGGACAGAGAAGTTGATAGTAGAGGGGTTAGGAAATTTAGAAACCTTCGAAACAGTTCGCAACCAAGGCAGGAATGATAATTATATTCTTTCATTGATTGAACTAAAGTTGTTTTAATAAAGATGGAACGGCTTAATGTTATTTACTTTTTTTGTTAGAGCGAATAAGGAGAACTGATATGTTAGTTACCCTATTGGTGGCTGTGTAAAAGTTGTTATAAAACGACTAATAAAAAAATACCCCCCCAAATTTTTGTTGTGCTACGAATATAAAAATACGGAGAGGTTAAATGTGCTTGAAATATTAATTAATAATCAGGTTGTTAAGGCCAGGCAGGACGTTTTAGCCCGCGAGAAGCTTATTGAAAAGTATCGATCTCAAATCGGCATCATTGCCATGGGTATCTGCGGTCGGTCTTTAGACTGGAACAATGACGATGAATTAAGCATCAGCCTCATTGCTTTTAATGAGGCTATTGACACATATGATAAAGATAAGGGAATGAGATTTCTAAATTATGCCCAAATGCTTATTCATCATCGGTTGGTAGACTACTTTCGACGTGAATCCCGCTTTCAGTACGCTTCTTTAGATGCACTGGATAATGAAAAAGAAGTGAATAATTATGAAATAGTGGGAGCTTGGGCCAAATATCAAGATGAGCAGACAGCTTTGGAGCAAAGAGAAATGGTGGCTCGCTACAATCTTATGCTCCTAGACTATGGGATATCTTTAGATGATTTGGTATCTCGCTCTCCGAAGCACCGTGATACGAAACAAACCTTAATCCGAGTAGCACAGGCTTTAGTGGAGCAGCCGGTATTAATGAAACAATTCGAGAAGAACAAACAATTACCTGTAAAAGAATTAATGGTACTGACAGGTGTTGGGCGAAAAGTGTTAGAGAGGGGAAGAAAGTATATCATAGCTGTAGTCTTGGTATTGAGTATTGATGAATTCTTACCTTTAAGACAATTTATCCGTTTATTCCAGCAGGGGGGTGGTGAGAGGAATGAATAAAATACGAGGGATGGTTCTACGAGTAGAAGAAAGACAAGTAGTGGTAGTTACCGAAGAAGGAGATTATCTAAAAGTAAAGATGCCCGTTCGACGGCCTTCTCCCGGAGAAACGATAGAAATACCAGTAAAAAAGCCTATTAGCTTCCAGCCCTATTACGTGGCAGCAGCTATTCTTATTTTCTTTATGGTTTTTGGTGTTTTAAAACCTTTTGCAACTCCACCTGTCTTTGCATCTGTGACTCTGGACATGACACCTAGTGTTCAGTTAACTATAGGAAAGAGTAATTTAGTTATTCAGTCACAAGCCCAGAATCCTGAAGGAGAAAAGTTACTAAAAGAGTTGGATCTCGAAGGCTTAGATGTATACCAAGCAGTAAATTTGATGACTTCTAAAGCTGCTGAGATGAACTTTTTTGACTCTAAAAGTAAAAATTTGGCCTTGGCAACCATCATACCCTTGCGGGAAGCACCAAATGAAACCAGCATTGATAAGAACAAGATCATGCAGGTTATCCATGATGAAATGTATGAACGAAAATATGATGGATATGTAGTTGTTAATCAAGCCAGTAAAGAAATTATTCAACAGGCTGAAGAGTCAGGACTTCCTTTAAACAGATATATGTTGATGCAGAAATACGGAGAACAAGGAATCGAGATATCTCCAGAAACGTTAAAAGATTATTCTCCTTCCCAAATAATGCAGTCGAATCAAATGCCATTATCAAAAGCATTTCCTGGTGATTGGTGTGAAGTATCTGATCCGTATTGGGGTGTGAACGGTAACATGGATATGATGAGAGATAAAGTAGTTCCTCCTCCATCTAATACGCGGGAAGATTATTCAAAACAGGAAGATTCACCTATGTACCGTGATGATTTTCGGTCAAGGCAACGTTGGAATGACATGTGTCCTTAAGATTGGTAAAGCCAATTAA
Organism: Gracilibacter sp. BRH_c7a; assembly: GCA_001516055.1. Taxonomy (GTDB): domain Bacteria; phylum Bacillota; class Desulfitobacteriia; order Desulfitobacteriales; family Syntrophobotulaceae; genus Gracilibacter. The sequence continues at coordinate 15,135 of LOEZ01000088.1, forward strand.
AAGAAATTAAAAAAATAGCTGTAACCCCCTTAAAAAATAGATAGTAATACGAATAATAAACATGAAAACAGGGGGTGGTCTTGAAAGGGCTGAACGGAATCTATTGCTTATATGGGAAAAGGATTTAAACTTTGACTAAAATTCAAAAACATCGAAATGAAAAGAAAAATGAAAAGTAGAAAGGAAGATTATTCAACATGAAAAACTTAAAAAATTCTCTCTTAGTCAGTGCATTATCTCTAGGACTCTTCGTTGGAGGAGCGGGAATTGCAAGCGCTGCAACTTCCACCGATTATCAGCAAAGAATTTCCGATTGGATTAATAATGACCCGATCCCAATGGTTATGAATATAAACCCGGGAACTCCGACGGCCGTAATACCTACAGGTGCCAATTCAATAGGCTCGACTACAAGTAACTCAAATCAACCCGTTTTGAATAATACTCAACCTCAAAAACCCGCAGCATCTCAAGCAGTTCCGAAGCCAGTGTCTCCGAGTCAAGGTGCAGATTCAACACAGAACCCGAACCAAAGCGATTTGTATAATCAGATGATTAACAATTGCATACAATGGGATCAACAAATGATGCAACAATATGCAAATCCAAAGAATCGGGCAGCCATGCAGCTACAGTGGCAAAATGGGGCACAACAACGCCAAAATGTTCAGAAATCCGATACGAATTGGAATTCAAATTATGGTTCAAATGGTAATCGGATGTCCGGTAATTGGTCTGGCAACATGGGATGGTAAAAAATTTTGTCGTATTCTTAGGGGCAGCTCTATTGACCGGGTTCAACCTATTATCCCAATTATAGAAACTGGTATAATTATATGAATCCGGGGTATCGTTGGAATGATGGGTGGTGGCATAACTCCAGAAATGTTCGTTGGAGCGGTTATAATGGTTGGAATATGGGCCAGTCTGGCTGGTGGTGTTGGTAATAAAAGTCGTCATGGAGAGGAGCTTAGGTCATGTTTGGAAGTTGGGGATGTAGTCAGTTTTGGAGCGGAGGATTCTGGGGAATCGGTTTACTCGGAATGAGTATGCGGTTTATTTTCTGGATTCTTCTTATCGCTTTGGTTGTTTACTTATTCCGTAAACTGAGTACAGGTTTTCATAAACCTGCGTTTTCTGGTCGCGGCGATGCTTTAATTATTCTTCGTGAACGCTATGCACGAGGAGAAATCGATAGCGAAGAATACGAGCGCCGTAAACAAGATCTTCACAAATAAAGTCAAAGCTAGATGAGAGTCGTATGAAGACCCACCTAGCTTTTTTAGTCGTATCTAATCCATTCAACGCATATTTCACTCAAGTGATTCTCATCATTTCTTATGTCACAGACATGTTAAAAACCTGTGACATATTTGTTACATGAGTACAGTGAAATTTAATCGATGCAAAATGATAACCGTTGTCAAGTGAGGAGTGAATCGGATGGAATGCTGCAGTGCAAAACAACCCTGGTACAAAAAACTGGTAGACTTGACATGGGACCCCACAACGGATGCTTCAATGGGTCAAGGGCTGTGGCTCATAGGGAATATTCCTCTTGGGTAGGCCCCATCCCTTAGTCTAGGGTAGCATCCGCTGCTCCCAAGTAAAGTTTTAATCTGGGGTCATAATATTCTTACACCAATTATTTTAAATATATACGGCTCAGAAAGGATTTGAGCTTTTGAAACAACGTTTATTGGAACCGATTACTAGAATGTACAAGGTATGCCAATACAGGGTATCGGCTTACAAAATTGGTAAAGCCAATTAAAAAAAAATAAAAAATTAGCTGTAACCCCCTTAAAAAATAGATAGTGATACGAATTATAAACAGAAGAAATTCAAACAAACAAATTTAGGAGGCAAAAGCATGAAAAAAGTTGTAGTTTTTCTTGTATTAGTTGGGGTATTAATGGTCTTTGCCATACCCGGTGCCTTTGCAGCATCGACCAACGACCAGCAAAAAGAATTAAACGAGATTCAGCAGCAGATGATCGACTTGGAAAAACAAATGGTGCAAAAATACGTTGAAGCCGGAACTATTACGCAAGAACAGGCTGATTTGATGCTCCAAGAAATGGAATTAAGAGGACAGTACCGGAGTCAGTTTAATAATAACTGGGGTCCTGGATATTACGGTGGAGGCCGGAGCATGATGAGAGGTTATGGTTGGGGAGGTTATTGCTGGTAGTTTAATACTTAAATCTTAAAAAGTATGCCTCGCCTTTGAGGCATACCTTTTATTTTACTTACAAAAATTACCACCAAAAATGTTTAATGTAATTTTATTGGAGTAAGGTTAATTTTTTCATCTCAGCTCTGCCTCTCATAATTAGCAAAATATAAATAATTCATATTTTGTTTGAATTTTATTAACATCTTGAACATATTATTGAGCTATTATGAGCTTAGGGTAATATTAACCCCTTCATAAAAATCTAGAAAGGATGGATTTTGAGTTGAAAGATTCTGCTTTTATTAAACATCTTCGATTTATGTCTCCAATTGAATTATGGTCTAGTATGGAAGGTAAAACCCTTCTGAATGAATTTAAATATTTGTCAGGTGAAGAACAATTATTGTTTATTGAAAGTTTACAGAGTGAGTTGATAGATCTGACTCAATTCTATAATAGAATTAAAGAGGCAACCAACACCAACTCTGAAATAATCAAAAAAAATTATTCAGTGGTTTAGTAAAAAAACTATCCTTTCTAAAACCAAACATCTTCCTTTTTATGATAAAGTGAGCTTTAATTATCCGGATAACATAAAACCCACAAAACAAGTTACCTGCTGTTTTGTGGGTTTTCTATTTTCTCATGTGGTCTAATTTCATTAACAAAATTGTATAGTAGTATGTCTACAAGGCAGTTACTTTTTCGTTAACAGTCCTTCCGTCCATCAGTCTGATTAATCTGTCGCCCATTGTACCAATTTCAGGATCATGGGTTACAATTACTATGGTATGCCCTTTTTTATGCAGCTTTTTAAATAAATCCAGAATAATCTTACCATTTGCCCTGTCTAAATTACCGGTAGGTTCATCAGCCAGAATAATTGCAGGCTGGTTAATAAGTGCTCTTGCAATACTTACCCTTTGCTGCTCACCGCCGGAAAGATGAGCAGGAATATGGTCCAGTCGATGCCCCAATCCTACCAGTTCTAATGTATCTTTTGCCTCCTTTTCATCCACCATGCTGTGAAAATGCTGGGCCAGCATTACATTTTCAAGTGCGGTAAGATAGGGAATCAAATGATATTGCTGAAATACCAGACCTATATTTTCTCTTCTGAATGCAGCCATCTCATCCTGGGAAAGCCTTGTCACTTCAGTACCATTGATGATAACAGAACCGTCCGTAGGTCTGTCCAGACAGCTTAATATGTTCAAAAGGGTTGTTTTTCCAGAACCCGAAGGTCCCATGATATTTGCCCATTCTCCCTTTTTTATTGCAATATTTAAATTGTCTAAAACAAGTGTTTTTCCATTGTAACATTTTGATAAATTCATTGTCGTAATTATATTATTTTTTTCCATGCTATTCACCCCTTAATGTTATTACAGGATCAATATTAACAGCCTGCCCTACCGGAATCTTGCTGGAAATTAACGCAAGCAGCACAGTAGAAACTAAAGTAACGGGAATTACCGCCAGATGAAAACCAATAAAAGTATCGAAAACACTCTTGCCCACTATCTGAGCCATGAGAACTCCCAAAATATATCCCGCTATGCCACCTATAAGTCCTACAGCTCCGGCTTCGGCATAAAAGATAGCGGCAATTTTTTTATTTTGAGCTCCAATAGCCTTCATCATTCCAATTTCTTTCCTTCGTTCTAAAACTGTGGTGGTCATGGTACTCATAACACTAAGCCCCGAACCAATCAAGGTTAAAACCGTAACCAAAACCATTAGGAACAATATCTTATCTTGTATGTTCCCCTCTGCTTTAGAAATTTGACTCAAAATCCTGGTCTTTGTACCGGGAATTTGTTTTTCTATTTGCGATGCAGTTATTTCAATAGGGTTTTTGTTAGTTAATACACTGATTTGCACCAGATTTACCTGAGCTTTTTTTCCAAAAAGGAGCTGTGCCTCTTTCAATTTTATAAAAACCTGGTTATCCTCAGACCCCCCTGTAGACACAGTCCCTACCAGTTTAAACTGCTTTGGCGTATATTTTCCCTGGTTCATTTCTGACAGAATGTTTAAAGGCCAACGTTTTGCTGCATCACCATTAAGACTTTGAGATGCAGATGAAATTCCATCCACTGGTATTTTTTCGGTTTTATCCGTTTTTTCCGTAAAGGATTCTTTCTTGTCAGTTTCTTCTCTTATATTCAAGGTAACTGTATCACCAATTTTATATCCTAACTTTGCTGCAACTTTATTTCCAACCATGATAGTGCTTTCATCGCTATTATCATTGTTCCAACTGCCTTCTACTTTCCACCACGGACTTATCTTTTTAATATTTTCAAACTGGCCGCCGACAATCACCACATTCTGCTCTTCTATCTTTCCTATGCTGTATAAATAGGGAGCGTATCCATAAACGTCGTTTATCCGGCCGGTATCTTTTAATTTGTCTATTTCATCCATAGATATTAATTGTCCATTATTTTCCCTTATATCGTCAGGGAGCAGCACCAGGTTAGCTCCAAAAGCTCTTAATTCCTTTGCTACCTTACCGTTTAAGTCTAAAGCTATATTGACTAGTGTAGAAACCATCGAAGCTCCCATGATCACGGCAAATATGGCAACTAATATCCTGTTTTTTCTGTTTTGAATAGATTTGAATACAATTCGCTTAAGCACCTTTTTGATTCACGTCCTTTCCCTATTCACCTCTAAGCACTATCACAGGATCGATTTTAAGCGCGTTTCTAATAGGAATCATACTTCCTATCATAGTAATGCCAATAGCAATAATAATGGTTACAGGAAGTACTATGACGTTTATTGCCACAGTAGAGTTAAAGACCGCATTGCCAATTACCTGTGCCAGCCCGATTCCCAAACCATAGCCAATAATTCCGCCGATAACCCCAATCGCAGCGACTTCAGCCATAAATAAGGCAATAATCTGATTTGTTCGAGCTCCTATAGCCTTTATAACTCCTATTTCTTTTCGCCTCTCTAAAATACTCGTAGTCATAGCCGTCATAACTCCAAGCGCTGAGGCAGCAACAGCTACAAGAGTAATAAGCATCATCATCAGTTTAATTTTCTTGATAAAATTCCCCTGGGCACTGGCAATCTGCTCAATAGGCAGAGCGTCAGAATCTGTGATTACTTCTTCGATTTGAAGAGCTATTGAACTAATATAGGGAGTACAATACCAACGAATGTATTCTTCTTTTGTCATTTGTGTAATATCTTTTTTAGCAAAATCATCTTCCGGAGTAATGGCAGCACTGACTTTAATCTCCGATACTTTTCCCTGAAGTCCTGTCAAACCCTGCACCGTAGCTAAGTTGGTAAAAATCTGGTTCTCTTCTTCTCCCCCCGTATGCAAAATGCCAACAACCTTCAATTCAATCATTTTCCCATTATAATTGATACTGACCGTATCACCTGCTCTATTCTCAAGCTGCTTTGCCACTGCAGAACCTAGAATAGCTTCCGGTTTGTTTTCTTCATCATTTATCCATTCCCCGTCCACAGTCCACCACGGGGCAATGGTTTTAACACCTACTCTGGCCGATTTGAATGCTTCATCGGGAATGTCAATTTCCTTATCAAACCAGGTTCCTGTTAAAACCACACTCTCATTTTCCGGACCTACCTTTACAACGGTACTCAAATAGGGAGAAAATCCAAGAATATTATATTTCCAGAATATTTTTTTGATTTTATATAGCTCATCTTCCTTTAAGAAATTTTGCTGCTGATTAGAGCTATAGTTCACACCGCCAATTTCCAGCGAAATATCATCGCCTTTGGGCTTCACAATGATATTGGCTCCATAAGAACTTAGTTCCTTTCCTACTTTTTCCTCTATATTCAGATAGACGCCTGTCAAGGCTGAAATAAGAGAGGCCCCCATGATCACTGCTATAACCGCTAAAATAATTCTCTTTCTACGGACTTTAATGGATTTTCTTAATATTCTTCCATACATGCAAATGTACCCTCCTGACCACTTGACCCAATTGTCTATTTACAGCAAGAGGTTATTTAACCTGTCCCACTGCTGCAAATACATCTTTCGAAGTCTCTAAATCTTCTACTTCAATTATAATATCATTATTAACCTTTTCAGTTTCTAACTGAAGGGGATTGCATCCTCCTGGGAACCCAATGGTAGGCATAGGAATAGGGGCATTACAATTCTCACAAATTATATTTTCTGTATTGCCCTGCTCTTGAAAATATCCTAACGGACCGCATATATCACACGCATCAAATCCGCTGCTGATAATGTTTCCGGTTCTTTTCACCAAAAGAAATGGTATAGTAACTCCCTCTATTTCATAGCTGTATTTACTCATTACATTTTCAGTCAGACTGTCCATGGGAATTCTAATCTTACCGTCAACAGCCGAAATCGCCTGGGGAGTTGAATCATATACAGGTCTTGTAGCCTGAGCAAACAAGTTATACCCTAAAATAAGGTTAATGACCAATGCAGACGCAATGACAGATGTCTTCCATCTTTTGTCCTTTTGAATTTCCGCCAGTCTCTTTCGCTTCTCCACTCTTGACTCTCCGCTCACCTCATCTAAAGGTTTTTTTGCATTTTTGTAATCCAATAATATCATAATAATTGGAAGAGTAAGCAGCATCATGGAGATGATTACGGATGAATTGTCCCTTACGATTAAGCCAATGATTTTCATAGCAAAAGGATTCATAGGAATAAGACCGACTTCTCCAAATTCATGAAGTCCTCCCGCAAAGAGCCTTAATACCAAAATCATTAAAATCCAGCTTGTGACATTAAAAAATCTGGACAGATTGATTTTAAGACTCCCTCTTATAAAGAAAACAGCAAAAATCACTGCAAGTGAGAGTCCGAAAAGTCCGCCTAAAAAGTTCATGAATGCATTATTTTCAGTAGAAATAGCTGCCATAAACAGCACCGTTTCAATGCCTTCTCTAAATACCATAAAAAAAGTGAATGCGAAAATTCCTATTATCTGTTTTTTAAAGTGAACATTGTTCTGACTTACTATGGTATGCAGTTTCTCTTCCATTTCTTTTTTTAAATTTTTTGAAGTTTTTTGCATCCAGATAACCATACTGCCTACAAAAAAGGCTGCCGTAAAGAACATAATGCCTTCAAGGACTTCATTTTCAGGATCAAAACCTATCAGATTAAAAATAACTGCTCCTAAAACACTGGCAATGACGGCCAGTACTAAACCTGAGTAAACATATTTCGTTAAATTTGTTTTTTGTACTTTTTTTAAGTAGGCTATTATAATGCCTACTACCAGGGCTGCTTCAATACCCTCTCTCAAAGTTATTACTAATGCTTCAATCATGTTTTCCCATTCCTTTCTGGATATTATTTCTATTTGAAATCATGCTTTAAGTACCTTTTAAACTTTTATATTTTTTTAGCGATCGATGTTATTCCTCCCATCTAGTATATTGATAATCATTATCAATGAAAACTTGTAATTATACCCTCTAATTAAATTAATAGAAACTGATAGAGGGTTATATTATTTATTAAATTCCAAGTTAGTAAATGATACTTGTTATCATTTAGTTCAATTATAATTGATCTATTAAATTAATGCAATAGGTCCTCAAAATATTAATTTTATTATCTTTTCTGTTTTGATTGACATATTAATTAAATATAGATATAGTAATATATGAATATATATTCAAGTGTAAAATTGATGATGATGGAGATTAATAAAATTAAGGTATTTGTTAATAAGAATGTTTGCTAATTAAAGTCGCATTGGAGGTTGAAATGTATTATTTTATGTTAATGGCTTCATTAGTGGCTGTAGACCAGGTGTTTAAGTATCTGGCAGAATTTTATCTCAAACCCATGGGTACATTTCCAATCATTAAAGATGTGTTTCACTTAACCTATGGGCAAAATACTGGCGCAGCATTTAGTATTTTACAAGGTAGGCAAGGATTCCTCATTGCCATTACTTCTATTATCACTATAGCTCTGGTAGTCTATTTAATTAAGAATTATAAAACACAAAATTATCTGTTACTTATACCCCTCACCCTAGTTATATCTGGGTCCTTGGGGAACCTTATTGACAGAGTACGTCTAAACTACGTAGTTGACTTTTTAGACTTTACATTAATTAATTACCCTATTTTTAATACGGCAGATATTTTCGTTGTATCAGGCGCTACATTACTTGCTTATTTCATGTTATACGCCAATCCGAACAATTCACAAAAGGAGGGCTAGACATGGCAAAACATTCGAGGTATCTCCCAGCTGTACATTATCACAAAAGGAGGGGAGTAGTAAATGCAGGATAATAAGAAAATTCACTTAGAAAGGTGCGATTGTACTGTCATTCACGAAGACATAGTAAACTCAGTAAGTGATAGTATGCCGCATGATGAAATATTATATGATTTAGCAGAGGTATTTAAAGTTTTTGGGGATACTACAAGAATTAAAATACTTTACGCCTTATTTGCTTCAGAGATGTGCGTTTGCGATATTGCAGTATTACTTAATATGACTCAGTCTGCAATATCCCATCAGCTGCGTGTCTTGAAACAAGCAAGGTTAGTGAAGTATAGAAAAGAAGGCAAAGTAGTTTATTACTCTTTGGATGATGACCATATTAAACAAATCTTTGATCAAGGTTTAATTCATAGTACAGAAAAAAAATAAGATATAGGAGGGTAAACCATGTCATCTGGTAATAAAAAGGAACTAATATTGGAAGGCTTAGACTGTGCTAATTGCTCGGCCAAAATTGAATTTGAAGCTAATCAAATACCCGGAGTAAAAGCTTCGATGAACTTTTTGACCAAGACACTTACAATTGAAGCTGAAAACGAACAGGAGTTAGATAGCATATTAGCGCAAATCTATACTATCGTTAACAAGCATGAACCTGATGTTAGGGTAAGGGAAAAGACAATGAATAAAGGCTCCAAGAAATCATTAATACTTGAGGGCTTGGGATGTGCAAACTGTGCAGCAAAGATAGAATCAGGAGTTAAAAAGTTAGAGGGAGTTAAGGTTGCTTCAGTAGATTTTGTTTCAAGCAAACTCACCCTGGAAACTGATGCTAATGTTAATTTCGAAAAGCTAAATGAAGACATAGTCACTATAGTAAAAAAAATTGAACCGGATGTTAAAGTTATAAGTGCTGAAGAGGTCATTAAAGAAAAAGTAAAAGAGAACGACGGCAAAGAGGAAGATAATAATAAGAAAGAAATAATAAGACTTGGTATAAGTGGAGCTTTTTTTGCTATAGGCCTAGCATTAAATTTACCAGGCTGGATGGAATTTACCGTATTTCTAATAAGTTATATTATATCTGGTGGAGAAATTGTACTAAAGGCTTTGAAGAATATCTCAAGAGGCCAAGTCTTTGACGAAAACTTTCTTATGAGTGTTGCTACCATTGGCGCATTTTTTATCGGTGAATATCCGGAAGGTGTAGCTGTTATGCTGTTTTTCCGTGTAGGAGAGTTTTTCCAAGAATTGGCTGTAACTCGGTCCAGAAAGTCAATAAGTGAATTGATGGATATAAGACCAGACTTTGCTAATCTCAAGATTGGGGATGACGTAAAAAGGGTATCCCCAGAAGAAGTAGGCATAGGTGATATTATTGTAGTAAAGCCGGGTGAAAAAGTTCCTCTAGATGGCAAAATAGTAGAAGGAAACTCAATGGTTGATACATCTGCTTTAACAGGTGAATCCGTTCCAAGAGAAATAGAAGCAGGGAATGATGTATTAAGTGGTTTTATTAATAAAAACGGTGTTCTAACTATTGAAGTTACTAAGGAATTTAGCGAATCAACTGTGGCTAAGATTTTGGATCTAGTACAGAATGCCAGCAGCAGAAAAGCTCCAACCGAAAAATTTATAACTAAATTTGCCAGATACTATACACCGGTAGTTGTAGTTATCGCTGTACTTCTTGCAATCATACCACCCCTTGTTATTACGGGAGCAACATTCTCAGATTGGATATATAGAGCTTTAGTATTCTTGGTAATTTCATGCCCCTGTGCGCTAGTAATATCTATTCCCCTTGGTTTCTTTGGCGGAATCGGTGGCGCATCTCGAAGTGGTGTATTGGTAAAGGGAAGCAATTATTTGGAAGCGTTAAATAATGTGGAAATAGTTATTTTTGATAAAACCGGTACTTTAACAAAAGGTGTATTTAATGTAACGGAAATAAATCCTCAAAATAATTATACAAAAGAAGATATAATTGAATATGCTGCCTATGCAGAGAGCTACTCAAACCATCCAATCGCAGATTCAATTTTAAAAGCCTATGAAAAAGAAGTTGATAAGAGTAAAATAGAAAGCTATGACGAAATAGCCGGACATGGTATAAAGGTTAAGGTTGAAGGCAAAGAAATACTTGCAGGTAATATTAAACTGATGAACAAAGAAAATATTAATGTGAGTAAGATGGAATCCATTGGTACTGTAGTGTATGTAGCCTTAAATAATATGTATGCAGGAGCTATTGTGATTTCAGATGAGGTAAAAGATGATTCAGCGAGTGCGATTAAGGCATTAAAAGCACTTGGCGTGAGGAAAACTGTTATGCTCACAGGAGATGCAAAATCTGTTGGGGAAAAAATCGGCAAACAGTTAGGATTAGATGAAGTTTATTCAGAGTTATTACCTACCGAAAAAGTTGAAAAGCTTGAATTGATTGATAAACAAAAGTCAGCGAAAGGGAAGCTTGTCTTTGTAGGTGATGGTATAAATGATGCACCGGTACTTGCAAGAGCTGACATCGGAATAGCAATGGGAGGACTAGGATCGGATGCAGCTATTGAAGCTGCAGATGTAGTAATTATGACCGATGAACCATCTAAGATAGCTACAGGTATAAAAATTGCAAAGAGAACACGAACAATTGTCTGGCAGAATATAATAGTTGCTATGGGTGTTAAGTTTATATTCTTAGCCCTGGGCGCAGCTGGTATAGCTACATTGTGGGAAGCGGTATTTGCTGATGTTGGGGTAACAGTCATAGCTGTACTGAATTCCATGAGAGTAATGAAAGTCAAGAATTTATAGCATTTAGTATGTTATCTAAAGTACGCGTTTTTCATCATCCAAATTTTTGAGGGCTTTAAGAACACTAAGGACAACGTAAAAGGAATGCTTCCGCTTCTTATTCAAAACGCAGGGTTTAGAAACGTAGTTGAAACTAAACAAACAATGACAATGTTTGGTACTTTATCCTTATATACGGCAGTCAAAACATAGCCAAAGAGATAAAAGGATAGATAGAGTTTAAATTTAAAATACGAAGATGTATTGTATGATGGAAATTAATCCTGTAGAACAGATTCAATCTGAATTGCAAAAGGAATGAGGCTTTAGAAATGCAAGAAATGTGGGTGCATGAAAGAGACTTTAGAAACTCTTTTACGTGCTCTCTCATAAATTTTGAACCAAGAGGCTTCTAAATTATTAAAGGAAACGGAAGCATGGATGATGCAGTTGGAAGCGCCAAAATATTCTTGCCTGGGGTGTAAGCATTGTTTTTGAGCAGAAATAATATAGGAATAAACATTAACATAATGTGACAGAATTCAACAATCCCTTTGCTGGTAGCTTGGTAAAATTGTTAATAGGTGACAACTAAATAATTGAAAAAGGCAAACTTGTTGGAAGACAAGGACGCAAAGCCACGGGTCTAAAGCGGTTACTGATATCGCTATGATAGCCGGGTTGCCGAATCAGGGTAACTTTAGGCCCACTAGTGCTATTTTATATTAGAACATTAGTTGGCCTTTATGCTTAACATAGGTGACTCACTATCTTTGCATGGTAACAAGTAAGCTCGCACTCGTTTAGATCGGTAAATTTTAGGAAAATCAGAAATAGTTTAAATTAATGATGTAGGAACAGCTGAAAATGCCAAAGATGCAATGGAGCTTGTCAAAGACCAAAGTCCGGATCTGGCTCTCCTGGATATCGAATTGCCTGATTTGATGAGGATGCTTACCGTAGGTTTATTTTATATCATACTACTGTTGAGGATAAGTTGGAATTAGACGATTCTGAAAGGCTTGAATATAATTTATCAAGTATAATAGAAGATGGATATAGGAGACTGAACGATAATAAGCATTTTCCTACAAAAGAAGCTTTCCAAACATTAGCGCATATAAATCCATGTGGAGCAATTCCATCTGCATGCAGATGGGATGATAATATTGTCTCAATGATTATGCAGTGTTGTGAAAATAATTCGTTCGGTAAATTACCATATGTATTAAAACTAAAAAATACATATGAATATATAAGCAAGTTACCTAGTGATATTTTTAATGAAAAAAAATATAGTAATTATCAAAATGAAGAGTACATATCATGGAATGAGGAAGGTATACTTTAGTAGTTTTGTATTCAATACCCAAAGCATTCTTAAAGGATATGAAATCATCTAGACTTGGTGCAAGATTACTTATAAATATGCTCATGGATTCACCTCCGTAGAGATGCCAACCATAGGAAGAACACATTCCTTAAGTCTAAATTCATCTGTCGTTATATAAATGTCAGTAGTATCAGTATTTGCATGACCAAGTATTGCAGCAATAGTAGCTATTGGAACTTCGTTTTTTACCATTGTTGAGGCAGCATTATGACGAAGCATATGCATCCCAAAGATGCGATTATCTTTGTTAATCCCTGCACGCTTGAAAACTCGCTCCACAACAGCATAACAGGATGCATGATCTGATAAAGAATCAAATGGAGCCAATTGTCTTACAAATAAAAAATCATTATTAGCTTTTGGCCTTTCTTCAGAAAGGTAATTAGCTATAGCATTACCAACCAATGTAGTCAGTGGAAGGCAAACGGTATTGCCTGTTTTACTCTGCTTAAAGGATATCGTTTCATTAACCCAATGAATATCAGAAAGCTTTAAATTAATTAAATCACAGGCTCTGATTCCGGTTGATAATCCCAGTAAAACAATCGCGGCATCCCTGTGAGTAACATTACCCGATTCGTTGGTACCCTTGATTTGTTGCTGCTCTTCATCAGTTAAAGTAGGTATGATCCTTTTGGCTCTATAGGCATGAATACCTTCTATGGCGGCGTGAAGATCATCACACGATTAATGTATTTAAAAAATAACCTTAGCCCACAAAATGCTGCACGCTGCCGACATTGTTTAATAGCTTTTAAGTATCCTATAACAATAATTAGCGACAGTTTATAGATTTCATAAATCTGAATCTCATTCAGATATTGAAGAAGGTAATAGAGCTTATACTCATAAAAATGCACTGTGTTTTCGTTTTCATACCTGTTTCGCAAGAAAATGCCATAATCACAATAAATCTTTTTGTGATTATCATTAGTAGGTTGTAGTTTACCTCGTTTAAGCATGGTAAAATCAAAAGCTCCGGTATTGTAATACGAGTTTAGCAAGCGAATAAAACGACTTTGCGAGTGATATCTGTTCTTGCTAAACTTACCGGTTTTTTTGCTGATCACATCGTCAGCGTAGGTTTGACCAAAGTCAGGAGTATATTCTGTGATGCCTTTTTCTTCACAGAAGACTTTAAATCGACGAATCACACCTTTGTAATTAAAGATAGTGTGCTCATGATACCCAACTTCGATTAATGCATCCAATAATACGTTGCAGATTATGTCAATGTCCATTTTGAAGTACCTCCTTTATATTTGGTACTTCAATTATAAAATACTATGCCGAAGAAAATGTATTACAGCTAACATCAAGTGAGATTGGAAGATTTTTCGGCATAGTTATTTCTTCGGTATAATCACTATGGAAAAGCTGTATGATAAATAAATTCGCCTTAACTTTTACAATGCTTGATACACAAGTTTTGCATTTTTAGCTTGGCCATAGCTGTGGCCAATGATTTCTCGGTTGAATAAATCAATAAACACACATACATAGTGCCACCGACCAGCGACCCGAACATAGGTTAAATCACTTACTACAGCTTCCAAAGGCGTTTCTCTATTAAATTTATATTTCCTTATAAAGAATGGTAAGATATAATAGGAATAGAAATAGAATTATTTGGAGAATTCAGAATGAGAATGATAAATGATAATCCTGTTTGTGAAATAACTTGTGTCCATCAGGATGTTGTAATCCGAACTAAGGAGAAGCTCATTACAATGAGCAGTGCGAATAGTCTTGCTACTCTGTTCAAGACCTTATCTGATCCGACCCGAATAAGAATGATTGATGCTTTATTTGATAATGAACTGTGTGTTTGTGACCTCGCTGAAATCATTGGTTTAAGTCAATCAGCAACATCTCACCAATTAAGAGTATTGAGAACCCATCATCTTGTAAAACACAGAAAGGAAGGAAAACAGGTTTTCTATTCCCTTGACGATGATCATGTTTCTGCGTTGTATAAACAAGGTTTAGATCATATTAGTGAAGAACCAAAATAACAAGTATTAAATAGATGATTGTTATATTCAAATATGGCGTGTTTGCCATATTTTTTATGTGGACAAGTAAAACAAAATGTAAAACTTGTAAAATATTTGTCCTGATTTTGTAGAATACACCAGTTCTACTGTCTATTTTGCAATAATGTAGTGCAAGCCACTACTTGCTTAGAGACAGTTATCTTTGCTATTTATAGGTTTGATTATTGGTATTCTTTTTATATCTTTCATTCTTTAATCTTTATAATTATATTCCCAAATTGTCTACGAACTAACATAACCTACCTGTGTTAATTGGATGAAAAAAGCACATAATTTAACAAGCAAAAACGCAAAAAATCAATCCTCTAAAAAACCTAAAAAGCTATTGAAATATTTATCGGGTATGTTAAGATATAGATAACATATGACTATGTGCTCATATAATCCCGTTATTCGCTATAACTACCGAGTCTAGACAGAGATAATAAACAGGAGGAAAAAGGAATGGTTCTTAATACTGCTATAGAGAAGACTAAATTCAATTTTAATTGGTGACTTTTGTCCCAGCTGTTCTGCAAAGATGGAACGAGCGCTCTCTGCGGAAAGTGATATTGGAGAAACGACGATAAATTATGCGGCCAAGACAGTTTATTTACCACCGAGCACCCAAAACAAAGCCCAGAAGATCATTGAAAAGATTGAACCTGGTGTCATGTTAGTTCCTGCTGACAAGCCAAACAGTAATATGGGGAAGGTTAAATATCGGATCGAAGGAGAGTTCTGTCCGGGTTGTGCAGCCAAAATGAAGCGGGTATTGAGTGCACGAGCTGATATTGGCGAGACCACCATCAACTACGCCACAAAGACGATTTTTCTTCCTCCAGGTAAAGTAAATGAAGCTGAAAAAATAATGAATGAAATTGAATCCGGAATTAAATTAGTACCGATACTTATTAAAAAAGTGAAAGAAAATGATGAACCGGAAAAAAAATATTTAATATTCAGTTTCTTTTCTCGGTAATACTTTTAGCGATTGGCTTACTCTTTGAATCGAAGTGGCATAGTTCAGGGCAAGCTGTTTTCGAATATGCAATATTCCTGACAGGATATCTGCTCGTGGGTTACGAGGTAATTAAACAAGCTCTACGCAATATCATCAGAGGTTCTGTTTTTGATGAGAATTTTTTAATGTCTATTGCTACCATTGGAGCTATTGCTATTCATCAATTGCCTGAAGCTGTCGGGGTTATGCTGTTTTATTCTGTTGGAGAATATTTTCAGGATCGAGCTGTTAACCGGTCACGGACCTCAATTCAGGCTTTATTAGATATACGTCCGGATTATGCCAACCTGATCGTACAATCTGAAATCCAAAAAGTAGATCCGGAAGATGTTATGATCGGACAAAATATTCTCGTCCGCCCTGGAGAGAAAGTTCCCCTGGATGGAGAAGTGTTAGAAGGGAGTTCATTCTTGGATACTTCAGCGCTGACCGGAGAGTCTGTTCCCAGAAGGGCTGAAGTAGGAGATACAGTACTAGCTGGCATGATTAACACAAGCGGTGTACTGACAGTAAGGGTTATCCGAAACTTTACTGAGTCTTCTGTCCAGAAGATCCTTGATCTAGTCGAAAATGCCAGTTCTCGTAAAGCAGAAACCGAGAAATTCATCACGACATTTGCCCGTTACTATACCCCGGCAGTAGTGGTTGTGGCAGCGGGGATTGCGATCATTCCTCCTGTGTTTCTTAGCGGCGATTTTCAGGATTGGCTATATCGAGCCCTTACTGTGTTGGTTATTTCTTGTCCTTGCGCACTCGTTATTTCAGTTCCTCTTGGATATTTTGGAGGAATTGGCGGGGCTTCGAGACAAGGGATACTGGTTAAGGGGGCAAATTATCTTGAGGCTCTGACAAATGTTAAAACAGTCGTATTTGACAAAACGGGTACACTGACCCAAGGTGTATTTGATGTCGTGGAGATTAAGCCGTTTGTTAATTTTTCAGAAGAAGAACTAATAAGACTTGCTGCTGCTGCCGAAATACATTCCAGTCACCCCATTGCTGTATCGATTCGTAAACGATACGGAAAAAATATTGATCAAGATACAATTAAAGGTTATGAAGAAATAATTGGAAAAGGGATTAAAGCTAAAATCAATCATCAAGAAATCCTTGTTGGTAAAGCAGCTTTGCTTAAAGACAATGGAATTGAATTTCCTAATGCTGATATGACAGGTCTTGCCGGTACCATTATCTATATTGCTATAGATGGAAGTTATGCAGGACATCTGCTGATATCAGACCGCATGAAAGAAGGTTCCAAGGTGGCTGTCCAAAAGCTGAAGAACAATGGGATTCAAACCGTTATGCTCACCGGGGATCATGAGTCAGTGGCTAGTATCATCGCAAAAGATTTAGGCGTTAATTCATTTCACGCGGATTTACTTCCTGAGGACAAGGTTACCTAGTTTGAACGAATTATGAAGAACGAAAAAGATAAAGCCAAGACTATTTTTGTAGGTGATGGAATCAAGGACGCACCGGTACTCTCACGAGCGGATATTGGCGTAGCCATGGGAGGACTGGGCTCGGATGCAGCCATAGAAGCAGATGTTGTACTCATGGAAGATGATCCAAGAAAACTAATAACCGCGATAGAGATATCCAAATATACCAAGAAAATTATTTGGCAAAACATTGGCTTTGCCCTCTTAATTAAGTTAGGATTTATTGTCCTAGGAATGTTTGGTGTTGCCAGCATGTGGGAGGCCGTATTTGCAGATGTTGGAGTAGCTCTGCTCGCGATCCTTAATGCGACAAGAATTTTGAGATATTCTGCATCGAAAAAGTTCAACACAAATTAGGGAAGTAAAATATGGTTGTTGATTTAGTATCTAAATTCTCTTTATTATTTATTTATCTTTCTTCTTTCTTTCTTTCTTTTGTATTTGCTTATCTCTTAAAAATCATCCTCTTACAGCGGCTTCATAATATTAAAGCAAACCTTCTTAGAAAAGGCAAAAAACCTTTAAAGGTTCGTGCAATCGAACAAATATTAAAGACTACGACTTTTCTATGGATGTTATTATGGTTAATTGAAAGTCTATTTCCTGATAGAGTGACCGGATAGCTCAGGAAGAAAGTCATCTGAAAAAAGTTTTTGGTCCAGAATATATCAGCTATTTTCAACCAACCCCCCGTTATTTCGGAATTAAATAAAAAATATTTCATCATTAGATTTAATATCAGTTGGGAGGTTGAGTGGAGAAGAGTTCTACTCGGCCTTCTATTGATTTAAGTTTCTAGGAACAAACATGGGGTTATATAGGTTAAACTGAGGTGAATAATCAATGAATAGAAGTATTATCGCCAAATTATGGATAACAATAGTATTGTTAATTGTAGCAGTGCTTTTGGCTCTTGGGATTGGGTTATTTCAGGCAGTTGAAAAATATTATTACAAGCAAATAGAAAATAATTTTATATCACAGGGCCGAGAGGTAATCGAATTATATATTGAGGATCCCGCTAAATTTGAGGAAAATAACGAAATCGACCATGCTTCACGAATGATGAAAGCCCATGCAATGATATTGAATGATAAAGGTATTATCCAAATTTGTGATACGATGATGAATATGTCTTCTGGTTCATTTTTTGAAGAGACCGAACTTACCCGAATCTTCAGTGGCAAAATTATTGCAAAAAGAGGTTATCATCAAAACTTTAATCTACAAATGTTGACAATCGGGCTCCCCATTATTAAAAATAATGCTGTAGAAAACGCACTTCTTATATATACTCCTATCGCACCTTTGTCGTCGGTTTTAAAATCGTTTCAGGCAATCATTTACTGGGGTTTACTAATCGCGGTTATTTTATCTTCTATTTTAGCATTTTTCCTTTCTCGTACCTTATCGAGACCACTGATTAGGATGAATCAAATTGCTTTGAGTCTTTCAGACGGAGATTATAGTCAACGAGTAAATGTTAAAAACAGTGATGAAATTGGCGTGCTGGGAAATTCATTGAATTTCCTTTCTCAAAAGCTTAAAAAAAATATTACTGAATTATCCTATGAAAAGGAAAAAATTGAGAATATCCTTCTAAGTATTTCCGACGGGGTAATAACTTTTGATAGGACAGGTAAAATCATTCTTCTTAACCCTCAAGCAAAATGCTTGCTTGAATACTGCGAAGATGTAGAGAAAGATAAGAGTTTAGAACATTGCCAATATCTTTCCCAGCTCAATTCACTATATATGCATGTTATGGAAAAAGAAGAGTTAATTGAGGGAGAAATATATATAAAAGCAAAAATTCTTTTGGTAAAGCTTTCTCCATTATTCGATCGTAGCAGTAAGGATATTATCGGGGTAGTAACTGTACTTCAGGATGTAACTAAAGAACGAAAACTAGAGGAAATGAGGCGTGATTTCGTAACCAATGTCTCCCATGAACTTAGAACTCCTATTAGTCTTATTCAAGGCTATTCAGAGGCACTCATCGATGACGTATATGAATCCCCGGAGCAACAAAACAGTTTTCTTAAAGTGATTCTCTTAGAAGCAAACAGGTTAAAGAGGCTGGTTAATGATCTGCTAGAACTGTCTAGACTTCAATCAGATGTAATCGACTTAGAAAAAGAATGGATAAATATTGCACAGTTGATTAACGAAGTGAACGTAAAATTCCAAACATCGTTATTGCAAAATAATATAGATTTTGAAATGGCAATAGATACTAAAGCAGAATCAATTTTTGCAGATCGTTTTAAGTTGGAACAAGTGCTGATTAACTTAATAAGTAACGCCATTCGTTATTCATTTGACGGAAAAATAATAGTAACAACTCAGAAACGTGAAAATGGCGTAGAACTAAGAATCAGTGATACAGGTGAGGGAATTCCGGAAGATGATTTACCCTTAATATTTGAAAGGTTGTACCGGTCTGATAAATCGAGAAACAGGGAGAGCGGAGGAACAGGTATAGGTCTTTCCATTGTCAAGAACATTATTGATGCACATAACGGGATGATTCATGTAAAAAGTATACTTGGAGAGGGTACAACCTTTACTATATTATTTCCATCCATGAAATAGGGTTATTTAGTCTGTAAGATATACGCACAGGCTATGAGAACTAGACGACATTTACTAAGTCTAACCAGATTGTATTATCATTGAAGTAAGTGGAAGACAATCATTCGACATTTTTCCATAATATGGTTTATTAAAATTTCTTGTTTATGGAGGAAATCATATACTTGATGTCGAAAAAGACTAAATCATATATGCATACCTGTTCATGGGTTCATGAATTTTATAAATATATCCATGTGTTTTTTAAATTTAAGATGTTTTGATTCAATAAGAGGTTTACCAGTAAACGTTTCCATATTTTTTACCAAAATAATTATGTGAGGAGGTAGATATAGATAACCTGAAGCTTAAGATATTACTAAGCAAGATAAGCAATCAACAACTATGGAGTACTTCATACTACTTTAAGTTTCTTGGAGGAGGAGAGAAATGTTTCCTATCGGTAAGATATTTCAAAAAATTAATGGCAGTTTTGAGGACATCTTAAAACTAGTGAAAAAGATAACAGAATATTTTTTAAAACTTCACTGGAAGAGTCCTAGAGTAGTTTTAAGTATAGTTTTAGCATGTATATTCATTTTTAGTGGCGGTTATTATCTTTCCCAAACAACTTCTGCAGTAAATATCATAGTTAATGGACAAGAATTGGGTTATGTTTCATCAAAGAGTGAAGCGAAAAAACTTGTAGAAGAGGTTCTCAGTGCCCAAGCCAAAGACTTGGAAGTTGAAGTTCAAACAGAAGACGAAATTATCTATAAAAGCATTAGAGTACCGAAAGAGGAATATCAAGAAAATTTAATACAAACCTCAGCTTTATTGGCCGCAATCACTCCGTATATTGAAGGCAGCGGACTCAAAGTTAATGATAAGATTATTGCTGTATTACCCAATGACCAGGCAATAGAGGAAGTACTCTCTAAGTTTATTGAGTATCAATCAAAACCGTCTGAAACCAATAATGTAATCTCAACTGAAATTGAAGAAAAAGTAGAAAAGACGAAAGTAAAAGTAAATCCCCAGGAACTTAAAACTATTCAGGAAACATTGGATATGCTGATTCAAGGAGACATCACGGTTTCTGATTACAGAGTTGAACAAGATGATTCCTTGTGGCTGATTGCCAGGAAGAACAACATGTTAACGGACGAAATTTTAACAGCCAATCCTAACCTTAGTGAAGATAGTATTCTTCAACTTGGACAAGTTATTCAGTTAAGCAGAATGGAACCCTTTTTAACCGTTATCAGCAAAGGAGAAAGGGTTGTAAGTGAAACAATTCCATTTGATGTTGAAACAAAGCGGGATAACTCCTTGGGTTATGGAAAAAGTGTAGTTAAACAAGCAGGGAAAGATGGGGAAAAAGAAGTTACATATTCCTACGTTGAGGAGAATGGTAAACTACTAGAAAAAACTGTAATTCAGGAAAAAGTTACAATTGAACCTGTTAAGCAAGTAGTTGCAGAAGGACCGGCAAGACCTATTGCTGTTGCCTATAGTTCTTCACGCGGTTCCGGCAGGGTGCCAGGGTTAATATGGCCTATTAAAGGAAGAATCAATTCGTATTACGGCTATCGAAATGGAGAATTTCATACAGGTTTAGATATTGATGGAGATACAGGACAACCCTATGTGGCTGCCGCTCCAGGCAAGGTAATAATTGCAGGATGGGGCGGAAATTATGGGTATACAATTTTAATTGATCATGGGAATGGTGTAACAACCCGATATGCGCACTCATCGAAACTTGCAGTATATGCTGGTCAACAGGTTGATCAGGGTCAGGTTATAGGGTATGTTGGATCTACAGGAAGATCTTCCGGGCCTCATGTTCATCTTGAAGTTATGACAAATAATAAGACACTCAACCCTTTAAATCACCTTTAGTGAAAAGAATAATGAACTTTAGCAAGTAAAATGTAACAACATTCGTAACTCTGGGGGTTTATCATGAGAAGGTCTGCAATCATAATCATATTAGCTGCTGTAATGGTTTTTCCAATGACTATAAGCACCTTAAGTGCTGACCCACTAAATGACGCAATCCAACGGCAAAGACAAATTGAACAAAGTCGGAAACAGGCCGAAAACAAACTGAACAGCTTGCAAAAAACGGAGGAAATCAAAAAGAAGGAATTAAGTATGATCATCCAACAACTGGATACGGCTAAGATTAATCTCACAGAAGCGGAAGATGCTTTGCGTGAAGTTGAAGAAGAGGTACAGATTTCTAGAGAAAATTTAGAAGAAACGAAACAGCAGCTTGCTGACCGTCAGGAGACTCTTGGGAAAAGAGTACGCAATATCTACGAAGAAGGGCAATTAAGTTATTTAGATATCTTATTTCAATCCACAGACCTCAGCGATTTTATTACGAGAGTAGAATATTTTAAAATTCTGGTAGAAAATGATCAGAATTTACTTGCAGATATTAAAGAACAGAAACAGCTCGTTGAAAATAAAACAGCAGAATTACAACAAAAACGTGATCTCGCTGCCGAGCTTCAACAATCGGCAGTAAATGCAAAACTGAATTTTGATCAGAAAAAAAGTGCCCAGCAAAAAACATTAGCTGAGATAGAAAAATCCCAGGAAGAACTGTTTATTCAGATTGAAAAACTCGAAGCTGATTCAAAGAAACTAGAAGAAACGATCCGTAACCTACAGGCCGCTAATAAAAACGGAGTAGTCGGAACAATCCGGATTTGGCCTTTGCCGGGATACTATACCATTTCCAGTGATTACGGATGGCGCATCCATCCGATCACGCGCAAGAGAAGTTTACATACTGGCGTAGATATCCCAGCACCTGCCTGGACCCCCCTCCTTGCAGCCGCTGAAGGAACGGTAATATATTCAGGGTGGTATAGTGCTGCTTATGGAAATGCCGTAATTATTGATCACGGTAATGGCATGTCGACGATGTATCCTCACCAAGTGAAAGTGGCTACAAAGTATGGTGATATCGTAAAAGCAGGACAAGTTATAGGGTACGTTGGCTCAACGGGATGGAGTACAGGACCCCATACACACCTAGAAGTTCGTAAGAATGGAGTACCGGTAAACCCAATGGATTATTTTAAATAATATAGAAAAGGAGAGTTGTAATGGAACTTTTTTTAACAGAAAAGGCCGTAAGACATGCTATTGACAAATACGATGGTCAAATTGCCATACAATGTATAATCGAGGGCGGCTGAAAATGCAGCACACATACGGCTATTGAAAGCCATATCCCCGCCGTGCGTGGGGGCTCGCTAAGCCAAGAATCAGATTATATTAGAATAGAAAAACAAGGTGTAACACTCTATGTAGATAAGAGAATTCTTCCCAAAGAGAAGAATAAAGTTATTACGATATCCACGTCAGGATTTGGGTTTTTTACGACATTTGAAATTGATAATGCCCGATGTGCATGGCCTGGCGAAGAAGAGAATCTGAATGATCAGCAAACAAAAGGAGCTTAATCTATGATCAATACACTCTTGAGTTTTCTGTCTAAGGTCTTTATTGCAGATAACCACTGGATCGTTTGGTTGCTTATTATTGCAGTATTACTATGGAGAAAGAAAAAAGGTTCTAAGTCAAGATAATATGAATCTCTAAAGGACAGCGGTCCGA
Organism: Gracilibacter sp. BRH_c7a; assembly: GCA_001516055.1. Taxonomy (GTDB): domain Bacteria; phylum Bacillota; class Desulfitobacteriia; order Desulfitobacteriales; family Syntrophobotulaceae; genus Gracilibacter. The sequence continues at coordinate 38,453 of LOEZ01000088.1, forward strand.
AGAAAGAAGGCTGCACGGAATTTGAGTTCTGTTCAGACTTCTTAATTTGCTCATTAACTACATATTTTGATTTATTTGTTTTATTGTCAATGTGAATAAACTAAACCAACAAGAATTGAGATAGGGCGTAGAGAACGGTAGATATACCGATTATAATACTGGCATATGGAAGTAAAGTTTGAACATGGTCGAGAACTGTCACTTCACTTATAGCTGAGGTTAAGACGGGTGTCTCCCCTAAAGGAGATACATTATCCCCGACGGAGCCGCCAGCTAGGACAGCCCCCACAGCCAGCGGCAGTGAAGCCCCTGTTGAAACAGCCAATTGTACTCCTAGAGGCATCATTAGTGCCCAAGTTGCCCATGAGGAACCAATGAAGTAAGAGGTAAATGCTCCAACCAGGAAGACTACGGAAGGAATAAGCCAAGGTGGAACATTGGCCGCTACAGTCTGAGTAATAAGTTCAACGAAACCAAGATCCTGGGTAACACTTGAGAGTGACCAACTTAAAACCAGAATAACGATTGGAGGCAGTAAATCTGTTCCTCCCGTTAAGAAATGACTTTCCATCTCCCTTAAAGGAATTTTCCGAATAACATAAAAGATTACTGTAAAGATCAGGGTTATAAAAGATGCCATGAAAATAGCTTTTTCAAACTCTGCATCCATAAAGGCTTGAAGAAATGTTTTATTATTTCCCTCCGACCCTGTATACCAAAAAAGAAAGACGATCATCCCTATAAGGACTGCTAAAGGAAGTAAGAGGTTTAACAGTTTAGGCTCTGCCTTTTCTTCAAATTGACATTGTTCATGAGCCTCATGCTCGTCATGGACTCCTTTTTTAATTGCCATTTTCTGACCGAATCGCCATTTGCCAACTTTTCCCCTTTAAATAGCCTATGAAGCTCGATACGCTTATCTTCGGAGGTATTCGATATCAGGGTGTGTATGTGGTCTGGACATACATTAGCTTCTAGATTTCTACCTTCTTATACTCACATGGCTTCATTAGTATTTTTCCGATATCCGCTTTGATTTGTCCATAGATCAACTGCCTTCTGTACTTAGGGGCAAACACGATATGATATTTACATTCAATTACGTGTGTGATAAACTTTTCGCATCCAATTGGATTACTACCTCCTGATTTAGTGTGGCTGCCAAACCTGCACTATTATATCAAATAAGTAGGTAGTTACTCCTGATAAAGTACAATTTGCAAATTGATTATCCCAAAATAAATTTATATAGATCGAAATCTATAGCTTATTTCCTTTTTCTTACTTTAGTTTACCCTAACCGCGAGCATTTTTGCTGCTCTTACCAGATTGTGGGTAAATATTCCAAACCCAACCTAGCTTTTGGTGTTGGCATAGCCGCGATACCGGCTACGATCTAACCCGTATTTTCTCTTCAATAGGCTAATCTTTGCTTCGCCCGCTGCACGGAATCGTTGCAAATTTTGAAACCATGTTCTTTCTCATATTCGCTGCGTTTCGTACCCTTCTTCCCTTTGCGAGGCAGACTGTCAATAGCCGAAGGAAGTATAAATAATATTTGTTCTTGTGAGATCATAGAGAAAAAGAAAAATGAATTTTAGGAGGCAAATGCAGATAATGGAAAAGGAAACTTTGAGTAATTGTTGTTGCGGAAATTCAGGAGAATCTTCTTGTGAGGTAGGAAAGAACAATTTGTGTCCTGTATGTGAAAAACAAGGTACTCTTGTTAAAAACATTACAGTAAAGCATATGGTACTTGACGAGTTAACGGAACAAATCGGTGATAACGATTATTTTTTATGCATGAGTAAGGAATGTGATATTACTTATTACAATCCAGAATCTAATATCAAATTTAATAAACAGCAAGTAAAAGTACCAATATGGTTTAAGAAAGGCGCTAATCCTAAATATGCCTGTTACTGTAGTAAAGTTACGGAGGAACAAGTTATAAATGCTGTCATAAAAGATGGTGCTGAAAATATGAAAGATGTTTTGAAGCTTACTGGAGCAATGAAAAACGCGCAATGCCAGAAGAACAACCCGTTGGGTAAGTGTTGCCATCAAATAATTCAGGATGCAATTGATAAGGGACTATCAATGAAATAGGGACAAATTATTTATAATGACACTTTATGAACTGGTATCGTATGGGTTTGGTATTGGCTATTGGTATATAGGATAAATTAAGCTAAATGGAAAAATTAATAGCATTGAATTGAAAATCCAAAGGTATTGAGATGATAAGTCTTGATGCCTTTGTTTTCATATAACCCCATAACAATTTAATAAAGCTGCCATCAGGCATGAGTACAAGAGGCTATGTTTTACTTTTTTGAGAAGCATGTCCTCTTTTTTTATTGCCCGATGCGGCACAAAAAGAATGGAGGAAATCAAAATGGCAAACGAAACAATGCGTATCTTTTTCCCTCTGAAGATCATCACCTACCCCCAAGGCGAGTATGGACTGGATGACATTCCGGTGGAAATCACTCCAGCAGAGGCTGTGGCATATGAGGATGCTATCCTTGCCGCCATCGCGAAGGAGAACCGTCTCTTTGAAAACGACCGAGGGCTTGCCGAGTACATTCACGACGAAGCTCTCAATAAAAAGGTGTATAGCCTGTACCCGTCAGTGGAAATAGTCGATGGTGAGCTGTGGGGAGTCATGACCGCCGGGCTGAAGGAGTCCCTCTCAGGAGAGGAAACCGCTGAGCTTCTTGACTTTGT
>LOEZ01000089.1 GCA_001516055.1 Gracilibacter sp. BRH_c7a
TACAAAGCCTACGCCACAAAAGTCTTGGAAGAAGAACTGAAGCTAAAAGTAAATCAGGAGAAAACCAAACTCACAAACGTGGATGAGGGCGTAGAATTCCTAGGATTTGTAATTCGCAGTGAAACACTTGGCGTAAATCCCAAAAGAGTAAAACGCTTCAAGGACAAAGTAAGAAGGATTACAAGAAGAAATTCAGGGCGAAAGCTTGAAGAAGTCATAAAAGAACTCAATCCTGTGTTAAGAGGATGGATGAATTATTACCGCATAGCAAACATCAAAAAGCTGGCGGAAAGAATCATGGGTTGGATACGGAGAAGATTAAGAATGGTTAAGATGAAACAATGGAAGAGCCACAAGGCAATGCATAAAGAAATGAGAAAGCTAGGCATTAAGGGAAACGAACTAAAAATGGCGGTAACAAAGTGGAAGAATTCAAAAGTTCACATCATCCATCAGATACTGCCGAACAAATACTTTGAAGACCTAAGTTTTATCGATATGCATAAATATGAAGTTGGATTGTTGTCGAGTTATTACTAATTCGGTGAGGAATTTCAGGAGCCGGATACGGCAAACGTAAGTCCGGTTCTGTGAGAGCAAAGAAAACGGGAGTAATTAACCTGTTTCTAGCTAATCGATTTCGGTGGGCCTCATCCATCCGATAACAGCGTATTTGCAACACTTAGCATAGATGCATGTGGTTGGGACGCGTCGCAAATACGCGGGACGTTATCGGAAAGATGAGGCAAGGCCGCCGCGTCCTGCGGCGGATTATTGAAACAAGGTTTTACTATCTTAGAAGATGAATATGAGGAATGTTATGGAGAAAGAGATTAATTTATTGCAGTTTAATGAATTGATAGATAAGAATAATAGTGCATTTTTATGTGGTAACGGATTTAGTATAAATTTTGATAGTGACTTCGGAAATGTTTTTAATAGGCTGTATGATTCACATAAAGAAGTTATTTACAACTCAAAGTATGAAATTAAATCCAATAAATTATTTACTCAAAAATGCAAAGAAAACTATCTAAATGTAATAGAGTATTTACATCACATATCTGAATCTAAATTCTATAAAATCTTTGATGATGCAGTAATTTTTGCTGAATCAATTCGCAATAATAAAAAGTTAATTGAGGAACTCTGGGAAAAGAAGAAATTAAATATGCTCGTTTTTGGTTTTAGCCAAGTCGATATTTTAACATCGATTTGTGATGTAGGAAGGACTGAAGGTACGAGGTATGTAAATATTGAGCATTGGACAATACTTGTTTATTTTTATTTCAGAATTAAGGAGATCAATCCTGAATACTATAATTTTCCTAAGAATAACTCGTTTATTTCGGTTGTAAAACGAGGCGGAAAAAGTAAGATAATTTTGATGAAAGACATTCATGAAGATGTTATATTTAACGGGTTTACAATCTATTTAAGGATGCTATTTTCTACAGCAATTTTTGCAAATGGTAAAGCATTAGATTTTAGTAAACTAAATAGGCTTTGTAATCTTGAATTACCCAGAATTAAATTATTCTTAGAAAAATTTAAAGCATTAATATCGTTAAATTACGATCATATTATTGAAAACATAGTAGATCAAAAGGTTGAGCATTTACATGGTCAATACAAAAAAGAAATTATAGAATATGTTTATAATCAGAGTTTCAGTTTGCGTTATTATGATGGATATGTGAGTTTTTCAGACATACTAATTGGCGATTATTTTGTTTTTAAATCCTTTTTACCTGTTGTCAATAATCACTCAAGAAATAGCGTTAATAAAAAGGTGCCACATTTTTCTGATAAGTTGGATTCTTTAATCAGGGATAATAAAATCAATACAATAGTTCTTTTTGGATTAAATATTGATAATGACTATCATGTTTTGAGAAATATTATGTTGGGCTTGTTTTCTGCTAATGTAGTAAATCCCAGAATTATTTATTGTTATTACCGTTCTACCGAGAGGATACAGTTTGAAAAACAACATACAGCTGTAATAACGTTTAGTAAGGAAGCAAGCACATATGCAGAAAATATCGAGTTGTGTTTCATTAAAACACAAGACATTTTAAAAGATTATTTTGAAAAGAAGAAAAACTAAATAATTGAGGGTGCGACGTCCTGTCGCACTCTGGCTTCGGGGGGGTCTCATCCATCCGATAACAGAGTATTGCCAAAACTTTGTAGGTATGAATGCGGTTGGGACGCTTCGGCAATACTCGGGACGTTAGATGACATAGCCATTTTGGGGCATAATTTAGAAAGTAATTATTTTTAAGGATGTATGATAGCCCATGAAGATTAGAATATTCTATTACCTTGCATTATTTGCGTTTGTCCTTAGCTTACTGATACATATTTCTACGTTTTTTAATGTTAATCCGCAGAAAATCTTTCCGGCAATATGGTTATTTCATGCTGGAATCTTTATTGTGTTTGTTCCTGCAGTACTAACTTTGAATGCTTGGAATCAAGGGAATAAGGATAAGAGTCCTTTTGCTATTCTTAAAATTATAAATGTAGTACCGATTTTGATGAAAGTTCTTGCGTTTGTTATTTTCATCTATGCTATTGTTAATCTTCAACTTTCGTTAGGGTCAGCAAACGGGCAACCGCAAATTGTTGACGGAAAATATGTACTACAACAAAGAGGAGTAATAACGGAATATATAACTGAGGAGGAGTTTAATAAGTACCAAGCATATCAAGTTAGGCAGTTCTCAGGCCACTGGATGATGTTTTATTTTCTTTCAGCTACACTACATAAAGCTACTATTATCAGAGAAAAGAAAAAAGTATAACTTGAATTTGTTGGGGTAGGCTACGTCATCTAACACGGCACTCCCGTAACTTAGCATAGATGCATGTGGTTGGGACGCTGCGGGAGTCCCTGACCGTTATATAAAATCGCGCGCACGAACCGCCACATCGTGTGGCGGATTTTTATAGTAACATTTTGGGAGGTATTTTATATAAAAGAAAAACCCCGAGGATTTAATTCCTTGGGATTTAGGCTTTCTAGTAGTCGCCTTTTTTTACCCACTCATCACCTTGAGGGTAAATCTGAGATGTAGCTTCATCTATAAACTCTTCATATTCTGGGAACTGTTCACTTAGAATCTCCTGGGGATCAAATGGACCACCGTTAATATACTGGTATCCACCTTCTCTTCCGTCGTAAGGAACACCATTAGCAGGATCTTCATAGTTCTCGAAAAACCATTCAGTCATTTCATTGATTATCTCTTCCTTCTTCATAACGTTAGCCTCCTTATCTAAATGATTTGTTTGTTTACTGGAAATTAGGGTGAGTTGGGGCCTCCTTGGCTTCACTTTTAACAGATCATCAGGTAAAAAGCATAAAGAATCAATCTCTTCTTTATTCCTTGCTATTTCATAGACTATTTCTTCAGGTTTTATTATTTGATTATCTAATAACAGTTTTATCGCCTGTTTAAGAAGGTATGGAGTTTCTAATGGAATTAAATCATCAAGCGGTTCTTTCTTTCTATAACCTCTTTGAGCAATTTGAGCAAATAAATATCTTACTTGTGATTCATTAAGAATATAAAGTGATTCACATCTCTTAATCATAGCCTGAATAGAAACTTTCCACCGTTTTTTAAGGATTATAAAATGGTCAATAGTTTTATACAGTACCTCTTGAGGGAAGGAATCCCTTGGTAATAAGAAAGCTCCAGCAAAATAATTGGCTTCCTTTTCAAGACGATCAAATACATTTTTCTTCATCATCATTTCAGGATCAATATGAACATGAAGAATTAAATGGCCAAGTTCATGGGCTAAATCAAAACGAGAACGTGTAGCAGAACTCTTATCAGAACCTAGGATAATATAAGGATAATTATTAAACCATTGGGAAAAAGCATCAATCTTTTGTTCGCCAAATTCAATTCTAGAAATAATAAAGCCTTTTTCTTGAAGCAATTCAACCAAATTTGGGATAGGACTCTTTTCGATGTTCCAATGTTTCCTAAGATTAAGAGCTACATCTTCAATCGTATCAAAATCAATCTCAAAGTCATTAGAATAGTTTAATTTAGGTAAATCGATTTCTGGGAAGTCTGGGAAGTTGATATATTTTCTCAAGAGTAGGTTGATTTCATGGAGCCAACTGATTCTATATTCGAGTGCATCCTTAGTCTTTTTTGAGGAACTCTTCAAACTCCTAAAGTTCACAGGACTATTTGAAGACTGTTGCGAGAACATAGGTTTGCTAAAGAAGTTAATAGGAAATTGGAGTTCCTCTGACATCTTTTCAAGAACTTGTGGACTGGGTCTTGATATACCCAATTCGTATTGGGAAATTGCCTGGCTTGAAATGCCAATCCTATCAGCTAACTCGGCAAGTGATAATCCCCTGGATAAACGTGCCTCTTTTACCCTGGCAGGCATAATATCTTTCTGGTTATTTAACTTTTCACTCAATTGCCTCACCCTTAATTGGTAATTTCATAAATTCAGTCTTTAACGACGTAACTACTTTTTCGTCAGTTTTCTTTTCTTCTTCAGATGGTATATATAGTCTCAATTCTTTTTTTAGCTCAACTTGTGCTAAGCATTTAGTCATATTCCAATTTGGAACTACTAAGTTGACAAAGTCCAATTCTGTTCCTTTTAAGTTAAAAGTGAGGAAGACATAGTAAGGTTCATTATTCTCAAATAGCTGGTCGTATTGACCACTGGTTCCATAAAATAGATCATCATCGGGGAACCTATTTACCTCACATGCCGTCCTCCGGTATTTTGACCTATTGGGAAGATCTGAATTCAATGATTTGCCAACATTGATTTTAACATTATTATGTAGTAGGTTTAAAGCAGAATAGTTAAAGCTGTTCACCTTTTGGGGAAAGGGCGTAAATGGAAATGTATCATTTAGCATATCCGGCTCAAACTGTCTAAAAATCATATAGTTTAGTAGAGGCCCCTTAATATTGTGTAAAAATACCGATTGGAATGTTCCTCCTTCCATATTTAGGATGCTGTTATACGCAGCTATTCCTCTGTTAAAGATAGGATAAAGATGTGATGTCACAGACCGAGGTAACTCTGACTCCAACATCTCTTTTGCATTTTTATATTTACTCATCTATTTTATCCTCCTGTGGAAATTCTTTCTATCAAATATTTTAGTACATAACCACAATTTTATCAAGTAGATTTGATAAAAAAATATAATAAATCAAATAAATTAAATGATTAAGGGGCCGACGTCCTGTCGGCCTCTGAGTATGTGGGCGCGCGACTTTACATAACAGAGAATTGCCGAAACTTGCAAATATGAATGTGGTTGGGACGCTTCGGCAATTCTCGGACGTTATCTGAAACCGTACGCGAAGGCCGCGCGTCCTGCGCGGATTACAGAATTTGTAGTAGCTAGTGCGAAATTGTAAGATTACGGGAAGCAAGATAATATATTTACTTACAAAAACAATTGACTATCACCTTGGGTGCTAGTTTATGATTCTTTTGAGGTGATTGATATGTTGATTAATGAAGCAAGTAAGATAGCAAATTTGACAAAAAAGGCTATTGAATATTACACAGAACAGAAATTGATAATTCCTAATATCTTAGATAACGGGTATCGAGATTTCAGCGAAAGTGATATAGAGCGTTTAAAGAAAATTTCTACTTTTCGTAAACTTGGGCTAAGCACAGAAGAAATTAAGACAGTGCTTGCCGATAAAACAAATAATACATTGCAAAAGATATCAATGCGAAAAGAATTGAATGTCCAGATGGAACAGGCAAAAAAAGCTATTCTTGACCAGCTAAGTTGTGGCAAAAACTGTGCTCAAATAAATTCAGAACTGAAAGCTATTGAACAAAGGTTAACTATAACTGAAAAGCTGTTAGAGGCGT
>LOEZ01000090.1 GCA_001516055.1 Gracilibacter sp. BRH_c7a
AATTATTGTCGTGGGCTTTGGCATAGAGGTCAAGACATAATTTATCTTGCAGAAGAAAGAAAAATACGGCGCCAAGAGGCTGATGATCCGACAATCAGTTGTGAATTCAACCAAGTCTTCGAAATGCTCTTTAATGTGATATTTAATGCAACTACGTATAACTTAGAGCTGCAGAAAAAAATAAACGGAGAAGAAGCCCAAATCTATCCGGAGCCTAGGGTCTGGAGTAAGTTAAATAGAATATTTAATGAGTGGCAGGAAAAGAATCCATCAACCACGTACTATATGCACTCCTTAAATGAAGTGTCGGTCATCACCTACAATATCCGCTGGTTTGCCAAAGAATCTTCCAGGTTACTTAATGATTAGGTATTATATTAAGGTAATATGTGATATAAAGCACGACCGGAGGCTTTGAAATGATTAAAATCATTTATGCTGTGCCAGAGAATCATAAAATAGTGGAAAATATCATCAGAAATAAATCTACAAAAGATATTGAGTTTGAAGTAATTAATCATTTAGATATGCAGGCACTAATGGCTTGCGACTTGGAAAATACGATTATCATTGCTCGTGGTATAAAATATTTAATTCTAAGTACGAAGTTTAAACACGCTCGCATTATTAAGATGGCTATAACAGGTTACGATATCATGCGATGTATAAAAGAATGTAAGAGTCTCTATAACGCTAAAAATATTGCCATAGTACTATCTGATAGTGAGGTAATAGATAAAGAATTTATTGAAAGTACCTTGGATGTAAAGCTATTTGTATTTGCTGTCAGAGACCATGTACACGTCTCAGATGTATATAATAAAGTTAAGAATATGGATATTGATGCTATTCTAGGGGGACTTAGCGTTTATCGGATGGCGGTACGTGATAATTTTAATTTTGTTAGAATAACTGTAGGTTATGAAACTAATGTTATTGCAATCAATGAAGCATTGAGTGTTGCTAATGCTATTATCGAGGAACGCAAGAAAAACGAATTTTTAAAAATAATTTTGGAAAATACAAATGATGGTATATTAGGAGTAGATAATAGGGGGTATATTACTGCTTATAACGAAGCGGTCTTTAAAATTTTAGGGATTCCTCCAACCACAGTGTTAAAAGGAAATAATATTTCTGCTGTTTCACAGAGATTGAATGAAGTTCAGTTCTTGTTGCATGATTACCAAGAGGTAAACGTCCTAAAAAATATTAATAACAAAATGGTCGTAATCAACACTAAGCCAATAATGGTAGACAATAAAATATTGGGAACTGTGCTGATGATTCAAAATGTTGATGCTCTGCAAAAAACGGAGATAGATATTAGGCAAAAGCTAAGTAAAAAGGGACTTGTAGCAAAATATGATTTTACAGACATAATTGGAAGTAGTGAGGCTATTCATAAAACAATTCTTGTTGCTGAAAAATATGCTGAAGTTAATTTAAATGTTCTTATCATTGGTGAAACAGGGACTGGTAAGGAACTTTTTGCCCAAAGTATACATAAAAAAAGCAAACGAAGCAATCAACCTTTCGTGGCAATAAATTGTGCCGCATTGCCGGAAAACTTATTGGAAAGTGAGCTCTTTGGTTATGTTGAAGGGGCTTTTTCTGGTGCGAACAAAGGAGGGAAAGTTGGTCTCTTTGAGCTGGCACATAAGGGAACTCTTTTTCTAGATGAAATAGCAGAACTTCCACTGGGACTTCAAGCTAAGCTTTTGAGAGTACTTCAAGAACAAGAAATAAGAAAACTAGGAGATGACAAAATTATTCCAGTGGATGTACGAATCATTGCGGCTTCTAATGTTGACCTTCAACGAAAAGTGGAAGATAACAAGTTCAGACAAGACTTATTGTATCGTTTGGATATATTGAGACTTCATATTCCGCCGCTTAGAGATCGCAAAAGCGATATCAAAGAGATAGCATACTTCTTTCTATCGATCCACGCTGATGATAGTGGTGAAATCTCTATGACTGATGAGGCAATTATTGACCTAATAAAATATGATTGGCCCGGAAATATCAGAGAACTAAAAAACATTTGTGATAGATTGACAGTTTTATGTACTCATAATCTGATTAGTGGACAGGATATAAGGGAATTGTTTGCAAATATATCTCAGAATATCGGAGTGAAGCCTGAAGATATAATGATAGGCGAAGAGAAAACAAGGGGTAAGGCTAAAAAGATGACTCGGCAAGAGATGGCAGATATGCTTGGAATTAGCCGAACTACTCTTTGGAAAAGGACTAAAGATAAAGATAAATAAAGAAATTGAACTAGTTTCATTTATATATACATGTTGAAGCGTGGATTACATATTGTAGGTATGCTTTAACATGTTTTTTTAGATTTTAACAAAGTAAACAAATAATAAACAATAAAATGTTTAAAATGTTAAATCCTGTTTAGAATTAAGACCTGAGTTTTTTCGTTGCAGATTAATAGACTTTCAAATATATAAAAATTTATCCTTTAAGTCTGGCTTTTTTAAAATAAAGGAAGCATTTAATTCGTGTTTTTCTCTCTTTTGTCATATCTGGCATTATTATTGCTTTATAGGATAGTAACAACTAATTAGTTTGTTGGCTCGTTACTCCTTTCCAATAGATATAGTCTAAGGGACATCCTTGATGTCCCTTAGACACAAAATCCAATGAGCAACTAAATAAGAATAGAACTATTTATATTATGTCATTCTGAGTAATTAAGGAGGATTATAATTTGAAAATTGATCACGAGATTTGTATTGGGTGCGAAGAATGTATCGCCTACTGCACCATGGGTGTAATTTCTATACAGGATGGTTTGGCCCATATTGATCATGATGAATGTGTTGAGTGTGGTGTGTGTCTAAAATTGAAAGTCTGTCCTTTAGAAGCAATATATCAAGACGAGTTGAGATTTCCACGAATAATAAGAAGCAGTTTCAGCAACCCGGAAATGCCTCACGCTCGAACAAAGCGCCATGGCAGAGGGACTGAGGAGATGAAGACCAATGATGTAACAAACCGTTTCAAAGAAGGCGAGATTGGTCTATGTATCGAGGTGGGACGTCCCGGCATTGGAACCAGACTTCGAGATGTGGAAAAGATATCAATGGCTTTAGCACAAGCAGGGATACTGCTTGAAGAAGATAATCCTATTTATGACCATGTTGAAGATTTACTAACAGGCAAATTAAAAGAGGAAGTCCTTGGAGAAAAGGTTTTGTCTGCTATCGTTGAAGTTAAGGAGAAACCCGAAATAATTGCCCTGGCCTTAGACGGATTAAAAGAATTGTCCTCCACCCTGGAAACAGTAATAACATTAAGTGTAATTTGCAAGGTGAGAGAAGATGAAAGCATTCCCGATTATGACAAGCTGAATAAACTAGGATATACAACCAACGGACATGCCAAAGTCAATATTGGATTAGGACGAATATCGGATAAAGGGGAGGGAATTGCCTAATGACCCATACTTTGCATCGTGAAGGAAGCAATGAAGATTTGTCCAATGACTTTGTTCTTAATATTGTTGCTTCTACAGGGTTAAATGTAGAAGGTGCGGGAGAAAAAATTCGTCACTTTTATAGACTTCTTTTAAAACATAATCCTGTGAATTTTGGAATTAAGAGAGTTGGACAAATGTATCAAGCACCATCGGAAGAAATAATCGAGAATATTCCCGGACGAACTCATAGCCATAACTGTGTGTTAGTAAATAAAGATGATTTGGTCCAGTTTCTTAAAGAAGTTAAAGAAGCGGATTTTGGTTTATCAGTTATAGTTACAGGCCTTTATGATGATATTAAGGTCTATTGCCGAGAAGCTGGTGTTAAACCGCATACTGTTAATTTGTCATTAGGAGTATGGGGAAAAACCGAAAAACTCCCCCAGCCTAAAGAAAGACAAATAACCACGATGTGTGGTCATGGTATGCTTTCGGTTAATCTGGTTCGGAACATGGTAGATAAGGTAAAACATGGTTCTGTAACTCCTTGGGAGGCTGCAATTGAAGTAGCACGCCCATGCTATTGCGGCATCGTCAATGTGCCGAAAGTAGCAACTTTATTAGAAGAGATGGCCCAGGAGGCTTAAGTATTATAAGTAATCCAGTAGAAGCTTACAATGAGGGGGAGGGGAGGATAGATAATCCAGTAAAGCAACCCAGCTGACAACCATCTCATGGCTAAGTACTTTGGACACATATATCTATTGTGAGAAAAAAACAAAAAAATTACGGGAGGTAAACAAAATGAAAAAGCGTCAATCGAGGGTTCTAGTCCTGTTATTGTGTATTTTTTTAATGCTAACCTTATCAGCGGGATGCAGTCAGAATACTGCTGCACCACCAGCAGTAAGCGAAAGTGACGAGTGGCAACCTACTGAACCTGTAACTTTTGTCATTTGGGCGAGTCCAGGGGGAGGCAGTGATATCTATGCCCGGACTATGGCTAAGGCACTGATGGAAGAGGCTGGTGTGCCTGTCAATATTAATGTGGAATCTCATGCAGGTGGCGGCGGTGCTGTAGGTATGACAGAAGTATTGAACAGGCCTGCAGATGGACATACCGTACTTGTAACTACGGCAAGTTGGTTACTAACTCCTCAGACTCAGAATCTTTCAATTGGTCATCGTAGTTTTGATCCTATTGCCATGGTATTCTCGGAGCCTGATGTGCTTTATGTTCGAAATGACGCTCCTTATAAAGATGCTAACGAATTTATTGAATACGCCCTTGCTCACCCAGGTGAGATTAGGGTTAATGGTACAGGTTCTGGTGGAAGAGAAGAAATCAGTCTGATAAACTTAGAGGAGAAAACTGGTATCGATGTGACTTATGTACCTTCAGAGGGCGGAGGAGAAAGTATAGTTAATGTCTTGGGAGGTCATGTTGAGGCTTTTACTAGTAATCCAGGCGAAGCCGGAGCTCAGGTTGAAGCAGGTAATATAAGACCTATACTTAATTTTGGCACCACCCCACTTCAAGAAGAGGGAGTCTTATCAGTAATAGATTTAGGATATCCTGATGCTGTCAGCACTCAATTAAGAGGGCTGGCCTTAAAAGGAGGCACACCAGAAAATATTCGTAAGTATTGGGAAGATAAAGTGTTGTCATTAAAAGATTCCGCTGATTTGAAAAAATATGCAGATGATAACGGAGTAATTCCTGAATTTAAATCTGGAGAGGAATTCTTCAGGATTTCTGACGACCAATATGAAATGTATGGTAAGATGCTTAAGAAATTAGGTATTATCTAGCAAGAATTAGGTTGCGTAAAATGCTGCCGGGGCCCGCAGCCCCGGCAATTTTTTGGCCATGAAGGCTAGATTCAGTGGTGGAATAGGAGAACAATAACGAAAGGAGGTCGAGTGAATGGGAATAAGGTTTTCCAAAAACATGGCTTGGGGGATTATATTTCTTCTCTTTAGTGGGTTTGTTTTATCTGAATCATTAAGCTTGCCGTATAGACCTGATGCCGAAATTGCCATAAGGGGAGGTTTTTTCCCCACTATTTTATCAAGCCTTTTAATAATCCTGAACATAATTCTTATCTTCCAGAAAAATAAGGATTCAGATAAAGAAAAGACTGTGTCCAGAAAGGCCATAATTCGAGTCTCGTCAATCGTTGGAGGTATTATAGCTTATATTATTTTGTTGCCAGTATTAGGTTTTATAGTTTCGGCGTTTTTATTTGTAGTTTTATGTGTCCGTACTCTTGGAGAACAAAGCTGGAAAAAAGCATCCCTATTTGCTTTTCTAATGGTAATAGCAGTTTATGTGGTTTTCCATATCTTTTTAAATGTTCGTTTTCCTGTAGGTATCTTAGGGTTCTGATAAGTAGATAAGGAGGTGATGTTTTTTGGAAATTATTCTAAACGCTTTTCTTAATATATTTCATTTAGATACTTTAATGGCATTGATAATTGGAACTTTCCTTGGTATTATTGTAGGCTGCCTTCCTGGACTTACTCCTTCTATGGGCGTTGCTTTATTACTGCCACTTACATTTGGTATGGGGCCCTTAGAAGGAATAACATTGTTGGCATCGATGTACTGCGGTGCTATGTATGGAGGCTCAATTTCCGCTATCCTTATCGGAATTCCCGGAGATGGTGCCGCATCGGCAACAGTCTTAGACGGTTATCCAATGACTAAAAATGGAAATGCAGGTAAGGCTTTAGGGATGGCAGCAATTGCTTCTTTTATTGGTGGTATTATAGGAGTTTTGATTCTTCTTTCCCTATCCCATGTTTTGGCTCAATTCACCCTTAAATTTGGTCCGGCAGAATATTTTTCCTTAGGCGTTTTTGGACTTACGATTGTGGTGAGTCTTTCCAGTAAGTCGTTAGTAAAGGGACTTATAGCCGGTATTTTTGGGGTCCTCTTGTCAACTGTTGGAGTAGATAAAGTATCGGGTATATACCGTTTTACATATGGTATTACGGATCTCACTTCAGGTCTTGATTTTGTACCTGTTATTATCGGCTTATTTGCGATATCCAGTATACTGGAGCAGGTAGAAGCAAGTTTTCAAGGTCATAAAGCAAACTATAAAGATTTAAGTTTTCGTAAACTTCTCCCTTCCTGGGCCGAGATGAAGTTATGTTCAAGTACGTTTTTACGTTCGGGTTTGTTAGGGACACTAATTGGGGTATTGCCAGGGGCAGGGGGAACGATTTCCGGCTTTATCTGTTACAATGAGGCCAAACGTTTTTCCAAGAACTCGGATAAATTCGGCACAGGATTTATCGAAGGAGTTGCAGCTACAGAGGCCGGTAACAATGCGGCTTCCGGAGGGGCTATGGTCCCGCTTATGGTTTTTGGAATTCCAGGTTCTGCCACCACAGCTATTCTTTTGGGGGCCTTTGTAGTTCATGGTTTACAACCTGGACCGCTGTTATTTATTAAATCACCAGATGTAGCTTATGGTGTTATCTTATCAATGTTTATTGCTAACTTTGTGTTTTTGGCTTTTGGACTCTTAAGTGTTAAACCATTTGCCCGTCTGTTAGCAATCCCTGTTCAGTGGATGAACAGTGCGATTTTATTAATTGCAGTTGTTGGTGCCTATTGTATTAACTTGAGGGTTTTTGATATTGGTTTGATGTTGTTCTTTGGTATTCTGGGTTTTTTAATGAAGAAAAATAATTTTACTACCGTTCCCATCGTTTTAGGTTTAGTTTTAGGACCGATTGTTGAAAATTATTTCCGCCGGGCATTAATCACTTATGGTGGAGACTATAGTATTTTCATTACGAGGCCCATATCAGCCGCCCTATTATTATTTGCTTTGTTCTCAGTAGCTTGGCCTTTCATCAGTCCGCGTATAAAGAAATTAAGTATTTTCAAAAAAGCTTAATTAAATATTCTTAAAACAGAAAAAGAAACTGTTTCGGCTTATAGACCTACGCAGTTTCTTTTTGCTTTTATTATTTCAAGTCAATTAGCAGATATTAAGCTTTAGAAAGCTGGTACAACTGCACCTTTGTATTGTTCTTCGATAAATGCTCGAACATCTTCGGTGTTCAGCTCTTCAGCAATCTGTTTCAGTACGGGATCTTCGGCTCTGTCAGCTTTGACTACGAAGATATTGGAATATGGAGATTCCTTGCTTTCAATATAAAGGGCATCGCTGGTAGGATTCAAGTCAGCTTCCAGAGCGTAATTCGTATTAATGACAGCACCGGATACTTTAGGATCATCTAGAACACGGGGAAGTTGTGCTGCATCAATCATAATTACTTCCAGCTCTTGAGGATTTTCTGTGATGTCCTGGATTGTTCCCATTATACCTACGCCATCTTTGAGTTTGATGACACCAGCAGATTGCAAGACGCTTAAAGCACGACCGGCATTACTGGGATCATTAGGGATAGCAACAGTACTTCCTTTTTCAAAGTCGGTAACTGCACTGAACTTTTTGGAATAGATGGCCATAGGCTCAATATGAACTTTGGCTATACTAACTAGATCAAGCTTATGATCTGCGTTGAAAGTATCCAAGTATGGGATATGTTGGAAGTAGTTTCCGTCGATCTCTCCGGCATCCGTAGCCAGATTAGGTTGGACATAGTCATTAAAGACTATGATATCAAGGGTGATGCCTTTTTCGGCCAATTTAGGTTTGACAAACTCCAGGATCTCAGCATGCGGAACTGCGGTAGCACCAACTTTAACCACGGTATCTTCAGTTGGAGCAGGACTGCTGCAGCCAACCAGTGCTAGAGATAGTGCTAACAGAAAAGAAACAAACAAGGTAATACGGGGATATTTACGTTTAGACATTCTTTTTTCCTCCCTTTGAAACTTTATTTATTCCAAAAACTATTCGGGTTAATTATTTAGGCGATTTCTTTGTGCTAGACCCGAATACATTTTTGTTAACGATGAGATAATTTGCGGGCCAGGGTAGTCCCAACCCATTGGATACCTTGGACGATAACTACCAAGATAAGAACGGTGATGATCATGATATCGGTACGGAAGCGGTTATATCCATACTGAATAGCCAGATCTCCTAATCCTCCGCCTCCGACAGCTCCAGCCATAGCGGTATAGGCGATGATATTAATAGTTGTAATAGCTATCCCTAAGATAATAGGACTTTTCGTCTCGGGTAGAAGAACTTTGGAAATAATCTGCCAAGGGGAGGCCCCCATAGAAAGTGCTGCCTCTATAACCCCGTGGGATACTTCTTTAAGGGAACTTTCTATTAATCTGGCTACGAAAGGTGCTGCTGAAATCACCAAAGGAACGATGGCAGCTGTTGTCCCGATTCTTGTTCCTACAACCATGGTGGTGAACGGAATCAAGGCTACAAGCAAGATAATAAAAGGGATAGATCGGAAGATATTGATTATTGTTCCCAGGGTTCTCTCTACCCAAGGGTTGGGAAGCACATGGTTAGCTGAGGTGATAACCAAGAAAACACCCATGGGAATGCCAAGCACATAAGCTAGGAAAGTTGAGACAACTACCATATAGATAGTTTCATTAAGGGCTTTGGGAACGATCTTGGCTAGACTGTCCCAGTAGGCAGGATCTTGGACTAAACTCAGAAACTCAGATCCCATTTCTTATCACCTCTACTTTCAGATTCCTTTTATGCAAATATTCATAGGCATCGGCCAGACTATCTGGTGAACCTTGCAGTTCCAGGGTTAGAGTACCAAACATAGTAGAACGTAAGTAATCAATACTCCCATAAAGTATATTGACTGTAACCCCACATTGTTTGATTAAATCAGTAATCACAGGTTCTGAAGCTGTAGAACCAAGAAAATGTATCTTTACTATCTCAGCGTGAGGATGGAGAGCTAACTCTCTTAATAACTGAGCAGGTAAATCATTGGGCAGAACACTGGAGATAAATTCCTTAGCTATAGAGGATTGAGGGTGGATAAATACAGACTCCACCGAACCTTGTTCTATGATTTGGGACTGATCAATCACCGCAACATCAGTGCAGATTTCTTTAATAACCTTCATTTCGTGAGTGATGATTACGATGGTCAGGTCTAGCTTTTCATTAATCTCTTTAAGGAGTCCAAGAATTGAGACTGTAGTTTGGGGATCTAAAGCTGAAGTAGCTTCATCACAGAGCAGAACCGCCGGTTTGGTAGCGAGAGCTCTAGCAATACCTACCCTTTGCTTTTGACCGCCGCTGAGTTGGGCGGGGTAGGCAGATGCTTTATCTTCCAAGCCAACTAAGGGAAGCAGTTCTTTCACACGCTCATCGATTTCTTCTTTAGACCACTCAGCAATTTCCAGCGGAAAAGCAATGTTCCCAGAAACTGTTCTCGATTCCAACAGATTAAAATGCTGGAAAATCATTCCTATGTTTTGCCTTGCACGACGAAGGTCTTTGCCGGAAAGGGTTGTCATGTTTTGACCATCTAGAATTATTTCTCCTTCGGTCGGTCTCTCCAGCATGTTTAAACAACGAATCAGCGTACTTTTACCAGCACCACTCAAGCCAATTATGCCGTAAACTGCTCCTTTAGAGACATGCAAGTTGATATCCTTTAAGGCAGTTATTGTACCTTGTCTAGATTTGAAGACTTTGCTTAGATTGGTAATATGGATCATTAGCAACTACCTTTCTATCTCCCAAAAATATAATAACTCCGCGAGGAATCGCAGAGTTTTGTTAAACAGCGTTCCTCTCATCTTTCAGATTTAATCTGCTGGACTTAGCACCGTTGCAATAAATGCCGGTTGCCGGGTTTCATAGGGCCAGTCCCTCCACCACTCTGGATAAGAGCTTATTCAAATGTAGTGTCTTAATTAATTATTCTAGCATAAAATATAGCTTGGTAGAAAGGAAATGTCAATAAGTTTGACAATTTTTTTGTTATCTTTTTTAAATAGCTGATAGAGTATATATTTTGGTTAATGGTCAGATTGTTCTTAACACAGATATAGAACTGTTCATAAATGATAAGGAGAGCCAGAGAAAGCATTTAGGAGTATAACTCCAAAGGCCTGAGTAATTAGTTAATAATTTGATAAGATAAGGGATCGACTTGGGTTTTACAATAGTTAAAACTCAAGTTTTTTTTTGCGTGTTCTCCAAGTGGGAAGGATTTCCATTCGCAGACTAGAATAGGTAAATTAGATAAAAGAGCTTAATAAGCTTGAGGAGAAATACACAAGTTAAAGCTAATGAATGAAAAGTAGAAAATGGAGGTTCTCTGATGAAGAAAACCGTTGGGTTCTTTTTTGTGTTTCTTCTAGTACTTGTATATCTGACTTCCGTTAACAAAATTGATGCAAACAGACAGACTCATCAAATCAATTATGATGATATTACGATTCCCTATATTATCGAAAAGAGTAACTCAATTTCGGAGTTTTATTATCGGACGGGTACAGAATCAAACCTCAATATGCAGCAGCAGATATGGGTCAGGGGGGACAGGTCCAGGATGGAGACCACATTCTTATCTGAGTCAGGATTACCACTAGACACTCATGGTCTGATAATGGCAGAAGATGAAGACTACCTTCAATACGATATACAACATGAGAAGACAAGCTCATTTTCCAGTGGGATGTCGTATTCATTCTTTGAGGGGCGAAGCGAGCAGTCGCTTTTGGGTGCTATCATGAATCTTGACCCGGAGCGTTCCATTATTATTGGTCAAGAGACAGTGTCCAGCCGTCCATGCATTATTGTGGATAATCAAGGAAGCAAAGTTTGGATTGATGCCCAAGATTTTGTTCCTTTAAGAATTGAAGATAATTCAGGGACGATGAAAATTGAATTTAAAGATTTTAAGATTGGACCTGGCTCTGTAAAAGACAAGGATCTGGAAGCACCGAAAGGAGCTGTTTTAAAAAAAATACCTAGAGTCAGTCCTTAGCTCAGAAAGTTGACTATACAAATAATAACAATTTAAACTTGTAAAACAGCAGTTTATTGTAAAGATAAGGAGCTGTTTTTTAATTTCTATCGGTTTTTACTTGACATTGTCCTCATACTTTCATAAATTAAAGTATGAAAGAGTACATATATCCTTTCGGTAATTCAGTAACTTCAAATAATTATCAGTAAATAGACTTGGAGGTGTTAAGATGACGACTGATGATCGCTTAAAAGATAAGCTAACAGATTCTCTTTTTGAAGCCCTTCTTCTTTTGAAAACGAAAGAAGAATGTTATCGCTTTTTCCAAGACATAGCAACTGTAGCTGAAATTAAAGCTTTAGCTCAGAGGCTTGCTGTTGCCAAAATGCTCGAGGATGATATAACCTACACCAAAATAGCCGAAGTGACAGGTGCCAGTTCTGCTACCATAAGTAGAGTCAAAAGATGTTTAAACTACGGGGCGGACGGTTATAAAATGATACTTGAACGCCTTGATAATAATCAAGTAGATGCTTAAAAAACGAATCAATACTAATTGCTGAAATGACAATAATAATATATTCGAGAGGTGTATAAACATGGAACGTTCATCGATGGGGCTCAAATTACCTGAAGGTATGAAAGATTTAATGCCAACAGAGTTGGCTTTGTTAGAGGAATTAGAAGGCAAAGCCTTAAAGACTTGTCATAATTGGTCTTTTCAAAGGGTAAAAACATCAGGTTTAGAATACAGAGCATGTGTAGAACCCGATGCTAATCAAGACGATTATCTTTATAAGTTCTTTGACAAAAATGGTCATATTATTGTCTTAAGACCTGAATTCACTACCCCGATAGCCAGAATGGTTGCCACCAGGCTGAAGGGAAGCCAATTACCTTTGAGGCTTTGCTATAGCGGAGATGTCTATAGAAATGGTTCTACTCGCTTCAGTGAATTCCGCCAGGTTGGGGTGGAATTAATAGGTGTTGGTTCAGATTTACCTGATGCGGAAGTGATTGCTTTGTCTGTGGAAATTATGAAAGCTCTGGAAGTCCGTAATTTTCAGATTAGCCTTGGTCATAACGGAATATTCTCTGGATTGGCCGATGAAATGAACATAGATGCTAAACTTAGAAAAGAGCTTGAAGACGGAATTGCCCGTAAGGATATGGTTAAGCTCGAAGGACTTGTTTCTCAAAGCGACCTTCCTGAGGCCGCCAAAGAGTTTCTACTTTCTATGCCGCATCTAACAGGTAAAGAAGAGGTACTGGATAAACTGCAGAATTGGAATCATATCCAAGCTATCAGAAGGGCTGTGGAGTCACTTAGAACAATCTATCAATTCTTAAAAGATTATGGAGTACAAGATTATGTATCTCTGGACTTAGGCATACTACGAGGATTTTCTTATTACACAGGTGCAATCTTCGAAGGATACCTTCCCGGGGTAGGAATCCCTGTGGTAGAAGGAGGACGCTACGATAAACTATACGAAGATTTTGGTTATAATTCTCCAGCCACCGGTTTTGCAATAAATCTTAGTATCTTGTTGGAACAGTTCTCCGAATACGAAGTTGAGAATCCAGAGGTTCTAGTCTATGGCCAATCTCCGGGTGCTGTAGTTAAACGTTGCCGGGAATTAAGAAAAAGTGGCAAGAGAGTTGAGATGGCCTTAGGATTTTTGACTGACACTGATGCCAAGAAGATTGCTTCGATTAGAGGTATCCCGATTGTGGAAAAAGTAGAGGTCTAAGTATTAATAATTATCATCAAACTTAGCAAGTTAATACTAATGAGAGAAAGCCTAAAATAATAGAGTTTACTTATAGTAGGAGTGATTCTTATGATAAAGAGAATAGCTGTATTAACCGGTGGAGGAGATTGCCCAGGCTTAAATGCTGTGATTAGAGCTGTTGTCAGATCCGCAGTAAATCATGACATTGAAGTCTTTGGAATACTCGACGGTTTCAAAGGCGCGGTCGAAGGTGAATTCGTTCCTCTTGGTCTTAAAGAGGTTTCCGGAATCCTGCCGCGAGGAGGGACTATCCTTGGTACTTCTAACAGAGATAACCCTTTTGCCTATAATGTTATGGTTGATGGTAAGATGGTACAGGAAGATCGCTCCGATTTGGTAATAAGTAATATCAGAGACAGAGGAATTGAAGCCCTGGTAGTTATAGGTGGTGATGGTAGTCTGAACATTGCCTTGGAGTTGGCAGCTAAAGGTCTGGCAGTAGTGGGTGTCCCGAAGACTATTGATAATGACCTAATGGCGACAGACTTAACATTTGGCTTTCAATCTGCGGTGGAAACAGCACAGGAAGCATTGGATAAACTCCATACTACCGCTGAATCACATCACAGGGTCATGATCCTGGAAGTTATGGGACGCTATGCTGGTTGGATAGCGTTATACTCGGGGATAGCAGGGGGCGCGGATGTCATACTCATCCCTGAGCTACCGTATGATATCGGGAAAGTGGCTGAAGCAATAAATGACAGAAAGTCAAAAAATAAAAAGTTCAGTATTATCGTCGTGGCTGAGGGAGCAAAATCTGGCGACGGAGAGATGGTTGTGAAACAAGTTTTTGAAGGAAGAACAGACCCGATAAAACTTGGAGGGATAGGTGAAAAGGTTGGGCGTGACCTAGAAGGCCTAATCAATCTTGAAACAAGAGTCACGGTACTTGGTCATATACAAAGGGGAGGTTCCCCAAACACTTTCGATAGGATCTTAGCTACCCGGTATGGAGTCTCAGCCGTCGATGCTGTAGTTGATAAGGATTTTGGAAAAATGGTTGCTCTCCAGGGGACATCTATTGTAAGAGTACCTCTTTTAGAAGCGGTTAAACATTTAAAGAAGATAACACCCAATGATGATGTGTTACTTGCTGCCAGGAAGTTGGGGCTTAAGTTCGGAGATAAATAGTGGAAAGGCAGAAGTTGAATGGGGACACACCTGCTGAAGCCCGCGAAATAATTTTAAGACAGGAATGTCCCCCGATTTACATTTACGGTGTAATGTAAATTAGCTATTTACATTTATGCAGAGTCTTGGTATACTTTTACATGTTATTACTTTAACTAATTAAAGTAATAAACTATTAAAGACTGAGGGGGATACGATTTGTCTTCGAAATTTTTAACTATAGCATTGCCTAAAGGAAAACTTCTTATAGATTCGGCGGAACTCTTAACTAAAGCAGGCTTAGACTGTATGTTCGTACTTGAAGATTCTCGGAAATTAACGTTTGATCTTCCAGGAAAAGAAGTTAAAATAATTATCTGCAGACCTACAGATATCCCAACTTATGTGGAGTATGGTGCTGCAGATATAGGTTTTGTAGGGAAAGATACCTTAATCGAACAGAATCAGGATGTAGCCGAACTTGTGGATCTTAAATTTGGATACTGCAGGTTTGTGGTTGCTATGCCGGAAGATAGCCAGCCACCAAGGTTAGATAACGGAGAGTATGATTTAAGTGTCTTAAACCATAAGAGAGCTGCCACCAAGTTCCCCAGGGTAGCCCAGCTTTTCTTTAGCGAACGGGGAATGCAAGTAACTCCAATTAAGCTTCATGGTAATATCGAGATAGCTCCTCAAGTCGGGTTAGCAGAAATGATTGTGGATATCGTATCTACCGGTAAAACTCTAAAGCAAAATAAATTGGTAGAAATTGCCCCGATTCTGGAAGCGACTACCAGGATGATTGCGAATAGAGTTTCCTACAGGATAAAATATGAAGATATCCAAGGACTCGCTGAGAAACTTAGAGTTCTTGTTTAATAATGACTACCAAAGGAGAAAAGTATTCATGAAGGCTGTTCAAAAGTATTCTGAATTAGATATTAAGATGCTTACCACCAAATCTTATGGTGACGATGATAAGTTGGCAAGCAAGGTTGCTGATATAATCAACCAAGTCAAAGAAGAGGGGAATCGAGCTCTTTATGATTTGACCTTGAAATATGATCATGTCGATTTGAACAAAAAAGGGCTCAAGGTGACTGATGATGAGATTCAAGTTGCTTACACCAAAGTGGATGATTTTTATCTAAAGGCAATTCGTCAGGCCATCAGTAACGTTAAGGATTATCATCAGAAACAAAAAAGGTCTTCCTGGTTTGACACAGCAGAAGACGGAAGTATTCTAGGTCAGTTAATCGTTGCTCTGAAAAGGGTAGGTATATATGTGCCTGGGGGAACAGCGGCTTATCCTTCATCTGTTCTAATGAATGCTTTACCGGCAGTGGTTGCCGGGGTGGAGGAGATTGTGATGGTTTCCCCTCCGTTGAAAGATGGAAATCTCCTACCCGAAGTGCTGGTCGCAGCTGCAGAATGCGGGGTTAGTGAGATCTATAAAATTGGCGGAGCTCAAGCTGTTGCCGCGCTGGCCTATGGCACAGAAACGATTGCCAAGGTAGACAAGATTACAGGACCCGGAAATATCTTCGTGACCCTGGCCAAAAAGCAAGTCTATGGTACAGTGGATATCGATATGTTAGCCGGACCTAGTGAGATACTCATCTTAACAGATGAAAGTGGAGAGCCAAAGGAACTGGCTGCAGACCTGCTCTCTCAGGCGGAGCATGATACTCTGGCTTCGGCTATCCTTGTCTCCCCCAATCTTGATTTACTGGAGCGTACCATCGAAGAGGTTGAGAGCCAATTGCTCGCTTTGCCTCGGGCCGATATTGCCAGAGCATCTTGGGAAAAATATGGTGCAGCCATTCTGGTGAAAGACGTCCAAGAGGGGATGGATTTGGCTAATCTGATTGCCCCGGAACACTTTGAACTTGTTGTCAAAGATCCATTTTCCTGGTTGGGTAAAGTGAAAAATGCTGGGGCAGTATTCTTGGGAAGAAATACTCCCGAACCTGTGGGAGATTATTTTGCCGGTCCGAACCATGTGTTACCTACAGGGGGGACAGCCCGTTTCTACTCCGTCTTAGATGTTGATGCTTTTATCAAGAAGATAAGTGTGATTAATTATTCCGAGCAAGCTCTGCAAAGAGATGCAGATGAGATTATGTACCTGGCACGTAGCGAGGGGCTGGAAGCCCATGCCAGAGCAATAGAGGTGCGAAAGAGATGAAACAACAGAAAAGACAGAATATGCAGTTGGACATAGAACAGACTATACGCCAGGATATTGCTTCCCTGAAGCCCTATGAAGCTCATGTTATAGAAGGTAATATCAAGTTGGATGCCAACGAGAACCCTTTCCCTTGGCCTATGGGGATGAAAGAAGAATTGTTTTCTAGTGGATTTGAATTCAATCGTTATCCTGATGGCAAAGCTCAGATATTAAGGGATGAGATCGCCAGATATAACGGTGTTAAGGCTGAGGAAGTTCTTTTGGGAAACGGATCCGATGAACTCATTCAAGTCACTCTCCATACCTTTGGGGGTCGAGGAAGGTCGCTCATGATCCATCCTCCCACCTTTGGTATGTATGCTGTAGCTGCTACCATTACTGGAACAACCGTAGTAGAGGTTCCGTTACTGCAAGGTATCAAGCTGGATTTGAATACCATGCTGGAAAAATGTTCTGATGATGAGAGTATCAAGGTTATCATCGTCTGCAATCCCAATAATCCAACTGGAACACTATTTCCTCAAGAGGAAATCTTAAAGTTGGTACGACAGACAAAAGCATTAGTTGTGGTCGATGAAGCTTACGTCGAATTCGCAGGAGAAAGTTTGATTGGGGAGATTAATAATTATCCCAACCTCCTTATTATGAGGACTTTTTCCAAAGCGTTTGGGATGGCAGCTCTGAGACTGGGATATGTGTTAGGCAACGAAGAGCTTATCAATTGCCTGAACAAGGTTAGGCAACCTTTCAATGTTAATTCTTTTTCTCAACAAGCAGGAGTTATCGCTTTAAAATATGAGGCTGAATACAAGAAACAGATTGAGATCATTAAAAAAGAAATGCAAATATTGTATAATGAACTGAACAAGATACCTAACTTAAGGGTATTACCTACCATGGCCAACTTTATTCTCATTCAGCCCAAGGAACCAAGTAACTTGGCAGAGAAACTATCCGCTAAGGGATTCACGATAAGGAACTTAGGGAATATTCCTGGACTAGGGCAATCTTTAAGGATAAGTTCAGGAACACCTGAAGAAAATAAAGCTTTCTTACAGGCTATCAAGGAAGTAGCCGATAGTAATAATCTAGGGGATTATTAGATTCACTTCTAATTATTCCAAAGGGTTTGATATAGGAGAGTACTATAGAATAAGTAGAGGGGGGTCATTGGATGCGTAACAGTAAGCTGAATAGGGAAACATCAGAAACTAAGATTGAAGTTGTCTTAGGGATAGACGGAAATGGTAAGTTCAACGTGGAGAGCGGAATAGGTTTTTTTGATCATATGCTGGATTCATTAGCTCGATTCGCCTGTTTCGATCTTCATATCAAAGCCAAAGGTGATTTGCATGTCGATCAACATCATACCATTGAAGATTGTGGAATTGTGTTAGGACAGGCCTTTCGGGAGGCATTAGGTGACAAATCAGGGATAGAACGTGTTGGGGATTGCCTGTTTCCTATGGACGAGGCACTTGTTCAGGTTGCAGTGGATATCTCCAATCGTGGCTATCTTGTCTGGAAGGTTGATTGTTCTGAAGGGATGGTAGGGGATTTTCCGGTTGAGATGGCTGAAGAGTTCTTCAGAGCCTTGGCTATAAATGCTGGAATTACCCTGCATATCAACCTGCTTAGTGGAAAAAATAAACATCATATCCTGGAAGCTATCTTTAAGGGAGTAGGCAGGGCCTTAGGACTTGCTTCGAGATATAATAACCGTCAAGAAGGGATTCCGTCCACTAAGGGAACGCTCTAATCGAGGTTCGAAGTTCGTGATTAAGTAAACACGACATTCAGGAGGAAGTAATGATCGGAATAGTTGATTATGGTCGGGGAAATCTAAGAAGCGTTGAGAAGGCTTTAGAAAAACTCGGCTATGAAGCGAAGATAATGATATCGCCAACTGAGATAAAAGATGTCCAGGGAATTATCCTGCCAGGAGTAGGGGCCTTTGCTGATGCTATGGATTCTTTAGACAAAGGGAACTGGATTAAACCTTTACAAGAGTATGTCCAAACCGGCAAACCTTTTTTAGGAATCTGTCTGGGAATGCAGTTGCTTTTTGAAATTGGGGAAGAGCATGGTGAACACCCAGGATTAGGTTTTATTCCAGGGAGAGTAGTTAAGTTTCCACCAGGGCTGAAAATTCCGCACATGGGCTGGAATACGCTAGATGTTAGAAATCCTGAGAAGATATGTGCCGATATTCCGGGGGGGGCTCATTTTTATTTTGTGCATTCTTATTATGTTCAACCGTTGGCAAGTGATTGGATAGCAGCAACCAGTGAGTATGGATTGGAATTCCCAGCGGTAGTTGGCCAAGATAATGTTTGGGGAGCTCAGTTTCATCCTGAAAAATCCAGTCCTTGGGGATTAGTAATGCTTAATAATTTTGGAAAATGGGTGAATAATCAATGAAGGTATATCCAGCGATTGATTTAAAAGATGGAGAGGTTGTTCGACTTCTCCAGGGGCGGATGGAAGATGCTACGGTTTACTCCAGTGATCCGACTGCAGTAGCAAGCGATTTTCAAACCAAAGGGACAAAGTATCTCCATGTTGTCGATCTTAATGGAGCTTTTACTGGGAAACCGGTTAATGATAAGGCAATCAGCAGTATTGTGAACAATGTATCTCTCAAAGTCCAAGTTGGAGGAGGGATACGTACTATCGAGAGGATAGAGGCTCTGCTGGAATTGGGAGTGTCAAGGGTCATATTGGGGACTGTCGCTGTTCGTGATCCTAAGCTGGTAGCAGATGCTGTTCGTCGTTATGGTGAAAATATCATTGTTGGCATTGATGCCAAGGATGGGATGGTAGCGGTTCAAGGATGGGCAGAAAGCACGAACATTAAGGCTGAAGAATTAGGCCAGATGATGAGGGAAATCGGAGTCACCACTACCATCTTTACCGACATATCCAGAGACGGGATGCTCGGTGGACCGAATATTCCAAGTACAGTAAGGATGGCACAGGTTACTGGGCTGAAGGTTATAGCTTCTGGAGGTATATCGTCTTTAGATGATATCTTGAATCTCAAGGCAGAGACCCAACGAGGTATAACTATTGATGGTGCGATAGTTGGGAAAGCATTGTATTCAGGGGCCTTTACTTTAGAAGAAGCCTTAAAAGCTGTCGAATAGTCATTACAATATTTGGACTGTTCGACAGCTCAGTGAACATTAGGAGGAAACAGAACCATGCTCGCTAAAAGAATTATTCCTTGTCTGGATGTACATGAAGGACGAGTGGTTAAAGGTACGAATTTTATTCATCTGCGGGACGCAGGTGATCCGGTAGAACTCGCAGCTCTTTATGATAAAGAAGGAGCTGATGAACTTGTTTTTTTAGATATATCCGCTTCCTCCGAAGGGCGGAATACCATGGTCGAGGTGGTAAGACGCACGGCTGAAGAAGTGTTTATCCCGTTTACTATTGGCGGGGGACTGAGAACTATTGAGGATATACGTAAGATGCTTCGAGCGGGAGCAGATAAAGTCTCCCTTAACACTGCGGCAGTGCAGAATCCTCAACTTATTGAAGAAGGGGCTTATGCTTTTGGCAGCCAGTGCATAGTGGTAGCCATAGATGCTCGTCAGGTAGCATATAGCCATGGGCGCTGGGAGGTTTATATTCACGGAGGTCGCACACCGACAGGGATTGATGTTCTGGAATGGGCACAACGAGCTGAAAAGCTAGGTGCAGGAGAGATTCTGCTTACTTCCATGGATCGTGACGGGACCAAAGAGGGTTATGATAATGAACTGAATAAGATGATAAGCCAAGCAGTATCTATTCCTTTAATAGCTTCAGGAGGAGTAGGGAATTTACAGCATATGGCGGAGGGCTTGACTGATGGTCAAGCAGATGCTGTTCTAGCGGCTTCCATTTTTCACTATAGAGAATATAGCATAAAAGAAGTTAAAGATTACTTGGCTAGAGAAGGGATACCTGTACGCCCGGTAGAGGGTAGAAGCTCGATGTTCGAGGTTCGATAGGGGAGTAGAACTAAGGAGCAATGGATTATAGAAAATAGACAATGGACAATGCAAAATGGAAAATTAAAGAAGGAGTTAATAAGAATATCATGAACGATAAAATAAGCGACGGTGGTAATTATGCCAAAAGGGAGAAAGCTCTGGAAGACATTCGCTGGAACACCGAAGGTCTTATTCCTGTTGTAGTTCAGGATGAAGTTAGCAGTGAGGTCTTAATGCTGGCTTACATGAATAAAGAAGCACTGCTCACTACACTTGAACAAGGGCGGGCATGTTATTATAGCCGCAGTAGGCAGAAACTCTGGATAAAAGGGGAGACTTCAGGTAACTATCAAGAAGTAATTGATATCAGGTTTGACTGTGACAAGGACACAATTCTTCTAAAGGTTAAGCAAACTGGAATGGCTTGTCATGAAGATTTTTATTCCTGTTTCCACTATAAACTCAAAGAAAATTCTACTACAGAAAGAAAAGATACAGCGGTTAATTGGCTCCAGATAGGGGAACCGAATAGAAAGCCTGAACTGTCTTTAGGCAGGACTATAGAATTACTTGCCGAAGTTATTAATAAAAGAAATGAAGAGAGACCTGAAGGGGCATATACTACTTATCTTTTTGATAAGGGGATTGACAAGATCCTGAAAAAAGTAGGGGAAGAATCTGCCGAGGTAATAATAGCAGCAAAAAATAACTCTGCAGATGAGATTCGGTATGAATCAGCAGATTTGATTTATCATCTCTTAGTTCTGTTGGAAGATAGAGGAGTAAGTATTAACGATATCGCTCGAGAATTAAACTCCAGAAGAAAGTAATACTCAAACTTTTCTTTAACGGGTTTAACTTTTAAAGAGGTAAAAAATATGAAAAAGAAAGTTTTAGGCAAGACAGGAATTACAATGACTGAAATTACCCTGGGGGCGTTGACCATGGGTCCTCTCCAGGCAAAGCTTTCGACCACAGAGGCCAAGAAGGTTATCCTCGCGGCTTTGGATAAGGGCATCAATTCTATTGATACAGCGGAAATGTACGGAATGGATGAGCCTATTAAAGCGGCTCTTTCGGAATATAGAGGTGAAGTAATACTGGCCTCAAAGTCTACGGCCACCTCTTATTCTGAGATGGAAAAAAGTGTCTTAGGAGCATTATCCGGTTTAGGGCGTGATTATTTAGATATCTTCTATTTGCATGCCGCCAAAGTGACTCCGGAAGTTTTTGAAGAACGTTCAGGCGCATTTCAGTGCTTGTTGGATTATAAAAGCAAAGGTGTAATCAGGGCGGTAGGTATCGCTACTCATGTAGTGCCGGTAGTGGAAAAAGCCGCGAAGATAGAGGAGATAGATGTAGTCTTTCCTTTGATTAATGTAAAAGGTGTGGGAATAGTAGGAGGCAGTGCGGCTGACATGGTCAGGGCCATCAAACTCGTATCTGAGAGCGGTAAAGGTCTTGTCGCCATGAAGTCTTTGGCAGGAGGTAACTTGCTCAGAGAGATTAAGACGGCCTTTTCTTTTGTTCGCAACATCGAGGGAATTACATCTGTGGCGGTAGGGATGTCACATGTGGATGAAGTGGAAGTTAATGTGAGACTGTTTGAGGATGAAGATATCATGGAGTCGGACTTGGAGAGATTAAGGTCCACCAAAGAACTGTTTGTCGCTCGTTTTTGCACAGGTTGCGGCACCTGTGTGCAAGCTTGTCCCAATGAAGCTTTAACCGTGAAAGAAGGTCAGGTTATTGTAGAGAAGAACAAGTGCATATTATGTGGTTACTGTAATCCCACTTGTCCAGAATTCGCTCTGAGGCTGATATAGTTATTATAGTGAAGAGTGGAGAGGAAAATGGTATAATATACTGAGAATTATGTACTTTGTACACATTTTCCTTATATTATGGAGAAAAAGAGATGAATGAAAAGATTAGTAAGACGGTTACCTTACCACGACTTAATAAACTAAATCCCTCTTTGGAAAGTACAGCTCTTAAAATAATGGAAGAATCAGGCGAGCTGGCACAAGCTATAGGGAAGTTTAGAGGACTGAATGGAGAAGCATTAAGAGTCGAAGAAGATAAGGCGATGCAGCTGGTTGCCCAGGAACTTATGGATGTTGCTCAGACAGCAATAACCATGATGTTTGTTCTTGAAGAACAATATGGAATTGATATTGACAAGGTGCTTAAAGATCATATAACAAAGCTGCGTATTAAAGGTTATTGCGATTAGAACCTGACATATATGAAAGGGGATTAACTGGATGTATAATCTTCAAGACCTGAATCCCGTCCAACGGGAAGCGGCAGAATTTAGAGATGGACCACTTCTTATACTTGCTGGAGCTGGATCAGGCAAGACTAGAGTTTTAACATATAGGATAACCCATTTAATCGCTCAGGGAGTAGAACCCTGGAACATACTCGCTATAACATTCACCAATAAGGCTGCTCGGGAGATGAGAGAACGGGTTTCCACTCTGGTAGGAAGCGAAGGACAAGGACTGTGGGTAGCTACTTTTCATTCAGCGTGTGTGCGCATATTAAGAAACGAAATAACAAGACTACCGGGATATACTCGGAGTTTTATCATTTATGACATGACCGATCAACTTACTTTAATTAAAGAATGTTTAAGAGAACTTGATCTAGATGAAAAGAAATTTGCCCCAAGAGCCGTTCTCGGGGCAATTAGTGAAGCAAAAAACAAACTGTTGGACGTACCCTCTTACAAAGCCCAAATTAATAATTATTTTGAGGAAGTTGTCTCCGAAGTTTATTCTAAATATCAAAGAAAGCTTGTATCTAATAGTGCCTTGGATTTCGATGATATTATAATGCTTACGGTTAGACTCTTTAGGGAAAACCCTGATGTTCTCGAACAATACCAAGAGAGATTCCGTTATATTATGGTTGATGAGTATCAAGATACAAATCATGCTCAATACGTCTTTATAAATTTATTAGCCAAGAAGTATCGCCACCTTTGTGTGGTGGGAGATGATGATCAATCCGTCTATGGCTGGAGGGGAGCCGACGTCCAGAATATTCTAGACTTCGAGAGGGATTATCCTGAAGCCAAGGTGCTTAAGCTGGAACAAAACTACAGGTCTACTCAGAATATTCTGCAGGCTGCTAATCATATCGTGAGTCACAATACCAATCGTAAGCCTAAATCTCTGTGGACAGATAATGTTGAAGGAGAAGGACTGACAGTATATAAAGCTTCTAGTGAACATGATGAGTCTCGTAATGTTGCAAGTAGAATAAAGAAATTAGTTGATGAGGAAGGGAGGTCCTATAGTGACTTTGCTATCCTTTATCGCACGAATGCGCAGTCTAGAGTTTTGGAAGAGCACTTTATGAAAGAAGGCATTCCTTACCGGATTTATTCTGGCACGAAGTTTTATGAACGTATGGAGATTAAAGATATCATAGCCTACTTACGTTTGATTAATAACCCTGCCGATACCTTTAGTTTTTCGAGGATTGTAAATGTACCAAAAAGGGGTATAGGTAAAGGAACTCTGGATAAAATACTGGAGTATGCGCAAGAACAAGGAATGGCTGTGTTTGATTCTTTGAAAGAAGTTGCTTTCATCCAAGGATTGCAAGCTAAAGCAGTAAACTCTTTAATCGCCTTTTACGAACTTATTCTTAAATTCAGACAAGAAGCAGAAAAAGGGATACCAATCACAGAGCTGACAGAGAAGATTATGGAAGAAACAGGTTATCGGGCAAGTTTAAAAGCAGAAAGTTCAGTGGAAGCAGAAGGAAGAATTGAAAACCTCAATGAGTTCCTTTCTGTAACAGCTGAGTACGATGATAAGATAGAAGAATATCTGAATGATTCTGGTCTTGAAGAAGAACAGAACTTCTTGCTCCTAAGCGGTTTCTTAGAACAGGTTTCCTTGGTTGCGGAGATCGATAACTATGATGAGACCGAAGATGCCGTTAAACTGATGACTATGCATAGTGCTAAAGGTCTGGAATTTCCAGTTGTTTTTGGGACGGGTTTTGAAGACGGAATATTCCCCAGTAATCGCAGTCTTATTGAGGATAGCCAACTAGAAGAAGAACGCAGGCTTTGTTATGTAACCATAACCAGAGCAATGGAAAAGCTGTTTTTAAGTTATGCAGAGCAAAGGATGCAATATGGACATATCCAGGCTAGCTTACCATCTCGTTTTCTCAAAGAGATTCCGGCAGAATTAGTGATTGAGGAATCTTCTTATAGGGAGACATTAGGAAAAGGCTTCGGAACGGGTGAGACTGGAAAAAGTGGTAATCAGGCTGGTAGGAGTTGGAGAGACAGGGGGACTCCTGTAGCTGACTCTAATCCTGGAAAATTCCATGTAGGAGATAAAGTCATTCATCCGAGATTCGAGCAGGGAATTGTGATGTCGGTAAAAGGTGATGGGCAAGATGCCGAGATTACTGTAGTTTTTAGTGGTGAAGTTAAAAAATTGATTGCAGCGTATGCTAAATTGGAAAAGATATA
>LOEZ01000091.1 GCA_001516055.1 Gracilibacter sp. BRH_c7a
AGAGCGTTTGCTGCACTGCGGCTCCCCGCCATAGTTGATGAGATAGGGCATAGGGGGATAACAAAAATAACCCCCATCCCTAAGGGACGAGAGTCTACTCCCGCGGTACCACCCTAATTCATTTTGCTCTTACATAGAATTTAACGGTTCTCACCGGTGTTCATTACAACCTGAACACAGCTCCGGAGTGAGTTTCTCTGCCTAACGAACACGGCTCGCACCAACCGCCGTTTCTCTGATTCAATCATAGCAGATACTTGCTTCCTTCTGCGCCTTTAGCTTAGTTAATAACTAAAATTCTATAATATTTAATTACTTAATGTCAATAATATCTAAAAAGTTACTTCCTGAGCATCTCCCCAGAGCCTTTCCAAGCTGTAAAATTCCCTGGTCTCAGGAGTCATAAGATGAATAACAATATCTCCACAATCTATAAGAACCCATTGAGCCTCGGGCAATCCTTCTTTTCTTAGTACAGGTACCCCAAGTTCCGGTAACTTTTCCAAAAGATGATCTGCGATAGCTTTAATCTGCGTTGTGCTATTCCCACTAGCTATCATAAAGAAATCTGTAATAATAGAAATCCCTTGAAGATTTAGAATGGTGATATCCTTACCTCTTTTGTCATCAATAAAGTCAACCATTTTGCTCAATTCGTTTTGACCTATTACCAAACTCCCAGCCTCCTTTTTTATAATTCCAATTTGTTCTTTAAGTCCTGATAGGCAAGAACGGTCAGAGGATGTACTGCTCTGTTTATTTGTCTTAGATAACTAAGTGTATATTCCATACAGGCTAGAGTTCCCTCTCTAAGGTCATAATACAACTTCTCACGCAGCTTGTCCACTCCGTCATAGTTCCTGCCAGGTTCAGTAAGATCTGCACTATAAATCAACATTTCCAGATCAGACATATTAGGTCTTCCCAATGTATGATTAGCTACAGCATTAAGAATATCCTGATTGGTTACTCCGTATTCTTCTTTGAGAATATAAGCTGAGATTCTACCATGAATAACCTGAGGGTTCTGAATGTCTTCAGGATAATGAATCAGCTTCCATTCATTTGCTTTCTTCAATTGTTCTCGATAAGGTAACGATTTTGCTAAATCATGGGTAATAGCAGCAAGCTGTGCTGCATAAACATCTAATCCGAATTTCTCGGCTAGTTCTCCAGCTAACACTTCCACCCCAACAGAATGCTGAAATCTCTCATAAGAAAGCTTCTCGGCAACTAGTATGCGAAAAAAACCTAGCTGGTTAGACATTTATCTCTCACCTTTCTCAGAACTGTTCATTAATGAAGAATACGGTACGAAATGTACCGCATTCTTCGGGTCCAGGGTCCGTATCCTTAAGATAAACCAGTATTTTCAAACACCAACTATATATTAAGTGTATCATTAAAATATCAAAATTTATCTTGTTCAGGAAACCCTAAATAAATGGTCTAGACAGTTTGACGAGGTCTAGCTTCGTTAACTGTCAAGGCACGGCCATTGAACTCAGCTCCGTTGAGTTCTTCAGCTAGGCGTTCAGCATCTTCTTCAGCAACTTCCACAAAACCGAAGCCTCTGGAGCGTCCGGTTTCTCTGTCGGTAATAATTCTGCTTCCAACTACATTTCCGTACCGAGAAAAGAACTCTGTCAGCTCTTCTGAGGATGTACTCCAAGGAAGATTGCCCACGTACAGGGTTTTGGTCATCTGTTTCACCTCTGAAAATATTTTGATAATAGTATAAGCAACTTATACTATAGTATACCCAGCTGGATTAAGTCAAATGTATTTTTTAATGGTAAAGACCTTTATTCTTAATGAAAAGCCTTATTTCATCAGGTAAAAGATACCTGATTGGTTTGTTGTTGGCAACTCTCATCCTGATATCGGTCGAAGAAATAGCCAAGGCAGGTATCTCAATTTGAGCAATCCTGTTCTTGGTAAAAGGATACATTCGAGAGATTTTCTCTATCAGGTTCTTCGAATCATAACCAGGTCTGGAAACTCCGATGATCCTAGCAAGCTTGATAACCTCTTCGTGTTCACGCCAGGTTAACATTTCTTTCAGGGCATCCGTGCCTGTTATGAATTGCAGCTCCTGCTCCGGAAATATACTATGTAGAATTCTTAACGTATCAACTGTATAGGTCGGACCTTCTCTATCAATCTCCATTCTAGATACCATAAAATTCTTATTGTTTTGAATAGCCATTTCTACCATTTCATAGCGGAGGCTAGCATCTGTGATCAGGCGATTTTCTTTATGTGGAGGGCTGCCAGTAGGAATAAAAAGCACTCGATCCAACCCAAACTCTATTCTAGCTGTTTCTGCTGCCACCATATGTCCATAGTGAATAGGATCAAATGTTCCCCCCATTATACCAAGTTTTTTTCCCCCAGCTATTGACTCACGAATCTTGGCTTCCATCTTTATCCCCTTTATTATATAAAGTGAAACTTCTAACAGTAGTTTATTCCTCTACTGCTAGTTTGTTGAACCAATCAGGAACTAGTTTCCCGTTACCCTCATTGTTTTGGTTAAAGAGGTAATTACAAACGGTTAGTGCGTTGTAATAATTGAATTATACATTATTTCTGATTTTATGGAAGTTCAATTTGGGGTTTCTCCTTTGAAGGTCTATAGAGCAGAAAATTCCGACCTATTACTTGGACTAACTCTGCCTGAACAGCTTCTGCCAATCCAGAGGCGATGTTTTTCGGATGATCTGCACAGTTCTGAAGGACGCGCCCTTTAATAAACTCTCTTGCCTCTAATACTTCATCCGCCTGTTTAATTACATTTTTCGTAACCTCTTCCTTACCCACAAAAAGAATAGGTTCCATCTCATTACCTAAAGATCTAAGAAACCTCTTTTGTTTTCCCGTCAACAATTAATTTAACCTCCTTCCGTCCATTCCAGCTCTAATTTGCCTATCATAACCTTATCCCCTTCATGGACGCCATTGTCTCTTAAGGCTTGTTCCACGCCCATAGCCTTTAAGATGTTTTGGAATCGTCTGAGACCACCATCAGTGTCTAGATAAGACATAGCAGCATGTTTCTCCACTTCCTTACCTTTGACCAAATACACGTCACCTTCTTTTTCTATGGAGAACCGCTCTCCTCGGTGGGCTTCAACCATTCTGTGAACATCAGGACTAGCCGTAAATTCTAAAGGAGGCACTTCAGGCAAAATTCCGGTTACCCGATGAAGCAATTTCTCGATTCCTTCTCCTGTAACTGCTGAAATCGGGAAGATTTCAAACTTATCCATGATCTCTTCTTTTAGAAGAGCAAGATTCTCCTGGGCATTATTCAAATCAATCTTGTTAGGGACAACAATCATCGGTCTTTCAGCTAGTACTGGACTATATAGTTTTAATTCTTCGTTAATTGTTTTGAAATCGGCGATAGGGTCTCTTCCCTCAGAGCCGGATATATCCAAGATATGTAATAATAGTCTTGTTCGTTCTATATGACGTAAAAACTCGTGTCCTAGTCCCGCCCCGGTATGTGCTCCCTCAATGATGCCTGGAATATCTGCCATCACGAAACTTTGATCGTCTATGGCTACTACCCCCAAATTGGGTACAAGAGTCGTAAAATGATAATCTGCGATCTTTGGTTGAGCGGCAGATACTCTGGAGATAAGAGTTGACTTGCCAACATTGGGAAACCCTACTAAACCAACGTCTGCCAGAAGTTTTAATTCTAGCAGGATCCATAGTTCTTCTCCTGGTTCCCCTTTTTCAGCTACGGTCGGACCCTTATTAAGATTACTCATAAAACGGGCATTGCCTCGCCCTCCGCGACCACCCTTAGCAACAGTGAATCTCTGACCATGTTTTGTTAGATCTGCTAGTATTTCTCCTGTTATCTCATCTTTAATTATCGTGCCAGCAGGGATGCGAAGTATCAAGTCTTCTGCCCCTTTGCCATGCTGATCCTTACCTTTACCATGTTCGCCCCTCTCAGCCTTATAATGACTGCGATAGCGGAAATCTACCAAAGTTCTTAAGCCTTCATCGGCTTCCAAGATAATATCTC
Source organism: Gracilibacter sp. BRH_c7a (assembly GCA_001516055.1). Classification (GTDB taxonomy): domain Bacteria; phylum Bacillota; class Desulfitobacteriia; order Desulfitobacteriales; family Syntrophobotulaceae; genus Gracilibacter. The sequence goes on from LOEZ01000091.1 coordinate 4,046, forward strand.
CTCCGCGGCCGCCGTCACCACCATTGGGACCACCTAAAGGCACATACTTCTCTCTACGGAAAGAAACCGCTCCGGCCCCCCCGTCCCCAGCTTTGACAAATATTTTTGACCTATCGTAAAACATTGCTTTACCTCATTTTAATTTACTCGCCTGCAATAAAGACCTTATCTACACAAATTTCTTCCTCGTTATAAAGAATAAATCTGCATTTAAAACTTGCGTCGTAGGTATGAAGTTCTATTTTTACCAGCAGATTATCAGGATCCTCATCGAAAGGAATAAGACTAGTACATTCATTAGTGTATCCATAAAACTGCTGAGCATATTCTTCCTGCCAATGTTTTTCCCAGAATTCATCTTCTTGCATTTCAGGAGGAAAGCTTAGTTCCATCGAGACCCCTTTTAGCCTGAGGTCAAAGAATAAGCACATAAGGATTGCTTGCATGGTTTTATTATAAAGCTTAGATACCATCTGTTGATAATAAAGACCTTCCATCACTTCATCTATATAATCCATTGCTTTTTGAGGCATCTCCAATTGAAGGTACCCTCTAATAACCTGAAAATTATTAAGGAAGTCATGGCGTTGAATTTGATAGTTTTCTAATTGTCGATACAGAAGTTCACGGTCTAACCCGGGCATAATTATATCCCCCTAAACCTAAAAAAATAGTCACTTGCATACAAGAAACCCCTGGGCTAAACCCAGGGGCATGACTTTTGAAGGGTATTATTGGGCTTGAGCGATTGTATTTTCCGCATAAATACTAATCTTTTTACGGAACTTATCTTTCCGTTCAAATTTAACATAACCGTCGATAAGTGCAAACAAAGTATCGTCCTTGCCGATGCCACAGTTTTTACCAGGATGTATCTTAGTTCCACGTTGGCGAACTATAATGTTCCCGGCAGTTACGTACTGTCCGTCCGCACGTTTAACTCCTAGTCGTTGAGCTTGGCTATCTCTACCGTTTCGGGTACTACCTACACCTTTCTTATGAGCCATGAAGTTCACCTCCTCGAATATAGGACTTCGTTATCTAACGATTCATCTATCCTGCTACTAAGCATGACCTAATTTAGGCCCTGATAGATTCAATAGCAATCTTAGTATATGGTTGACGATGACCTTTTTTGACACGAACATTTTTCTTAGCCTTATAGCGGAAAGCTATAACTTTATCACCTTTGCCGTGTTCAACTACTTTTACAGCAACTACTGCTCCATCGACTACAGGAGTTCCCACATTAATATTTCCGTCTTTTTCGACTAACAGTACTTGTTTAATATCTAAAGCTTGGCCTTGTTCAGCGTCAAGTTTCTCAACACTGATGACATCGCCTTCCTGGACTTTGTACTGTTTGCCTCCGGTCTCAATTATGGCATACATATTTTTTGCACCTCCTCAAACCCAGACTCGCCTACCTAGGTCGGTTTTCTTGGAAAACCTGTTCTTTAACCTTAATAAGAGCGGTTGTGGTGAGAAGTCACCACGTCTAAACATTTTATCATCATTGCAACTGTTCGTCAATTACTTTTCAGAGCCCAGCCTTTACCACCACAGTGCTCACATTTCGTAGTATAACGAGCTTCTAAAGTCTGTCCCTCTTTCTTCCGGGTTATCTCTACTAATCCTAGTCGTGTTAATCCCATTACTCTACACTTAATCCTATCTTGCTGAAAAGAAATTTCAAGTTGCGCTAGAACCTTGTCCCAATCTTCTTTGTTTTCCAGGTCAATAAAATCAACAATTATAATCCCACTGAGATTGCGCAGTCTGATCTGTCGCGAGACTTCTGCAGCAGCCTCAAGATTCAGTATAAGTATCGTGTCCTGGAGGTTTTTGTCACCGATATATTTTCCTGAATTAACATCGATTGAAGTAAGTGCTTCTGTCTTTTGAATTACCAGGTATCCTCCATTTTTCAGTTCTACCTTTGGTAAGACAGCATGTCTTATCTGATTAATCAAATCATAACGTTCAAAAAGATTTCCTCTTAAATCAGTCCAAACTTTGTTTGCGGCAGTACAGTTTATCTCTTGGAGCCTTCTTCTCAACCGATTAGCCAAATCACCATCATCGATGAAAATCTCATCAACCTCATCATCGATAACTTCCCTGAGCAGTCGAGAAAAAGGGTCATTACTACTATAAAGAAGGCCTTTCCCTCTCTTTTCTACTATCTTTTGGTTTATTTCTTCCTTTAGTTTGATTAGTTTATCCAGATCCTCTGATAATTCCTTTTCCGATACGTCTTCGGCCAAAGTCCTGATTATCATTCCCGTATCCGACGGTTTAACTCTCTCTCCCCATTCATAGAGGCGCTGTCTATCTTCCTCATTAATTATCTTACGCGAGATTCCAAGATGGTGATTATTCCCTAAGAGCAGGACGACGAAACGGCCAGGCAGGGAAAGGTTGGTCGTAACTCTTGCTCCTTTCTCACCTATCTGTTCCCTCATTATTTGAACAATTATTTCCTGCCCTTCCTTTAACAGATTTTCTATGGCGGGTAAACTGGGAGGCAGAATCTTCTTCTCCCCTTCATAAATAGATTGGATGACATCCGCAACATAGAGAAAAGCATTTTTATTCAAACCTATATCCACAAATGCTGCTTGTATCCCAGGAACTACATTGGTAACCCTTCCTTTAAAGATACCTCCTGAATGACGGGATTCTCTTGCAGTATCATCTATAACCTCTACAAGTCTATTATCTTGCAAGACAGCTGCTGTTATCTGGTTGTTATTGGTTGTGATGATTATCTGTTTCAAAGAATCCCCTGCTTTCTTGCCTAATCTAATAATCTAATGGAGTGAGCTGCTCTCCATCATCCTTTAGAATATATACCCCATCCCTGATGATGAAAAGCCCATCAAGGTCTATCTTTATCCCCTCTAAAGTACTGATACTCTCTAATACCTCAACAGGACGTACAGAGCCATCATTTCCTGTTTTGATATCGAGTCTTAACCAATACCTCAATGGTGATTCTTGAGAGAGTACAGAAATTGTCCTTACGAATGGACGAATGTTTCTGGTAACTTTCTTCCCTTTTTGATTACGAATACTTAAGACTTCTTCCCTAGCTAGCCAATCTTCGCACGCTGCTGTAAAAGCATGAACATCTATAGGTTCTAAAAAAGGTACTTCTGCCCTGTAACAGGCTTGGTTAATCACAGCCATCAACGCTTTATTCCCTTGGGGCAAGATACTAAAATCAACAATCTCGATACCTTCAGGTAACTGCTTTTGAAGTAGTTGCAATGCCTTATCAACAAATGAATGTTCATCATTGTCGGACGTTACCTTTATGCCAATATCTACGTATTCCCGTTCCCCTTCAACCCCAACAGGCAACGGTGGACCAAAGGCAATCTTGGGATGAGGGTTGAAGCCTTCCGAATAGGCAACTTCAATACCAGTTCGCCTTAATGCCCTATCGAATACCCTAGTCAGGTCCAGATGAGCTATGTATCTTGCTTCTTTTTTCTTCGTATAAGCCACTCTAATCTTCAAGAAAAACCGCCTCTTTCTTAATCTTTCTCTCTACTTGACATTTTTAAGCAAATAATGAATAAACTTTTTATATGTAGAGAGGGGGAATACCTATGCACTTTCATTACGGTGAACTTATGCCTCTAAGACTACTTGATGAGGCTATGTTCTGGAAACACCAAGAACAAGAACATACGGTAGTTATCCGAGAATTGGTCCCCAACCTGGAGAAAAAATTCGTGGAAGAACTTAAAGAGTGGGAAATCTCTTTTACCAAAACCCACGGACAGGTTATCCAACTCATTAAAACCGTCGTCCGCTCCGGGGATCCCGTGCCCCCGGCCGTAACAGATCAAGTTATGCATTTGATTAACTTTTGTTTGGAACAAAGCAAACGTTTTGTCCAACAACTACTTGAAATCCTCAAACTCAGTCAAGCTATTCAAGAAGTTCCTACAGCTATTACTGTGATTAAGCATATAATTAGAGAATCAGAATATTTTATCGGGATTGCCCAAACCATTTGTTATCAAAGATGATACGTAACAGTTTTCGCAATGTCAGGACACACTCCACAAAGTCCACATTTTCCCCTGCAGTCTGGTGTAACAACCTCTGCCAGGGCTTTTTTATATTCTTCTTCAAGGAAACCCTTAAGCACTCCGGGACTCAAATGGTCCCAGGGGAGGATTTCTGATACAGAATACTCCCTATTAGCATAAAAATGGGGATCTATCTTCAGCTCATTCATTCCTTGCTGCCAAAGATCAAAACGAAAATGCTCTGACCATCCATCGAATTTACATCCAGCCTTCACAGCCCATTCCAACAAATCAGCTAATCTGCGATCCCCTCTAGCCATTACCGCTTCCAGAAAGCTACCCTCGATATCATGGTAAAGAAACTTAATTCTTTGGTCTCTTAACCGCTTCTTGAGATAATCTTGTTTCTCTCGCAGAACTGTCATAGAATCCTGGCTCACCCACTGAAAAGGAGTATGAGGCTTAGGTACAAACGAACTAGCAGATACTGTCACCTTAGCATTCCGACGTCCTGCTTTTCTGGCAGTTTCCAAAACCATTCTAGCCTGTTCTATTATCCCATCCAGATCTTCATAGGTCTCAGTAGGAAGACCTATCATATAATACAGCTTAATATTACTCCATCCAGCTCTAAAAGCAGCTTCAGTCGTCTTTAGCAAATCCTCTTGTGTAACTCCTTTGTTAATCACATCACGCAGACGTTGTGTTCCAGCTTCCGGAGCAAAAGTAAGACCTGATTTACGAACCTTCTGAACTTGTTCGGCCATTTTGACATCGAAGGAATCTAATCGAAGAGAGGGCAAGGAAACACTTACTTTTTGGGACGTAAGCTTGTCCATCATCTCTTCCAGAACCCTGTTCACACATGTATAATCTCCCGTTGATAGTGATACTAAAGATATCTCTTCATACCCAGTTGCTTTGACTGCCTTTTCCGCTTGTTCCAACAGGGTATCGGGAGATCTTTCCCTCAGTGGTCTGTAAATCATTCCTGCCTGACAGAATCTGCAGCCTCGTGTACAACCCCTCATCACCTCTAACATTACCCTATCATGAATAGCTTCAGTGTAAGGTACTATCACCTTTTCAGGGAAGTATGCTGAATCGAAATCTTTCATCACCGCTTTGGTTACTACTTGGGGTGCACGTGAATCAACAACCATATCTTGAATCGTACCATCAGTATTATAAGTAAAATCATAGAACCGAGGGATATATATCCCCTGTAACTTAACAAGTTCTGTGAGAATCTCTTCCTTGGATAACCCTTTATCCTTACTCGTTCTTATAATTTCCAAGACAGCTGGAAGCTGCTCTTCACCTTCTCCCAGTAAGAAAATGTCTACAAACGGTGCCAAAGGCTCAGGATTATAAGCGCAGGGACCCCCTGCAAAAATGAAAGGATCGTCATCCCCTCTAGAAGAAGACCTTAGGGGTATATCACTCAATCGTAAAACGTTCAAGATATTAGAATAACTAAGCTCATATTGGAGAGTAAAGGAGACTACATCGAAATCCCTAAGAGGATGGAAGGACTCTAAAGAATAAAGGGGGATTTCTTCCGCTATCATCTTTTCTTCCATATCAGGCCAAGGGGCAAATGCCCGTTCACAAAGATAATGAGGATATGAATTCACCAAACCATACAGAATCCTAAGAGCAAGGTTAGACATCCCCACCTCATATACATCAGGAAAGACAAATGCCATCCGTACATCTGCCTTCTCCCAGTCTTTGCGTATAATATTCCATTCCCCACCTACATATCGGCCCGGTTTCATCACTTTGGGAAGTATACGATCAAGCCTGCGGCGAAGGGTGACATTGTCAATTTTTTCCATCAAATTTCTAATTTCCTCCTTGGATAGCTTCAATGCCTTATTATAACATAGGGGATTTGGGTGAGCAAAGTCGCTACGAATCGAGTAAAGTACAGTTAGAGATAAGGGAAGCCATTACTGCTTGAGACGTAGTGCAGTATGCCCGACAAGTGGAACAAGGATGCGGAGCGCAGCACTTAGCCACAGGAGGTGGCTAGTGCCGAAAAGTGCTTACTGCACTGCAACTACTCACCGAAAGTTGGGTGACATAAGCTGTTAGAGTGGCTAGCTTAGATCACCAACTTTGTGATTTAAGCCCCTCTCCAACATCCCTTGCACTACCTCAGTCTCACTTAAAGTCTTCTCAATACTATCTTTGTTGTTTATGACATTGACAATACTATATTTATCTGTACTGAATTCATCTATTATTCTCCCCAATGGTGTATTCTTACGAACCGAAATGCAACTGCTATGCATTAATCCCTTGCTAAGAAGCTGTTCTTTTTTACGGCAAAGCTGTTTAAGGAAAACAATTCGAGCATTTGCTAATTCCTTTCTACTACCGAACCAAATGAAAACTCCTAACAAAACAAACATAAACGGCTCATATATATAGTACCCAAATGCCTGCAATAAGAATCCTATAATTACCAGAGCACCCCCTACCCATTTTCCAAGAGATGCTAGAAACTTTGTTGTCTTAACAAATCCAAAAGTGCCCGCAAAAAAAGCTCTCGTTATCCTGCCCCCATCTAAAGGCAAGATAGGAAGAAGGTTAAAAGCAGCTAACCAAAAGTTTATTCTTGCAAACTCAAGGGCCCATTCCCCTATTACAATTCCCTCCCAACGTAAAATCTGTATAAAAAAAAGCAGCACTAAATTAAACGCCGGCCCGGCAAAAGCTATAGCTGCTTCTTCTTTCCTTTTCCCTTCAAAGGTGTCCTCCATAACAGCTGTTCCTCCATAGGGATAAAGCTCGATACTATTTACTTTAATTCCGTACCCTCTAGCAGTAACTATATGGGCTAGCTCATGCAAGATGACCAAGCTAAAAATAACAATAGATTGGAGAAACAAACCTAAAAGAGCATAGAGAACCAAGAGTCCGATAAAGGTCGGGTGAATTCTTATTCTGATACCTTTGAACCGCATATTTATACTCCTTACAAACTCATACTTCCCTAAAACCTTATGCGGACAAATAAGCAATTAGCACCCGTGGCAAGGGGACGCCCGCGTGGCAAGGGGACGTTTCGTTTGCCACCTTCGGTAATTAGCACATATTCATGCTTCGTGTCAATTACTAAATATAATGTGACCAGTTAACAATCTATGTAATATAATACATTAACTTGGGCCAAAGGAGGAATAAGTATGTTTAAATTTGCCAATGGATTATTATACCCTGTTGAGGTAAGCTATTCTGACCCCAGATTTGGACAGATTATGTTCGAACATTACGGAGGAAAGGATAGTGAGTTTTCAGCTGCGACCCAGTATCTAAACCACCGCTCCAATATGCCTAATCCTTATGTCAAAGAACTATTAGGCATGATAGCTGCAGAAGAACATAGCCATATGGAAATGATTGCTGTCACCATCAATAAACTAGGGGGGCCTCCACTTTGTTATGTAAACTCAGAGGGGGTTCCGTGGAATCTTGGTTACATCGATCAGAGCCTTGATCCGGTTGCTATGCTACAAGCGGACGCTGAAGCAGAAATCAGGGCGCGGAAGTTATATGATCTACATTTCACTATGACTGAAGACCCAGGACTAAAAAAAATGATCAGCTTCCTAGGAAGCCGAGAAGACGTTCACAAATATCTATTTGAAAAGTCTCAGATGCTCATCATCAAAGGAGCGGGACCAGAACATTTCAAGCGATTGATAAAAGAATACAGAATGAGCTTCCCTACGTAAACAGTATTTCTTATTGTTCTAAGACCTTGACAGAACATAGCAAACATCCGCCAAATTACAGTTTACAACTTAATTTGGCGGATGTTTTTTTGATACTACTTATTTTGAATAAGATAGTTTAAGGGATTCACCGACTTCCCATCTTTCGCTAATTCAAAGTATAACCAAGGTTTTTGTCTGGCTGAACTTATCCCTACCGTTCCTAACTTTAAACCCATAGACACTGGCTCTCCCTGCTTAACGGTAATTTCCCCCAGGTTACCCAATATCCCTTCCCAACCATCTCCAAAGTTCACTCTAATTACTCTTCCTAAATTTTCTGTTTCGTTTATTTCCAGTACAACTCCTGAAGCTGGACAAAGAACCACGTTCCCAAGTGAACTTTCGATTTCTATTCCTCTACTTAAGCTACCATTAATACCCGTTCCTCTGTAACCAACTTTTACTGTCCCCGCTACCGGAGGGTAAAAAATTTCTTGAACCCCAGCACTAACCGCTAGCCCTTCACTTTGTTGGATGCCCATAGCTTCTTTAGCCATAGAATTCATAGCGGTGTAATAGTTCCCACTATTCATCCCATTTCTATATACTGAATAAACGCTTTGAGAGACTAAATCTTCTCCCCGAGAACTGAAAACAACAGTTAGAAATAACAGTGCAGATAAGACAACTCTTTTTTGGCTCCCTGTAAAACTATCTATCAAACTATTGGAAGGTTGATTTATATAATACCTCTCCCTGGGAATGCCGCTTTGATCATATTTCCCCTCATACTTATAATCGTTACCAATACTATGAGCTGCCTTTTCCCACTCCCAATCATCCCAACGCTCAAATGGATTCATTTGCCCACCACCTTCTAAAGGGTTTTCCTAATTGAGACAACCCTGCTAAAAGATATGCAGATAAAAAAAAGAAAAGAACATATCACTATGTTCTTTTTACTCTAACTTATTCCTAAAACATTGGCTTCTCTCCCCTAATCCCCACACTGATAACCAAACCCAGAGCCAACATATTCGTCCACATTGAACTCCCACCTGCACTGATAAAGGGGAGGGGAAGTCCTGTTATGGGCATGATTCCTGAAGACATCCCAACATTGACAAGAATCTGAAAAGCTAACATCGTTACAACACCGCTAACTATAAGCATTCCGAAATCATTCATTGCCTTGGCGGCGATAGCTATCATACGTATAATAAATATACAGAAAATGAACAGAAGGATAGATGTTCCGATGAATCCAAACTCCTCACCTAATACAGAAAAAATAAAGTCGGTATGGTGTTCCGGCAAAAAGTTGAGCTGAGATTGTGTCCCTTCCCTAAATCCTTTACCCCATAACCCTCCAGAACCGATAGCCCATACTGATTGAATAACGTGATAACCATCTCCCGAAGTGTCCTTGGTGGAGTCAATAAAAGACAGGAGGCGATTAAGCTGATATTCTTTCATAGGAATAGGCATTCCTTCTAGGTACTTAAACGGCCATGGAAGATTTGTTGCAACGTGGAAGTAGATTGCTGTTATGGCCACAGAAATCGTCCCTAGTATAATAGAGCCGAATTTAATAGGGTTAGCCCCAGCCATAAACATCATTCCAATAAAGATTGCTCCAAAGACTAAAGCCGTCCCCAAATCCGGTTGAAGAAAGATCAATATAGTAGGCGGCAGAACAAAAAGCAAAGGTGGCAAAAAATCTTTAACGTTATTTAGCTTATCTCTTCTATCAGCGAGAAAGCAAGCAAAAGTTAGGATAACAAATACCTTGGCAAACTCCGATGGTTGTATCCCAATGGAAGATGTAATCTGCAACCAGCGCTGAGCACCTTTTGCTGTAGACCCCATAACAAAAACTAGCAGTAAAAGTGAAATATTAAGGCCATAAATCCACCAGTTTAATTTTTTCCAGATATTGTAGTCGATTGCCGCAACTATTATCATCATAAAAGTTCCCGTCAAAATCCAGATAGCCTGATTTTTGACATAATGATAGGGGTCAGATTTAACAAGATTAATAGACGCCGTACTTAGTATAATCAAACTGGCTGCCAATAAGGCCAAAAGGGTGATAACCAGTATAAAATCAATTCCCCTGAAATATTTTTTATCGGAGTTCTTTAACATCTGATTTTTCTCCATTTTAAAATGAATATTGCTTTTTTGATTATATCATACGAAAAGATGTAAATACATATCAACATCTGTCAATTATCCCCTGGTATTCTTTACCTTCCAGGATATATAACTGATATTAGGATTGGGGTTGAATAAGTTAAGAACCATATGAAAAAGGCATATCAAAAATTGCAATGCAGCAAATTTATGACATGCCTTTATAATCTGATGGAATAGATATCATTCCCTCTGATGTTATATGTTTTAGAATAAATGCTTATAAACTTATTTGAGTTCTCTCCATATAATCTCTTCGAATTTGTTTAATGGGAATATTGGCAACGAGAACAACCTCTCTATCATTTTGATTCAAGTGTAATTCCATTTCTTCTTCCTCAATAATCATATAGTTAGAAATCACTTGAATAAGATCTTCTTTAAGCCTATTCATCAGATAAGGTGAAATGCTGGCACGATCATGAACTAGAACCAACCGCAAGCGCTCTTTGGCATGTTTACGACTGCTTGAATTATCCCTGCCCAGCACACGAAATATAAATTCCCACAAAACTATTACCTCCTCTCTGTGCTAGGACTAATTCATGCCAACTAATCTTCTCAGCTTATCCATTATACTATTAGAAACATCAAGGTTCATGAGGGGGACTTCCTCACCTCTTATCCTTTTGGAGATTCTCCGATATGCTTCTCCTGCCGGAGAAAGAACATCCATCACGGCAGGTTCGCCCTTATTCGTGGACACGATTATTTTTTCATCTTCTGGTATTACCCCGATAAGATCTATGGCTAAAATATCCACAATATCTTCTATGTCCATCATATCTCCGTGTTTGACCATCCGAGGACGAATACGATTGATAATTAGTTTGGGGTTGCGAAGCTCAGCACTCTCGAGAAGCCCAATAATCCTGTCGGCATCACGGACTGCACTCACTTCAGGGGTTGTAACTACTATCGCCTTATTAGCACCAGCTATAGCGTTATAGAAACCTTGTTCTATTCCTGCAGGACAGTCTATGAGAACATAATCAAATTCCTCTTGCAAATCTTCACATAGATATCTCATCTCATCTGGGCTGACAGCGGTCTTATCCTTAGTTTGGGCAGCAGGGAGCAAATAGAGACTATCAAATCTCTTATCTTTGATCAATGCTTGTTTAAGTCGACAATTGCCACTCGTTACATCAACTATATCGTAGACAATTCTGTTCTCTAGACCCATAACTACATCGAGATTACGCAGGCCAATATCGGTATCAACGAGAACAACTCTGAAGCCGGCAAAAGCCAATGCCGTTCCCAGATTAGCCGTCGTGGTGGTTTTACCCACACCACCTTTTCCTGAAGTTACTACAATTGTATCACCCATATCCTAGCCTACCTTTCATCAAATACATAATTATTTCCACCTACAACCATTCCAGGAAATATTTACCATATAAATACAAAAAAAATTCTTCTCCTGGAAACTACCTGACTATGATAATCTCAGGTTTGATGAAAAGAATTCTACAATCACCCTCATATTTCCTTTGCCTAAACAGAAAAACCGAGGTTTAAATTCCTCGGTTATTCTTATTAAATCGACCTATTTCCAGTTGAAATAGTGAATAAAGGCCTCTTTGGCGACACGACCTGCTGTTTCTCCACCATGTCCTCCAAATTCTACTACACCAGCATAAGCAATCTGTGGATTATCATATGGAGCAAAGGCTACGAACATACCGTTATAGAATTGTCCTTTAGCTGTATTCTTCGATCCTATCTGGGCAGTACCCGTTTTCCCACCGCCACTAAACTGAGGAACATCCCAAAACAACCAATTGGCGGTTCCTTCCCCACCGGTTACCCCAGACATAGCCTTTTTGATTATCTCCAATGTTTCCGGTGAAACTGAAACTTCGTTTCTGACTTCAGGTACATTCTCATGAATTACTTCTCCCGTAAGAGTATCATATATTTTATCGACTAGGTAAGGCTTATAAAGCTTACCCCCATTGACCATGGTAGCAACAGCATTAGCTAATTGAACAAGCGTATAGGAATTATATCCTTGGCCAATAGAGTTATTAAAGCTATCAAATAATCTCCAATTAACATAGAAATCTACCTTTTGCTTATAATCCAGTTCAACGTTAGAAATCTCCCGGTTTTTTTCTCTGAGGATTCCTGTCCTTTTACTTTCATCAGTAACATCAGCCAGTAACTTCTCATATTTGTCTTCTATTTCTTTCAGGCTATCTTCTCTGAGCTTATCCCAATAAGGTTTAAAATAATCTCTTTTCCAATCAGGCGAAGGGGCTACACCTACTCCTTCTCCCGGAATATCTATCCCGCTAGGTACAGCTAAACCAAATTCATTTGCTATCTTCTTAATAAGTTCAGGTTCTTTCTCAAAAACTCTGCGGCCAACTATTTGGAAATAAATATTAGAGGATTTAGCTAACCCTCGATAGAGGTTAACCATACCAAAATGATTGCCACCCCACTCAGCTATTCCTTGTCTTTGGACTTCATAAGGGCCAAGGGAAGACATGCTATCATTAAAATAATCATTGGTGGTAACGACTCCAGCTTCCAATGCCGACATCCCTGTAATCATTTTAAAGGTAGAGCCTGGCGGGTATACCCCGCTTAGGGCGCGGTTGAATGATGCCGCATCCTCAGTTCTGAAATATCTTTCTGCTGTTTCGTCAGAAATAATTCCTATAAGTTCATTCGGATCCATAAAGGGTCTAGAGGCCATAGCCAAAATTTTGCCGGTATTGACCTCTATTACTACAGCTGCTCCTGCCTGAGCTAAAGGCTCGGTTTTTTGAATGTTACGAATCACTTCATCCAGCGTATTTTCAACTACTATCTGCAGTTCACTATCTACTGTTAGCTGAACAGTATTCCCCGGCTGTGCATCCTGGATGACCTCTTTATCTATAGGTCGCGCATTACTGTCGATTCCTATTCTTTCAAGACCATGATCTCCACGCAACCATTTATCATAGCTTTTCTCTATTCCGTCCTTACCGACAAGATCACCTGGTTCATACCGATAAGGATCATCTGTATCTTCAGCTTGTTGGTTAAACTGCTCCAACTCAGTTCCACTAACTTCTCTCACATAGCCCAGTACCTGACCAAGTACTGTTTTCTGTGGATACTCCCTTACTGCGATAGCTTCAATACTCACTCCAGGAAGTTCGTTACTATGTTCAGCGATAATCGCCTGGAGTTCGGGAGCTATATCCACTAGTATTGTGACAGGATCATAATTATTCCTTTGTTGGTTCTGAACCATGACTAAAATGTCTTCAGTTATTAGTTCAATGGATTGATTAGGGTAGTGCCAATAGGGCTTGATGTAACCTGCCAGATTAGTCACGACATCAATCAAATCTTTGTTTACTCTCTGGAGGTCAGCCCAGTCCAATACTAAAGCAAACTTAGGAACACTTTGAGCCATAACAACCTGATTGGTATCCACGATTGGTCCGCGTACAGCAGGGGTTGATACTGTTTTCAAAACATTGCTCGCAGCTAACTCAGCATAATGAGAGGCATTAGCTATTTGTAGTCTCCAGAGATTAAATCCTAGGATAAGAAAAATAATGATAACTGCAATCCCTAATCCTGTAAGCCTTTTCTGAGATTCCTTTCGATTCATTGATTCCATCTCTGTTCAACCCCTTTAATAACCACGTTCGTAATTAGACTTTTGTTTTAATATCCCTTGTGTAAATGATCTATTAACAAGAGGATAAGTAATTGGCACCAAAAGTGCGTTGTAAAGAGATATGCCAAATATCATCCGAAAAGCATTCCCAAAATCCCAATTGAGTCCTGCTATATTAGCGAGCAAAGACACAATTATCTGGCCTAAGAAAGACGCCAAAAAAACAAGCAGAACGGTAAGAGGGATATTATCTCTATACCAACGCTGCTGCAGCAAGCTTATTAAGAATGCAACAACTGCTAAAGTTATGGTATACATTCCAATATATCTACTGAAATACATATCGACAATCAAGCCCGTCGCAAAACCGTACGCTACCCCTTCACTTGGTCGATGATGCAAAGCGATATAAATAATCCATAACATAGCCAGATCCGGTTTGATCCCGTTCCAAGACAAGTAATGAAAAACTGTTCCAGGTAAGATAAGGCAGAAGATGAGAATTATCAGCATAAAGATATAACGTCTCATCATCTTACCTCCGGCATCTTAACTATATATACTTCTTCCAAAGAGTCAAAGTTCACAATTGGTTCGATGTAAGCATTCTTGAGTAGAGCAGAAGCATCCAGCTTAAGGCTAGTTATAATTCCGATCGGTATACCTTTAGGATAGATTCCTCCCAAACCGGAGGTGAAGACAATATCACCGATATTAATCTCATCTTCCTGTCGGAAAGCCATTACTAGTTGTCCTTCTTCGTTCAGTCTGTCAGTCTTCCTATAAGTTCCTTGAACTATTCCCGATATAGCCCTGCCCATACTATCACGCACCAATGCTCCTGCCTGTCCTTCTCCGTCAAGGATAAGCAGAACATCAGAACTCGTCCCTGACACTGCAATAACTTTTCCTACTAACCCAAGATTACCGATAACCGCATCGTTGATTTTAACACCATCCGCACTTCCCCGATTCACAGTAACGGTATGATACCAGGCTGTAGGATTTCGATTAACTACACTCGCACCTATCTTCTCAAGCTTGTTAAAGGTGGGGCTTTCAAAAACCTTTTCAGCGAATTCCTCATACCTAAGAGCAGCAAGGACTTGCTGTTTCAACTGAAGATTATCCCCAGTAAGTTTATCAACTTGTCTTTGCAGTTCCTCATTCTCAGCTTTGACAACACGAAAACGAAAAATAGCTCTAAAGTTATCTTTTATACTATCACCAATATTCCAGATAACTCTTTCCATAGGAACAAAGACTCTGTCCATAGCTTTTCCAAGAGGATTGAAAAACTCGGTACCCAGTCCTGTGATCCTAATAGCCGTCACAGTAATGAGGAGAACCGCGAAAATTACTACGGCAATCCCCATGGGATTGATCTTTTTCCCCACCTATTTCTCCCCCAGCTTTATTAGTTCTTTTGTAAAGCTACAATCTTTCTTAGGATTTCATCATCTTCCAGAACCTTTCCTGTTCCTAGTGCTACACAAGATAGGGGATCTTCAGCTAAATGCACAGGGATTCCTGTTTCATTGGCTATTAGTCGATCCAGATTCTTGAGCAGTGATCCTCCTCCAGCTAAGATTATCCCTCTATCCATAATATCTGCAGCTAACTCCGGAGGCGTTCTTTCCAGACAGCTTTTTACTGCTTCTATAATAGCTGATACTGGCTCACTTAAAGCTTCAACTATTTCCTGAGATGATATATCTACATTCTTGGGCAAACCAGTTAAAAGATCTCGCCCCTTGATAGAATAATTTGCACCCGCGGAAGGCAAGTAGGCAGCACCAATCACTTTCTTAATCTGTTCCGCAGATTGATACCCAATGAAAAGATTATAAGTTTTCTTGATATGGGCAATGATAGCATCATCCATCTCATCTCCTGCCACCCGGATGGATCCAGCAGTTACAATCCCGCCCATGGAAATTACAGCAACCTCAGTGGTGCCACCACCAATATCTACAATCATATTCCCTGTAGGTTCACCTACAGGTAGACCCGCTCCGATAGCTGCGGCCATGGGTTCTTCCATAATTATAGGATCTTTGGCTCCGGCTGCAATAGCTGCCTCTTTGACAGCTCTCTCTTCAACTGCCGTAACCCCTGAAGGAACACAAATAACCACACGTGGGCGAGCGAACTGAAACTTTGAGCCTAAAGCCCTACCAATAAAATATTTCAGCATCTTTTGAGTAACATTGAAATCAGAGATAACCCCATCTTTCAATGGTCTAATAGCAACTATATTACCAGGAGTTCTCCCGATCATCTCTTTAGCTCTGTCTCCTACAGCTAGGGGTTCATTCTTCTCTATATTCATCGCAACCACTGATGGTTCTCGTACTACTATCCCTTTACCCTTCATATGTACAAGAGTATTGGCTGTTCCTAAATCTATCCCCAAATCTTTTGAAAAAAACATATGCAGTCTCCCTTTCTTGCTTGTATATATCCAAACTTTTCTTAGTTTACCACCAAATAACATTTTAATGCTTATATTTGTTTTTCCCTATAGAGATCTATCTTAAGATCCATATTAGATAATTCCCTGTTCCTTGAGACTCACATACCTTTTCTCACCTATGATGACATGATCCAAAATCTCAATCCCCAAGATCTTCCCGCCTTCAGTTAACCTCCTGGTGATGTCGAGATCTTCCCTACTTGGTGTAGGGTCACCGCTAGGATGATTATGCAGAAGAATTATACTATTTGCATTACGCCGGATTGCTTCCTTGAAGCACTCGCGTGGATGTACGATAGAAGAGTTAAGTGAACCCACAGAAACCGCACTTATACCCAAAACATTATTCCGTGTGCTTAAATGCATAATACGAAAATGTTCTCGGTCTAGAATTCTCATTTCCTCCATCACTAAATCCGCTACATCGGAGGGAGAATTGATAACAGGTCTAGCCGCTGGATCTGCAGAAATACTCCTTTTTCCTAACTCCAGAGCAGCTTTCACCTGAGCTGCTTTGGCAGGCCCTATCCCATGAACTTGTTCAAGTTCGTAGATGGATAAACGGGCAAGCCCAATCAGACCCCCTGCCTCTGTCAAGATTCTCTCAGCCAGTTCCAGAACATTCTCTCCTTGAGTTCCTGTCCTTAGAAGAATAGCAAGTATCTCTCTATTAGATAGAACTTCCGGTCCCAACTGATAAAGTCTCTCTCTTGGCTTAAGATCCTCAGGTAGATCCTTAAGTCGACGATACATCATCTCTAAGCCCTTTCAACGGTTAGGATAGACATTCTTCTCTTGTAGTTTTGTTGACAAGAGTTCCATAGGCAACCCGATAACATTAGTTAGGGAACCCTGGGTCCAAGCCACAAATTTTTCAGCTTGTCCTTGAATTCCATAAGCTGCTGCCTTATCCATCGGTTCTCCAGTAGAGATATAATCCCAGATTTCCTGGTCGCTAATATCCCGAAAAGATACCGTAGTAATATCCAAACTTGTATCTATGCTTAGACTTTGATTATCACTACCCATATCAGCTAAAGCTATAGCCGTCATCACTTTATGGGTCCTTCCACTTAAAACCTGGAGCATTTTCCGAGCATCTTCTTCACTAGCAGGTTTACCAAATATTCTCTCATCTAAAACCACTATGGTATCAGCAGCCAAAAGGATATCAGCTTCTAACCCTTGCTGACTTCGCCATACTTCAAGCCCATCAAGAGCCTTCCGTTTTGCCAAATCTTGCACGATATCCTCTGGAAGCTCCGTTGCGGAAAATTCCTCCGATACAGAAGGCTGTACCACCCTGAATTCATATCCCCACTCTTGAAGGAGTTCAATCCTTCTAGGCGAGGAAGAAGCTAGCACGAGCATCTTCTTGCGTCACATCCATAGTCACAATAATTGCAAAGCCGGGCCTTAGTCCCCGGCTGCTAATCCTTGATTTTAAGTTTAGCACTTTAGATTTTTTTTGGCAAGATAACAGAAAATTTTCCTAAAATATTCTATTTGCATTAAAATACAATAATTTCTTTCATTACCAAATTGTCCTAAGATCCTAGGTAATATCGTTTAAGAGAAGGTGCTTTTTAGTTTTCCTTGATCTCTCAGGATTACAATATAAAGAGCATCTAATAAAGCTTTGGCACTTGCCCGTAGAATGTTACTGGATACACCAATGGTTCCCCAGCTATCAAGTCCATGCCTAGTCTCCACAACCACACGTACAACTGACCCCGTACCAAAGGAACCATCCAAAACCCTTACTTTATAATCTATGAGTTCACTCTCCTCAATCACAGGAAAAAATGCACTTAAGGTTCGCCTCAGAGCTCTATCAAGAGCATGGACCGGGCCATCCCCCTCGGCAGCGATATGAACCGATTCATCTTCAACTTTCACTTTAATTACAGCAACAGAATCAAGCTCACCGCGCAGTGGATCACTCCAAACATGATAATCTTCCAAGGTGAACGGTGGTTGATACTCATCAAGAATCTCCATAAGAAGCAAGTCGAGGCTCCCTTCAGCAGTTTCATACTGGAACCCTTCATTTTCAGCTTGCTTAATCTTTTCCATAGCCAGTTCCACTAGAGGATGGTCCTTTTCTATATCTGGTTTAAAAGCACGCATTCTTGCACAAATATTTGCTTTACCAGATTGATCAGAAACTAAGATTCTTCGTTCATTACCTACCATTGAAGGATCAATATGCTCAAAAGTTCTATTATTCTTCAATACAGCATCCACATGCATTCCTGCCTTATGGGCAAAAGCACTTTTACCTACGAACGGCTGCTTTTCATCAAATGGATAATTAGCCAGTTCCGCTACATATCTGGTCAAGTGGGTCAGATTGGAGATCACTTCCTGGTCCAAAAGTTTGTAACCCATTTTCAATTGCAACCACGGAAGTAATGTGCTCAGGTTAGCATTACCGCATCTTTCCCCGAAGCCATTCCAACTCCCTTGAATTTGATTAGCACCGCTTCCAACGGCAGCCAGGGTATTGGCAACTGCCAGTCCTCCATCATTATGAGCATGAATACCTAATACCTGGGGAGCAAACTTATTTCGGACTACTTCTATTCCTTTGATAATCTCAGTGGGAAAGGCTCCTCCATTAGTATCACAAAGTACTATCCCCCGAGCTCCTCCTTCAAGGGCAGCCTCCAAACAGTTTAAAGCAAAATCTGGATTATCAGCAAAACCATCAAAAAAGTGTTCTGCATCAAAAAAAACTTCCCTTCCTGCTTGGACAAGAAAATTGACTGACTCCCTGATTATTCGTAAATTCTCTGTATTATTAGTTCGCAGAACTTCATCCACATGCATCTTCCAAGTTTTACCGAATATAGTAAGCGTTGACGCCCCTGAAGCTAGGAGCTTTGCTAATATCTCGCTATTCTCAGGGTCTTCGTTCACTCTACATGTACTTCCAAAGGCCACAATTTTCGTTTTACCTCTTAATAATTCTGTAATATCAGCAATTAGCTCTGAGTACGATTCCTTCTTAGAGTCCAAAAGGTTTGGCTGTAAGGAAGTTAACCGGAAGAACTCATCATCTTTAGGGTTAGCCCCAGGCCACCCCGCCTCTACAAAATCAATTCCGGCCTCAGCCATTTTATGCAGGTAAACAAGCTTATCTTTAACTGAAAAGTGTACTCCTTCACCTTGAGCACCATCTCTTAAAGTTGTATCATATATACTTATCCTGTTACCTGTCATTGTTTTCCCCTCCAGACAATATTAGAGCATCAATACATTTTAATTTTATAATCATTCTATACATTTTACATATATTTGTTCAATAAAGTAAAGCTAAACTTTAAAAACCACCCACGAAAAAATCGGGGTGGTTACGAAAACCAATATTATAACTACTATTAAATTCTGCCTCCAACATTGAAAGTAAGAACCTCTAAATTCACTGATAAATCCACATTACGCAATTCTACTTCTGGAGGAACATTCAAAACTATAGGAGCAAAATTAAGAATAGCACTTACTCCACACTTGACCAGCATATCAGCGACCTCTTGGGCAAATGCTCCTGGGACAGTGATTACTCCTATCTGAGGCTTAGTCTTAGGGACTACCTCTTCGATCATTTCGACAGGCATTACTTCCACTCCATCAACGACCATCCCAATCTTTTTGGGATCCTTATCGAATATGCTGGTAATGATGAATCCTCTTTCTTTAAAACCTTTATAAGTACTTAAAGCCAAGCCCAGATTACCTAAACCGACAAGAGAGACACTCCATTCAGCACTAAGACCCAAAATCTTCAAGATATCTTTATGGAGATCTTTCACGTTATATCCCACACCGCGGATTCCAAATTCACCAAAATAAGCCAAATCTTTACGAACCTGTGCTGGACTAACCCCAACTCCTTCTGCGATATCACCAGAAGAGATGGTAATTATACCCTTACGATCAACTTCAGTTAAATAGCGAGAATATACGGATAGACGCATGATAGTTGCTTCAGGTATTTTTAAAGTTTTCAACTGAATCCCCCATTTCAAAAAATCATATGCTAATTATATCACTACCTATTCATATTGCAAGCAAATTGCCGGAATATAAAGAAAAGATGATGTAACATATGGTACAAGTCTAAATTTAAAGTCAATATTTTAGTTAATTTCACCTTTTGGCAAGAATTTTGTCGTTATTGACTTGTACTCGAGCAAAAGTTTAAGTAAATCTTGGTTGTATCTAGAATCATCTACTTCGTATTCCTTAATCAGGATGGAATATAGGTTATCATTTAAACTCTGGACTTCTGTCGGACAGCCACCTGTAAAAAGAAAGTCCATATCTCCAGCTAATTCTTCATTAATCTTATCCTTGTCAGTTCCCCTCAATAGAGCATTTGATAACTTTAGAATAGTTGAGACAATTTCAACGCTTTTACCATTAACCTTATAATGAAGTTCGGGAAAATTTTCTCTTCTTATCCAAGAGTCTATCCCTTTATCCTTCATACTTTGACTCTGAAAACCAGCTTTCTCCTTGGAATCAAATAAGCCAACTGCTACAACAAAAGGGTCTTCTTGAATTATCTCTGCCTTCCATCCTTTAGCGAGCATACTTTCTATCATGTTTTGGGCATTTTTTTGCTCTTCAAAAACCCCTATTTGGCAGGTCCAAAAATCAAATTGTGGTAAAATTAAAATCTCGCTGGTCGTAACCTTCAACTGTTCCTGGTCTTCTATCGGGCTTTTAGACACTAAGTCAAGGAAGAGCTGTCCGATATTCCAAGTAAACCAACCTATAGCACTTATTCCTATTGTTACCACAACTACAGTAATCAAAACTCTCAACCATCTATTTTTTTTCATAAAAAAACCCTCATTTGCTTTTCTTTTTTATTTCAAACATATGAGGGATTGGAAAATTTTAGTACATATCATAAGGCTTCTGCCCGTAGAATTCGCTGGATTGCCGATAGTTAGCCTATAGATCACTAATATGAACTCTTCGCAACTTTACTTCCGAAGTTTCAGCTCCTTGACTTATCTCAAGATTAATTCTAGACCCTACCTCACCTATCAGTCTATATGGGATTTCTTCTCCCCCATATTTCATGTCCTTTAATTCAACCCCATCAATAGATAGAATGATATCACCGCTTTGAATGTCTGCATTTTCAGCTGGAGATTTATCAGTTATTTTCGTGACTACAATCTTACCATCTTGAGCCTCAGCTTCCAGTCCAATCGTACCTACCGCAACCTTTTCGATCATATCGACGGATTCTTTAAGATGTTTAATTTCCCATCTAACTATTTTTCCATCCTGTACTTCAAACATTTCCTTGGTTTTAATAATATCAATACCGGCTATCTGAAAAAGAGGTATCTTATTAGCTATGATATAAGTTATTTTACTTTCATCAATCTTCTGAGTTTCAAGAATTTCGATGCTATTGTCCTTTTCATAATTAAGGCTAATCATCTGTTTGATAACTTCTATACCTTCCATTTGTCCACTATCGGTTGACATCTCCGCATCATCAGCAACATGTTCAATAGCGTTGTCTATTTCCCCTCGACTATAATAATCAAGAAAACTGCCAGTTACCTGCTCAGTAATAGCATAGTCAGGTTTTGTTTGATAATTTTTCGTCGAAAAACACCCTGTAAGTAATAAGCTTATTGAGATTATCAAGATTAGAAATACAATATATTTGCTTTTCTTCTTTACCAATTGTTACACCCTTTCGCCCACATTGTCATTTAACACTTAAATCAAACTACACTAGATTATTATAGGCTTAATTGACTACGTTCTATTTTACCTAACTCTTAAGACAAAATCTATTAGAAAAATAAGAAAGTTTTTAATAATCTTGATATTAAGATATATTTGTGCATTGCTATACTAATCGATGATATTTAATGTTTAATTTTCTTTAATAGATATTGCCTCACAGGACCTAACATGTACAGTGAGCCTGTAATACAAAGCATATCCTCCGGATTTAACATCTCCAGACATTTACTAACTGCTAAGACTGGGTCTTCAATAACATACAGGTTATCCTTACTAACATATTGCTCAGCTATCAATGCCGGATATTTCCAATCGCCTGCTCTAGAAGAATCAGGCTTAGTTACCATAATAACATCAGCAAGCGGTCCAATAAGCCCAACAGCTTTCTCTATCTCCTTGTCTCCCAACATACCCAGGCAAAGAACAAGTCTCTGGTGCTTATATAGTCCTTGTTGATAATATTTCAGAGCATTCACTAAAGAATTCATCCCATCAACATTGTGGGCTCCATCTAAAAGAATCTTTGGATTTTCAGACATTAACTCTAATCTTCCCGGCCATTTAACGATATTTAATCCTTGGCGTATGGCTACCTCAGAAATATCATAACCAAATCTATCTCGAAGAAGTTCACTCACAGCCAAAGCCGTTGAAGCATTAGCATACTGATGTTCGCCTCGGAGGGTAAGTTTTAGTTCAAGATAGAAGCTGTTTAGTCCATGATAATTAAAACTATCAATTTTATTATTTACTCTCTCCCAGCGAACATCCTGCCCAACAGTTATAAGATTCGAACCTTTTCGTTCAGCATTTTCCTGAATAACATTGAGGGCTTCAGCTCTCCCGGCTGAAGTCACAACCGGAACTCCTTCTTTGATAATCCCTGCCTTAACCTGAGCGATTTTTTCAATGGTGTTACCCAAATAGTCCATATGATCCATACCGATGTTAGTTATAACGGAAATAAGCGGTCGGACAACGTTGGTAGAATCGATCTCTCCCCCTAGACCAACTTCTAGAAGAACAAAATCAGGTTGTTGACGCGCAAAATAAAGCAAAGCTATGGCCGTACTAACCTCAAATTCTGTAGGATGTTCTACCCCTTTAGCTAATAAATCATCCAAATGAGGCCTAATTTCCCTGATTACTGCCACCACATCTTCCGGCTGAATTATCTCTCCGTTGATACTGATCCGTTCCCTAAAGTCATGAAGATGAGGAGATATAAACATCCCTACCTTATACCCTGCCTGTTCTAGGACTGCCTGTAGAATAGCAGCTGTTGATCCTTTACCATTCGTACCGCCTATATGAATAATCTTTAACTTTTGCTCCGGATTCCCTAACCTATCCAGCAAAGCTCTTATTCGTTCCAAACCAAAATTAATCCCGAACTTTGTTAGATCCTTGATAAAAGCTAAGGTCTCTTCATATTCCGCATTCTTTTCCCTATAATAATTATCAGTCATTACCTATTTCCTTTTTCCTGTTACTTCTCATTACTACTGCTTAAAAATGATCTTAACGATATTTGAGCATTACTTAGCGAACCTTTAGAGCAGAGAAGCGTCGAGAACGCAGCTGATAAGCGTTAAGATGTGCCACGGTTAACGTCAGGTATTACCCTAAGGTTTGGCACATTAGCGAAATCAGCAAGTGAACAGCTTCGGCGCGCGGTAAGCGGGTAATGCTCAAATATGTGATATCACTCACTTACCTTCATCCTCACTAAGATCATCCAATCTTTGCTTCAGTGAAGCTAGTCTCGCCAAGATGGCCTCAAGCTTTTCCTTCTCCTTGGCTATTACATCTTCCGGAGCTTTAGCAACAAATCCTGGATTATTCAGCTTTCCTTCTAATCTCTTCTGCTCACCAATAGCATTATCGATATCTTTACGCGTTTTTGCTAATTCTTTATCCAAATCAAGCAACCCTGTAAGAGGCAGATAGATAGTAACCGTCGGAAGGACAGCACTGGCTGATTGGGGGATATTGTTATCCAATTGTTCCATAAGCGTGATGTTTTCACTACTGGACAATTGTTTCATCTCATCTATACCTTTTTTTAATATCTCCCTAATTTCTTTTTCAGGCGATACCATTATGATGTCGGCTTTCTTTCCAGGAGCTACATTCATCTCAGCTCGGATGTTACGAACCGCCTTGATGACATCCATCAATAGAGTCATCTCTCTTTCAGCTTGCTCGTCCCTATACTCTTCAATCTGGGGATAGCTACTAAGCATAATGGTCTGGCCGTTGGTAGGCAGGTGCTGCCATATTTCCTCCGTCAAGAAGGGCATGAACGGATGAAGAAGTCTCATCGTACCTTCAAGCACTTCAAGAAGTATACTCTGGGCGGTATTCCTACCCACTTGATCTTCCTTGTTATAAAGCCTCTTCTTAGATAGTTCTATATACCAATCACAGTATTCATTCCAGATAAATTCATAAAGTAACCTTCCTGCTTCCCCCAGATCAAAGCGATCTAAAGCAGCGGTTACTCCTTGTACCGTATCTTCATAACGCGAAAGAATCCATCTATCGGATAGAGTCAATTCCCCTCTAGGCATCCCTTCGTAATCGACGAGATTCATCATAACAAACCGAGAAGCGTTCCAAATCTTATTTAGAAAGTTCCTCGTAGCTTCCAATCTTTCCACATGGAATCTCAAATCATTCCCTGGGGTATTCCCGGTTATAAGCATAAATCTCAGGTTATCCGCCCCATATTTTTCTATTACTTCAATGGGGTCAATGCCATTCCCTAAAGATTTGCTCATTTTACGTCCCTGAGGATCAAGAATTAATCCATGGATCATTACTTTGTGAAATGGAACTTCCTGCTGGAATTCCAGTCCCATGAAGATCATTCTTGCCACCCAAAAGAAGATGATATCCCTTCCTGTTACAAGGACACTAGTCGGGTAGAATTGCTTCAATTCTGCTGTCTCTTCAGGCCAACCCATAGTAGAAAATGGCCAAAGCGCTGATGAGAACCAAGTATCGAGAACATCTGGATCTTGCACTAGTTTTTCACTACCACATTTCGCACATGACGTTGGTTCTTCCTTATGACATAGCTCTTCTCCACAGTCCTGGCAATACCAAACAGGGATACGATGTCCCCACCAGAGCTGACGAGAGATACACCAATCTCTGATATTCTCCAGCCAACTTATATATATCCTTGAGAAACGTTCAGGTACAAATTGCAGAGTGCCATCCAGAACAACTTTCATAGCGGGTTCAGCAAGTGGTTTCATCTTAACGAACCATTGTTTACTAACTCTAGGTTCAACCGTAGTTGAGCAGCGATAACATTCTCCGACAGCATGAGTATGAGGCTCAATCTTTACTAAAAGACCCAAATCCTCCAGGTCCTTAACAATAGCCTTACGAGCATCATATCTGTCCATTCCCTGATACTTACCACCGTTCTCATTAACGGTTGCATCGCTGTTTAGAATATTAAGCTGTGGGAGTTTATGCCGTAGCCCCATCTCAAAGTCATTAATGTCATGAGCTGGCGTTATCTTAACTGCCCCAGTCCCAAATTCCTTATCTACATATTCATCGGTTATGACCGGTAATTCCTTATTTAATAATGGCAGGATAACTGTCTTCCCTACAAGGTGAATATATCTTTCATCTTCCGGGTGTACAGCTACCGCCACATCTCCGAGCATAGTCTCAGGTCGAGTAGTGGCAACGATAACCCCTTGTCCCCCATCTTTGGCAGGATAATGGATATGCCATAGGTTCCCTTCTTTTTCGTTATGCTCAACTTCGATATCAGAAATGGTAGTGTGACATTTGGAGCACCAATTCACAATATAGTTTCCTCGATATATGAGGCCCTTTTCATATAATTTGACGAATACTTCACGTACAGCCTGAGAACAGCCTTCATCCATAGTGAACCTTTCCCTAGACCAGTCACAGGAGGCACCTAACTTGCGAAGCTGACGAGTGATGGTTCCACCATACTCTTCTTTCCATTCCCAAACTCTCTCCAAGAATTTATCCCGACCTAACTCATGCCTGTTGGTTCCTTCTATTGCTAATTGTTCTTCTACCTTAGCTTGAGTAGCTATCCCGGCATGGTCGGTCCCTGGCAGCCATAAAGTATTAAACCCCTGCATCCTTTTAAAACGGGTTAAGATATCCTGAAGAGTATTATCCATTGCATGGCCTAAGTGAAGAGATCCCGTAACATTAGGAGGAGGCATAACAATACTGAATCCCTCCTTGTCCGGCTCTACCTTTGGAGTGAAAAATCCATTCTCCTCCCAATATTTATACCATTTCTCTTCTACTTGACCAGGATCATATACTTTAGCCAAATTTAATTCATCACTCATATGTATAACCCCTTTCACCTTTTCTGGCATACTTTTTTTATGTTATTTATATTAGTGTGTTACTAAGCGAAACTTTATAGCAGAGAAGCTAATCTACAATTTATAGCTGCACCGTAGCATGCAGACAAGCGGAGCACGGATGCGGAGCGCGGCAGTTTACCGCTCCTTGCCATCCATGGCACCGCGGTATTTGTCCATCCGTGGACTTTACGACAGGAGGTCGCTATTGCCGAAAAGTGCTTGCTGCGGTGTAGCGTTCACCTTGACTGACAGATTCCGGTGAGTAGGTAATGCACAAATATCCTCTAATAAATAAAGCCTCTCAACCCAAAGGACGAAAGACTCGCGGTACCACCTTTATTCCGAAAAAAGTAACATTCTTTAAGACATTACTGCCCCACAAAAAAATCAATCAACACTTTCCCGGCACTTTATAGCTATAACGGGCTACCCGCTGGTAACTACTAGGCAAAAGCTTTTCCCTACCATCCCTCCTGTGCGACCCCGGTTACGTATCGAGGAATCTTCCACCTCCAGAGCATTATCCATGACTAAAATGCACCTGTCTATTCCCTCTCTAAACGACCGAACCTACCGTTTTTCACCATCATAGGGTTTATTAATTGTTTTCAATTTATAATAATTCATTATATCTTACACTCCCTAAATATGTCAAAAATTATTCTAGATGAATCAGCCGTAAAAGCTGTTTGGTAATTACAAGGGCCTCAACAGTCTTAATTACGTGCTCAGCAACATGACATAAAACAGCAAAGCGTAATATAATAAGCTTAGAAGTAATTTGAATATTTTTAATATTCAAATATATAAAGAATGTTTGGAGGGGAACTGATGAAAAGTTACAGGGTAAAGATGAAGGCTCGTGGAGAAATCGCTCTGCCTGCTGAGCTGCAGAATTTCCTCGGTCTTATGCCGGGCGATTACCTAGAAATAAGAATAGATCCTGAAGGCAAACTTAATCTGTGTACTGCAGAACGTTCAGTAGGTCCGTTATCTGATTTCTTCGAAGATTTCATTCTTAATGACCTTCATAAAGAGGGGTGTTCCGGAGACCTGCTGCAAACGAGGTACCTTGAACGGAAAATCCAGTTGAGTACAGTATTGGATCGTTTGTCAGAAGAAGCCCGCCTCTCTTTAAGTCAAGGACATACGTTATGGTGGCGTGAAATTCCCATACTTGATAATGGTCATCCACAGTATCAAAGTGAAGAGTGGAAGGTATTCCTTACAAGTAGAGCCGAAAGGAATCTAATTAAACTGCAGGGGAGGGTTCTTAAGGAAATCCCTCAAGTGATGTTAAACTTAGAGCATGACCCGTTAGAGTTTAAACGTTTAAACGGACCCTATTATTCGATTCACAGAGTATCACTAGCCAGTGAGATATCAAAGCATTACCGAGTGATATATACTGTTTTCCCTGAAGAAAAAGCGGTGGAGATCCTAACTGTGGGAGAACGAAAAGAAATCTATGATTTCTTGAAGGGAATGGCTCTCTAGGGGAGCAAAATAAAGATGGTCAAGTCCTTAAGTTGAGACCCGTATCATCACATGATACGGGTCTTTTCATTCAAATATGTTAACTTAATATTCCTGCGGCAAATCTTTCATTTCCGCCAGTGTAAACACCGGTCCATCCAGACAGACATACTTAGATCCAATGTTACAACGGCCGCATTTACCTACGCCGCATTTCATCCGCATTTCCAAAGTAGTGATGATATCTGTATCAGCATAACCCATCTTCTGCAGACCCGGTAGAGTGAATTTAATCATAATAGGGGGTCCGCATACAACAGTAACTTGTGGTTTTAAGGCCAGCTCTTCCACATAAGACGGCACAAATCCAACATGACCATCCCAACCTTCTTCTTCTCTGTCAATCGTAACAAAGACATCCATGTTGGGGACTTTGGGCCAGTTTTCAAACAAGTCTTCTTTAAAGCATAAGTCTGCTTTAGACCTAGCTCCATAAATAACCGTCAGTTTGCCATAATCATCACGGTTTCTGATACAATGCATAATCAGGCTACGAACAGGGGCAAGACCGATTCCTCCTCCGATAAAGAGAAGGTCTTTACCTTTGCAAAAATCAAGTGGGAACCCATTGCCATATGCTCCTCTGATACCTACTTCCTGCCCAACTTCTACTTCATGCAGGGCATTAGTAAGCTCACCTACGGCTTTGATTGCCATTTCGATGTGGTTCTCCCCTTTATTCGTTACCGAGAAGATAGCCTCTCCGACATTCCCTAACGACAGCATCCCGAGTTGACCGGGCTGTGGATCGAAGGGTTTTTTATCATCTATCGTACTAATAGAGAAGGTCTTAGTATCTGAAGTTTCTTCGACGATATTAATTATCTTTCCTCTTTGAGGAATCAATACATTTTGGTCATGGTCATGATCGTGGTTATGGTCATTACCGCAACTACAATTTTCACACATCTACTCCGCCTCCTTTATCTGCTTAATAACGGAGGTAATATCCAAGTTAACAGGACAAACATTTATACACCTTCCGCAGCCAGTACATAAGAGCATATTGTACCGATCAGGGAAGTAGTTCAGCTTATGCATGAACCTGTTCCTGACCCTTTCTTTTTTGGTCGGTCTGGGATTGTGGCCTCCTGCCATCTGGGTATATTCTCCAAACATGCAAGAATCCCAACAGCGATACTTGGTTACATTTTCGCCTCTAACTTCTTGAGATATATCAAAGCAGTGACAGGTTGGGCAAACGTAAGTACAAGCACCACAATTCAGGCACTTCTTAGATACATCGTCCCAGATTGGAGATTCAAACATACCATTAAGCTTTTCAGATACTCCATCTGCGTCTACTTTTAAATAGAACTCTCCAGGCTGGGGTACCTCGGCTCCCTCCTCCGTCAGCTGTCCTTTGATTAATTCAATTACCTTGCTGCCTTCATCGGAGATAGCTTCCAGCCCTATTTTATCTCCCAGATCGTACGCTTGGACGTCTGCACCTACAGCTTTTTGAGAATCAACCCCCATGGCTGAACAGAAACAGGTCTGCATCGGTTGAGAACAACTAAGAGCTATAGTTACAACACTATCCCTTTTATTTTTATAGAACTCGTCTATATACCCTTTGGTCAAAAACACCTGATCGAAACAATCCAGACTTTTCATGTCACAAGATCTGACGCCGAAAAGAAGCTTCTTTCCTGCTTCGTCAGTTATGTTTTCCAACTCCATAGATGTCTTTACCGTTTTCATCTTATACATTTTCTCTGTTTGCGGAAAAAAGACATCCTTGGGAGACAGCTTAACATTTTCGTCCAGTATTATATCAACATTATCCTTATAAGAGATAAATTTAGAAGTATCCTCTATCTTGGCCGGTACCAAAACTTTATATTCTTCAGCTAGAGTATTCAGAATATCTTTGAGCTTCGCTTTTAGAACAACAAGCATTTTTCCACCTCCCTACATAAATTCTTCAGGATCAGTATAATCATAGCCACCAAGTGGAAGCCTTTCTTCTGTTTCAAGACCTGCGTCGTAGTCACCGAAAAGGAAATTGATATCCTTGATTATCTTTTTGTTGAGAAGCATGATAGGAATATTCACCGAACATACCCTTTCACACTCACCACACTCGATACATCTGCCACCAACATGCATAGCTCTAGTTAACGCAAAGAACATGTTATTAGACACGTTATTAGCCTTTGCCAACCAACCGGTAGCAGTCTGATCAAATATACATTCTTTACAGTTACAAGCAGGACAGACGTTACGACAAGCATAGCAACGCAGACATTTCTCATAATTTGTAGTGAAGAATCGATATTTTTCATCGGGACTCTTGGTTTCCATCTCCTCAACATCTGATGTATCAATTTTTTCAGGTACTTTTTTGTTCTGCTTCTCACCTAGGAATACATCATAGACCACAGGATCTGGATACCGACAATCCTGACACTTTTGAGCCATAGGGATATCGGCATTAGGCCCTAATTCTTTAGCTTTTTTCTCATCTTTCATACCTGGACAAGATAAACCTATCAAGATCACCTTTTCTCGGTCCAACTGCTTGTCTTGGACTAGCCTGTTGATTCCCCTGGAATCACACCCTTTGACGAAGATCCCAACTTTACCATCGAGGTGCTTGTAATCCAGCATGTAAAGAGCAAGATTATTAATACAGTACTCATCCCAAATAAGCCTTTCAGTATCCTCAGGTTTATCGATAAAAACAGGTGTGGTCGAATAGGGGAAGTTACCTTTTTCCCAACCCAGCACTACTTTGGCCTCACCTTTTTCCAGTAATTCTTTGGCTGTTTTTCTAATCTCTAATGTCAAATCTACCATTGGTCATCCCTCAACTTCCTGTTAGGTCCTAAAGTCCTTATTTCTTCAGTCATCTCCGTAATAACCTGCTGAAATTTAGGAGCTTCCGCAGCTGAAATCCAACGGTTCTGAAATCTTTGGGGTTCCATTCCGATATATTCCATCAAACGTCTCATCAAAAGAAATCTGCGTCTGGTGAAATAATTACCTGAAGTATAATGGCAGTCTCCAGGATGACATCCCGCTACCAGTACCCCGTCTACTCCTTTTTGAAAAGCCTTGATAACGAACTGAGGGTTAACCCTGCCTGAACAGGGAACTTTTAAAATTCTGATGTTTGGCGGGTACTGAAGTCTGCTCAGTCCTGTCAAATCAGCACCTGCATACGTACACCAGGTACAAGCAAAAACTAAAATCTTAGGTTCCCAGTTTTGCTCAACTTCTTTATTTTGCTGAACTTCATTTACAGACACAACGCATTCACCTCCGCCAGGATTTGTTGATCAGTAAAGTGTTTCAAATCAAGGGCACCGGAACGGCACGCAACCGTACAGGCTCCACAACCTTGACATAATCCACCGTTAACATCTGCTACTAAGCGTTCAATGGTCTTGCCATGGTCACGCTCCGATATAGTCTTTAAGTCGATAGCTTTGTATGGACAAATAGGAACACATAGTCCACAGCCCACACAGATACTCTCATTCACTACGGATATAATCGGTTCTGTAAGCATTTCCGATTTGGATAAAAGGCCACAAGCCTTAGCAGCTGCAGCACTCGCTTGAGCAACTGATTCCGGAATGTCTTTTGGACCTTGACATGCGCCAGCCAGATAGACTCCCTGAGTATGGGTCTCAACCGGTGCTAACTTCGGATGAGCTTCGGTAAAGAAATGATCCTTATCATACCCGATTCCGATCTTCTGAGCTAATTTAGAAGCATCTGCCTGAGGTACCATCGCTGTCGCTAAAACCACCATATCCGCTTCGATTTCCACTGCTTGAGATAGTAAAGTATCTTCTCCACGGACAATTAGTTTATCACCTTGTTTAAATACTTTTGATACCCTACCTCGGATGTATTGCGCATCATATTTTTCTCTAGTGCGATTATAGAACTCTTCATATCCCTTACCACCTGTCCGCACATCCATATAAAAGATATAGACATTGGAGTCTTCAATTTTTTCGGTAACAAGGGTAGCATGTTTAGCAGTATACATACAGCATGTTTTGGAACAATAAGACTTACCTTTAGCCACATCTCTGGAACCCACACATTTGATAAAGACAACATTTTTAGGCACTTTACCATCAGAAGGTCTTTTGATCTTGCCCATGGTTGGGCCAGAGGCATTAATCAGTCTTTCAAAATGCATACCTGTGATGACATCCGGATACTTTCCATAGCCATATTCACCGTAGACAGAATGATCGAACTGTTCAAACCCGGTAGATATCACTATCGCTCCATAACGAGTAACGACAAATTCATCTTCCTGGGTATAATCAATTGCGCCTAAAGTACAGACTTTTTGGCAAATCCCACATTTTCCAGTTTTAAAATAAGTGCAATTATCCCGGTCGATTACGGGCTTATTCGGTATGGCTTGGGGAAACGGAGTATAAATCGCTTTCCTCTTAGACAGCAGCATCTCAAATTCACTGTCAACTTTGGAAGGACATTTTGACATACATACACCGCAACCTGTACACACCGACATATCAACAGAACGTGCTTTTTTTCTTATAGTAACATCAAAGTTACCAACAAAACCTTCTACTTTTTCAACCTCTGAGTAAGTGATGAGATTGATGTTTGGATGACTGGAAGCATCAACCATCTTCGGGGTTAGAATACAAGCTGAGCAGTCTAAAGTGGGGAAGGTCTTATCGATTTGAGCCATCTTACCACCGATGGAAGGCTCTTTTTCAACTATATCAACCACGTGTCCAGCATTGGCTAGATCCAAAGCCGCCTGAATCCCTGCGATACCGCCACCAATTACCAAAGCTCTATCCGTTACTGGAATCGTAGCTTTCTGTAAAGGCTTATTCATAATGGCTTTAGCTACTGCCATCTTAACTAAATCGCATGCTTTTTCTGTGGCTTTATCTTTTTCTGAGGCATGAACCCAAGAACAATGTTCTCTAATATTGGCCATTTCCATGAAATAGGCATTCATCCCCGCGTTTTCCACACATCTCCGAAAAGTCGGTTCATGCATACGAGGGGAACAGGAAGCAACAACAACCCTGTCCAGGTTTTGCTCTTTTATTGCTTTCTTAATAAGTTCTTGCCCTGGTTCGGAACACATGTATTTATTATCTACCGAGTAAACTACACCAGGGTAGTCTTTAGCTATTTCTGCTACTTTGGGACAGTCTACCACCCCACCAATATTGGTACCACAATGACAAATAAATACTCCTACACGCTTCATGCAGTTTCCCTCCTGCCATCAGCTTTTAACACTTCATTAACCAGACCCATAGCATCTACAAAGTGTTTGTTCAACCCTAGTTTGGTTGGTTCAACACCGAAAGCCAAGCCAGTTAATTCAGTGAAATAAAATACAGGCATATCATATTTTTTACTATATGTCTTCTCTACCTGACCTTGTCTCATATCAAGATTGTTCAGGCACATGGGACAAGCTGTAACTAAACAGTTTGCACCTGCATTTTTTGCTGATTCAAAAATTCTTTCCAGCATCTTTTTGCCTGTTTCCGGTACAGTTGTAGGACAGCTTGCTCCGCAGCATTCAGTCTTATAAGCCCAATCCACAGTTTCTCCTCCAAGGCTCTTCACTAAGTTATCCATGGATTGTGGATCTTCAGGATCATCAAATCCAACAGCAAGCGGCCGAACCAGAAGACAACCGTAATAACAGGCTGCTTTGATTCCTTTTAATTCTTTGTGAACTTTTTCTTTTATAACCTCGGCTTGGATATCATTCGCAATAATATCGAGTAAGGCTCTGGCTTTCGCTTTGCCTTCATATTTCCGTTCAATAACTTCTTCGATTTCCTGTCTCATCTCTGCTGAATTACATACAGCTAATTCTGTATTCTTACTGCGTGCATAACAGGCCGCACAGGGGATCGCAACATCTAGTCCCGCTTCTTCCGCTATTGCCATATTCCTGGCAGGAAGTGCCAGGGAAAGCAGATGATCGGTCAAGTGCCCGCTGGAAGCTCCGCAGCAATTCCATTCCGGAATTTCCCACAAATCGATTCCTAATACCCGGGCTGTTTCTCTAGTAGACAAATCATATTCTATTCCTGTAGAACTTAAAGAGCAGCCGGGAAAGTACGCATACTTCATACTTTTGCACCCCGTTTCCGAGCATTTTCGAATATTTTTTTCACTTCACCATTATCTTTAATCTTATGAGGCATAAGTGCCAGCTTACCCCTTGTTATCATAGGCAGACCAAACTCCGCATCTTTTAGAGGTTTCATTCCAATAATGTTGGCACCAAGAATCAGACCCATTTCGTAAACTCTTCCTGTTGCTTCTACAGACTTCAGGAATAGTTCATGAAAAAGATTAATGCTTTTCTCCGTAATGTAGCCTTTTTCTCTAGCAAGAATCCTTAGGCTCTCCATTACTCTGGCAATATCCACTTCTTTGGGGCAGCGTACTGAACAAGTCTGACAACCTGCACACATCCAGATAGTATTGGACTTCAAAGCTTCGTCGACCATACTAAGTTGAAGAAATCTCATAATTTGGCGCGGGGTATTATCCATCCCAAAGACAACAGGACAGCCTGCACTACACTTCCCACATTGGTAGCAATCTTCAGCTTTAACTCCGCCGCTTTCCTTAATAACTTCCTGCAGTTTCTCCTTGTTACTTTCTCTAATACCAGTAAGGCTAATATTACCCATCTATCCCTCTCCTCCTTTCATTATTTAACTCCTGAAAATCATGAAATATTATTGCTATATAGAGTACTTCACAGGTCATATTACCCTATAAAGTACTCTATAAACCTTACAAATAATTTAGAAAAGATCTAGTTTTTCAAGTGTGCTTTCTTAATTTGCAGCTTGGATTTGTAACGATTCATCCAACTATTCAGAGGTCCCCCAAGACCCGGAGCTTCTTTATCAGCACACCCTGGTAGGAAAATTAAATCCATGAGGTGAAAACCTTTTTTACCTCCCCTTACCATGGACTCCCGACAGGCCGCACAGTAGGTTACGATAGTATCCGACTTGGCTTCAGCTGTCCTGCGCTTCATAACTCTCATAGCAAGGTCGGGATTAGCTGGGACTATCATTCCTCCAAAACCACAGCAGCGCGTATTCTCTCTCGAATTCTCCAGTTCCTCAATCTCAAAGCCTGCTTCTTTCATGATATACCGCACACCGTCATGAATCTCTGATACATTTCGAGTAACACAAGAATCGTGGAGAGCAAACTTTTTGCCTTTCCCTGTTCCCTTAGCGGCTTCGGGGATACCATGTTCCATCATAACTTGATAGAGAGAGATAACCTTCTTGTCCGGACTATACGTGCTCACTGTATCGTAACAAGATTGACAAGCAACGATAATCTCATCTACTCCTAATTGATTAAAAGCTGCTTCCAATTGAGAGTATCTCTCTTTAAAGTCTTTCTCTTGGCCTAGAGCTTTGGTCGGTTTACCGCAGCATTTAAGCACTGCTCCGGTACCGGGCAGGACTTCCTGCAGATATTTCAAGATACCTCCTACGGCTTCAGGGTTATAAGAAGGTAAGGCACAACCAGGCATGAATACTCTCTTAGTGAAACCGGCTTTCAAGTCAGGCTGAACGATATTGAAGGCAGCCGAGAATCCAAGTGTCTGGTGTATTTTTATCGGTTTGTGCTTAGGTAACGGTCCGTCCCCAGATTTTACAAGCTCTTTTCTGATATCCATGAATATCTCAGCAAACTTGAATTCCCGTGGACAGTTGATGGTACATTGGCTGCACATGTTACAAGAATATGCGAGTAAAGGTTCGATTCCTTGATCTTGCATGGTCTTTTCCATAATCTGCTTCGGATACTCGCAGAAATCATTAAGCATCTCACAGTGTTTCATACAAGTTTTACATTCACACTGCAGACACCGGGAAGCTTCCTCTTTAGCCTGATCTTCAGTAAACCCAAGCTCGACTTCCTCGAAGCTTGCCTTGCGTCGTTCGATTGAGATTCTTGCCATATGTTTTCTGACAGTGCCTCTGTCTTCATCCTTAAAATCTTTTATAAGCTTCGTTTCATATGTTCCTTCATTATCTCTGTCAACTGCAAGGTCTTCACCTTTAAAGTATCTATCTATAGAAATAGCAGCTTTCTTACCATGGGCAAGTGCTTCGATAGCCAATAGCGGTCTGCCGACAGCGTCTCCTCCAGCAAAAACCTTAGGATTAGCAGTCTGTAAAGTAACTTGATCAGCCTGCATTTTACCGTTTGGAGCAAGCAAGTTCTTGTCCTCTACAAAATCATTAATCATGGTCTGGCCAATGGCTATTACTACTGTATCTGCATTAATAAATTTGGTATTACTTTCATTGTATTGCGGATTAAATTTACCATCCTCATCAAATACACTGCTGCATTCCATCAGTTCAATCTGGTTTAATTGCCCTTCACCTCGGAAAGATTTGACTCCGAAAGAATTGACCACTTCAATGTCTTCTTCTTTTGCTTCCTCAACTTCCCATTGATGGGCAGGCATTTCGTCACATTTCTCTAAGCAGACTAAAGTAACTTTTTCTGCTCCTAATCTCACAGCAGTACGGGCAACATCTATCGCAACATTTCCTCCACCGATAACCGTAACCTTTTTGCCCATTTCTATTGGATTACCCAGACTTGCATTTCTTAGGAAATCTGTTCCAGGTAGTATTCCGTCTAAATCAGCACCCGGCAGATTCATCATGAAGCTCTTATGAGCCCCCACTGCTACAAACACGGCATCGAAATCTGATTCCAGTTTACTAAATGGTATGTCCTCACCTATTTTGGTATTAAGCTTGACTTCAACACCCAGTTTCTCCAGAATACTATATTCAAAGTCAATAACATTTCGAGGTAGTCTATAAGATGGAATCCCGACTCTCAACATTCCGCCCACTACAGGCAGTGCTTCAAAAATCGTTACATTATATCCTTTTCTTCTCAATAGGTAGGCAGCCATTGCTCCTGCAGGACCAGCCCCAACCACTGCAACTTTTTGCTCTTTTTCAGCTTCAATATCTAGATTCCATGTATTTTCATTGTCATAGTCTGCAGCGAAACGTTTGAGTGCCATTATGGAAATCGGTTGTTTTTCTCCCTTACATACATCTTCTCCCCGTTTGCATTTTTCTTCACAGGGATGGGCACAGATACGCCCTAGAATGCCAGGGAAAGGTACATCCTTACGGATGATATCTAAGGCTTTATTATACTCTCCTTCACCGATTTTGCCAACATATCCTTTAACATCTAGGTGTAAAGGACATGTAGCTGAACAAAACGCTGGAGAATCTCCCATACAGTCATCGATGACTGCTTTCATCTTTGCCTTGAGTAATTCATTAATACTAAGATTAGCCATTATAAGGTACCCCTTTCTTCACTATCCTTTTTAATCCGATTCATAAATGTGATACTACAAATCTAATTATAAAGAAATAATTCACAAACAAGAGATAACACTTTATAATGTACTATGATTTTTATTTATAGATAGTTAAAAATTTAACAACCTATAAAAAGAATAATATACACTAATTTATAATGCAATATAAATTATACTATACAATATAAAAAATTGTTATAGAAATTTGTGAATGATTTCTCATAATTATAATTTTATTATTAAATATTATTTAAATTTTATATTTGGAAATAATTCTTTGATAAAATTTGGCTCTACGTAACTTTTTATTTTCGTAAAAGTATCTTCATTACGCAATAATCTTCCAGGACTAGTATACTCAACCCAAGCCATTGCACACCAGGAAACTGCTCTAAGATGGATAAAAGGCTTGAACATCTCTACCCGCTCCAATAAAGTAGACTTTAGAGGAGATCCTGGAACACCTTTGAGATATTCAGTCAAAAAGTATTTTTCCTCTTCTGTCGAAAGAATATAGTCAGCCTTCCATAGAGTTGTTGTACGTATAAGAAAATGACTTAAGTCCTGAGCAGGTTCTCCTAAGATAGGTTTCTCCCAATCTATCAGGTAGGTTATTCCTCTGTCTTCATTTACAATGAAATTATGGGAATTCACTTCGGTATTGATAATACACTGCCATGGATCGCTGCGAAAATACTTTTCCTCCTCCTTTGCTTTGTAAGCCCAATCCATTATCCTATAAAACATTTCTTTAAGTTCTGAATCTACCCGTTCACAAGCGAAGAATGTCTTAAGCAAGCAATCAGCTTCTTTATAGATGGCTGTAAATGGATATTCTTCTTTCACAAGGGCAGCTGCATCAGTGTCACTTACAGGGATACTGTGAATCTTGGCAAAGGTATAGGCCGCCCTTTTCAAGTCAGTTGCATAGTTTAAAGGCCTGCCAGGTAAATATTCCATGATAAGTAATCCATAAGGTATATCTTTTTTACTGCCATCAAGATAGATAGGTCTCGGGGTAACACCACTATCACCTAAAATCTCCAATGCCCGATACTCATACCCTATCTGATCTTTTAGTTGCATCTGACTTCCAGTATTAACCCTGAAAACATAAGCTCTATTCTTGTCCTTTTCTTTCCCATCTCCATCAAAAACTCTTAAGAGATAATTTAGATTATACTCCCCTTGGGCTAGGTCATCGACGATTATAGCCTGACTGGAGGGTACTGTTAATCTTTCCTTAACTTCCTTGCTATTGACATAACGACAAACGCTATCCCTTAATTCATCTTTCAACATTGTCCATCATCTCCTTTCTCAGCTTAAATCCTTAAGACTCATTAAGTATTCACTGGTATGGATGGGATAGAATTCCAAAAAGTTAGCTCGATTAGCCAGAGAATCTCTCAAATCGACCAGGTCTTCCCATACATCAATATCTCTCAGCTTGGGTAACAACGTCCAGCTAAGTTCAAGCTCTTCCAGAATTGCAACAGTCTGCTCCAGCACAGAACCTTTTCCCCAGCTTAGATTTCCAAAGACTTCGGGGATTACTCTCTTCATACCTATGAAGCAGTATCCTCCATCTAAAGTTGGTCCAATAACGACATCGTACCTGTCAAGTAATTCATCAGCTTTTTTCAAATAAGATGGTTGGATATCAGGCATATCTGTCCCTATTAACCCAATCTTTGCAAAACCTTTGTCACACCCCCATTGAACACAACTCTGCATCCTCTCTCCTAAATATTCTCCTTGTTGCGGAAATAATGGTAACGATTTCCCGGTGATAGAAGCCATAATCCTTTCACCCGAAGCTGGTGTAAAAGCAAGAGCTGTTTCTAACCCTGAACCTCGCAACATAAATATCATATCCTTAATAAAAGCCTCATGGAGCTGAGCACACTTTTCCCCGCTTAAATGAGTTTGCAGCCTAGTCTTCGTATAGCCAGGAACAGGAGTCCTTGACATTAGTACAATCAGCATTATTCTCACCTCGCATCCCTGTAAATACGGTTCAGTTCTTCTGGGGGTACTCCTCTGAGATAAAGTGCTTTCAACTTATGCATTATCCATATAGTTTTCCAAATGCCATTTTTGTGCCATCTTCTTGCCGAAGTAACTATCCTCTCAGGTAGTTGCACAAGCTTGCCAACCTTTTTCAGCTTGCGGCAGAACTCCCATTCCTCCATAAGCTCGATGTCTGGGAAACCACCGACCCTCTTAAATGCTTCTCTCCGCACGAAGATACCTTGGTCACCGAAAAAAATACCACTCATCTTGGGTCTTAGGTTGGACCCGAAGGAGATAATCTTAAAAATAAAGCGCGGATCATCTATCTCCAACGTACACCCTCCACCTATTACCTTAGTATCCATCAATGCCTTGCCAATACATTTCAAAATACTCCTCCCAACTTTGCTGTCACAATGTAAAAAAAGGATAGCCTCTCCAGTTGTTACCTCAGCTCCTTGGTTCATCTGCTTGGCTCTGCCTTTAGGACTCTTCACTAATTTAGCCCGATCACCAATTAGTTCAATGGTTTTATCGGTACTACCCCCGTCCACCAAAACTACCTCTTTATCCCCTTCGAGCTCATCCAGCATATCCAGGGTATCAAGAATTGTAGCTTCTTCATTAAATATGGGCACAACCACTGATATTTTCATCTTCTTCCCCGCTTTTCCCCAAACAGTCTTCCCATCTTATATTAAAAAATAATTTATCTCCTGCTTTATATTCCTGCCTTCCCCACGAATAGGCTACTAATTCCTTATCATTGTAGGAGAAACAGACTATTCTCTTTTCTCCAATAAAAATGGTTCTCAAAACCTTTCCGATTAGAGCATCCTTTGTTGGCGTCTTCGTTATCCATATACTCTCAGGCCGCACATAAACCACCGTTTCGCATGTTAGTGCTTGAGCTTCTGTCAATACCTTACACTTCTGTAACAAGGTACCATCAAAGAGAGGGCATTCCAGGATGTTGTATCTACCGAAAAGATGGGCAACCTTACCGCTTAAAGGTCTGTAGTAGATTTCTTGAGGCACGGCATATTGTACAATAGATCCTTCAAACATTGCAGCTATTTTGTCTGCCATATGAAGGGCTTCCTCGCAATCATGGGTGACACAGATTGTTGTCATATCTAATGTTTTGTGAATCTCCAGAATAAAATCTCTCATATCACATCTTAAAGCTGGATCTAAGCTTGATAAAGGTTCATCCAAGAGAAGAACTTTAGGTTCTAGTGCTAATGCCCGGGCTAAAGCTACCCTTTGCCTCTGTCCACCAGATAATTGGTCTGGGTAACGTTCTTCCATTCCTTCAAGTTGGATAAGACTGAGCATCTCCTGTACCTTGGCTTTAATCTTGTCTTCTTTAACCCCTTTCATCTTCAGCCCGAATCCTATATTTTGAGCAACTGTGATATGCGGAAATAATAAATTATCTTGAAAAACCATAACTACATCTCTTTTTTCTGCTGATAGGTTAGTAACGTTTTGTCCATCTATAGTAATCGAGCCACTATCCGGTTCTATCAGCCCCGCCAGAAGCTTGAGAGTTGTCGTCTTCCCACACCCTGAAGGCCCTACCAGGACCACGAACTCTCCATGGTTTACACACAGGGATATATGGTCAATGACTACCTGACCTTTGTAAAGCTTGCTGAGTTTTTGTATTTGGATGTATGGCATTATTACTTCTCTCCTATAAATAATAGAACTCCGACTGTCTCTGGTTATCTTCTATACATTTTTCTGCGATAATCATAAAAAACAAAGATGATAAAATAAAGATAAGACTAAGCGATGAAGCGATAACTCTATCCCCGCTATTAATAAAAGGAAATAGTATTAGCGGAAGGGTAATCACTTTTCCCCCTCCAATCAAGAATGTAAGAAAATACTGACTGAAAGAAACATTAAAGACCAGTGCGCTGCCTGTTACTAAACCGGGCTTAATCAAGTACCAAGTGATATATCTGAAACGGGCCCACCAATTAGCCTTGAGAGTTCTACCTTGTTCATCCCATTTTGTGCCTGCAGCTTTAAATACACTGATAAAGATACGTACTGAATACGGCAACGTAACCGTTAGGTGGATAAGAAGCACACCTAAGAATGAATCAGCTAACCCATACTTAATAAAAGAAAGATGTATCCCCATTCCCACCGCAATCGGAGGAACAATGATAGGTGCTAGAATTAATGTTTCAACCAGACTCTTACCAACAAAATCATAATGAGCGATAGCCTTACCTGCCGGTATACTTATGATTAGGCTTATTAATGTCACCGCTCCCGAGAGAGACAAACTAACCAGTAAACTATGCCAGACTTTACTGTGAGGTTCAAGGATATACCTCCATCCTCTAAATCCGAATTCGCTAGGCAGCAGTTCTCCTGCAGGCCACGTTTGAGTAAAAGACCACAAAATCAGCACGATAAATGGTGTTATTAGTAGATAAAAAATTGTAAGAGAAAATATTTTGTTAAGTCTCATGAGCAAACCTCACTTATAGTTTGTACCTTACCAACTTTTTCAGGGAAGCAGTATAGAGCCAGACCATGATTATAGCCAAAACAGTTATAATCATACTGATAACCATAGCTATAGGTCTATTGGTGAGGTCAGGAGAGATATAGTTTAAATAAGCCCAAACCGGAAGAGTTCGTGGATAAGTAGCTCCAAGGAGGTAGGGAATCTCAAAAGCTCCGAATGAGTAGGCAAAAACGATAACCGATGCAGACATAATTGCCGGAGTACTTAAAGGGAGGATTACATGGTAAAAAACTTGTCTCTTGCTTGCTCCCAGAGTAAGAGCTACTTCCCCCAGATTTTTTTGGATGTTTGCCATAACGGTATAGACCATTAACGTGATGAAGGGAACCTCTTTCCAGATATATATAAGAATGATTCCAATAGCATTCTTAGAATAAATCAGACTTGGGAACTGATTCGGTTCAGATATAAATCCCATCTTCATTACCAAACGAGCGATAATCCCCCCTTGGGATACCATGAACACAATCATGAGAGCGGCAACGATATGGGGAACAGCTATTGGGATTTTATATAGAAAATCAATTCCTTTATTTTTATGCGATAACCCAGCGATA
The DNA here is from genome assembly GCA_001516055.1 of Gracilibacter sp. BRH_c7a. Taxonomy (GTDB): domain Bacteria; phylum Bacillota; class Desulfitobacteriia; order Desulfitobacteriales; family Syntrophobotulaceae; genus Gracilibacter. Next base: position 46,340 of record LOEZ01000091.1, read on the forward strand.
TAATATGCAAGATATACTCCGATTACTGTTGAAATCAGAGTTGAAACAACACAGATATAAAAAGAATGTCCTAGTGCAGCCATGAAATCCGGTGAAGTTATTACTTCCTTATAATAAATAAGAGTAAATTTTTCCAGTCCTATAATGGGAAAGTATCCCAGACTTTGTAAAAAGGCCAAAAGGATGCCTCCAATAAAGAAGGCACCCAATATAAAAAGGACAGGAGAGAGCATTAAGTATGGCAACCAAGTTGATTTTTTTAATATTAAGGACCTCAATTTCCTACACCTCTGGCAACTTCTTTATACCAAGCTTCCTCAATCCAAGGAATATAGCCTGCAGGAATCTCCGGAACTCTGTGGGCAGCTAAGACAGAAGCGGGTAAGCTTGCCTCACCCAAAGGTATATCTGCGACTTGATCCTGATACTCTTTTTCCATTTTATTGATATCAATGCCCAGAAGATCACCCCATTTTAGAGGATCATATTTGGATATTTGGGCTTCAGGACTTTCTAAGAAATCAGCCACCACCATAGCTCCCGCTTTATTAGAAGCATTGAATGGTATCGCCAAGAAATGAGTATTACCAATAGTCCCCTTCTCCCACACCATAGTCTGGGAAGTCTTGGGGAATAACCCTTGCTCCACTAGTCCTGCAGTACGGGTAGGATGATAACACATCGTCATCAAAATCTCACCATCAGCATAGAGCTGATCCAAAACAGCGAGGTCAGGAGGATAAGTCTCACCTTTTCTCCAGAGGTATGGTTTAAGCTCATTTAAATATTCCCACAGGGGTTCTAATTGTCCTTCAAGCCTTTGCTCATCGATTTCCTCAGGAAAGCTTTCATATCCTGCCGCCACCTCATACATAACTTGACGGATGAACACACTGCCTGTAAAGTCAGGGGCTTGAGGATAGGTGAACTTCCCAGGATTATCTTTAACCCACTGAAGCAATTCTTCGGCTGATTTGGGTGGATTGGCTACTTTAGCAGAGTCATAAGTAAATACGAATTGCGCTTTCCCATAGGGAACTTCATAGCCGTTGACCGGGTATCCAAAATCAAACGCTACATCGGGAGCTTCTTTTTCCACATATTTATTAAAATTGGGAAGTTTTTCAGCGAATGGACCCCAAAGCATATCTGCTTCCCTTGCAGTCTTGAAATTTTCCCCGTTAATCCATAAAAGATCGATGGAACCGTTCTCGCGATTCACTTGCCTCTCACCCAGGAGCTTATTGATGAATTCTGCTGCATCCATAGGAACACGATTGACTGAGATATTATACTTTTCTTTCATATTGGAAGAGACATAAGTATCTACCCATTTGTTGATTCTTTCATCTCCGCCCCACATATAGAAGTTAACCGTTGTTCCCTCGGCAGTACTTACTATGGTTTCCCAGTCACTGGTAAGCAAATCCTGCTGTTCAGCTGGTTTAGCAGAAGTACTGCAACCAGAAATCAGAACTGCTAATGCTAAAATTATACAGATATATCTTTTGAACAACGATAACACTCCCTTCTAAATCATGAATTATATTCTAATACCGGTTAACCGTAGATGTAAAAAAATACAAAAATATAATATTAAATATAAGTTCAAAGTTAAATGTTCGAAACAGATAAAAAGGAGGGGAGGAAATCCCCTCCCTTGCGGTTAGTAATATGCTTTACTATTCTCCTGTTACCAGTGGAAGATCGTCATAGATACTCCATTCGATCCAGGAACCATCAAAGTTCTTGACGTTCTCATAACCTAAGAGGTTTAACGTAAACCAAAGGTTGGCAGAACGAACGCCTGACTGACAGTAAGGAATTATGGTCTTATCTTTACTAACTCCAGCATCAGCTAATAACTTCTCCAAGTCTGCTTTACTCTTGACAGTCTCATCTTCATTTAGGGTTTCTTTCCAGTTGATAAAGACAGCACTCGGGATACGTCCTTTTCTATAAGCACCGCTCTTAAGATCTTCCCCTGTCCATTCCTTGAGCTCACGAGTGTCAATGATTACATAGTCAGGATTATCGATAGCAGCTTTCACTTCATCAAGTGTAGCTAATGTACTGGTATCAAAGGCCTTAGCTTTATAAGTCTTGGCTTCTACAGTAGGGGATGTTCCAAGTTCAGTTGCACCGCCCTTAGCTTTCCATACATCGAAACCTCCGTTTAAGACCTGCATATTCTCATGACCGTAGCCATAGAATTGCCAATAAAGCCTTGCGCTGTCATATAATCCATTGTCATCATACACAACTACCTGAGTATCATTGGAGATCCCAAGTTTCCCCAAAAGTTCTTCCCACTGAGCTTGGTCACAGGTCATTCCACTCAAATCTCTGCCTGGTACGATATCAACAACTTTGGGAGCACTGATATCAGGTCTCCAAACATTCTGCGCACCCTTGATATGTCCAAGCAAATACTTCTTAGGATCTCTTATGTCTAGAATGACAACATTTGGATCTTCCAGCAGTGCTGTGAGCGCATCAACTTCGATAAGCATATCAGGATTAGCGAATTTGGTTGTATCAACCGCTGGACCTACAGTAGTCTGGGAACAGCCTGTAACGATGAAGGTGATTGCCACGAGGGCAATGATGAAAGCAACGACTCTTTTGTTTCTTAACATGTCTAAGTTCCTCCCTTTAGTTTTCTTTTCGAAAAAAATTTTCTCTTTTTTTCACAAGCTTAGATGTACCAATCCTGTACAAATCCCTCCTTTACCAAGAGAAATGCGGATTTTTGTTCTCACTTTCACAATCTTAAACAAACAGGATTTGTAATTAAATATAAAAAGAGTGTTTAAGATGTTTAAGATTGTAAAATTCTGCTTGTTTTGTTCAAGCATGATATTTTGTATACATTTTTTTATGAATAATATATACTTGAACTATAAATCACTAACATTGTATCACCTTTGTGAAATGTTTTATTATTGCAATTTATCATACTGCATTACTTATTATTATGATATGGAGGTAGGATAATTTGAATTTAGAATACTTAAAAACTTTTTATACTACTGTGAAGGAAAATAGCATATCCAAAACAGCGAAACTCCTTCATATGTCCCAACCGGGTGTAAGTGTCCAATTACAAGCTTTGGAAAAAGAACTTGGCTTTCAACTCTTGGTTCGCAGTAATAAAGGGGTTGTGCTTACCGATGCAGGGAAAATAGTATACGATTATGCTGTCTCACTTCTATCTATCCAAAAAGAGATTGAACGTGATTTAGACTCCCTAAAAACGCTTGTGCAAGAGATGGTGGTCAGCTCCTGCACTTCTGTTGGTTCTTATGCTTTGCCTTGCAGTATATATCTTTTTAAAAAGAAATATCCTAACATCAAGGTTCTTCTGGATATATGCAATTCGGAGACGGTAATAAGGAACCTATTAGATAACAGCTCTCATATTGGTATAATAGAAGGCGATCCTCATAATTGCCTAATAGAGACCAACAAGGTGACAACAAGTAACTTTGTCCTAGTATGTGCTAAGAAAATCTGTCGCTATACAAAGATTTCTAATAATCAATTAAGTGAGATTCCGCTCATTATCAGAGAAAAAGGTTCCGGTAACCGCAAATGTTTGGAAGCTAGCTTACGCAATAATGGCTTGAATCTAGAAGAGATGAACGTAGTTCTTGAATTAACTTCTACTGAAGCTATTAAATCTGCAGTATCCGCCGGTAAAGGTTATGCGTTCCTACCGGAACTCGCGATCAAATATGAACTATGTTCTGGTTTTTTAAAAAATGTTGAGATGGAAGATGCTATTCTTGAGTCCCATTTTTATCTTGCTAATGTTAAGGACAAGCCACCCAAAGGGCCACAAAAAGATTTCTATGATTTTATCAAATCAGGACGTCGAGGATTCTGTTAGAGCCTTCTTGGAATATAAGCAGGGAATTTTATATAACCCCCAGATTTAAGCGGTTTATATACACGCTAATCTGGGGGTCTTTATTCGACTTAAAGTTAACAAAGCTCCTAGACTTTATGTCTTTTTTTAATGAATCCCGGAAGTAAAGAAAGCAGAACGAAAAATACAGCTGCTACCCCAAGGTACATAAGTGTCTTGGTCAAATCTCCCTGGCCACTTACAACTGATCCTCCGGCGAAACTGAAAGCAATAGTCGCCGGCAGCATACAGACCCAGGAAACCACAGCATAAGTCTTTAGGTCAATTTTAGTTAAGCCGTAGGCATAATTTTGGAGATTAAAAGGAAATACCGGTACTAGTCTGGTAATCATAATCATTCTCCAACCCTGGGTTTTAACACCTTCGTCAATTTTCTTGAACTGTTCATTATCGGACACCCACTCTTCAACCATGCTTCTCGCAGCATAACGTGCCACCAGAAAAGCCGTTAAACATCCAAGTGTAGAGCCTATAGATGAATAAATAGTTCCATAGATAGGACCAAAAGCCAAGCCCCCTAATAAAGCTACAGGTAAGCCCGGTAAGAAGAATACACAGGCGGCTATCCAAAGAAAGATATAAATAATCGGACCAATCATTCCGAAGCTGTTAATCCATACAGTAAGCTTAGTAATATTCTCAATGCTAAAGTATTGGAAAATTCCAAGTTGTTTCATCACTACAACTGCAATCACTAGAACTGCCAAGATTATTAAAAGCTTCTTTTTGCTCTTTTTAGGTTTAGCAACCTCAACCTGAGGCTGTCCACTTAAAGACGGATTGCTCATAAAGGCACCTCCCATAAAAATAAAATTTTTCATTATTCATTATTTAATAAAAAAACAAGTACAAATAGACAACACAGTAGAAATTAAGTCTAATTCTCCCCTTTCGCAAATGATACGGCAGTAATTTGTAATAACTTTCACATTTTTAGCTGCTCTTGTGAAATATAGTGTTTGAGATATTATGCTTTTTTGCTACCACCATAATAATTCTATCATTGTTTGTGAAAGTTTTTTTATTCTATTTTGTCATACAGGATAACTTATTCTAATAGACAAAACTGACAATGATTATTTATCACAACAAAAACTTTACTAAGAACTTGCTCCCAAGCCACGCTCCGATAACAACAAACAAGCCGAATACATAGCCACTTAACGACAAGGAAGGAACAGCACTAAAAAAAGCTCCTATGTTGCAGCCGAGTGCGATTCTGCTTGCATAGCCCATTATGATACCTCCCGCTAAAGCTGCAATAGCTTGCTTAGTTGTTTTTATTTTTTTAATCTTAAATTGCCCTGAAAGGAGGACCGACAAAAGAGCTCCAAGAATAACCCCAAAGCTAACAAGGCTTAAATCATTGCTGAAAAAGCACTGCTCTACTTCTGTCTGTCTACCGGTTTCTACAAAATATGACCACTCTTGAGGCTTTCCTCCGAATGCTTGCACTACCCAAGCACTCCAATAAGTGAAACCCGTAGTAATCCTCCAGGCCCTTCCCAAGAGCAGAAGATAGACAGTATTAAGAGCGGCAAGTATGACTCCGCCCACCCAAAGAGGCCATATATTCTTGAAAACAACAGTATAGAGTTTTTTTAACAAACCCATCTCCTGATTTTCTTTCAAGCATAACACTCCTAATAATTTGTTCCTTCTTTAAGCTTAAATCAATTCAAAAATATCCCTACATTAGGCTATAAATTGAGTTTTCATCAAGTCTTTTTTATATAAATGTTCCAATCTCCCGACCTTGTTTCTTCTATCCAACAATCCAATTTTTCTTTCTCTGCCCATTCGGTAATATTGGCGATAGCACAAGAATGGTCTGTCTCTATTAATACCACATCGCCTAACTCGAGACTCGATAATTCCCGGGCGGCTTTTAACAAGGGAATGGGACAAGGTTCATACATACAATCGATTTTTACTTGAGCCATTCTCTAACTCCTCGCAATTCTTTCTGAATCTATATTTTTATTTTTTTTCGAGAACTGTAATGCTTGATAAAAAAGTACAGCACTAATAATACGCCAAGTTGAAAAATTACAGCTCTAATCCAACCAAAATACTGAGGTAGATAAATAACAGGAGCTTCAGCGATGAATCTGTCATACCACCAACCGAAGTTGAGTACGCCTAGAAGAACTCCAATAAGGAATCCTATGAGGACAATCACCTGCATAAGATATCCCTCTCCAACTCTCATCAGCGTTCCTGAGGCACAAGCCCCGGCAATAACCATCCCAAAACCAAATAAAAGGGCACCAACAGCAGTATGGATACCCACGGGATGAACTTGCCCCACAATCTTTCCTATTGATTGTAGTTGGATATTTTGAATGATAGGAAAAGCTACAGTCATTATCGCTAAAGATAGCAGTAAAGCATTTACAGATCTTGTATTGCCAAATAAAACAGGGTCTCTTGCACACGATACAAAACAGAATCTACTCCTTTGAAGAGTGAAGCCAAATAATACGCCAAATAATAAATTCACGGAAGAACGCTCAGCCATTCTTGAGATAATTAACACAAGAACAAAGATAAGTAAAACTCCTCCGACATATTGCCATAGCCTATCATTCTTTCCTTGGTTTATCATCTCAATCCCCCCTAGGGCAACGTTAAAACTTCTTATTTAAATGTACTATATTATTATAATATTAACAACTATTATTAGAAGCATAATGTAAGTATAATCACACTTTACCAATGAGATAATTCTGTACTTATCGTTTGCTTGTTAATATTTCAGCGATTCCGTATAATATTAATAATAATTATTCTTAACCACTAAACTTGTAAGTACTAATTCATAAGTTCTCAAGAAAGCAGGAAAAAATGTTACAAATAGAATGCTCCCTCTGTCATGGGAAAGCAGCCCTATTCCATGAAATAGACCGCAAAAAATACTATAAATGTACAAACTGTTTATCCGTACTTCTCCATCCGGCTTATTATATATCCCCTGAAGAAGAAAGAAATCGGTATCGAGAACATAACAACGATGTCGAAGACTCGGGTTATCAAAAATTTGTCTCTCCAATTGTAAATAGCATCAAAGAATCCTACAATACTCAACATATAGGGTTAGACTTTGGTTCTGGTACCGGACCAGTAATCACGAAACTGCTTCGTGATGAAGGATACAAGATAGAATTATATGATCCATTCTTTTGTGATAATCCTGAGAAACTAACAATACAGTATGACTATATAGCTTGCTGTGAGGTAATTGAGCATTTTCATTGCCCAGAAAAAGAATTCAGGCTCTTGCGTTCTCTGCTCAAGCCTGGAGGATCATTATTCTGTATGACCGAGGTTTACTCGGAAGACCTTGATTTTGTTAAATGGTACTATAAAAATGATTCGACCCATGTCTTTTTTTATCACGTAAAAGCTTTCAATTGGATTAAATCAAATCTAAACTACTCGAAAGTGATAATCGACAAAAGGTTAATCACACTCATCGCATAGTGAAATAGGCTCTTTAGCAACAACCGCCTTTTTTTATCTTAGCAACGTCATCAAATTATTTTGGATCTAATATAATGTCAATCTCTCTCCACCTTAATCTTTTCCTTAATTTTATTGACTTGTTCATTCTCCGCCAAGCCTTCCATCCGTTCATACTCTTCACCGTATCCTTCAAGCTCCCTTAAATCAGCGGATAAGAAATCCTTAAAACCATTCCACACGTCATCCATCTTCTTTTTATCAAGGGAATAATGTACCCAGTATCCTTCTTTCTTTTCACTAATCAGACCTGCTTCTTTCAAGATCTTCAGGTGTTGTGATACTCTGGGCTGGAGCATATCAAGCGTTTCACTTAGTTCACAGACACATAGCCCTTGGACTGATAGCATCTTAATTATCTTTAACCTGGTCGGTTCACCCAGAGCTTTAAACACCTTATATAGTTCTTTTGCCACGGTTCTATCAACCTCGCTTTAAAAGTCTTATTTATTATTGGTTTTCGCCGATAATTGTTATAGTTGATTATATCATGTTTCCAAACATATAACCTGCTACGGTAGACATGAATACTACCAGGATGATATAGGTTAACGTTTTCTTAGTTCCCAGCACACTTTTAATAACCAACATATTTGGCAGACTCAGCGCAGGACCTGCCAGCAATAAGGCCAAGGCTGGGCCTTTACCCATACCGGCACCTAGCAGTCCCTGAATAATCGGCACCTCAGTCAGAGTAGCGAAGTACATCAATGATCCCACAAACGAAGCGATCAGATTGGCCTGAATTGAATTACCTCCCACTAAAGAGGAAATCCATTCGGCTGGGATTATCCCACCATTGGTTCCCGGTCTTCCCATCAGGAATCCTGCTGCCAGAACCCCAATAAACAATAGCGGTAAAATTAGTTTAGCAAAGTCCCAGGAAGAATCAACCCATTGTTTCAACTCATCTTTCTGGAACCAGCGAATAAGCATGTAAGCTAGTATGGCCAGTAATACAAAAGTTATTGGCCAATGCATCTGGTAAACCGTATACCAGAAACCTTCTGCAGTCTGTGGTTTGGCCCAAGCAGCAAATATGAGAATAAGTACCAGGGTCGAAAAATAAAGAAAATTCCTCGTGCCGCTTCTGCCAGATTCCTCTTCAAATCCTTCTTCAAATCCTAGAGCTTCATTCTTAGATTCTTCTTTACCATAAATCAAGGACATAATCAACCCAATGACTACAGCAAAAATGATTGCCCCTACCGCCCTAGCCAAACCCAATTCCCAACCCAGAATACGGGCAGTTAAGATTATGGCAAGAACATTAATGGCTGGTCCTGAATAAAGAAAGGCCACCGCAGGACCGATACCGGCACCTCTCCTATAGATTCCGGCAAAAAGCGGTAGTACGGTACAGGAACACACAGCCAATACCGTGCCTGAAACCGAAGCTACAGAATACGACATCAATTTATTGGCCTGGGGACCGAAATATCTAAGCACTGCACCCTGAGATACGAAGTTTGCTATAGCCCCAGCAATAAAAAATGCGGGAATCAGACAAAACAACACATGCTCCCTGGCATATTCCCCCAGCATCTTAAACGCCTCAAGGGTAGCAACCTCAACCGCCGGGTTCCCGAACGGAATCAGATAAGCTGCCAGAAATACACTGACAAATAGTAATAATTTTTGCCACTCTTTCATTTGATCATCTCCAATTTCCTTATCAGTATATTCTTATTTACTTATATTGTTTACGAGCCATATTATTAGCTTCCTAAATGAAAGCTAATAATATAACTTTGCGAACATTAAGACGACTTGAGAATTTTCTCGACTTCCTCCTTCGAAGGGAGCTTACCGGCTAACTTCACTTTGCCATCAATAATAAGACCTGGGGTCATCAGTATACCAGTCTGGGCAATCTCTTTTATATCCGTCATCTTGTTAATAGAAGCATCAACTCCTTGTTCGGCGGCAACTTCCCTGACTATTTCTTCAAGCTTCTTGCATTTCATGCAACCAGTTCCTACGATAGTAATATCCATGTTTTCATTCCCTCCTAATTTATATCAAAGAATTCAATAAGTATATTCGTATATTATTATATGCTTATTGAATTTTTAGTTCAAGCGAAATCTATAAAAAGATTAATTATTTTTTCTTTCAAATACAAATGCAAGCCGAGCAATGGGTACTTTTCTCGCTTACAGTCCTAAATAAAACATATAAAATCCTATCAGCAATATGACCAAACCCATAAATATTTTTAATAAACTACTTGCCCTCCCATATCTTTCACTTGCCGATAACTTCTGAACAAAACCTACGGATGTCCCTGCAATCAGAACGAGTACACTATGCCCCATCGAATAAAGCAATAGGAGTACAATACCAAAGAAAAGGCTACCTTCTTTAGCAACCATAGCAAGCAATACCACTAGAACCGGAGTTGCACAAGGGGAGGAGAAGAACCCTCCTAACACCCCCGCTATAAACGCACCCAAAAAACCGCGTTTGGTATTTTTGCTTATTAAATAAGTAGATGGAATAAAATTATATATTTCCCATATCTGGAGTGCCATCATTACCATTAGCATACCAAGAATTAAATACCACCACGACCCTGTAGCTTGCATCAGTCTTCCAAGCAGAGAGGCCGCCGTTCCAAGTACGGTAAATGTAACCGCCATGCCAACCGCAAATACCACTGATAGTCTAAAAGCCCTTCGTGTATCCTTACCTCCTGTACTACCTACGTATCCTATCACCAGCGGAACACTAGTCAGTGAACAGGGCGTAACTGAAGTAAGCAACCCTGCGAGGAGTGCCAGGATTGGTGCCAACCATATATTCGCAGTAATAGCAGATGAGAGTATTTCTAACCACTGATTGATCATGGTCTCCATTATTCCACTCCCATTTCCTTTAACACTGCCAGAAGTTGTTCTTTTGTCATCCCACCTTCATGTGTGGTAAAGACATGTTCATTAGTGGTCTTCGCGTTATACTTTTTTAATGGTAACGTATTCGGATCTTCAGGAGTATACGGCTTACCCTTGGCGTCAATAAAGACCTGAGTTGGAATCACACTAATTGGATAGCCCTTTGCCAAGTCCGGGAATTTCCAGACATCTACAAATCTAATAATAGCCTTACCTTGAAGTTCTTCATTTAGCTCCTTTAACACAGGAGCCATCTCTTTACAAGGAATACAGGAGTCCGCACCAAAGTCAATAATAATCGGAATACCATAAGATTTTAGCTTTTCCATGTCTATTTCTTTCGTAACAAGTAACGAAAAATCAGAGTTACTATCGGCCACACCAGCCGACAGTTGACTTTGATTGCTATCTATTTCGGACTCAGTAGGTTGATTTTTCATATACCAGATTCCTACAATGACTACAACGATAAAGATCGGTACCATCATTCTAATCCAAGGAGATTTTGAAGGATTTGATGCCATGATGAACATATTTAACTCAACCTTTCAACATTATTTGGGAAACACTATTTGCTTTTACTAATATAAGTATATTCTTATTTACTAATATATAATAGTATGCCTATCATTTCAAGTATAAGATAGACAAAAGCAAAGACAAATGAAACAGGTTTTCTGTCTCATTTGTCTTTTATACCATTAACAACAACCGTTTTTTTAATAGTAAGCAAAAAAGGTATGAGCAACAAGCTATACTTTTTCCTCAATATATCTGAGTATTGTTAAAACTATACCATTGTATATGATAAAATGTCGATACTATAAATGCGTGACAAAAATTAGCATAAAACTTTCTTTTAACTAGCAGTAACTCAAGCTATGACGCTTGAGTTACTGCTATATGCCGGAAACGCAAGGATATTACCAGAGACTATTAATCCTTTTCTTAAGATCCAAGATCTTTTCTTCAATTATCTTGGCTGTTCTAATAAATTCTTCTTTCTCTTTACCTGTCGGATCCTCTAATCCCCAGTCTTCTCTATGCTTCGATGGCAGGTAAGGGCAGTCGACATTACATCCCATTGTGATAACCACATCTACCGGCGGGATGTCTGAGATTAATTTAGATGTTTGAGTCTCGTTCATATCCACGTCATAGAGTTCCTTGATTACGGCTACTGCATCCTGGTTGATCTGAGGCTTTGTTTCCGTTCCTGCGGAAAAAGCTTCAAAACTATCGGAGGCAATCAGTCTCGAAATCGCTTCCGCCATCTGGGAACGGCAGGAATTATGAACACAAACGAAGGCAACTTTGATTCTTTCAGTCATTGGCGTACTCCTTTTACATGTCTAATTTGGACTCTGGAAACCAATTTCTCGTTTTATTGGCTATACGTACCAGCGCCAACATCAAAGGCACCTCTACTAAAACTCCTACGACAGTAGCAAGAGTTGCGCCAGAATCTAAGCCAAACAAAGCAATAGCAACAGCGACAGCTAATTCAAAAAAATTGCTGGCTCCGATCATCCCTGCAGGCGCAGCGATATTATGAGGAAGTTTCCAGGCTTTAGCCCAACCATATGCGATAGTAAAGATTAAGAACGTCTGGATGGTTAAGGGAATTGCGATCATGGCAATATGCAGTGGGTTACCCAGAATCACATCACCCTGGAAGGAGAAGATAATAATCAGAGTCAGCAATAGGCCGACTATGGTCGTATTATTAAACTTCGAAATAAAATTATTCTCAAAGTAATGAAGACCTTTATTCTTAATAATGTATTTTCTCGAAAAGTATCCTGCTGTAAATGGAATCACGACAAATAACAGCACGGAGAGAAACAACGTTTCATATGGTACAAAAACATCACTTACACCTAATAGAAAAGCCACTATAGGGGTAAAGGCAAAAAGCAATATTATATCGTTGACCGCAACTTGAACTAAAGTATATGCTGGATTCCCTTTCGTAAGATGGCTCCAGACAAACACCATAGCAGTACAGGGTGCTGCTCCTAATAGAATCGCTCCTGCCAAATACTGAGTTCCCAAGTCTTCAGATATCCAGGGTGCAAAAACGATCTTCAGAAAGAAAAATGCTATCAGATACATAGTAAAAGGCTTAATTAGCCAGTTGATAACCGTCGTCACTGTCAGGCCTTTTGGGTTTTTGGTTGCTTGCAGAATACTGCTGAAATCAATTTTTAACATCATCGGATAGATCATAAGCCAGATTAGAATAGCAACGGGTATCGATACATTGGCATATTCGAATTGGCTTAGAAATTCAGGTACTCCTGGAAAAAATTGACCAATGGCGACTCCGACAACTATACATATGGCTACCCAAAGGGTTAGATATCTTTCAAAAAATCCCATAAACTTTCTCCTTAATAAATTTAACGTTTCGATAAATTCAATGTCTCACGCTTATCACAACTCACTCAGCTTTTCACCCTTAATATCATCAGCACTCCAGGCGATGATCGCAAACTTACCGTTGGTGTGAGCATCGACCTTATTGATCCACTCAATTTCATTACTTGCTTTCGCTGCTAATATCTGATTTGTCGTGCCAGTACGGTACAATGAGGAATTGATAACCCACCATTTTGTACCTATCTTTGCACGTTTTAAATCTTCTTCCAGCCGCATTGCTTCATATACGGGTGTGGCCTCAGCAAGAGTTACAATAATGACTTCGGTTTCCTCCAGGTTACGCAGACGCGGCAACAATTTCTTGGCAGATTCGGGTACCCCCCCTTGTGAACGCTTAATTTCTTGGTTATAGCTTTGGGTGGAGTCCAGCAGAAGGAGCGTATGCCCTGTAGGAGCTGTATCGATAACTACGACTTCCTGCTCAGCTTTTTCCACAATCTCCGCGAAAGCACGGAATACAGCTATTTCCTGGGTGCAGGGTGATCTCAGATCCTCCTCCACATAGGCAACATCTTCTTCCGACATGGTCTCTCTTACTTTTGATAATACTTCCTCCTGATATTTCTTCAGTTCGGCATCTTCATCAATGTGACTCATGGTGATCCCACTGTTCTCATCGATTACAGATTTGAGGTGGGCTGCGGGATCGGTTGTGGTCAAATGAACTTTTTTACCTTTAGACGATAATCCTAAAGCAATCGCTGCGGCGATAGTGGTCTTACCTACACCTCCTTTGCCCATGGTAAAGATTACTTTTTTTTGGCTCTTGTAAAGATCATCAATCACATCTTTCAGATTGAGAATGTTTTGAGCGTGTATCTTCTCGTTACTGACAACATAATTATCCTTGGTGAGAAAGGCACGTACATTATCTATCCCTGTGATGTTATAAGCTCTCAGGGGTATCATATAAGAGGTGATTCCCTGTAGACTCTGCGGGATTTCGCTTAGTGCTTTTTGTTGTTTATGATACAGGCTTGCGGAGACAGAATCATCGTGGGATGTCAATACACCGTTGATAACCAACATCTGATTATTTACACCGATTTCCTCAAGCTCCTTGGCTGCTCTTTCCGCTTCTTTCAGTGGAGATTCCTCAGGACGGGAGACCAAAACCAGGGTAGTTAGTTTTGCATCAGCCAAGGTATCAACTGCTTTTTTATAGGTATCTTTCTGGCTCTCCAATCCGGACAGCTGTCCCAGGCAAGATGCCCCGTGTGTACTCTCACTGATAAAGCTGCTCCAGGCTGAAGGCAGCTGCATCATCCTCAGGGTATGACCTGTAGGCGCAGTATCGAAGATTACATAGTCGTATTCTTCCTGCACCTTTTCATCGGTGATAAAAGCTGAGAATTCGTTGAAAGCTGCAATCTCAACCGTGCAGGATCCGGAAAGCTGTTCTTCCATGTTATTAAGGACAGTCTCAGGTAATTTACCCCTGTAAGGACCAATAACTTTCTCACGATATTCAGCTGCTGCCTCGATAGGATCAAGGTTGGCCACCACAAGGTTTGAAACCTCTTCTATTGGCACCCCTTTATTGCTCAGCTCAGTACCGAATACATCCTGTAAGTTCGAGGCCGGATCGGTACTGATTAAAAGTACCTTTTTACCGCTATCGGCCAGGGTAACAGCTGTAGCACAGGCGGTCGAAGTTTTGCCAACTCCGCCTTTACCTGTAAAAAATAAATATTTGGTGAGACTTATCTTGCTTAGATCAAATGCTTCAAACATAATTCACCTCTTAACAGCAGCCGTTCGGACCGCAGCAACCGCTGTCTTCTTGTTTTAGCACAAAGGTATGCTTAGCTTTTATTTCCACACCTAACAAGGTAGAAAGTTCTTCGTTGGTAGGATATTCTTTCTTTTTGACAACTTCACCATCTATGATTGTAACAGGCAGGACGTCTACACCATCTTCCTTAAGAAGATCATTAATTGTTTTGTTGGAGATAAATTCCTGAGGCTCATTAGCTAAGCCATATCTCTTGATGTCAATACCTTTTTCTTTTAGCACATTGATTAAAGAAGCCATTCTCAGAAGCTCAGGATCAATAGCTGGTCCACAAACTCCTGTATCACAACACATTGCCGGGTCAAAGATTTTGATTTTCTTCATGAGTTTCCTCCTTAAATTATATAATAGGCCTTACCTTAGCACTTCGTATTCTTATTTATCATACAAATACATTTTTCCTTTGGTGTCGTAATCTCATTTATAAAATATACAATTGCATCCGTTTTAT
Organism: Gracilibacter sp. BRH_c7a; assembly: GCA_001516055.1. Lineage (GTDB taxonomy): Bacteria > Bacillota > Desulfitobacteriia > Desulfitobacteriales > Syntrophobotulaceae > Gracilibacter. Next base: position 61,375 of record LOEZ01000091.1, read on the forward strand.
CCTTATTGAGTGTGTATCTCATCCATGCTCCATCACGAACAGCGTTTACGAGGTTGCTTTCCGCTAAAATTTTCATATGATAGCTGAGCGTTGATTGAGATATACTCAGATTTTCCAAAATGTCACAAGCGCACATCTCCCCACATGACAGCATATCTACGATTTTTAAGCGTGTTTCATCTGATAATGCCTTAAATACGGAAGCAAACTCAATATAAGAATTCATAAAACCCCACACTCCATTGTCATATTGATATCTTTGAATGATATTCAATTTTATCGATATCTTAGTGCTTATTTTAATGGTCATATCGATATATGTCAATATGATTTAAATAGTAACAAATATCACTGATTAAAACAATTTCGCCTGATACAATGGGTTTGAACAAGTGAACATATTCTCATGTTATTTTCTTATATTATAGGAGGAGCAAAAATGGTGTTCAAGAATTTTAAACCAGATACCATGATAGTAGCCCTGATTCTCGTCATCAGTCTTATTACAGGCTGCAGCTCTCAACCCATCATCCAGCCATCTCCGTCGTCTTCACCACAATCCCCATCCTCTGCCCCTGCAGCTGCCACAATTCAAGATCCAATTCAAACCAACATACTAGAAATCGAAGAATGGAAAGCAAAAATGACCGGTGAAATCAATAAAGATTATTATGTGATAGACCTCCGTACCCCCGGAGAAATTGAGTATGCAACAGCAATAAAGGGATCAATCAATATCGACGCCAATGAAACGCTGGCCAAAGGTAATGTGGCCATTATAGCTGAAAAGCTGGCTGATGTTCCTAAGGATGCCTTGATTCTGCTTCACTGCAGGTCTGGCGGCCGTGTCAAGGCTAGCCTGGCGAAATTTACTGAAGCCGGCTATACCAATGTATTTGGACTGGATGGCTGGACTGTATTTGATGCTAAAGGCTATATGAGCGCAGCTAAAATAAATCCGAACACCGAGCACCTGAAACCAGAAGCTTGGGAGCCCAAGATTAACGGAAAAATTGGCAAAGACTACTATGTTATCGACAGCCGTACCAAGGAACTTTATGATGCCGGACACATCGAAGGTGCTATGAACTTAGATTCCAGTGTAACGTTCACTGTAGATCATGCTGTTACAATGGCTCAAGTAGAGCAAGCTATTCCTGAGAAAGATGCGATTATTCTAGTACACTGTGGTGCCGGGACAAAGGCCAGAATAGTACAGACTCATCTTAAAGCAGAAGGTTATACTAATGTCTTTGTTCTGGATAACCCGATAACCATTGATAAGGATGGAAACTATAGATTTGAATAAGAAAGTGCCCACAACCGAAGCTATCAAATTAGCTTGAATGGAATTACCACCTACCAAGACTCCGATAAATAATAGCGGTAAAATTAGCTTTGCAAAATCCCAGGAAGAAACAACCCATTGTTTTACATCCTTCTTTGAGGATGTAAATCAATTTAACCATCAATAATAAGTCCTGGAGTCATCAGGATGCCGGTCTGGGCAATCTCCTTAATATCTGTCATCTTGGTGATAGAAGCATCAACACCTTGTTCACCGACAACTTCCCGAACAGTATCTTCAAGCTTCTTACATTTGGCACACCCAGTTCCAACAATAGTAATCTCCATTTTTGTTTACCTCCTCGTATTTATTTATTAAAATTAAACAACAGTATATTCGTATATCATTATATATTTATGCTTCAAGAAAAAATGTTTCTTTAAATTACTTACTCCAATTTTATCTCTATTAAAATATCCTACTTCAAAATTCTTACTCTCGTTAACAGCAACCGCCACCACCGCAACAGCAGCCAGAATTTCCTGCACGTGCAGCCGGTGCTTTTGTTGCTTCCTCTATACCTAAAACCTTAAGGGCCGCCTGCCGAATGGCCTTAGCAGGAATGTCTTCATACTCCTCACCGTCATATTGTATCGTACGACAGTAAGTTTCATTCCCTAGTAAGGTTGTACAGGAATCACAGTAGTTCTGCGATACCTCAATATTCAGAATATCTTCAATCCCAACTCCATTGAAGAGGATAGTATTTGATTGAGGGATTTGAGTATCATCAAGCTTGGTCTCGAACCATTCTACCTCAATTCCCTGTGGTTGCAGGGCTCTGTTTAATCTTTTTACTTCCTGATTTAGATTTTCACCCGTATCATAACAACGATTACAGGTCTCCCCTTCCACATCCAGGTGTCTCCATTCAATGATTAACTTTTTCATTCTTATTACCTCCGACAATATTTAATATTTTCATCCCAAACTTTTAACAACAGCCTCCACTTCCGCAGCCATCTGAACAGTCGCAGCTAGGTTCATCACCCTTCAGCCACCCTGAGATAACTGCAGCCGCACACCCAACACCCGGTCTTACTTCTATGGCCATAAAAGGACAGTTTTTGGCGCATGCCCCACATTCCATACAACTGTCTTTATTGATGATCTCAGATTTTCCGTTCTTCAAAGCAAAAACCTGATGAGGGCATACCTCAATACATCTTTCACAGCCGGTGCACGCATTCGTATTGAGTTTAAGCGTAGTGACATTCTTTAAATATTGATGCTTCATGCTTCATCATACCCTCCTTAAATCTGGATAAAACCGCTAATCAACATGAAGATTATTCCTAAACCGATAGATATAGTAATTGCAGGAACAGCAATTTTCATCTCCTTTAAAACACCGGAAATGGAAGTATACGTTGAAGCCCCTGTAAAGTTCATAGCAAAGAACCCAGATATTGATGGTAAAATCAATAAATACCCTAAAGCTTCGACTATGTTATAGGAAGTCATTTGCGGCCATCCATTCAGTATGTTTACCACTACAGCCCAAAGCAACCCCAACAGCCAACCCTTCCAAGCGAAAGCCCTCCCCGGAATCCAGGGAAGTAAAACCGGAGTCAAGACACAGCCTATGAAAAGTGCACCGATATAGGCATAAAAATCAATCAGCCCGAAAGGTCCTAACCCCATCAAGTTTAACAAAAAAAGTATCCCGAATATCATTAAAGTAATTTTAATAGTAGGTACTAATTCCATTGGGGTTAAGACCAGACGGTCATAAGTATTGAACTTGACTATCCTCATTTCGGCAGTAGCTTTCATCCCATTTTGAATAAACCCCTTAATATCCTTAGCATTTACAGGCCCGTAGACTACTTTAAATCCGGTTTGTTTTAAAACCTCATGAGCACTGATCCCAGGTGCTCCCAATTGGGGCAATATTAATGTCCGGTGGGACACAATCCGGGTAAGCTTTGTTTTACTAATCCGGGTTACGATCTCCTTGGTTCCAAATGTCCCCTTAGCTGCAGCACACCAAACATTAACCCCTTCGGTATCAAGCACTAGAATCCAGACCTTTAAACCTGTCAGTTCTCTTCTTAAGGCGTCAAAAGTCAGCTTGTAATTTGCAGTAACCAATACAGGCGAAGTATCATCAGGGCTTCCGACAGCATAAATTCCGGGATTTATTTTATAGTTCATCCTGTTGATTCCCCATCGAACTTTCCAGGCACCTACTGTATCAACAATAGTCAATTGTGTCTGAACTTGCTGCACTTTCCCTGCAGTGGTCTCTATATTACCGTCTATCCAATTGCCCTCTTTTCTATATTCCATAATAGGCTTTGATGCACATGAACCTTTTTCCAATGATTTCACCTCCAACAAAATACATTCCGATGATTTCTAAATTTTTTTAACACTTTATACAGGAAAATTTACTATCATTTTGTTCATGAAGTCCTTTTCCTAAAAAAAACTTCCCACCTTCTTTTTGGTGAATTAGCTTCACAAGGATTTCTAACGAATCTTTGATATCATCAATTATCTTAGGATCTAAACCTTGAAATATTTCTTCTAGATTAGCGGACTTTTTCTCCGTAATTTCCGTTATGACTTCTGAACCTCTTTTTGTCACTGGTACGCAGCAAACTCTGCCGTCTATTGGCGAACGCTCTCGGGTAACATATCCTTTTCTTTCTAGACGATCGATAATTCTGGTTGCTCCACTTTTAGTAAAATTCAAAGCTGTCCCTATTTCCTGAATTGATAAATTGCTTTCCTGAGCCTTTTTCAATGCTATACATTCAACCAGTGAAAGATCATCACAGCATTTTCCATTAACCCCGCTGTTTCCAAAATACAAGGCTATTTCTTGAAGATAATTATATATATTGGGTATTTTTTTATTCATTGTCTAATACTCCTCTTAACACATATAGTTGACGTTAACAACTTTATTTTACTGCTATATAGTTGACTAAGTCAACTAATCTTTTTGGCCAAATTTTATTAATCTATCATTCTTTTATCACATCTTACTTATAAACTAAAGCCATTCATTTCTAAATATTTGATTTAGTTTCAAGAAAGGAGCCTCATATAATGTCACAAACTAAGATTCAACAAGATTCCATCCCCATACTTAAAACAACAAAAAGCCGTAAACCAAAAATTCGTTTCTATGTTCAAACTTTCTTTTTCTTCTTAGTTGCTTTGATTACATTGAATAAGGCGTTAAGTGAAGTCGGATTATCCATTCCTTATATTTCTAATGGATCACTTCACGCAATCTGTCCCTTTGGAGGTGTAGCCTCTCTTTACAAATTTGCAACTGTAGGTACTTTTGTGCAAAAGATTCATGAGTCTTCTTTTGTCTTAATGGTGATTGCTTTTCTACTGGCAATTCTCTTTGGCCCTGTTATCTGTAGCTGGGTATGTCCCTTTGGTACATTCCAAGAATGGTTGTCTAGAATCGGCCGTAAATTATTCGGAAAGAGATTCAACCATCTTATCCCTGCAAAAGTAGATAGTATCCTTCGTTATCTTCGCTATGTTGTACTGTTCCTCGTACTCTACCTGACATTTACCAGTACGAAACTCATTTTCCAGGATGTCGATCCCTATTATGCACTCTTTCAATTCTGGTCAGATGAAGTGGCTGTATCTGCTTTTATCATCCTAGGAGTAACCATTCTCATGTCATTGGTCATTGATCGACCTTGGTGCAAATATGCTTGCCCTTATGGAGCAGTATTAGGAATCTTCAACCTTTTCAGGATCTTTAAGATAAGAAGAGCTACTTCGAGCTGTACAGATTGCAAGCTCTGTGACAGGTCTTGTCCAATGAATATTACTGTATCTTCAAGAAAGGCTGTCTTAAATCACCAGTGTATCAGCTGTCTGAGCTGTACTTCTGAAAACAGTTGCCCAATGTCTGATACTGTCGAGTTCTCGACAAAGGGGGGAAAATAGCATGAACTTAAAATCAACACACTTAGCTATTATTATCTTTGTCTTTATCTTCGGTGGTATCGGTCTAACCTCTGTAACAGGGTATTGGCAAACTACAAACACAAAGATTCCTGCCGCATATCAAGATGGAGAATTTGCTGGTCAGTATGACCCTGCCGATATTCGAGGCTCTTATACTTTTGGTGACATCTCAACTTCTTTTGAGATTCCGCTGAAAGACTTGGGTCAAGCTTTTGGAGTAGACCCCCAACGATATGCCTCCTTCGAATGTAAAGAGCTTGAATCCATCTATGCTCCTCTTAAAGAAGAAGGTAAAGAAGTAGGAACCGCATCCGTTCGTTACTTCGTTGCTCTCTATAAAGGATTGCCGATTAGCCTGAGTGAAAGCACTTATCTTCCCATCCAAGCTGTCGATATTCTGAAAGAAAAAGCCTCTTTGTCAGAAGCGGAAATTCTGTCCCTTGAGAAAATAGCTGTCAGTCTTCCTGATTCTGAAGTTCTCACCGATCCATCAGTTACTGAAGGACAGCAAGAGCAGGAAAGCACAGAGACTATAAGTCCTGATAGTCACGATACCACCAGCATTGCCATCAAAGGCATTACTACATTTCAAGAATTGCTGGATTGGGGCGTCAAGATAGAAGATATAGAGAAGATTCTAAATGAAGAGATGCCAAGCCCTCAGAAAAGCATTAAAGATTACGCTGCAGAAAAAGGAATAGAATTTAGTGGTCTGAAGGAAAGCCTGCAAGGACTCATCAACTAAAAATGAGAGTGTCCAAAACTTTTATAGTTCTGGACACTCTCATAATACACGGTTTTACACTCCAATGACTAATTAGCAAATTTACAAATTGGCAAGTATATCTTTAGTAAGAATTGCAAGTTTGGGATAGAAAACAACATTGGATTCTTCAACTTTATCGACGAATGGCTTTAGCCATCTGTTCAAATGTTTGTCAACGAATTCGTGTCTCAGTTCAAGCCATTGACTATCTTCTGATTCGAGGTATTTAGCTGTAACGTAATATAAGAACTCTAATTCCGTTGTGATATGATCCGGAGGTTCCTTAAAATCCGGATCTGGGTTAAGACCAGCTTGTCGATATATATTCAGGGCATCCATAGTAGAATCTCCCATTACCCTACGTTCGTCATCCAAGTACACGCTACCGTAGGGAGGGGCAATGAGATCAAATGGACCCACAAATAATTTCGCATGAGCGACTTCCATCTCTTCAAGGGTATTTTCTTCAAGATTTGTTCTCATTTTTTCGGCATGCCCGATTTTCTCTGGACAAAAACTAGAGATTTCTTGTTCTAGATATTCCACTGTATCTATCGTATCTTGATTTGGTTGACAATAAAGCAGAGATAAAAGCTTACAGATATTTGCTTCATGAATATATTTCTGTGCGATTAAAGCATCATTCATAATCAATCAACCTTTCGGTTACCAGAGAGAGCATTATTTGCCCCCTCTGGTAGGCTTCGTTAAGGGAGGATGGAATACAATAAATTAATTAGTAACGGATATAATAAACCTTTGGTTTAGTCCCTACATGAGGTTTCAGTTGTTTATATCCATACTGGGCAAGAAGTAAATTAACCTGGCTAGTAGGGTCATCCAAATCACCTGCGGTTCGCGCTCCTGCTGGACAGGAGAAGACACAATAAGGTTCTTCACCTTTAGCTAATCTATGGTCACAGAAAGTGCACTTTTCTACTATTCCTTTAGGCCTAATTCCAGCATAGGTTGTAGCACGTTCAGGATTATAATAAGGAATTTTCTGACCTAATCCTTCGGCTGTTTCTTTCCCTGAAGCTGTTCCCTCAGGAATCACTGGATTTCCATCTCTCCAAAAACCATGTGGTTCTTTAGCATTAAAAGAAATAACGTCGTAAGGACAAGCCTGCATACAGCTCTTACAACCGATACACTTATCCGGATCATGAAGGGTCAGACGTTTGTCATCTTTGTACATAGCCTTGGTAGGGCATGCCTTTACACAAGCTGCATTATCACAGTGATTACATAAAGTCGGAACATGTTCATACTTAACGTTGGGAAATACTCCCGCTGTCCTTGTGAAGTGGTGGGCCCAAAATATATCTCTGTCTACATTGTTTTCGTTTTTGCACGTAATATCGCAGGCACCACACCCTACACATTTATGAAGATCTATCACCATCGCATATCTGGCCAATTCTTTTCACCTCCATTTTTATAAGATTATGCCTTTTCTATTTTTACTCTAGTAACTCCGCCATGGCGTGCTGTAGCTCCACTTAATCGTTCATAATCTGCAGGTAGAATTTCATTATTATTACCGCCTCTTGGAGTCTTCCCGTAATCAAGAGAAGCGATTTTACCATAAGCCCAGTGGCCTTGGCCATAACATTTCCCGACAGTTCCTGGCCTGACCCCCTCCCAGAGCTTGGCGGTGCAAGTGATATTACCTGTGGGTGAGGTAATTTTTATAGTATCACCGTTTTTAATTCCGATTTTCTCAGCATCAGCAGGGTTTATTTTGGCAACATCATCCCAGGCCTCATCTCCTGGATCTACGTCTTTAAACTCCTGATACCAGAGCGTATTGGCAGAACGTGCTTCTCTGTTCAGCCTGGAGCGATGTTCAAAGAAGATAAATGGGAATTCAGAACTATCTCCCCAACGGAAAGGCTCTTCATAATGTGGGATAAAGGCTATTTCGCCACGTGCCAAATACTTGGTCACTTGCATGATATCATCTACATCGGTATTGTGCTTTTCAGCGTGACCTTCCAGAGCTTTCTTTAGAGTTTCGCTATAAAACTCAAATTTCTTGGTTTCAGTGCCGAAATCTTCCCACTTTTTGCGATAAGGATATTCGACAGAATTCCATACTCCCTTATCCACGAAATCCTGCCAGCTATTTAAGCTGTCTCCCTTTTTCTCTTTGCTGGGATCCCATAAGTTCTGAGTCATCATTTTTACAGAGTAGATAGTAAACTCCATCGAGTTGGTAGGTGTTTTACCTGTTTCTGGATCCTTAAACTCAGATTTAAAGTAATTAAAGAGCTTAGGGAAGCCTTTCTTAGCTAGAGATTCTGCAATAAGCCAAGGAACTTCACTTTCATCGATTCTTACATCCCACATTGGTTCAACCATACGTTGCTGGATAGAAGCATAGGCTACCTTATTCGCTTTACTTTTTAGGAAAGCCCATTTTTCAAACATATGCATCGCTGCTGGGAGTACGATATCTGCATATTGGGTCATTTCTGAAGGGTTGGTTGTAATGTGGACGAAGAAAGGAAGTTGCTCCATAGCCTTCTCCCAACGCTGTGCTCCAGTACAGGAGAAGGGGAAGTTATTCCAATAGCCAATTGCCATCTTAACTTCATAGGGGTCTTTGTTAAGCATTGCGTCTGCTAGATTGTTGGTAACAACTCCGCCACCTGAAACACCCCCATTTAAAGCAGGGAATTCTTTATAACCACGTTGGTCAATCTTCTTGTTCTTCTTTCCCTTTTTAGCCGTTTCATCCAGGTAGTCATCATAACTCGGAATCGATCCGGTCGGAACTTTTGACCCACGCAGAGTGCCTCCAACATTGTCTGCCGCTCCCACAAGCCCGTTCAGAGCATGAGCAGCCATAGCAGCGTAACCCCCCCTGACCTGCATAGCTGCTCCAGGTGACAACCAGGAGATTACGTTAGGTGCAGCATTAGCAAAACCACGGGCTACCCTGATAATTTGTTCAGCTGGTACTCCAGCTTTTTCTGACGCCCATTCTGGAGTACGATCTTTCAGCTCAAGATTCCACCACTTAACAATTCCAAAGGAATAATTCTCTGTAAAAGATTCCTCGGGAACTGTTTGGCCTTTCTTAAATAAGTTTGCTCCATCATTAAAGTCCCCAACAAATTCTTTATTCCAGAGACCTTCTGTTAAGATTACGTGGGCCATCGCCGTGGCTAACGCACCATCTTCCCCAGGAATTACAGGCATCCATTCATTAGCTTTAGCCGCTGTAGCAGATAAACGGGGGTCGATTGCAACAACAGTGGCCTGATCTAGCACTTTTCCCCATATATTTATTGCATGGGGAACCTGACGATTAGATGCTATGGGGTCGGCTCCCCACAGTAGAGCATAGCGGGTCTTATCAAGGTCATAGTCCCGGTAATCCCAGTAAGCCTCTGTATAATAAGGCCCAAATTTCTCCGCCTCGGCACAGATGGCACTATGAGAAATTCCATTAGGGGAACCAAATACTTTAGTTGTAGCGTCATAGATAATATCCCGAAGATAAGAATAGCGCCCCCGCATAAGCACATACTTTTCCGGCTCATGATTATTACGTAGTTCCATCATCTTATCTGTAATCGTATCGATAGCTTCTTCCCAGGAAATAGGGACAAACTCAGGATCTTCGTTGCGTCCCTTCTTAGGATTAGTCCTCTTCATGGGAACTTTTACCCTATCGGGGTCATACAACTGCTGAATCGCGATATGCGCACGAGGACATACTTTGCCATTATTTGATTTACTATTCGGATTCCCGCCTACTTTGGTTACACGACCATCGACAACATAAGCTCTTGCTGAGCACCAAGAAGTACATCCTTGGCATGTAGTAGCAAACCATTCACCCTCAGCCAGAGCGGTATTTTCACTTTCAGCTAAAGCCTTAAGCACAGGAACCCCTGTCCCGACAGTCACTAGTAAGCCTGTAGCTGCCGAAGCTTGCAGAAACCTTCTGCGCGTCATCTTCATTAATATCCACCTCACTTTTTATTGCTTTTTCCTAAAAGATTAACGGAAGCGTGCCTTGCCCAGCTATAATTACGATGTGTTTAAATGTATAACTACCAACAATTACTAAGGCAGAAAGTATTATGGCCAATCCTTTAGACATCTCCGAGTTCTTATCTTTAATAATCGCAAAAAGACTTCCCAAAAGAGGAATAAGCAACCCTGCAATAATTACTAATCCTACCCATAAACCTCCGAAGCTTTCCATCATACTGTTGACCGCTGCTAATGTATCAGTACCGGAGCGGTATAAAGCAAACTGCCACCCCAAAACTAAGACAAGTTCTACAGCACTGATTATGAAGAACAGCACTGTAAAATTAAATCCTTTGTTGCTTGAAGTAGCGGCAGTTTCACTACGTACCTGAGCAGGAACTCCTATTGAGATTCCTAATTCCTTCAAAATAACTAATAGGGCTATACCTCCAAAAAGAGATGAACCTAAGAATAGCGCAATAATCATGCCCCCTCCCCAAAGAGGTCGTCCCAGGGAAGCGAGGAGCAGACCGTGATAGACCCCTATCAGGATTGCAAATAATAATCCTAGACCTTGAAGAGTTCTAAAAGTGCTGTCATTTGTTTTTCCTTTGAAATTTTGCCACGCATAGACTAGAGCGATAATCATGAATCCTATCTGGAAAAGTCCTCCCCAAGATGTAACTGATTGCGGATTAAAGTTATACAGAGTTGAGAGAAATCTCTCCGGACGTCCTAACTCACTTAGAAGAAAGAGTACGCCACCACCTACAAGCAGGGGTGCAAGGTAGGATCCCATCAGTGAGATTTTTGAATTGCGCTCTTTGTCACTAACATTAAGCAGAACAGATATTATAAATACTCCTACGCCCAATCCTCCGAGAAATAAGTCCAGGGCGATACGAATGTCCCACGGTGCATGCCATTCCATACTTTAACCTCCTTTTATTATTTAGAATAATTAATCCGGATCCAAAGTGATGCGCCCATTTCCCCCCAATACTTTAAAATCTAGGTGTAATACAATTCACATAATAAAATAATAGTCTCTTCTCATTATCATAAATTCCTTGAGAAAAGACTATCCATGAAACCCTGACTAATTTTTTCTACTTATACACAAAAACACTTACGAATTAAGGAGGCTGTCAGGTTTTACCCTGACAGCCTCTCTTTAAAAATCAATCAAACCCTTATTTATGGCGTATCTTATAAGATCTGATCTCCGACTGATATTTAATTTTTTTTTGATTCTTACCTTATAAGTCTCTACGGTTTTTATGCTTACGAATATAGTATCCGAGATTTGTTTATTCGTGTATCCTTGAGCCATATATCTCAAAACCTCTGTTTCCCTTTGACTCAGCTGATTGTGCCCTTCTTTATGTTCTTCTGTTTCAGCAAATATATCGGAAATTAAGTGTTTAGTCATCGAAGGATCAATATAATTCTCACCCCGACATACCGACCTGATGGCTGAAAGGAGATCTGTATCAGCAGCTTTTTTTAAGATATAGCCGTTCCCTCCTACCTTGAGCACATCTTTCAGGTAACTTTCATCATCATGCATGGTTAGCACTAGAATTCTGGATAACGGACAGTGTTTCTTTATCTCGGGAATAGTTTTAATCCCTCCATGCTCTGGCATGGTTAAATCGAGAAGGATAATATCCGGTTGATGTTGTTTACTTAACTGAACCGTTTCGGAATCATAGGAGGCTTCAGCAACCACTTCCATGTCTACTTGAGAATTGAGCATCATTTTTAGCCCGCTTCTTAAAACGGCATGATCATCAGCTATCAGAATTCTTATTTTCTTCACTAGCTATCAATCCTTTTAAATTAATATGGACATAGATAGTCGTACCCAAGCCCGGATTCGACTCGATGGTTAATTCTCCGCCAATAAGATTAACCCTTTCTTTCATACCATACAATCCCAACTTCTTCTCTAGATTGGTTGAGTTAAAAGTGGCTTCTACATCAAAACCGACACCATCATCCTCAATAATAGCAGTTAAGATATCCCCTTCGCATTCTAAGATAACGCTGGCTTCAGAAACCTTGGAATATTTGGCCACATTGGTCAAAGCTTCTTGGACAACTCTATAAATCGTTAACCTTATCTCAGGCTGCAGATATAAACCTTGCGTCCCAAAAGCTTGAAAATCTACATCCACTCCTAACTTCGTGGAACAATCATTGGTATATCTCCTTAAAGCTGCCTCTAAGCCCATATCATCCAAAGCACTCGGTCTTAGGGCTAATGCTAAATCCTTTATTTCTTCTAAAGTGTCATTAGTAAGTTGCCTAAGTTGAGCTGCCTTGGCCGCGATATCTTCAGTATCTTGGGTTTCCTCCAACATTTTTATACCAATCAGTAAGGAAGTCAAGGATTGGCCTGTTTGGTCATGTAACTCCCTGGCAATTCTGTTACGTTCTTCTTCTTGGGCAGTGATTATTTTCTTTAACAAGTTCGAGCGTAATTGATCAGATTTTTGAAGGTTCTCTATCATTTCATTAAATGCTTCACCAAGGGTGGATATTTCATCATGAAACCAGGAAAGGTTTACTTTTTTATCGAATTGACCTTTACCAACCATTTTCGTAGTCTCAACCATTTGAATAATAGGTTTGGTCAGTAAGGAAGTTAGCAGATATGCTGCTAAAATTCCCAAGATAACCACTAGGATAGTTGTCAAAATCATCGTGTTCATGGTGTTACCTAATAGCTTTTTTATTTCCGCTTCGGACATGCCCAATCGTACTGTTCCTAAGTTGCCTTCGAAAATCGGTACGGCTATATCGTAGATAAGGCCTTCTTCCGTATCCAATGGTTGAATATTATATTGAGCATGAGTTTGTATTTCATTAGCATCTATTAGGTTGTTGGGTAACAGCTCGCCGAAGCTATTAGCAATAATGTCGCCTTGTGAATCCCTAATGAACACATAGCGTACGTCTTTATTATTCTCAACTACTTTACTGATTAATTGGTGAAGATTGAAAGTATCATTGGTAAAAATAAGGTCGATACTCCTTGCCGATATATATTGCCCGGTAGAGACACCCTGCTTGACCAATTGTTCCCTTAGGTTGGTTTGCATAGTCTCATAGGTCTGATAAGACATCCAGGAACCTAATAGCAGGGCAATACCAATTACTATTCCCATTATTTTTGTGCGTATGTTAATAACTCTTATCCAGTCAATCAGATTGTTCATTCAAAACCTCGGCAGCAATTTTCCTAACTGAATCATAATTAGCATCTTCTTGCTCTCTAAACCTCTCAATTTTCAAATGATGCAGAATAGTCTTCCCTTCCAAAGAGTTATGCATATCCAAGAATAAATCTTTTAATTTCAGTCTAGTTTCACTACTAACCCCTGAGCTGACTACGATTGGTGGTATTCCAAATTCTTCGGATTTATTTATTATTCGTATTTTATCTGCGAATTCCGGCTTTTGTTCTATCAGGTAATCATATACCAGAGAATCAACAGCCGCTCCATCCACAATTTTATCATAGACTGCTTTAATGGAGTTATCATGGCTATAGGTAAATATTGATTTCTTGAAAAACGTATCCGGAGTTTCATTCTCTTGCTCTAATAAGTATCTGGGGTATAAATAACCGGTATTAGATAAAGGATCAGTAAAAGCGAAGCGTCTATTTTTTAATCCCTCGAAGGTCCCCACGGTACTGTCTTTGGGGACTATTATATAGCTTTGATAAGTAGTTTTACTGTTTTTCTGAGGAACCAAAAACGGTTGTAGGCCAAATTCTTCTGTTCCCAGGATATAGGCATAAGTACAGATAAAAGCTAAATCTACCTCACCGGCTTCAATTAGGTCATTGACTTCTTTATAGGTTTTACGTTGGATAACTTTTACCGTTAGACCAGAATTCTTCTCGATATATTTTATTAAATCATTATAATAAATCATAGTTTCTTTTGGAGAAGTGATAGAAGAAAAGGCAACTCTTAAAGTATTAGGGCTATTAAGTCGTTTTTCATTATCAACCGGCTGCATATCTTTAAGGGATATTTCTAAACTATCGTCTGGCTTACCCGTACATCCAGTAGTAACCAAAATTAATATAATTAACATTATCATTATTTTTTTTATTAATCTTGATTCACGCATTATCAACAACTCCCTAAGAAAGTGTATCAGTTAGTTAATTATAACACAAAAGAAGTGTTCATAAGATTAGTAAAGTTTAAAGTTAGGGACGGTTCTTTACTTTACATTCAGCACTACCACTCCTGCTACAATCAACCCCGTTCCTAAAAATTTCATCAAAGATAACTGTTCTTGCAGGAAATAAAATGATAACAACATAACAAAAATATATCCCATACTAACCATTGGATAGGCTAGACTCAATTCCATTTTTCTCAAGACAAATATCCATAAAAACATACTAATCACAAAACAGCATATCGCAGTGATAATCTTCAAGTTAATTAACGATAGAACTATCGCCCAGATACCTCCACCTGTCTTGACTTCCCCTGATCCAATCTTCAGAATAAGTTGGCCTATGGACCCTAATGCTACCGATATCAAAGCTATAACATAAATCATCTTTTATCTTACCTTAGCCAGCAAGGAAAAATAACCTTTTACCGTTCTGGCTACATTCATCTTACTGCTTCCTTCTTTAAAATCATAACGAAGAATAAGAGGAATCTCGCCTGCTCTTATCTTCATCCTGCTGAACTTAGCTGCGATTTCTGCCATACAATCAAAACCACTGGTCGTCACAAGTCTCCCCCATTTACTCTGGGCTTCCCGAATTATACTCACTCTGTAAGCTCTAAATCCAGAAGAATAATCATTAAGGTTTTTTATGGGGAAAAAAAGCTTAAAAAACAGCATAGCTCCTCGGCTGAAAAATTTACGCAAAGCCCTAAGACCTATTTCACATCCCCCTTGGGTAAACCTTGAAGCCACAACCAAATCAAGATTATGACTATCTAAGTGTTCTATCATACTTTCTATAAGCAAAGGACTGTGCGTATTATCTGCATCCATGGTTACCAAAATGTCATCATTGTCCAGCTCTACCAATGCATAACTAAGGATTGTATTAATTGCTTCGCCCAGTCCTTTATTCTGTTCATGTGTAATCACTGTAATATAGCCATTTTGCTCATCGAATCTGTTCAATATATTCTTTGTCTGGTCTGTGCTTCCATCATCTACTACCAGAACTTTAATTTCATATTTACTCATATCCCGAAATCTGGCTATCCCTCTTAAGACATTTCTGATTGCTCCCTCTTCGTTATATGCTGGTAATCCAATCAGTATCTTCACCTATCTAACCTCCTCCTATTCTAATACATATATAGGGAAATCTTGAACAGGCTCTATTTTCTTGAACCTACTCTCAAGATATTTTAAGAAACGTTCATCTTCATCTCCATATACTTTTCCCTGAATAGGAACAAAATATTTTGCTCCTTCTTCAATGTAATAAGCTAGTTCCTCATAAGAATCTTGGGGAATATGTGAATAGATGCCGATATCGAACCTCCATCCCCTCCGATTAGATAAACTTAGAAGACATGGATCAAGTGAGCCCACAACCAGTAGGTCTTCCTTCTGAGTAATTTGTTCTACTACTGTAACTTGGGTCTTCATCGCAGTATTTATGGTATACATGGGCTCAACAAGATAATAGCTTTCCAAGACAATTACCAACATAAGTACTACCGAAACTATTTTTCCCTGTGGATGGTCAAAAATTATGGCTAGAAGATTCCCTATTAGAATCGAGCAAGGTACAGCAAAAAAGATTAGATAATATGATGCTCTGATTGCACTAACTATGAGAATCACCTCTAAAACCATAGCCAAAAACCAAACCAGTATCACGCTATTCTTGCGTGCGATAGCCCATATTCCTGCAAATACAAAGATAGTACCTGTCATACTTAGCATCTTTGGAATAACGTTGGTATAAAACGAGAAAGCTTCAGGGCTATGAAAAGCACTAAAAGCCTTTTTAAGAATGATATTATTAGTGATTCCTAAGGCGAACTTATATTCCGCTATGCTTACACTGTAGTAATAATAGAGAAAAGGCAGCGCAATCGTAAGCAGAGCATAAACCCATAATTCCGGAAACTTTAGCCATCTCCAGCCAAAGTTTTTGCAACAGATATATAACATCGGTATTCCAATTATGATAACTGGAGGTTTAGTCATTATAGCTAAGGATAATAAAACACAGCTTATAATTAACCTGTGTAATTTTCTTTCCTCCGCCCATTCATGGAAATAATAGAAACCGCCAATCCAAAACATTAGAGCAGCCGATTCAGGCATTATAGCTCGAGAGTAATAAAGATTAATGGGCAAGATACCATAGACAAACAAACTGAAAACTGCTTCTTTATAACCTAAATGTTTACGTACATACCGATAAAGATAAAACGCCGATATCATAAAGAATGCTATAGGCACCATCCTAGCCAGAAAATAATAATGTCCAAAAACTTTATATAAGATGGCTATAAGGAAAGTAGTTACTTGTATCTCTAAGGCAGGGATATTAGGAAAGGGTCCATCATAATTTAGATTCGGGTGGAAAAGATTGAAGTCATAGTCCGCATAATTCTTAGCAATAGATTGCGTATCAGCCTGACGCCAGCTCTCCTCTATCTCTATAGGAGCAACATCAAGATGATAGAGCCTTAGTAAAAGAATAACCGAAAGAAAAAAGAACAGCAGATATTTTTCCTGTCTATTCAAACCTGTACTCCCTCATACAAATAATTCTGTATTAATATTATGGTCTTAATCCTCAAAACAAATTCTATTCTTATTATCTACCATTGACATAATCAGCTAAATGTAAAAGAAGCTCCAGTTAAAAGCCTCTTTTTACAACCCTGCCTATTTAATATCTCAACTTATTTACCCCTTAGCCTTCTTTCGGTCTCCACCTTCCACCAAGCGAAGGCCTCATCTTCTTCTAGCCTATCTTTATCATAATTTGTAAGTTCATATATCCTGGCGTTTTCCGCCTGAGGGTTACTTAGATAAGCCCTTCTATCCCAACTATCAGGTATTTCCTGATTCTTGTATCCTATCGATACTCGGTTCCGATCATTCGCTCCAAGTCGCGCAATCTCGTAGATGTCCTTATCTTTTCTTTCATAAAAACTCTGATGCTTTTTCGGGTAATATCCTGTGACATAAGGATCATAATTTGGATCAGAGCTTAATACTCCTGCTCCTAATATTCCAGCGAGGAGACCTAACCCCGTCCCTTGGGAAATAATCTTAACCGCACCTAAGGGCTCAATCGGAAAATACAATGCTAAAAGTAAGACCCCCACTAAAGCATACCCTCCTGAAGCTATCCCAGAAGGCAAGATCCTTCCTGAACTTCTACTCGACCTGTATCCTGCAGCAAGACAGCTAAGCAATAACCCGAAATCCACAATATATGAAATTATAGTGTTTTCAAATCCACTCAATGTCGCACCCAACACAACAAGAAGAGTCAATACCGTAATAAGTAAACCGGTAGTGATCCCTTTAAGAATGCTTGTACCCATTTTCATAATCACCCCATCTCTGTAAGATTTTTCTATTAATTATATTTATAGAGACAAACCTCTTTTTATTCTTAATTATGGACAAAAGTATTGATTATTTTATATAAGACTACTTGACAAAAAATAAATTTAGGATTAACTTACTCAAGTATGGACAGACAATAGGAGTCAAGAGGACTTTTCTTCTTGCCTACGATCTATATTTTTGGACTATATTAACTCGGAGGTAATTAGTGAAAAAGATAACTCATATACCACAGCTTGTAGCAGATCTATCTCTTCTTTTTGTAGCTCTCAGCTGGGGAGCAACTTTTATCATAGTAAAAACAGCAGTAGAGGATCTACCTCCTCTACCATTTTTAGCAGTTCGCTTTGCCTTAGCATTTATCACGCTTTTACCTTTTCTATACTTTCAACGTGAGCATCTAAATAAAGCTGCAATCGTTAAAGGTCTCCTCATTGGTGTTTTGCTTTTCTTAGGGTATTTATCTCAGACTATAGGCCTGCAATATACTACCGCTTCCAATGCAGGTTTCATAACCGGGCTCAATGTGGTGATGGTTCCTATTTTCGTCGCCCTTAATCAAAAACGTTTCCCCCATCGCACCATTATGCTTGGAGCCTTCTCTGCTACAGCAGGGTTAGCTCTATTATCTATTGGTCCTAATTTCTCGGTTAATAGCGGCGACCCCATCGTACTTATCTGTGCTTTTTTCTTTGCCGCTCACATCTTTTTTGTAGGCAAGTTTGCTCCGGAAGTTAACGCTACTGTCCTTGCATCATTTCAAATTCTTACTGTCGCTCTCCTCAGTGGAGTTGGCTCCTTACTTATCCCACAACCAACCCTGGTCTTTTCTTCCTATGTCTGGTTTGGCCTAATCCTTACAGCTGTTATCTGTACTTCCTTAGCCTTCTTCCTCCAAAGTAAAATGCAGCAGTTCACCTCTGCTTCCCATACCGCTATTATCTTTGCTGGTGAACCGGTTTTTGCCGCCCTCTTCGCTTTTATCCTGGCCGGAGAAATGCTAAGTAATCGGGGTATAGTCGGAGCTGCTTTCGTGCTTGCAGGTATCCTCATAGCGGAGTTCAGTAGTATACGGAAGTTAAAAAAGCCCAATTTAAAAAGGGTCACCTCAAAGTAGTTTTGAGATAACCCTTATCGTTCTATCCAGTTTAGACAGGAGAACCTTCACCTTGTCTACTTGTCTAAAAGCCTTTGAAAACTGCAAAGATGAATATTATATAAAATACCCCTCCCAAGAGTAACCCTGCTGGATAAAGTGTACCCGTCCTCTTCAAGAATACATATTGAATTCCTGCCGAAGCAAGGGCCAGCAAAGCACTAACTAGAGCCAAGGGTTCAAGCACCCAAGAGGTAAACGCAATTCCCAAAGCCGGAATCATAGAGCTTTGAAAAACCATAGCCCCGGTGATATTACCCATTGCTAAAGTATCTTTACGTCTTCTCAGCCAAAGAACGCTATTGAATTTTTCAGGAAGCTCGGTTGCTATCGGAGTAATAATAAGAGCCAAGACAAAGACAGGCATACCGACCTTTGAAGCTACTACTTGAACCGATCCGACGAATACCTCTGCCCCAATGATTATGATAAGTAAGGCAGCTGCTATCTGCGCTAAGATGACAATCATAGGAGGTGTGCTACACTTCCGCCAAAAGTGACACTGAGGAAGTTCTTCCTCGTGGTCAGCAGAATCATGAGCGCACCTAAGAGTCTGTATTACATAAGTAATATACGATCCCACCAAGATTGCTACTACCACAAGCTTCAAAGAATAAGACGGAAGGAAAGAAGCAAGGATAGCCATCGAATAGACTATTAAAAAGAATTTTAGATCTCTTTGCATTACTCTAGGTTTAATAAGCATAGGCTTATTATTACGCCTAAAGATAAAAACAGCTAATCCGGCAATAAAAAAAGCAAGGGTTCCCAGCATAAAAGGTGCTCCTAGAATAGCGCCTATTCCTACGTCATGGCCTCCACCACTCTCATGGGACATAATGGCAATCACAGGTATGATAGTTTCAGGAAGAGCTGTCCCAACTGCAGCAAAAATACTTCCCACAGCTCCTTCTCCTAGCTTAAGCTTCCTTCCCAGCCATTCAATGGCATTCGTGAAAACCTCGGCCCCTAAAAGGATAACTCCTAAACTTAAAATTAATAATACTATCTCTTTCATTATCTCTCTCCCAGATCTGCTTCTTAAAATAAGTATAAGCTTGTAACTTGAATATTATATCAAATAAACTTAAAAAAATAAAAATAAAGTATCCTTTTCTTTCTGGGTTAGGATTGTAAAACCTTCTCTAATATCTCCGACTGTCCTTCCATATCCCAAGCTGCTTGTAAGATCTTTACAATACTCTTATCTTCATCAACTACCCATACGATAAACTGATCCACTTGGGTTAACAAACTAGCCAGAACCTTCTGTTGTCTGGTATTTTCGCCTTCAATAGTAGCAAAGAACTGTAGTTTAAATAAGGGAAAAGTTACCTCGAACCTTAAGTTAAGATTAAGCCCCTGACCTGCTAAGCTTTCTTCGGTACTTAAAAAGACCTGAATATAAATCTCTTCGGCTTCTAGAAAAGTGCTCTTCGCTTCATCATTGCATACGATCATAAAAGACAATTTATTCTCACCCGTTATTGCAGGAGTAACTGAGTCTAGCTGAAATTCTTCATATCCGGGAAAGACACGTGACATCAATTCTTCTAGTTCATTCTCCTTATTATCCTGATCAATTGATGACATTTTACTTCTCCTTTATTATTTCCTTACTATCTTCAAAAGGGTCGCCCCCAATAATATGTTCTACTGCCTCATGCAGTTCATCAAAACCGGTTCCATCTTCTGAAGAAAAAGGTAAGATAAGCCTCCAGTCTTCTAATCCAAGTGAATCAGCGATTATTTTAAGATGCTTTGGCCTCTGACTTCTGGAGATTTTATCAACTTTAGTAGCGATAATAAGAGCCGGTATTCCAGCCTCCCACAACATATTAACCATATTCTTATCATCTTCTGTTGGCGGATGACGAATATCTACTAGCTGAAGAACTCCCTTTAATGTACTACGTGTTCTAAAATAAGTGTTCATCATTTTTCCCCATTGGGCTTTAGTCTGCTGAGAAACCTTTGCATACCCATAGCCTGGTAAATCAACAAGATACCATTCATCGTTAATATTAAAGAAATTTATAGTCTGTGTTTTGCCAGGAGTCCTGGCTACTTTGGCTATTTTCTTACGACTTAAGAATTTATTAATAAGGGAAGACTTCCCTACATTCGAGCGACCCGAAACGGCCAGATCGGGTCTTGTCGCCTCAGGATATTGTTCCGGTTTGACAGCAGAAATAATATATTCTGCCTTTCTGATAATCATCTTGTTCACCTCTAA
The DNA here is from genome assembly GCA_001516055.1 of Gracilibacter sp. BRH_c7a. Taxonomy (GTDB): domain Bacteria; phylum Bacillota; class Desulfitobacteriia; order Desulfitobacteriales; family Syntrophobotulaceae; genus Gracilibacter. Next base: position 82,427 of record LOEZ01000091.1, read on the forward strand.
TAGTTCTAAATCTATTTTACAGACTTGTAATCCAGCATGTTCATTTTACCTTAAATAAAGTACGATTTCCATTTTTATCAATATTATTAACTTTACCTTACTCATCTCAGAGTTGCAAAAATAAGCGAATAAGTCCATACAATATCTGTACGGACTTATCTCTCACTTTATAATCTTTACATCGTGTCTATAAAGGTCTGTTCTCTGGTTGTCCAAATTCCGAATAGACTTGCATCTGGGGAAGGAATTGTTCGGATTCAGACACAGGCAAAAGGGCTATCTCCAATACTTCTTCCATCGTGCTCACAAAACGAATATCAATCTCTTTTTTAATATCATCTGGGATATCTTCCAGATCTTTTCGGTTCTTTTCAGGTAGAAGAACTATTTTAATCCCAGCACGGTGTGCGGCTAAAACTTTTTCTTTGACACCGCCTATGGGCAAAACATTTCCTCGCAAAGTAATTTCTCCAGTCATCGCCACATCTTGTCTGACTGCTCTGGAAGCAAGGGCTGAAGCCATGGCAGTAGCCATAGTGATGCCAGCTGAAGGACCATCCTTAGGAACAGCTCCCTCAGGTACATGGATATGCAAATCTGTCTCATCATAAAAGTTTTCTTTGATACCAATAGCAGCAGCATGAGAACGGATAAAAGTCCAGCCAGCCTGAGCGGACTCTTTCATAACATCGCCGAGCTTCCCTGTAAGAGTAAGACGCCCTTTTCCAGTTAGAGTAGTAACCTCAATAGTTAATACATCTCCACCTACTTCAGTATAAGCCAAGCCTGCAGCAGCACCAATTTCTGGGTCTAACCCTACTTTTTCATAATAAAATCGGGGGGCACCTAAGATCATCTCAATATCTTCAGGTAACAGTTTTTTATTCTCCCATTCATTTTTAACAACACGAACTGTAACTTTACGCAGAACATTCGCTATCTCCCGTTCGAGGTTTCGTACTCCAGATTCCCTGGTATAACCACGGACTATAGCTAGTATCCCTTCATGTTCCAGCTTGACTATATCATCATTCAGTCCATGAGCTTTCATCTGCTTCGGAACCAGATGTCTATAAGCTATATGGACCTTCTCATCTTCCGTGTATCCACTAAGGTTAATTACTTCCATGCGATCTAAAAGTGGTCTAGGTATACCTTCCCGATAGTTCGCAGTCATGATAAATAACACTTTTGATAAATCATAAGGTATTTCCATGTAATGGTCTGAAAAATTATGATTTTGCTCAGGGTCAAGTATTTCAAGTAAAGCTGAGGCTGGATCACCACGGAAATCGGAAGCCATCTTATCTATCTCATCTAATAGAAATATTGGGTTCCTCGTACCTGCTTTCCGCATTCCCTGAATTATCCTACCTGGAAGCGCACCAATATAAGTTCTCCGATGCCCCCTTATCTCTGCTTCATCCCTAATTCCCCCGAGAGATACACGGACGAATTGACGGTCAAGAGCTCTGGCAACGGATTTAGCTAATGATGTTTTGCCAACCCCAGGAGGTCCGATGAAACAAAGGATTGGACTACGCATATTGGTAGCCATTTTTCGTATAGATAAGAATTCCAGTATTCGCTCTTTAACTTTTTCCAGACCATAATGATCCTCTTCCAGAATCTTCTCTGCTCTTTGGAAATCTAGTTTATCCTTACTGGACTTTACCCAAGGAAGAGCTAATACCCAGTCAAGATAAGTTCTGACTACCGTCCCTTCGGCTGAAGCGGATGGCATCTTCTCCAGCCGTTCCAATTCCTTCAAGGCCTTTTCCTTGGCTTCCTTAGTTAACTTAGCCTTCTCTATTTTCTCTTTATATTCTTCTATCTCTGCTTGTTTTTCATCCTTATCTCCCAGTTCCTTCTGGATAGCCTTCATCTGTTCTCGTAAATAATATTCTTTCTGAGCTTTTTCCATCTGTCGACGCACGCGCAAGCCTATACGTCTTTCCAGTTCAATTATCTCAATCTCGCGCATTATCAGCTCGGTAAGCTTTTCCAGTCTCTCATTTAAGTCAATAGCATCTAATATAGCTTGTTTATCCCCTATCTTAAGATTAAGATGGGAAGCAATTAAATCTGCTAATCTTCCAGGTTCTTTAACCGAAGTGACCGTTCCTATGGTTTCAGGTGAAATCTTCTTACCCAGACGTGCATATTCTTCAAATTGGTGAGTAAGACTCCTGGTCACATTCTCAATCTCAGGGCTCCTGCGCTGAGTGTCTTGGACTTTAAGTACGCGAGCTTTAAAATATGGTTCCTCAGCTAGGAATTCTTCAACTTGACCCCTTGATATCCCTTCTACCAGTACTCTTAATGTACCCCCAGGAAGCCGGAGCAATTGTTTGATCTCAGCAATCGTTCCTACTGTATACAAATCATCTGTAGTAGGGCTGTCGATTTCCATTTCTTTTTGGGCTAATAAAAGGATTTGACGATCCTTGAGCATCGCTTCCTCAATGGCAGCCATAGATCGTTCCCTACCTACATCTAAGTGGATAACCATGTAGGGAAAGACAAGGATTCCTCTAAGTGGAAGGGTCGGAATTTCTCGTTCATGCATTTTGATTATCTCCCCTCAAAAGACTTGTCAGTGGTCTATTTTAACATGATTTACCTCTATCAGGCAAATTTGACAGCGGAAGTTTTATCTCTTTTAAAACATTATGCAAAGAGGTACTCTTTTCTGTCATATTAACTTCGATAATTTCCATTGCCGTTTTTGGTTCTAATATAGTTTGTAGCACTTCATGAATTGTCTCTACCGCAATTATCTCCACATCTTCTAGATAGCTGTTGAAACGGGACTGCCAATTTTCTTTTGGTATATAAACCTTTTTACACCCAGCCTGGATAGCTGCTTCGATCTTAGCTGTCACTCCACCAACTGGTTTCACCCTACCTCTGATAGATAATTCTCCTGTCAGGGCTACAGTATTGTCGACTTTGCACTTCTTAATTGCAGAATAAACAGCGGTAGCCATAGCAACTCCTGCCGATGGTCCATCTAAAGGAATTCCGCCCGGAAAATTAACATGAATATCAAATTTACGCGGCTCAATTTTCAGCTCCCTACGTAATACTGTCAGAACATTCTCCAAAGAAGACCGAGCCATACTCTTTCTTCTGATTTTCTTACCCAAAGCGCTTGTTTCTTCTTCTTCTACAATTCCTGTAACATGAAGTTCACCTTTCTTATCACCGGAAGGATAAGCTGTAACTTCTATCTCTAAAAGCATACCTAAATTCGCTCCATAGACTGCGAGTCCATTGACGACGCCTATTTGAGGCAAAGGAGGAATCTTCTTCTCCGGTCGCGGAGTGTATTGACCGGTAGTTACTACCCACTCAATAATATCTTCATCTATATCTGTATGCCCATCATTCTGTGCCACCCCCGCCGCAAGCTGAATGATATTAACTGCTTCTCGTCCATTTGTAGCATACTTTTTTATAATTTCCAAAGCATTATCGGTTATTTTAGCATTTACCCGATCTGCAGCGTTTTTAGCAATCAAAGCAGTTTCTTCCGGCTGAAGAGATTGAAAGAAAATCTCCATGCAACGGGACCGTACAGCAGGAGGAATTTCCGAAGGGCTTCTGGTTGTGGCTCCTATTAACCTGAAATCAGCCGGAAGACCATTTTGAAAGATATCGTGGATATGTTCAGGTATGTTCGTATCTTCCGAACTGTAGTAGGCACTTTCCAGTTGCACTTTTCTATCCTCTAGAACCTTAAGCAGTTTGTTAATTTGAATTGGATGAAGTTCACCGATCTCATCGATAAACAATACTCCTCCATGAGCCTTCGTAACCGCTCCCATCTTGGGTTGAGGAATACCAGCTATCCCCATAGCTCCAGCTCCCTGATAAATTGGATCATGGACTGAGCCTATAACCGGATCGGCTATCCCCCTCTCATCGAACCTAGCCGTAGACCCATCTATTTCGATAAACTTCGCATCTGGCTTAAAAGGTGAATGTGGATTTCTAAAACATTCATCTAATACAATTCTGGCGGCGGCAGTTTTCCCAACTCCTGGTGGGCCGTAAAGCAATACATGCTGTGGATTGGGACCACAGAGTGCTGCGGTCAGAGCTTTTATGCCTTCTTTTTGTCCTATAATATCCTTAATAGTACTGGGGCGAGTCTTCTCCGACAGAGGGACAGTAAGTGATATCTTCCTCATATTATCCAGCTTTTCCTTTTGTTTCTGTGACTCTTTTTCTACCGAAGATCTGGTAGAATACTGTTGTCTCAACATAGTCCAGAAATACATTCCAATGATAACCACAAATATAAACTGCGCGATTAAAAATATTCCTCCGAGACTTCCCATAGTAACCTCCTGATTCAAATTCTTCACCTAGTATTAACAGATAAGAAAAATTCAAATCATAAAGAGTATTCTCAAATAATTAAATAATTATGTTTTTAACTCAGCAATACATTACCAACCTTCCCAGACACTTACCTAAAGTCAGTAAGTTAACAAAGTTAGAGCAAAGTTAGCAAAGTTAGGGACGGTTCTTTACTTTACACAAAGTTGGGGACATTTCTTTACTCTACACAAAGAAATGCTTATCATTTTTATTACAACAGTGAGATCTCCGACAGAAAGACAGTGCCATGTTAACCCACTAGATTATCCTGAACTTTGTTATCGTTCGATTTTGAATTCGAGATAAGAGCACCACTAACAATTCAGCATCCTCCACCAATACCCTACAAACAAATACTTACCAAAAAATTTATAATAAAAAGTAAGGCTGAGCATTTACTCAACCTTACTTTTTATTAACCTCTAATTTATAAAGTGAAGAACCGTCCCTGACTTTATTTATGCGGATTCTTCTTTTTTGAGCTTTTCGTCAGTGATAACAAGCTCAGGCTCGATTCGTTTAAGGATAGTGTCTTTCGTTACGATGCACTTCTTGACGTCAGTTCTAGTAGGAAGATCATACATAACATTCATCATGATTTCTTCCATTATAGCTCTTAGACCTCGAGCACCGGTATTTCTATGGATTGCCTCTTCAGCTACAGCTTTCAGAGCATCTTCCTTGAATTCCAGGCCAACGCCATCCATCTCCAGCAGCTTTTCATATTGCTTTACTAAAGCATTCTTGGGTTGGGTCAGAATACTTACCAATGCATCCTGGTCCAACGCATCAAGGGTTACTATGACAGGTAGTCTGCCGACAAATTCTGGAATCAAACCGTATTTTAGTAAATCGCCAGGGAGAATCTGTCTTAAGACCTCTCCCACATTCTTTTCATTTTTCTTTTGAATTTCTGCTCCAAAACCCATCACCTTTTTACCGATACGGTTATGGATAATCTTATCTATACCATCAAAAGCCCCACCGACGATGAAAAGAATATTCGTGGTATCCAACTGAATGAATTCCTGATGAGGATGCTTACGTCCACCTTGAGGAGGTACGCTAGCAACTGTACCTTCGAGAATCTTCAGTAACGCCTGTTGCACCCCTTCTCCTGATACATCCCTCGTGATAGATGGATTCTCAGATTTGCGGGCTATTTTATCTATCTCGTCAATATAGATAATTCCTCTTTCAGCCTTTTCGATATCATAATCTGCAGCCTGTATAAGCTTGAGGAGAATGTTCTCCACGTCTTCTCCCACATACCCGGCTTCGGTTAGAGAGGTCGCATCTGCAATGGCAAAAGGCACATTAAGAACCTTAGCCAGAGTAGAAGCGAGCAGAGTTTTACCAGATCCGGTCGGCCCTAACATCACGATATTAGACTTCTGAAGTTCGACGTCATCAATCTTCATCCCAATGCTAATACGTTTATAATGATTATATACTGCTACAGACAAAGCCTTCTTAGCTAGCTCCTGTCCCACAACATATTCATCAAGAATAGATCTGATTTCCTTCGGTTTTGGGATTTCCCCAAAATCAGAACTTGATTCATCCTGCAATTCTTCTTCGATTATCTCATTACACAGCTCAATGCACTCATCACAGATATATACCCCAGGTCCGGCTACAAGTTTTTTGACCTGTTCCTGGGTTTTTCCGCAAAATGAACACTTCAACTGGTTCTTATCATCATTAAATTTTGCCATATATTCTCACCCCTTTACATGGGAATAGTAAACCCACTGCTATTCATTGCTCCCTGTATCGGTATTCTCCGTTTGAACCATTGTTTCCTTCTTTTCTGAACTGTTATTTTCAGCAAGAAAATCAATTGTACGATCGGATATTATCCCTACTTTAAACCATTCGAGTTCTCCACGAGCCTGTAAAGCTTGTTTAAGCTCTTCAACTGGCCGACCATAATGTTGGGAAAGTTTCACCATCTCATTTTCAACATCTTCGTCGGAAACAGTTATTCCCTCTTTTTTAGCAATTGCTTCAAGTACGAGCTCAGTTTTTATTCCTTCTACCGCTTGGGCTCTATGGTTTTCTTTTAACTGTTCTTCATCAGTGTTGAGATACTGACAATACTGTTCGATCGTAATCCCTTGGTAAGAAAGATTAGTTTTCATATCATTCATCATGTTCTCGATACGGTTTTCAATCATACCTTCTGGAATTTCCACGCTAGCATTTTCTGCAGCTTTCTTGACAACCTCTGCTCTGAACTCATTATTAACTTTCATCTCATTGGCGGTAAGCATTTTTTGTTTTATATCTTCTTTCAATTCTGCCAGAGTATCGAATTCACTAACATCCTTAGCGAACTCATCATCCAAAGGAACAAGCTCTTTACGTTTGATTGCATGTACTTTTACTTTGAACAAGGCATTTTTACCAGCCAACTCTTTACTATGATATTCATCAGGGAAGCGAACGTTAACATCTACTTCCTGACCAGGGTGAATTCCTATCAATTGTTCTTCGAAACCCGGGATAAATGTATTAGAACCGATAGCTAACTCGTGGTTCTCACCTTTTCCACCCTCAAATGCTACACCATCTACAAATCCCTCAAAATCTATAGTCGCAATATCTTTATCTTGGACTTCTCCATCTTCTAAAGATACAAGCTTAGCATGCTGATCCTGACGACGTTTCAGTTCTTCTTCCAACTGGTCTTCGGTTACTTCTACAGCTTTTTTTTCTATCCCGAGACCAAGATATTCACCGAGTTCTACTTCAGGTTTTACTTCCACGATAGCCTTAAAAATTAAGTCTTTGCCCTCTTCGACTTGGATCAATTCAACTTCAGGCCTTGCAACCGGTTCAATTGCACTTTCTACAATAGCTTGGGCATAAGCTGGCCCCAGTAAAGGTTCAAGTGCCTCATTCTGAAGATATTCGAGACCAACGACTCTCTCTATCATATGACGGGGGGCTTTTCCTTTGCGAAAACCTGGTACATTAATTTCCCCGGCCGTTTTCTTAGCAACTCTATCGATAGCTGAAGAAAAATCTTTAGCATCGACTGTTATTTCAAGGGAAACCTTATTCTTTTCGATTTTTTCTACTGTGACAGCCATGACGCTCCTCCTTGGATACTTTAATTTATGTATATTAATTTATTCTTAACAACAGCTTTCTAGATTATTCTATCCTATTTTATAAAAAGGCAAACGCATAATTTACATTTTTCCTTAATTCAGATAAGTACAGAAGGGGAAACGAATGCTTCCCCTCAAAACAAACTAAATAATTGACCAATTAATATTAACAGAACTCTCTTAAAGAATCAAGGATTAAACCTATATAATTCCTAGCCTCCAATCCTCACAATTATACCTTTTAACTCTTCTTAAGTGAACCTGCCGAATAATGCTCTTAACGGCCTTGCGTGCAGAATTATCTGGCAATATTCTTCTTGCAGTTATACTCATATCTTTCAACTTTTCTGGTCTATTTAGTAAAGTATTGGTGACTTTCACAAGGTCTTCAACCCTATTGATGACTATTCCTGCACCTGCATTTTCAACAAAAATTGCGTTACCATTTTCATGGCCAGGGATAGGCTTATACATCACAACAGGCAGGCCCACTGTCAGAGCTTCAGAAATAGTGAGCCCTCCTCCTTTAGTTATAAGGAAATCTGAAGCAGCCATCAATTCTTGGACATTATCTATATATTTATAAACTATAATTTTATTCTTTAGTTCTTTACTATAACTGGATAAATCATTATATGTTTCTTCATCACTACCACATACTAAAAGGAATTGTACATCTTGATGAACAGATAAAAGTACTTCCTTGATATCTTTTGCTTTACCTGATAAACCCTCGGAACCTCCCATTATCAAGACCGTGTTCTTATCTTCATCAAGCCCTAATTTCCTCTTCGCCACGTTTTTCAGAGGTGCTTGATGAAAGCAAATCCTTACAGGTATCCCGGAAATAGATATCCTATTTGGATCAACACCTTTTTTTATCAAACTTGAATATGCCTCTTTACATCCCACTATGTACAAATCTATTCCAGAATGTGCCCATATCCCATGAACCATATAATCAGTAACTATAGTAACAATAGGAACATCAAGAAAGCCTTTTCGTTTAAACTCCGCCAAAATTCCAGCTGTGAGAAAGTGAGTATTGACGATGACACTCGGGCTGAATTCCTCTATATAATTAAGAAAATCCCGATAAATAAATCCTTGGACAAATTTGCTGCAATTTTCAGCAGTTATATCTGCTGTCTTATCAAAGATTTTGCCATACAATCTTGGGGTTTTTTTAACTAGACTCAAATAAGCCTTCCTAATCATGAAATCAGTTTTACGGTAAAAGAACGCACCAAAATCAAGATGCTTGACTTCAATCTTCTCCGAAGAACGTAACCCAAACTCTTCTACTAGAGCTTGACCTGCGTTAAAATGACCGCCCCCAAATTTCGAAGATAATATAAGGATTTTTTGATATGACAATGCACTTCCTCCAGCTGATGTAAAGGATAAATTACATCATAAGCTTTTCCCATTCTATCTTATGCATATGTCATAAAAAATATCACGCAGTAAGTATCCGTAGATCACCTCTATACAAATGGTGCTAACGCTCCCCCTGATTGATTCAAATCACATCTTTTAAAATAGAAATAAAGATATCGACTAATTCGGGATCAAACTGAGTTCCCGAACATCTCTGTACTTCTGCAAGTGCTTCTTCTTCACCTTTCGCTTGACAATACGGCCTGTCATTAGTCATAGCATCATACGCATCAACAATAGAAAGTATCCGACATTCCACAGGTATCTCTGTACCACTAATACCAAGCGGATATCCCTTACCATCCCATCTCTCATGGTGTTTAAGGATTAGATGAGCTATCCCGGAAAGGTCTGGAGAGGAGACCGCAATCCGATATCCTTTTTCCGAATGCTGACGCATAACTTCCCATTCCTTGTCGTTTAGAGGACCCTTTTTAAATAAAATCTTATCCGGTATCCCTACTTTTCCTAAATCATGTACTTGGGCCAACAAAGTCAGATTATCAAGTTGACTTGAAGACAACCCTTTTAATTTACCTATCTTAAGGCTTAAGTTTGAAAGTCTTCTGCCATGACCCTCTGTGATATAATCCCTTTCTCCTAGGGTCGTCATTAGTGCACTGATAATATGAGATTTAGCGCTGGCTCCTTTATGAAGCTTACTGTTATACATTGAATCATCAGCACTTTTATATGCTTCTTTAATAGTCATTTTTTCATCAATGACTGTAGCTAAACCGACAGAAATACTTATAGGTATTTCAGGATGATTGCTATTATATCTAACTGTTTTCTTCTGTATCTCTTTGACGACTTTTTCTCCTGTAGCTTCATCGGTATTAAGGAGAATAGCTGTAAACTCATCTCCCCCAACTCTAGCCAGAATATCAGTATCGCGTAGAGACGCCCTTAAAATCTTGCTGCAAATTAGTAGTAGTTCATCTCCTATATGATGTCCCAGAGTATCATTAACAAGCTTTAAGCCATCAACATCGATAGAAATAAAAGTTATGGGATACTCGCGGGTTCTTTCTAGCTTATCAAGCTGTTCTTCGAAGTAAGTACGGTTATATAAATCGGTGAGCTTATCATGTAAGCCCATATATTTAAGTTTGTGCTCTGCTTGTTTGCGAGCCGTGATATCAGAGTAAATGGTATACCCTCCTGTTATTATTCCATCAACATAAACAGGACCGCCTCTAACGAGTACATCAATAGCTTCCCCTGCCTTGTTATATCTCGTGCTTTCGAAGTTGACCGCTTCTCCCTTAAGTACCCTAGGAGAACTGTAGTCTTTTACCTTTCCATGTGGGTCGATTACCTTGGCAATATTTTTACCTTTGATCTCTTCCAATTCATAGCCGAACATTTCTGCAAACTGCCTATTCATGTTAAACCCATTTCGTTCCGTATCAAAGTAGACGATAGCATCTTTCGTATTTTTAAATAAGGCTTCCAGATGCGCTTTCTGAGTCAGAATTTCCTTCTTGACCCTGTACTGTTCCGTAACATCAGAGAATACCATTACGACACCGATAATATTTTTTTCACTATTAAAGATAGGAGCCGCACTGTCTGCTATCTGACGCCTGGACCCATCTCGAGCGATGAGTGTCGTATCGTTAGCCATACCTTCTCTGGTCCCGGTCTGCATAACTGTATAAACCGGATTAATCGCTGGCTTGCCGGTTTTAGCACTTATAATTTCAAAAACTTCATTTAGCGGTTTACCTTCCACATCTTCAAGTTTCCAACCCGTTAAATTTTCCGCCTGTAGATTCATGCGGGTAATCCGACCACTATTATCAGTGGCAATAACTCCGTCACCTATTGATTGTAACGTTATGGCAAGATTTTCTTCACTAATCCTCAAATTCTCTTTTGCCAGCTTGCTCTCAGTAATATCTGTAATGAACCCTTCGATCGCCGTAACATTACCATATTCATCATAGATTCCCTGGCCCTGCTCCCACACCCACTTAACCTCTCCCGTGGCTGTAGTTATCGTATATTCCTCTTCAAACATTTCTTTTTTTGAAAGTACCTTATTCCATTTAACCCATAACCACTCTCGATATTCAGGATTAATCACCTGATTAAAAGTAATCTTTTTATTCTCTAGTAACTCTTCCGGTTTATAACCTGTCAGTTTATAGCACCCTTCAGAAATAAACCTCATCGTCCATTCAGGATCAAAATCACACCTGTAAGCAATTCCAGGTAAATTAGAAAGAAGTGTTGCATAGCTTCTTTCACGCTCTTTAAGCGCTTGCTCTATAAATTTTTGTTCAGTAATATCCCTAAAGACAACCGCGAAATAGCCGGGCTGATCACTATACGCTGTAATCTCATACCACTTACTTATTTGATCAGAGTACTGTTCAAAGCTTATACTCTTTCCTGAAGAAGCTACCTGAGCGTAAGTATCAATCCAGGAGAAAGAAGAATTATTTATACCGTCTAGCACTTCAGTGACTCTTCTATTGATCACTTCACTTCTTTTAAGTCCGGTCATCTCTTCAAAAGCGGGGTTAACTTCCAGAAATATGTAATCTATAGGTTGACCTTCGCTATCTACCACAATTCTATGGTAAGCAAAAGCGTAGGGAAGGTTTTCCAGTAATATTCTGTATCGTTCTCTTCCTTGATTCATAGCCCTACCTCTTTTAAGTATGTTTGACTAAAATATAGTATCTATATAAATAGTATTCTTGATTCAATTTGTTCTAGAGGATGCAAAATTTAAAATTGGTTAGGATTACTTCTTTGTTTTTATTCTAAAGTATATCTCTATAAAAATATATATAATATTGTCGAAGGGTGGAAAATAAATCATATTTCCATAGGAAGATTTTTTTGAATTTGAGTATTTGTTTATATGATATATACCCAAAGTGGAAAAGAAAGCTCTTTCTATTTCAATTCCCCCGGGGGGGAACGCAATTATTTATCTTTTTTGTGTTAAAGATATGTACAAGATACATGTATACGTTAAGTTGATTAGCCTTTGCCGCTTCTACCATGCTATAGACAACTGCGCTCGATTTAGCTCCTTTTTTAGTATCGGAGAACAGCCATCCTTTTCTTCTCGGTTCAACTTTGTTGCACCGAGTCTTTGCCTTCATACAACTGGACCTACATTCTGTCACTAGTACCTGTCGTTCTTTCATACTTACTTTCACTTATTATACCTCCATGCTTAAATCCTCACGGAGATATTTCCTCATGGTTGGCAGGATCTGACCATGCACCTTTTTATTAATCACTTACGGTTGTTACTAACATTTAAGAAATAACCCGAAACCATAAAGCAGCTACAATACCCCATGGACTCCTTTTGTTCTTGACTGAACGTTTAAAAAAGTCCCATAGGAGAGTTTATTTTGCTTTTCCTACGGGACTTAAACAATAATGGCTTTAAATTTTACTGAACAGAGTCATCAACGATAAAGATTATAGTTATCTCCCAGCGTTGATTAATACCATCCCATACTATATCTCCATTCTCTGGATTGGCGGCATTGTACTCCGGCTGTATCAAATCCCCATATAATGGGTTACTGGTGCCTTCATTAATCCCGCCGTAATCATCCCATACCTCATCATACTTATAAAATATAACCGGACTGTACTCATATGAGTCTCTTACCACATTATAGAATGTATAGTAACCGTTTGTATCAGTATCAACTACATAGGGACTATCGATATTAGCGGGGTCGATAGAATTATCGCCAATTTTAACCCTAACATTTGCTACTCCCGATGAGGAGTTGCCGGAATGGACTGCCCTGCCTCTAAGGATTGAGAACAAATCATCCGGCCCGTAGATGGTTCCAGTCACATTTGCTACCCCATTGGAGAATAGTTCATCACCTACGTAATGAGGAGAATCAGGGTCACGGTGATCTACTTTTGAGAATTCTACCAGATAATAGTCTATATCTGCTTCTATTCCTCTGATCGAATAATAACCATCTGCAGCTGTAACATCGGTTATCGTTTCAACTAGGATGGAGTCTACATACTTTTTCACCGTGACAGTAATGTTGCTGTTATCTGTGACTCCTGTGACATTACCATAGATACTTCCCAGCTTATAGCTTTCAGTGAATTGCACAACCTGACCGGAAGCGTTTACTTCTGCGACACCGATATATCGATTGGATACATCGGAGTTGATCGTATTTTCATTGGAGATTGCTGTCCAGCCAGAAGTATTGTATCCATTTCCTATCACAACAGGTTGTGCGGTATTTAGATACCGGAACCCGTTTTGAGGATTGGTCGGCTCACCCAGCTCAACAATAACCCCGATCTGATCTCCGGCTGTGTCACTGAACACCAGGCCTCCACTCAGTGTTGGCGCAGCTGCCGGCTGCGGAATTACTATTCCTCCTGTGATGGTATCAAAGGTGCTGTAGCTGAATTCCAGATGTACAGATTGAGAATCAACACTCTCAACATAGATACCTGTAAATTCGGCTTGCCCTGAAGCTATGGTTGCTTGTGTGACTCCGGACATATTCCACAAGCTGTCATTCACATAACCGGTGTCTTTGGCGACTGTAATCTCACCAGTCGATATACCACTGCACAGGTTATTATAAGCGTCATAGACCTCCACAATGATGGAGTCAAGTAAACCGCCATTCTCAGCTGGATTAGCCGGTGTACTTCCATCAGCAAATCCGATGTTATCAGCACTTCCCGCTACAATGGTTACTTGACTTGTTACATTTTCATCGTAGTCAGGTGCTTTCACCCTGATTTTGTAGCTTCCCGCATTTCTTAAAGGATTAGATTCCGACATCACGATTGTAATCTCGCCCTCTGCTGTCGACCAATCATTTTCGGAAATCATACCCACATAGGTGTTATCAGGATTATCTACATGAATCTGTGTAATCAAAGTGTGATAATCCTCAAACCCTGTAGAGTTATACGTTATCGTGATTGTATTATCGGTAGAGTAGGAGGCGTCCAATGACAAAGCAGGCCCTGAATTATCTGGCTGCTCAAGCTCCGGCAGGGTATATACCAGGTTGCTTTCAGCGACGTTGTCCGATCTATCTATGATGATATCACTGGTAAGAGTAACAGTCGCCCCTCCATCTATCGCGGAGTTATCCTGCAGGGTGATGGTCAGGAAACTGGTATAGTCCGTCTGGTCTTCCTTACTCACGTGATCCAATGTTGTATCTCCCCAGGTTCCTCCAGATAATCCGAAATCTGATATATCCGTAAATTGCGTGAAGTCGATAGGTTCACTGAAGTTCAGCGTGATGGTATCTCCCTGATCATAAATACCATTGGAGTTGTTATCAGCAGTTTCGATTGGTGTATCCCCGACTGTTGGAGATATTGCATCCAGCAAGGTTATGGTAAACTGTGCTGTCAACTCCACGTTGCCAGTGGCATCATTGTTAACACTGAGTGTAAATGTAGTATCTTCAGTCAGGGTGTCCAGATAAGATGAAAGTATGGTCACTACTCCTGTCTCATCAACGCAGGAATAACTCTCTGCGTCTACCGGTGTACCATCCACAGATAGTACGGTATTGGCATAATACTGATTTGCCGCCGGGTTTCCTTCAAACCGAAGTTCCATTTGAATATTCAGGTCATTGTTATCACCCGCATATTGTAACGAAGCAACTCCCAACACTAAAGAGTCGGCCGGTTCATCTGAGACCGGTTCCATCATCTCGGAAATATCTACTGCAGATGACCCGCCTTCACTTGTTAATACTATCAGTATTTCCGCTTCAGTGTTATTGTGGGAATCGATAATAATTAACGTGATTAAGGCATCCACCGGCTGTGCATCCTCTGTCTTGGTGGCGTTTATGGTATATGTGTTATCACCTGTCTTGGATATGAAGATGGATTCCACATTCGCCATGCTCTGACCGCCTTCACCCGACATATCAGGTGCAACGTAGAACGCTTGAATCCTGCCGTCATCTGCCTCAACATCTCCAATTGATTCTGCAGACTGTATTGCGGTGTCATAAGCGGTATGATAGGTTACATCTGTATCAACTGGAATAAATGTTTCCCCAAATATTTCGATATTGTCATACGAACCGGACAATGTTTCAAAATAATTGGCAACTACATCTAAGTCAAGGTTGTTGGCATCTTCAGCATTTTCAGCTTGATTGGTCAAGTACAGATACGGAAGTGGTTTTGTGTCTTCGATTGACCAGGTAGGTGTACCTTCCAAGATCCCTTTGACGGTAACTTTGACAGTATCATGATCTCCGTACACCAAACTGCCCAACAATTCTCCCTCAGCAAAAATCCCGGTACGCTCGTCAGCCTCGAATTCTCCCAGCAGATTGAGCACATTATTGGCCAAATCTACCGTTGCGTTAGAATCATTGATTAACTGGGTAAAAGTCACCTGCACATCAGGTTGGACATCGTCAAAATCCGTGAACAGCACCAGGGAGTTGTCATAATCGATATCTCCTACAGTATCCAAGCCAAGCTCCTGCTCGTCGACTAAAGCGGTCAGGTTAATATCGATACTGCTGTAAATGATGTCGATTGTCAGAGTATCGGGTGTCCCTCCGGCTGTTTGCGCGGCTGAAACAGTTGCTGTCACAGACTGGTCTTCTCCGTATTCAACTGTTACGATGTCACCATTTTGACCATCAATCTTTAAATTTGCCGGAGTCTCTCCTGATGCGGATGCTGAATCCTGACCTGTAACTGTGAAAGCACTCAAAAAGAAGTTATTGTCGTAAGCATCCTGACAGACGATATCAATACCATCTGCGTGTGCAGTAGAACTGAGATGGACATTCACTGTACCGCCCGTTTGGGCTGTCATATCATTGATCATCACATACACCGTATCTCCCGGAGCAAATGAATTTGATGGAGTCGTATATTCCGGATCTTCATATAATGTAATCACATCCGGTTCCGGCAGCATATTGACATCCCAGACATCTTCAGTTCTGATGTAATCAACCAGCATCAGTTCAAAACCGTTGACATCGGTGATTCCCGGTTCATTGATGTTGATGATAATCTCATCACCATCTGCGACGTTGCCTGATAAGGTAATAGCTGCTTCTTCATTCTCAGCGTCGTAAGCGATATTGTTGATAATCGTTCCATTAGTGCTTATATACATGTAGTTATCAGCATTCTCAACGGCGGCTTGGTTCATCGGTGTATCAAACGAGATTGTTATCTCGGTAGTGCCATTATCCCCGACAAAATCAACCATCGGCAGATAATCAACTTCAACATCCGTTCCGACACCTTCCGCATATAAGTCTATCTGGGTGTATTGGACAGTGCCTGTGCTGCCATCCAACAGGAATAAGCTGAGGATACAATCGACCTCTGTGCCATCTGTTCTGGCCGCAGAGATATTGAACGTATCTTCGACAGCATCGTAAGTCATAATCATGCTTGTCACATTTTCCATTGGCATGTAAGGCAGTAAATAAGCATACAGATCTTCATCCATGCCGTCTATTTCTGCAACAGGTACATCATTACTTAAAGCTTCTGCATAGTCAGCCCCTACAGCTCCTATTAGCTCCACACTGTTCGGGTCTAAAGCAGTCAGGCTTAGTTCCCCGTTAACTGCTACATAACCGGCTTCGTATTCTACACTGATGTCCAATGTCCCATTGGCGCCAGGTGTCGGGCTGATCTCCAGGTAAGGTATTAAACCTTCTGCAGATACGGGTCCCCATGAGTCGCCGCTGATATTCACAGTGACTGTATCATGTCCATAGGGAACAAACCCTTCAAATAGGCCGCCAGTGTCAAAGTCGCCTGTTTGAGATCCGTTGAGTCCGGGTTCTCCATTAAATGTTATAGTATTGGTTGCTGAATCGACACGGTTTCCAAGATCGATAAAGCTAATGGTTACCAGATCTTCATCACCTTCTGAATCAGTTATTACAATGTTTGAACTTTCAAGATCTACACTGTCAGCGATATCGGACCAGGTGATAGAACCTCCCGAACCATCCTGAATGGTCATATCAATGACGATACTGCCAAATGATACGCCAATGTTCATCGAAGATGGTACTGATGGAGTTACATTGTTGGTAACTGCCTGATCAGTAAGATCGGCGCTTGCGTTCTCAAAATCATCCTGGATAGGAGACACACCTTGGGTATAGGATACTGTGATCACGTCACCGCTGGCCAAAGCACTTGATAAGGTTAAAATTACCTTATTAGCTGTGACAGTCACTCCAGTCACCGTTCTGTCTGAAGCATCTGCACCGCCGATGCTGAAGTCAGTATTTGCCGGTGTTGATGTGCTGTCTAATGGCTCATCATACGTTAATACCACTTGGTCCGGATTGTCATCGAGCATTACAGCACTCTGTAGGGAAGGTGGCGTCGTATCTTCTACCGTTGTGAAGGACCAGGATATAGCATCATTTGTAATCCCCTGTGCGTTCTGTACTACACCTGCAGGAATATTGACAGTATAGGTGATGTCATAGTCTAATGAACCGCTATACATCAAGGCGATTGTGTTTCCATTCAGCGTGGCAGAAGTGATCTCTTCATCTCCGAATGCCTCTGATCTTAAGACATTGGGATATTCAGTGTCATCTGTCAGTTTGGCTAATTCGGAAGCTTCGGTAACCTCAGTATTAAATGTGATACTGATCGCTGGATTGATGCTAACCCCTGTCGCATTTTCTTGAGGAACCAACGTATTTGCAGCGGGTGTCCCGTTCGCAGTAATATTTACTTGACCGTACTCGACTACCCGTCCGGTGGAATCTTCTACAGATTCATAGAGGATGTCCCTGGTTCCGTTGGCAACGTAGGTAACCAGTCCTGAGTTGTTGACGGTGATGACGTCTGTTGAATCATCATCGATCATGAAGCTTCCTGTCTCACCGGCATTGATCGTAAAGCCGACGAGCTGTTTTGTTCCACTGACGATGACCGTGCTCGTATCACCAAACTCCAGATTTGCACTCACATCTGCAGGTGCTGCATAGACTTCTACTTCTATACTGTTTACATTTCCGCTGGTTGAACTGGTATAGCTGATGGTTGTCACTCCAGCACCAGCTGCAGTGATCGCACCGGTAACCGGATCGATCGTTGCTACATCCGTATCACTGGATTGCCAGTCGGCTGCGCCTGTTTCAGTAGTGGAAGCGTTAGCTTCAGTATTGACACCTAGCTGGAGCACGGTATCGATAGTTACTTCTGCTCCGGGAACGACCACTTCTATTGTCTTAATCTCATCGTCTGCATTATCTGCATAAACCGCATAGAATGTTCCATTCCTATTTACGACCGATACCTTCGTTCCTTTGACTACGATATCGTTATAGACCTGGGATATTCCATTGCAATTTGTCTGCAGGTTGTTGGTATTGTTTTTTCCGCCTACGACTATATCAGTGCTATCTGTTACCATAGAGCTTACGGAATAAGCACTAAGTCCTCTCGTATTCGTGAGGTTAATCGTAGTACCACTCACAGTCAGCTCAGATATCTTAAAGCTATCTTCCTTATACAGAAGGTAAACATTGCCTCCTTCTGAGTCTAAGTCATAGGTGGCGAAAACATTGGAAGAATCCCCTACTGTATTCCCAGTGCCAAGGTTGGATTTGATTGCTATGGCATAGGTACTATAACTGCCCCACATATCTTTACTGTATGATTGGCTATGAGCAGCAATAAAGTAATCTCCATTAGCATTGACGGTGATATGCGATCCCTTGCTGAAATAATTCCCATAATAATCAGCACCACCAAAGTGTTCATAATAACCGTTGAATATAACTTGCTTTATAAAGTTACCTGTTACATTAGTGGCATACATAATATCGTCTTTTTCGCTGTAACCGCCGGTTTGACCCCTTGTATCCGTATAGGTGATATGCGCTTTGCCGTTACCATCTACCGAGATGTCAGGCTTGGAGCAAGAGCCATCATTATTGGACTCAATCAATACTTCCCCGCTCCAAACAGCTCCACTACGGGTTCTGTAGCCAATTTTTCCGGCTGTCGTATAGGCTACATGAGGATTTCCTGCATCGTCTACAACGATAGCTCCTTCGGTACCTATTCCGATCAAGCTCTGACTCGACCAGTTGCCGCTTGAATCTGCTTCATTATAGTAGATATTCCCGTCCCGGGTATAAACTACCCAGATAAAGTCAGAACCGGCATCGGAATCAAGCAGGGTTCCTACAGGCGGTACGCTTACGGCCACTGTGACAGTTACTACCCAGTTCTTCACAGTTCCGTCTTCTGCAGTGACTACATACGTTACCGGGGCTGTGAAATTATTGGCTGTCGTGCCGCTTACCTGATTGTCTCCACTTATAGTTGCTCCTTGCGCATTCTCCGATAAGGTGAAGCTGGCTATCAGGCTGCTCACATTGGTTCCGTAAGCTGCTTCAATTGTGATTGTTCCATCACCTATTGTCGCTGCTCCCGTCTGCTCAGCAAAGCTGAAGGCTGTGATCTCTGCA
>LOEZ01000092.1 GCA_001516055.1 Gracilibacter sp. BRH_c7a
TGATGCGCAGCTTCCCAGAGCTTTAATTGTAATAACAATTATTCAATAACCTCGGCAACAACACCCGAACCAACGGTACGTCCACCTTCACGGATAGCGAAGCGGAGTCCTTCTTCCATAGCAATAGGAGTGATAAGTTCGCACTCGATGGAGATGTTATCTCCAGGCATGATCATTTCTACACCTTCTGGAAGTTGGATAACACCGGTAACGTCGGTAGTACGGAAATAGAATTGTGGACGATAGTTATTGAAGAACGGAGTATGACGTCCACCTTCTTCTTTACTCAAAACGTAAATTTGACCTTTAAATTTGGTATGAGGCTTAATACTTCCTGGTTTAGCAAGAACTTGACCACGCTCGATATCTTTACGCTCAACACCACGAAGCAATGCGCCAATGTTATCACCGGCTTGTGCTTGATCCAGAAGCTTACGGAACATTTCAACTCCGGTGCAGACAGTTTTACGTGGTTTTTCACTGAGACCAACAATTTCGATCTCTTCACCAACTTTAACTTGTCCACGCTCAACACGGCCTGTGGCAACAGTACCACGACCAGTAATAGTAAACACGTCCTCAACAGGCATAAGGAAAGGCTTGTCAACAGCACGCTCAGGGTTTGGAATATAAGCGTCAACTGCATCCATCAGATTCCAGATAGGACCGCAAGCTTCACATTCTCTGCCTCCGCAACCACATTCCAAAGCTTTTAAGCCTGAACCAGGAATTACTGGAATATCATCACCAGGGAATTCATAATAGCTTAATAGTTCACGAACTTCCATTTCTACAAGCTCAAGAAGCTCAGGATCGTCAACTAAGTCAACTTTGTTCAGCCAAACTACGATATGAGGAACACCAACCTGACGGGCAAGCAGGATATGCTCACGAGTCTGAGGCATGGGGCCATCAGCTGCAGAAACAACCAAGATAGCACCGTCCATCTGAGCAGCACCGGTAATCATGTTCTTAACATAGTCAGCATGTCCTGGGCAGTCAACGTGTGCGTAGTGACGATTAGCTGTTTCATACTCCACATGAGCAGTAGAGATGGTAATACCACGCTCACGCTCTTCAGGAGCTTTATCGATTTGATCAAATGCTGTAGCTACAGCTCCACCGGTTTTAGATAAGCAAGTAGTAATGGCAGCGGTGGTAGTTGTTTTACCATGGTCAACGTGACCGATGGTTCCCACATTAACGTGAGGTTTGTTACGTTCGAATTTTTGTTTACCCATTCCAGAATTCACTCCTTAATAAAGATAAATATTTGGTAATTATTTTTTTATTTAAGCCCCTGCCTCTTGGCTACTATGCCTTCGGCAATGTTTTTGGGCACTTCTTCATAATGATCAAACTGCATCGTATAGACTCCTCTTCCTTGAGTGCGTGAACGCAGTTCGGTAGCATAACCAAACATTTCGGAAAGAGGTACAAAGCCGCGAATAATCTGAGCTCCTGAGCGGGCTTCCATCCCTTCGATACGGCCTCGTCTGGAATTCATATCTCCAATGACATCACCCATGTATTCTTCAGGAACTGTAACTTCAACTTTCATAGACGGTTCTAAGATTGCAGGATCTGCTTTGGCCGCTGCCGCTTTGAAAGCCATTGAACCGGCGATCTTGAAAGCCATCTCCGAAGAGTCAACATCATGATAGGAGCCGTCATATACAATTGCTTTAATATCCAGAACTGGATAACCAGCCAATATTCCATTTTGCAAGGCTTCTTCAATCCCTGCTTGGATAGGAGAGATATATTCTTTAGGAATAGTCCCACCAACAATCTTGCTTTCAAAAACAAATCCAGTTCCTTGGTCGAGAGGTTCAAACTCTACCCAACAGTGACCATATTGTCCTCGTCCTCCAGACTGTCTGACAAACTTACCTTCAGCTTTAACTGCTTTACGGATAGTCTCCTTATATGCAACTTGAGGACGTCCGACATCACAACCTACTTTGAACTCCCTCTGCAGTCTATCAACGATAATCTCTAAGTGAAGTTCTCCCATTCCGGAAATGATTGTCTGTCCCGTCTCCTCATCTGTATGCGTTTTGAAAGTAGGATCTTCCTCTGCTAATTTAGCCAATGAGGTTCCAAGCTTCTCTTGATCAGCTTTTGTCTTAGGCTCAATCGAGACATGAATAACGGGCTCAGGAAATACCATGGATTCCAAGATAATTCTCTTCTTTTCATCACACAGGGAATCTCCTGTACCGACATCTTTGATCCCAACAGCTGCAGCTATATCTCCAGCTCTGATTTCATCAACATCTTCACGATGATTTGCATGCATCCGGAGTATTCTGCCTATTCTCTCCTTTTTACCCTTTGTAGAGTTAAAGATATAAGAACCTGCCTTAAGAGTACCCGAATAGACTCTGAAGAAAGTAAGTTTTCCGACGTAAGGGTCTGACATAATTTTAAAAGCTAAAGCTGCGAAAGAGTGATCATCATTAGGAGGACAGATCTCTTCTTCGTTGGTATCCGGGTTGATACCAGTTATAGGAGGAACGTCAAGAGGAGATGGCATATAATCTACCACCGCATTCAACAAAGGTTGTACCCCTTTGTTTTTGAAGGATGATCCACAAATAACAGGTATAAACTGTAATTCTATGGTTCCCTTGCGAATTCCGCGTTTAATCTCTTCTTCAGAAATCTCTGTTCCCTCTAAATATTTCATCATCAAGTCTTCATCTACTTCGGCGATTGCTTCCAATAGTTTCTCACGATATTCCTGAGCTTGGGAAAGCATGTCTTCGGGAACATCTGTTGTATCGCTCGCTGTGCCCAAATCATCTGTATAGATAGTTGCTTTCATTGTTACCAGATCGATGATCCCTTTAAAGTTTTCTTCCATACCAATAGGAAGCTGTAAAGGAACAGGATTGGAACCCAAGCGCTCAGCAATCATGGAGACTCCACGGAAAAAATCTGCGCCTACTCTATCCATCTTATTAATATAGGCAATACGGGGAACACCATATTTATCAGCCTGACGCCAAACAGTTTCGGACTGAGGTTCAACACCTCCGACGGAACAGAACACTGCTACCGCACCATCGAGGACGCGTAGAGAGCGCTCTACTTCAACTGTGAAATCAACGTGCCCTGGCGTGTCAATAATGTTAATATTATGCTCATTCCATTGGCATGTTGTAGCTGCCGAAGTAATGGTAATACCGCGCTCCTGTTCCTGAACCATCCAGTCCATGGTAGCAGCACCATCGTGTACCTCGCCTAGTTTGTGTACACGACCGGTATAAAACAATATACGCTCTGTAGTTGTCGTCTTGCCGGCATCAATATGAGCCATGATACCTATATTCCGAGTTTTCTCCAATTGAAATTGCCTTGCCACTTATTATCAGCCTTTCTAAGAAAATCATTACCAACGGTAATGGGCAAAAGCTTTATTCGCTTCAGCCATTTTATGAGTATCTTCTTTCTTCTTGAATGCTCCACCAGTGCTGTTAGCCGCATCCATCAGCTCTCCAGCAATTCTTTCTTGCATAGTCTTCTCTCCCCGTTTACGAGCGTAATCTACAATCCAACGTAAACCAAGAGTGAGACGACGATCTGCTCTTACTTCAATAGGTACTTGATAGTTTGCACCACCAACCCTACGCGCCTTGACTTCTAAGACAGGCATAACATTTTTTAAAGCGGTTTCAAACACTTCTAAAGGGTCTTTACTTGTCTTTTCTTCAATAATTTTAAATGCATTATAGCAATTCGTTTCTGCCACACCTTTTTTGCCATCAAGCATTATCTGGTTAATAAACTTGGTAACAGTTTTATTTTTATAAATAGGATCCGGCAGTATTTCTCTTCTTGCAATATATCCCTTACGTGGCAATTCTGTTCCCCCTTTCTATCAAGACTTATACGCCAACATCGTTGCTAATTAGTCTAGGTTACTTTTTCTTAGGTCTCTTAGTGCCATATTTGGAACGACCACGGTTTCTATTCTGAACACCTGTTGTATCCAGTGCCCCACGAACAATATGGTAACGCACACCAGGAAGATCCTTAACACGGCCACCACGCACAAGTACTACTGAGTGTTCTTGGAGGTTATGACCAATTCCCGGAATATAGGTGGTTATTTCAATTCCATTGGTCAGACGCACACGAGCAACCTTTCTTAGTGCAGAATTAGGTTTCTTAGGTGTGGTTGTGTAAACCCTCGTGCATACCCCTCTTTTTTGAGGAGAACCTCCGGAAGGAAAATCTTTACGCTTTAGGGAGTTATATCCCCACTGCATTGCAGGAGCAGTTGATTTTTCAATAACCCTTTCTCTTCCTTTACGAATAAGCTGGTGAATTGTCGGCATTGCTGCACCTCCTTTCTCACAAACAATATATAGAAAATCTTAGACTCACTTTTCCAAAACTGCCGCGACGGCAGCACCTACTTTGATACCGCAGGCTTTACCTAATTCAGTCATACTCGATACTTCTTGGAGTTGAATGTGTTTGAGTTGACACATTTCCATAATCGGTTTTAAGAGCCGATTATCAGCATCCTTGGCGATATAGACACGCCAAACATGACCTTTCTCCAGGGCACGACGTGTTTGTTTTAGCCCTATAACTACATTCTGAGTTTTTTCTAAAGAATCATCAAGCATTGGATAATGCTTTCCTCCCCTACTCGTAATGAGACTATACTATTTTAGCAGTACAGTTTTTCTATGTCAAGAATTGTCTTCTAGACATTTGAAACATCTTCAGGTACTTTGATGTTTCTATACCTAGACATCCCGGTGCCTGCAGGAATAAGCTTTCCAATAATAACATTTTCCTTGAGACCGATAAGCGGATCTACTTTTCCTTTAATAGCAGCTTCTGTTAGTACTCTGGTTGTCTCTTGGAAAGAAGCTGCGGACAGGAAGGAATCTGTAGCTAACGAAGCTTTGGTGATTCCCAGTAGAACAGCTCTAGCTACGGCAGGTTCTCCGCCTTCTTGGAGGACTTTCTCATTCTCCTCATTAAACTCGAAGATATCGATCAAACCTCCAGGCAAGAGACTTGCATCTCCGGCTTCTTCCACCTTAACTTTTCTGAGCATCTGCCTTACCATAACTTCGATATGCTTATCATTAATATCAACCCCTTGGAGGCGATACACTCTTTGAACCTCTCGGAGCAGGTAAACCTGGACACCGGTAGGACCTTTAATCTTAAGTGTATCGTGAGGATTGATGCTGCCCTCGGTCAATTCATCTCCAGGTGATATGACTTGCCCATCTTTCACTCTTAAACGGGAACCATAAGGGATGGTATACATTTCGTGTTGACCATTCTCATCCATTACCTCTACCTCTCGACGTCCTTTGACCTCTCTGATCGTAACGGTACCGGAATTCTCAGAAATAATGGCCTGGCCTTTAGGTTTCCTAGCCTCGAATAATTCCTCTACCCTCGGCAAACCTTGGGTGATATCATCTCCAGCTACCCCTCCTGTATGGAAAGTACGCATGGTTAACTGTGTGCCGGGTTCTCCAATAGATTGGGCAGCGATAATTCCTACTGCTTCACCTATTTCCACCAGACGGCCTGTAGCTAGATTACGACCATAACACTTTTTACATACTCCATAGCGTGTTTTACAAGTTAATACAGACCTTATCTCAACTCTCTCATGATGTTCGGCGATTTCTTTAGCCTGTTCCTCAGTAATCTCGCTATCGGGAGAAGCTAACAATTCCCCAGTCTCGGGATGATAAACATCTTTTGCCAGGAAACGACCAACCAGCCTTTCTTCCAGCTTCTCAATCATCTCTGTTCCTTCTTTGATATCTTCAACGAAGATACCTTCTGTAGTGGAACAATCATCATCGCGAACGATGACATCTTGAGAAACATCGACTAGTCTTCGGGTAAGATATCCAGAGTCTGCTGTTCTAAGAGCAGTATCAGCCAATCCTTTACGAGCACCATGAGAGGAGATGAAGTATTCCAGCACTGTAAGGCCTTCGCGGAAATTAGCTTTAATGGGAAGTTCAATGGTTCTTCCTGAAGGGTCTGCCATTAAACCACGCATCCCTGCCAACTGACGAAGCTGTTGGACGTTACCGCGTGCTCCGGAGTTAGCCATCATATATACAGGGTTAAACTTATCCAAGGATTCCATTAAAGCGTTGGTTACAGCCTCATTAGCTTTAGTCCAAAGCTCAATAACTAATGTCTTCCGTTCCTCATCGGTGATAAGTCCACGACGATACTGTTGTTCTGTTTTCGCAACTAAAACATCGGCCTCAGCAAGAATAGTTTTCTTGACTTTAGGCACCTGAATATCATTGATACCAACAGTTAATCCCGCCTGAGTAACAAATTTAAAACCTAAACTCTTAATTCCATCCAAAAGTTTGGCTGTTTTGTCATAACCACTCAGCCTGTACGCTTTTCCTACTATTTTATCCAACGCTTTTTTATTAACCATTTCGTTGATATAACCGATTTCATCTGGTATGACAGTATTAAATATAAGTCGGCCTGCCGTCGTCTCTAAAAGTTTTCCATCTATACGAACTTTAATCAAAGCCTGCAAATGGATATTTTTTGTATCATAAGCCAAGATAACTTCGCTGGTATCCTTAAATATCTTACCTTCTCCTAAAGCTCCTGGTCTTTCCATAGTCAGGTAATAGCAGCCAAGAACCATATCTTTAGTGGGTGAAGCCACGGGGCGGCCGTCTTTGGGATTAAGGATATTATGAGAAGACAACATGAGTAATCTTGCTTCAGCCTGAGCCTCAGCGGATAAGGGAACGTGCACAGCCATTTGGTCTCCATCGAAGTCCGCATTATATGCCGTACATACTAAGGGGTGAATCTGCAAAGCACGTCCTTCTACCAACACTGGTTCAAACGCCTGAATACCAAGACGGTGCAGGGTAGGTGCACGGTTTAAGAGCACAGGGTGTTCAGAAATAACCTTCTCCAGAACGTCCCAAACTTCAGGACGTACTCTCTCAACCATCCGCTTCGCACTTTTTATGTTATGCGCATATCCTTCATTGACAAGGTTTTTCATGACGAACGGTTTGAACAGCTCCAGGGCCATTTCTTTAGGTAAACCACACTGACTTAACTTAAGATTGGGACCTACAACAATAACTGAACGTCCTGAGTAGTCAACACGCTTACCTAACAGGTTCTGACGGAATCTCCCTTGTTTACCTTTAAGCATATCACTCAATGATTTAAGAGGACGATTTCCCGGACCGGTTACGGGACGTCCACGACGACCGTTATCTATCAGAGCATCAACTGCTTCTTGGAGCATTCTTTTTTCGTTACGAACAATAATATCAGGAGCACCTAAATCAAGAAGCTTCTTCAGACGATTGTTTCTATTAATGACCCGACGATAAAGATCATTGAGATCAGAAGTAGCAAATCTCCCTCCATCCAGTTGTACCATAGGACGAAGTTCAGGCGGAATTACAGGAATGGCGTTAAGAATCATCCATTCAGGTTGGTTTCCGGATTTCTTAAAAGCTTCGGCTACTTCCAGCCTTCTTATTGCTCTGATTTTCCGTTGTCCAGATACTTCTTTTAGTTCTGTGCGAAGTTCATCATTAAGTTTATCCAGATCTATCTCTCTGAGCAGTTCCCATATGGCTTCAGCTCCCATTTCTGCTCTGAAACTACTGCCATATTTTTCTCTGGCTTCCCTAAACTCAGTTTCAGTGAGTAATTGTTTTTTCAGTAAGGAAGTTTCACCCGGATCTATGACAATATAAGCAACGAAGTATAATACTTTCTCCAAGGAACGAGGAGACATATCTAAGAGTAACCCCATCCGACTTGGTATACCTTTGAAGTACCAGATATGAGAAACGGGTGCGGCTAATTCTATATTACCCATTCTTTCTCTGCGGACCTTGGATCTTGTTACTTCTACACCACAACGGTCACAAACTATCCCTTTGTAGCGGACCCTTTTATACTTGCCACAATGACATTCCCAGTCACGGGTAGGCCCAAATATTTTCTCACAGAAAAGGCCTTCTCTCTCGGGCTTCAATGTGCGGTAATTTATGGTTTCAGGTTTTTTTACTTCACCATACGACCACTTACGAATCATCTCCGGAGAAGCTAACCCTATACGCATTCTCTCAAAATTAGTTACATCAAGCACGGCATTATCTCCCTTCACTGTTAGAGTTATATTTTACGCTTCTCCCTTATCTTCATAGTCTGTTTCATCTAGTAAATCATCATCTTTTTCTACATCTTCGTATATATCATCTTCTAAGTCATCGATATCTTCTTCTTGATATATTTCTTCCGGCTCAGCATCTGCTTCTATATCTTCGACATTTATATATCCCAGCTGGTCAGTATCGATGTCTTCCTCTATAGCTGGAAACGGTTCATCCATCCCCAATTCGTGAGCAACTTCTGTGACATCTTCATCATATTCCTTGATTTCTACTTCTGCATCCTCCTCCGAGAGAACAGAGACATCAAGACCCAGGCTTTGTAGTTCTTTTATCAGCACTTTGAAGGATTCAGGTACTCCCGGTTCTGGGATATTCTCACCCTTCACTATGGCCTCATACGTTTTGACACGTCCTACCACATCATCTGATTTGACTGTCAGTATCTCTTGCAAGGTATAGGCTGCCCCGTAAGCTTCAAGGGCCCAAACTTCCATCTCCCCAAACCTCTGACCTCCAAACTGAGCTTTACCTCCCAGAGGCTGTTGGGTAACCAACGAATATGGTCCAGTCGAGCGAGCATGAATCTTATCATCGACTAAGTGGTGGAGTTTCAGCATATACATGTAGCCAACTGTGACTTCATTGTCGAAAGGCTCTCCAGTACGTCCATCGAAAAGAATTGATTTTCCACCTTCCGGCAGTTTGGCCTCTCTCAAAGTCTCAAACACATCATCTTCTCTGGCACCGTCAAATACCGGAGTAGCTATATATATCCCCAGTGCCTTAGCCGCCCAGCCAAGATGAGTCTCCAATACCTGACCAATATTCATACGAGAAGGAACGCCAAGAGGATTAAGAACGATTTCAATCGGAGTTCCGTCGGGCATAAACGGCATGTCTTCCTGACGCATGATTCTCGAGATAACACCCTTGTTTCCATGTCTTCCTGCCATTTTGTCTCCCACAGAAATTTTACGTTTCTGTGCTATATAGACTCGGACGAGCTGATTGACTCCAGGTGCAAGTTCATCGCCGTTCTCTCTCTTAAAGACCTTAACGTCAACTACTTTGCCTGCTTCACCATGAGGAACTCTTAAAGAGGTATCTCTCACTTCTCTGGCTTTCTCTCCGAAGATAGCTCTGAGTAATCGTTCTTCAGCAGTAAGTTCAGTTTCACCTTTAGGTGTAACTTTACCAACTAAGATATCACCAGGACGCACTTCAGCACCAATCCTGATTATCCCACGTTCATCAAGATCTTTGAGAACATCTTCTCCCACATTGGGAATATCTCGGGTGATTTCTTCTGGACCAAGTTTGGTATCACGCGCATCTGCTTCGTATTCTTCTATATGAATTGAAGTAAAGTAATCTTCTTTTACGAGTTTTTCACTAATGAGGATAGCATCCTCATAGTTATATCCTTCCCAAGGCATGAACGCTACGAGGATATTTCGTCCTAAGGCCAACTCTCCATTCTCAGTAGAGGGTCCATCTGCTATTACCTGTCCTGCTTCAATCTTCTGTCCCTTGGTCACAATCGGACGTTGATTAATACAAGTGCCTTGGTTGCTACGCATATATTTTAGCAGCTTAAACTTCGATGTTGTCGCATCATCATGTTGAATTATAACCTGATCAGAGGTAACCCTGGCAACATTCCCAGGTTTCCGCGATACTACACATACTCCGGAATCGACAGCAGCCTTATATTCCATCCCAGTCCCTATATAGGGTGCATCTGCTCTGAGCAGGGGAACAGCCTGACGCTGCATATTGGCTCCCATCAGGGCACGGTTAGCATCATCATGTTCAAGGAAAGGTATCAAAGCGGTAGCAATGGAAACCATTTGTTTGGGAGAGACATCCATATAATCAATGCTGACAGGTGGAACAAGAACAAAGTTCTCACCATGACGAGCTTCTATTTTATCACTAAGGAACTGGCCGCTATCAGAAACTACAGCATTGGCCTGAGCGATAATATATTTTTCTTCTTCATCAGCCGTAAGATAGTGGATTTCATCCGTCACAGTACCATCCTTGACCTTTCGATAAGGTGCTTCGATGAACCCATACTCATTAATCCTTCCGAATGTGCTCAGAGAACCAATCAATCCAATATTCGGACCTTCAGGAGTCTCGATGGGACACATCCGACCATAGTGAGAATGATGAACGTCTCGGACTTCGAAGCCCGCTCTCTCTCTGCTTAATCCTCCTGGGCCTAAGGCACTTAGTCGTCTCTTATGGGTAAGCTCAGCTAAAGGATTCGTCTGGTCCATAAATTGTGATAATTGGCTACTCCCAAAGAATTCCTTGATAGCAGCAACTACGGGACGAATATTAATAAGAACCTGGGGGGTAATCCCCTCAATATCTTGAATAGTCATACGTTCCCGCACAACTCTCTCCATACGAGATAAACCGATTCTGAACTGATTCTGGAGGAGTTCACCAACAGAACGCAGACGACGATTACCAAGATGATCAATATCATCAACATTTCCTTCATCTTTAATTATCTTCAATAAACGAGCTATGGAAGCTACTACATCTTCTCTAGTAAGGTTACGAACATTACTAGGAACATCAAGAGATAGTTTTCTGTTCAGCTTATACCGTCCAACTTTAGCTAAATCATACCGCCTGGGATCAAAAAATAATGATTCCAGGAGTGCTCTGGCACTCTCTACAGTGGGAGGTTCTCCTGGGCGGAGACGTTTATAAATCTCGACCAAAGCCTCTTCAGTAGATTCTGTATTGTCTCTCTCTAAAGTAATCCTGATATTTTCGTTATCTTCAAATATTTCCAAGATACGACCATTAGTAGAATATCCAAGTGCTCTAACGAGCACTGTGGCAGGTAGTTTACGCGTCCTATCAACTCTGACAAAGATATTATCGTTAATGTCTGTTTCGAACTCTAACCAGGCACCCCGATTTGGTATAATGGTGGCACCGTATAGTTTTTTGCCACTAGCGTCGATGTTTTCGTTATAATAAACTCCCGGGGAACGTACTAACTGGCTAACAATAACACGTTCTGCTCCATTTATAATAAAAGTCCCCTTATCGGTCATGAGCGGAAAATCACCCATGAACACTTCCTGTTCCTTGACCTCTCCGGTTTCCTTATTAATGAGCCGCACTTTAACTCTCAAGGGTGCTGCAAAAGTAACATCTCGTTCTTTACATTCTTCAACTTCATATTTGGGATCACCAAGACTGTAATCTATAAATTCTAAAACTAGATTACCGGTGAAATCCTGAATAGGAGAGATATCGCGAAACATTTCGCGCAACCCCTCTTCTAAAAACCATTTGTAGGAATTCTGTTGAATCTCAATTAAATTAGGCATCTCTAGAACCTCACGCAGCCTAGCGTAACTCCAGCGTTCTCGAGTGCCAACTTTAATAGGATAAACCATTGCGCTTCACCCTTCCAGATAATTTGTCTTACGTTAAAATAAGTAATATAATTAAATTCAATTGCTTTTCAGTAATAAGTAATAATAAAAGGCTACAACTAGTAAGTTATAATTAAAGATTGCGATTATTAAGTACCTCTATTAATAAATATAAAAGAATAATTAATGCTGGTTATTTTGGAGACGTGTTTTAAACAACCAAAAGCAAGGCTTTTCGAAAAAAAACCTCGCTCCTTCGTTTGTGTAGATACCTCAAAAGAGATCCCGTACAACCACACTATTATCTCCCAACTATTGGTTTGCATCAAACAAAAGTTTGAGTGAACAGTTATTAATCTTAACAAGCAATCAGCTACTTGTCAAGAAAAGATTCCGAAAATACTATATTATTAGATAAAATAATACCTACTCTTTAACAAGTAGGTATTATTTTATCTAATTCGGTAAACTTATTGCTTATTTGATTATCAATTACTTAACTTCAACCCCGGCTCCAGCTTCTTCAAGCTTAGCTTTGATTGCGTCTGCATCTTCCTTGGAGATCTTCTCTTTAACAGGTTTTGGTGCATTATCAACCAATTCTTTTGCTTCTTTAAGACCAAGACCGGTGATTTCACGAACTACCTTGATAACATTGATCTTAGCTGCGCCAGCATTATTCAGGATAACATCGAATTCAGTTTGCTCTTCAGCAGCAGGAGCAGCAGCTCCAGCTGCAGGGGCAGCGGCAACAGCAGCAGGGGCTGCTGCACTCACACCAAATTCTTCTTCGAAAGCTTTAACGAGCTCAGAAAGCTCAAGTACGGTCATACCTTTGATGACTTCTAAAATTTCAGCAGTTTTGGACATTTATATATCCTCCTTAAATTTTCATAATTATTATATTTTGTTTATTGATTCTCTAAGAATCTCGAATCTCGATCTAGGCTTGTGCTTCCTTCAGCTTGCGAACCTCTTCGAGAGCGTAGCCCATTTTGCGAATAGGCCCTTGAAGAACATTGACCATACCCTGGATAGGAGCTTGCATACCTGCGAGCACCTGGGAAAGAAGAACTTCTCTGGACGGAAGGTCTGCAAGGTCCTTTATCATTTCCGGACCTATTACTTTTCCTTCGAGTATCCCCGCTTTAATCTTCAAACTCTTATTCTTCTTGCTGTACTCCATCAAAATCTTCGCCGGAGCAACAGGATCGGGTGAAAACGCTACAGCGGTCGGACCTTCTAAGAACGGATCAAGTCCTTCTAGTCCAATCTCGTTAGCAGCTCTACGAACCATGGTATTTTTTAGTACTCTGTACTCTATTCCAGCGTTACGTAACTCTACCCTTAAATTTGTTACTTGAGAAACAGTTAATCCTCGATAATCCGCAAGAATGATCCCAGTGGAACCTTCCATCTTCTGTTTAATATCATCTACTACTTTTTGTTTCTCTTCAAAATTCGGCATAAATGCACCTCCTCACTTGTTAGAAATAAATAAACAAGCCTCTGCTATATATCGCAGAGGCGAGAATATTTCAAATGCTAGTTGTACCAGCCTGAAAACCCATCCTCCACCTCAGCAGGATATTAAGCCCTAAGGCCCCTGCTATCTACAGCGGAATTCCATAAAATATTAACTTTAATTATATATCAACCTTTATTAGTCAGCAGCCTTTACAGCAGCGACCTTTAAAGGATTGACTTTCACTCCTGGACCCATCGTGGAAGATATTGTCACGCTACGGACATATTGTCCCTTAGCTGCAGCAGGTTTAGCTTTCACAATTATATCAGCTATCGTTTTATAGTTTTCTATCAGCTTTTCTTGATCAAAAGAAGCCTTGCCGATAGGAACATGGATGATACCTGCTTTATCAGCCCTGTATTCAACCTTACCCGCTTTAATATCTTTAACTGCTCTTTCCACGTCGAAGGATACTGTTCCGGTCTTGGGGTTAGGCATCAGACCCTTAGGTCCAAGCAATTTACCAAGTTTACCTACAGTTCCCATCATATCGGGTGTAGCAACCGCTACATCGAAACCAAACCATCCTTGTTGGATTTTCTCCACCATTTCTTCAGCACCAACAAAGTCTGCTCCGGCTTGTTCAGCTTCTTTGGCTTTTTCACCTTTAGCAAAAACAAGAACACTACGTGTTTTACCTGTTCCGTGAGGCAGAACGATCGCTCCGCGAATCTGCTGATCAGCATGACGCGTATCGATTCCCAATTTAAAAGCTGCTTCAATTGTCTCATCAAACTTAGCCTTGGCATTATTTTTCACCATTACCAATGCTTCGGTCGGCTCAAATAGAGCTTGAATATCATAAGTCTTTACTGCATCAAGGTATTTCTTACCTTTTTTAGCCATTGTAAATTTTCCTCCTAGTGGTAGTCGGGTATTACCCTCCCACAGATTATATGACAGGAAACTATTTTGTCTCGATTCCCATACTGCGTGCAGTACCTTCAACCATACGCATAGCAGCTTCAACACTAGCAGCGTTTAAGTCCTTCATCTTAAGCTCAGCGATTTCCCTAACTTGATCCTGGCTTACTTTAGCAACTTTTTGCTTATTAGGTACAGCGGAACCGGATTGAATGTTTGCTGCCTTTTTAAGCAAAACTGATGCCGGCGGAGTCTTAAGGACAAATGTGTAGGAACGGTCTTCATATATTGTGATCTCAACAGGGATAATCAAACCTGCCTGATCTTTGGTTTTCTCGTTATATTCCTTACAGAATCCCATAATATTTACACCATGTTGACCAAGTGCAGGTCCAACAGGAGGTGCAGGGTTCGCCTTACCAGCTGTGATAGCTAATTTAACCATACCGATTACTTTTTTTGCCATGTTCATTACACCTCCTTACCAGTAAAATTCAATTATTTAGTCAAGTTTTTGGACTTGCCCAAATTCCAATTCAACCGGAGTCTCTCTTCCAAACATCGAGACGGAAACTCTAAGCTTCTGTTTCTCTTCGAGAATCTCCTTAACTACGCCGATAAAGTCTTTGAAAGGACCGGCGATAACTTTAACAGACTGCCCGACAACAACGTCAATCTTAGCACGTGTTTTCTCCAAGCCCATCTGCCGCAGAATAGCTGCTACTTCGTGTTCCAAGAGCGGAATCGGCTTGCTTCCGCTGCCCACAAACCCTGTTACCCCCGGAGTGTTACGTACTACATACCATGAATCATCAGTCATATCCATTTCTACCAGCACATATCCCGGAAAAACTTTACGTTTGGAGACCTTCTTCTTGCCATTCTTAATCTCGATTTCATCTTCCATAGGCACAAGAACGCGAAATATTTTATCTTCCATATTCATGGACTCTACGCGTTTCTCCAGATTTGTTTTCACCTTGTTCTCATAACCGGAATAAGTGTGAATAACATACCAGTTTTTCGCCATCAACCTGAGGCCTCCCTAAAAAGTTTAACCTACTTTAGCTGCCGATTAGGAAGTTCATTACGTACGTCAATCCACTGTCTACTATCCAAGTAAGTACAGAGAATATACCAACAGCCACCAACACTACGCTTGTATAAATAAGCAACTGTTGACGAGTCGGCCAGTGTACTTTCTTCAATTCATTCCAGACATCACGCAGAAAAGTAAATCGACTTCCAATATTCCTAAACCTGTTGAGAAAACGGCCACCAAAACCTGCTCCATCTTCTCTTTTTGCAACTGCCATTAAAATCACATCCTTAGCGGTATAATAGAGGTATACCGGTAATCAGATTACTTCGTTTCTTTATGAACGGTCTGAGCTTTGCAGAATTTGCAATACTTTTTAATCTCTATCCGATCAGGATCATTCTTTTTATTTTTGTTGGATTGATAATTCCTGTTTTTACACTCTGTACAAGCCAAGGTAATTGCAATGCGCACTTCGAACACCTCCCCAGCCATCGGCAGCATTAACTGCATTATTTTGCAAGTCGCACAGAATAATTTAACACAATAATAAAGTCTTTGTCAAGGAAGATTACTTGAAACAGAGATTATCTCTTTCTCGGTGTTGCGAATCATTCTTTTTAACCATTATGATTACACATTCACCGTTGCAATTCCCTTTAGTATTTTATCACATTTATTTACTTTATCCATAGAAAAAATTGTAACAACAATAGCCCAGAAGAATCTTTACGAGTCCATAGCTTTCAAACAAATCTAAAACCGTAAATATCAAATCAATTTGGGTATACTATACAAAAACTTAACCTGAGGTAGGAGGTATCTTTCATGAGTCTAATAAAAAATATTGAGTTCTCGATCCCGCTTAAGCTAGCCACTTTAATTGAATATCAATCTGGTCAAATAGTAAGTATGACCATAGCCCAGATTCCTGCCGCCAATATCACCCTTTTCTCTCTTGACAAAGGAGAAGGTATCAGTACCCACACCACTTCCGGAGACGCGATGGTTCAAATCCTTGATGGCGAAGCAGAGATATGCATAGGCGACCAAGTCCTTACCGTAAAAGAAGGAGAAACAGTAATCATGCCTTCCGATGTTCCACACGGCCTTGAGGCCAGAAAGCGATTTAAGATGCTCTTAACTGTAATTAAGAAGTCTTGATACTCTCCTAAAGCTATCAAGGCAAGAACCCCTATTATACTGATATAAATCGGGGTTCTTTGCATTAATCTCGAATCTTCGTCAGAACTAGGGAATCTATTTCATTCTTTCAAGCCGTAAATGGGCTTATTTTCTTTTTTACATTATTGAAGGTAACCAAGTACTGATTATAGGAATGTAGGTTATCAGTCCCAGAATCAAGAGCATGACAGCTAAATAATATTTCAGATAGGGAAGTACTTTTACTAGCGGAGTATTTCCTACAGAACAGGCTGTCAATAAAACAGAGGCAACTGGTGGTGTTTGTTGACCAATACCTAAGTTGATAGTCAAGATAATACCAAAATGTACTGGATCAATGCCCAACTGATGAACTATAGGCATTAAAATTGGAACTAGCATAATGATAGCAGCTGCGGAATGCAAGAACATCCCAACAATTAAGAAGAAAACATTAAAGATTGCAAGGATAAGAAACTTGTTAGTTGATAACGCAGCTGTCCAAGCAGCAATACCTTGCGGAATCTGCTCAGCAGTAAGGAACCAGCCGATAATCGCTGAACCAGCGATTATAATCATGGTAAGTGCAGTCTGGTTAGCTGCCCGAAGTGCAATTCTAGGAATATCTGACAATTTCAATACTCTATAGATAAATACACCAATTACAAAAGCGGCAACAGCTGCAATCCCGGCAGCCTCAGTCGGGGTAAATATTCCGCCCCAGATTCCACCAAGGATAATAAATGGTACTGTTAGGGCCCAAAAAGCTTCTTTAAAGGTCTTGCCAACATTTGGCATTGTAAATGGCTGTTGAACTCCCAAACTATATTTACGAGCAAAGAAGTAGTTTGTTATAAATAAGGCTGTTCCAACAATAATCCCCGGGACAATTCCCGCTATAAACAACTTCGTGATACTTGTACCGGACATAACTCCATACAAAATCATCGGGATACTTGGAGGTAGAATAATCGCCATTGTCGAGGCAACGGATACGATTGCTACAGCAAAGCCTCCTGGGTAATTTTGTTTCTTCATTTGGGGTATCAAAATTCCACCCAGAGCTGCCGCGCCTGCAACAGCAGATCCTGAAATCTCAGCAAATATCATGGAAGTAAGAACCGTTACCTGGGCTAATCCTCCGCGCATAAAACCAACCAGACTGGTTGCAAAATTTATGAGCCTTGCAGAGAGGTTACAAGCATCCATCAATTCTCCAACCAACATAAATAGTGGAATGGCTAACAGAGGGAATTTATTTGCTCCGTCAAATAAAACGATAGGCATCATTTCCATAGGAGCATTTGAAATTATAAATAGAATAAATCCGACAACCCCTAAGGCAAAACCGATAGGCATCCCTAAAAGAACAAACACGATAAGTCCGACAAATAATATAGTTCCAATCACTTGTTATCACTCCTTAAACGCCTTCTCATTTTAAATCAATCTCTCCTCGTCAACTTTTGTTTCAACTTTCTCTTGCCCCTTAAACGCCTTAATCGTATCGAATATCAATGCCAGTGCCATCAATGCTCCGCCTATCGGTATGATGGAGTAGAAAAATCCTTTGGAAAGAGGAAGGGAAACTGTCTCATTTCCGAAAGACCTCATCATCAAGAAATATCCATAATACGAAAGGTATAGCACAAAAATAGTCATAGCTGAATTGAAAATAGTAGTAACGGCAAGTCGCATAGGCCTGGGTAATTTATCATAGAGCGTTTCAAAACGAATGTGTTTTCCATTAAAAAGAGCATAGGCTGATCCAAGGAATGT
>LOEZ01000093.1 GCA_001516055.1 Gracilibacter sp. BRH_c7a
AGTGATTCGCGCCCGCGCGGACTTGAAGGGAACTTCTAGAAGCATATAACTGAAAGTGCCGGGTAGAAGTGGGCGATTACTCCCCCACAACCCCCACAGACCCGGACGTGCGGATTTGTCGGGATAGAAACCGGGCGCGTCTATATTGTATGGAATCTGTCCGTCTCATTTTTCCAATAGCAGTTAGGTAATGAGAAAACCTACTGCTGGTATTTTCTTATACTCCTTACCATCAGAGTAATATCGTCAGTCCTTACAATATCACGTTTCCCGGAGCCCCCCTACAATCCCGGACAGTCGGATTTCCCGAGTCCGGTTTTGACCTTGGTCGACATCACAGCTTCGCCTTCCCGTACTATCCCAAGCTTAAATGTTGGTACCCATATACACCCATGAATACTATGGTTTACTTAAGCTGCCAGTTCAATTTGTCGTTGCTCTCCTCAAGTAATCTTGAGTTAGAACGTCATTGAACGCCCAAGTGCCCAGAGGTCCTTCGCCTTTCAACGGCGTTACCGTTGATCAGAGTATGGTTTACCCCACACTTGGGAAGGCATTACCCCTCCCTCATTGCTACTACGACCTCATGCGCCAGTCCTAAATCCTCCCAACCTTTTCGGTTCTTCCTTATAGGTTAGGTCTTTGCCGTTTGTTACCATCACGGCTGGAAGTAGGACCTTCCCGTCGTTATCTCTGTGAATCCTTCTATTGATGTCAGAACCCATACCCCGGCTGCCTTTGTGGTGCATTTAACCGTTTCTTCCCACAAAGCTTCGGCCTTCCCCAATGCGGGAGTGGGTCGGCGCTACACATAATCCCTTCAACAGATTCTGAAGGGGAACCATTTCGGGGCTGCAGTATTCGTTAAATCCTTCTGACCTCAATATTTGCTCGCCACACCGTCTGTTCCGACCCTCTATTCCCTGAGTAATATGGGCCGCCGTAGCTTTTTCGTCCAAGCAGAACGTGATTCGTTACCTCCTCACGCATTGGATAAGCTAGTCACCCGATTCCGGTCAATTGGTGACAGGAGACTTTCACTCCATAAGATTCTCAGCCTTGACGGCTGCTCCCCCGCATCCGGTTCCTCTCATTACGGTTTTGCTAAATGTTGGAGTGCATTATCTTTGGCATTGGAAGTGGAAAATGTTTGAGAAAATCGTTGAACGATTCCCAGTTCCTCTTTCCTTTTCGTGTCCGTCGGTTTAGCCACTTCATCCATAATTGTGTTACTGCATAACGAAAAGCACTAAGACGCCTGGAATTCCCACTAATACCGTAGTATTGATAGTGACCTTGCAGCTTAACACATAGGCTTTTATGCTGATCTTTTATGGGAAGGTGCCGATTGTCTCGACACCACTTTCCTATTCCCTGTATTTTGCTACTCAGACGTTTACTTGCGGTTTTCCGCTTGACAACCCAATTCCCTTTCAGGCTCCGTCCCCAATAGTGGGTAAAGCCTAGGAAGTCAAATGTCCCACATTCTTCATCTGGTTTCTGGTCTTCTTTCCTCGGTCGGTTGAACGGAACTAAGCGTGTCTTCTCAGGGTGCACTGTTAACCCGAACTTGGCAAACCTCACAGGGAGAACTTCCATCACTCGCATGGCGTCTTGTTTACTCGAAAATCCTACTATTAGGTGAGTAGCCCGGGGGAATCACACCACCCAGGCCCTCGCAGAACCGGACTTGAACCTCTCAGCTCATCACGGCTCCCATCATCCAGCCGTTGGCTTGATTCCCATCTGCCAATGGACGTAAAGGTTCGGCTCTCGCTGTGCGATTTTACCTAACATATTTTCAGCCCTTTTCTTATGGGTTTTCAGCTTTTTGTATTTTCTCCTAGCCCATTTAACCAAAGCTTGGTTCATGTGCCGCAGGACCGGGTACATTTGGGATTTGTAAAAGCGTCCGTAATAGTTAATCCACCCTCTCAGAACTGGATTGACCTCGCAAGCGATATCCTCTAACTTTAAGCCAGGTTTCAGATGTATCCTCCACTGCCGAATAGTTTGCCGCATGTGCTTGGCCGCTTTGTTGCTGACGGCTGGGGTGAAGTTGATGAAGAATTTTCCATATCGATTCTTAGAACGCCTCGCTCGAAAGGTGTAGCTCAGAAAATCAAAGGTTGTTTCGGTATGATCTCCTGTGCGGTCATCATCTTTACAGTAGACGATTCGTGTTTTATCGGGATGCAGTTCGAGACCACATTCTTCAAAGCGCTGTTTTAACCGACTGTACAATAGTTCAGCTTCTTGTTTCGTGCGACAGTGCACAACACCATCATCTGCGAAACGAGCCCATGGGTTCCGAGGGTGGTTCTTTTCCATCCATTTGTCAAACGTATAATGGAGGAATAGATTCGCAAGAACTGGACTGATGACCCCACCTTGCGGGGTTCCAGACATTCTTGCCACGATGGCTCCATCCTTCATCTTAAATGGGGCTTTCAACCAGCGCTCTACGTAGAGGATTATCCATTCTGTATCCGTGTGTTTCTTTACGGCTCGCATCAACAGCTCATGATCAATATTATCAAAGAGTCCCACGATATCGAATTCGAGCACCCAGTTATATCTCCAACATCTTTTGCGGGTTATTTCCACCGCATCGAGTGGTGACTTTCCCGGTCTGTATCCGTAGGAATCTGACAGAAAATAGGGTTCTACCCGTGGCTCGAAGTAGATCTTAACAACTGTTTGGGCGATCCGATCGGCTACTGTAGGAACTCCCAGAATTCTTTTACCTCCATTTTTCTTCGGTATTTCTACCGCTTTCACCGGAGGTGGAAAGTAACTCCCGGAGGACATCCTATTCCATATCTTGTACAGATTATCCTTGAGATTCTTCTCAAATTCTTCGATGGACTGGTGATCAACTCCAGCTGCTCCCTGCTTCGCTTTAACCCGTTGGTAGGCTTCCCAGACTACATTTTTGGAGATTTCAAACGACTTTGTCTTGTCCATACAGTTCCTCCCATGTTTGGTTGACTGATTTTCAAAACTGGATAACACAGCCCCTTCGCTCCACTCTCATTACAAGAGCTTCATCACTACTACAAGCTGTTCCGCCCCTATACTTCGCATCGGTACTCTCACCCTTGTGGATCTGCCACTTGGATTTCTCCCTTAACATCGAAGTCGTAGGTTCCCACGTTCCCTATAAGAGCCTGTGCTAAGTTCACGTCGCCTCCATGCCGGCCACCGTCTGGACAGTAAACAGGTATCCTCCAGACTTATCCCAGGTTAACGACTGCCCCCTGGTTTTGATGACGTTCCTACGCTTTCGACACTTTATCAGCGCTTTATTTGTATTCGTCTCCGTAGCACTTACCTGACGAGGTCTTGCCTCGCCTTTTCCTTAACGCTCACTACCATGGCTTTTGTCCACAGCAGCTTAAGGTGGTTTGAAGCCTCCGCCTGTATGGCGGCTCCGAGGGGCCCGCCCTCATCTCTTATACAGCATGTCGCAATTTCACACGACAGTTCCTGTCGCGTGAATTGCTCCTTCGTGGCGCACTGTCATCGGCATATCGGTTAAATTGAATCCGCTTGAAAGTTAGGTCACAAACAGGGTTACATGGCGTACTTAGCATTTTCTGCTGTGCTTGTTTCAGCTCTCTGACGTTTTCCTGGGTATTGCCTTCCAGCTTTAGTTTCTTCTTACATATTCTAAATGCATTTTGTGCTCTCCAGTATTCTCTACTGGGGTTGCGGTTACTCATACCTTTGTCAAATGCAAGTTTTTTGTCCTCCATGTACCCGTCAAGTTCGCTTAGGTATATATTCGCAAGAATTGGACTTGCTCCAGAACCTTGCGGCGACCCGCTGTATGTCGAGTGGTATTTCCAGTTCTCCATATATCCGGCTTTCAGGAATTTCCACATCAGACCGATGAAATGTTCATCTTGTATACGCCGTCTTAGAATGTCAATTAGTACATGGTGGTCAAAACTGTCAAAGCAGGCTTTAATATCGCCCTCGATGATCCAGTTTGCTCCTGTGAAGGTAGCTTTTACTTGAAGTAACGCTGTGTGGCAGCTCCTATTGGGGCGGAAACCATGAGATTGTGGCGAAAATGTTGGCTCATAAATACTCTCCAGAATCATTCGAACTACTTCCTGTACCAGTTTATCGTCGGAGGACGGTATTCCCAGCGGACGCTTTTTATTGGGGTCATTTTTCTTTGAGATATACGTCCTTCTGGCAGGGCTTGGTTGGTAGGAGTAGTCTTTGAGTGAGTCAATTATCTGCTGGATTCGTTTTATACTCATATCATCGAGGGTTTTCCCATCTGAGCCAGCAGTCATGCTGCCTTGCGACTTAGCGATATTTTTGTACGCTAGCAGATAGAACTCAGGATTATACAGGTTTCTGTATAGACGCTCATACCTGTATTCTTGGTTGCATGCATTACTTTCTAAGCTTTTCAACACGTTTATCGGATTTCTCATAGTGCCTCACGCACCTTTCCATAGTGGTGTTGAAAGATAAACTGTTCTCCTTCGCCTTATGGCTTACGCCATAGTGTAGCAGGCTCTCCCTGCCTCTGACTACTACGAGAACTCTGTTGTCATGCAGATTTTCAGAACCGCTTTTCTCATAGCGTTCATAGCCCTCTGTTTGCGAGAGCATTCCACTTTAGACAATCCCCGTTTAGTACTATTGAAACATGAGCTTATCGTATTGTCGGGTGTGACTTTCGTCGTTTTCCACTGTCCTGTGGCTGGTTTGCCTTGAGCATCGAATAGGACTACAAGGAACAAGCAATTCTATCAAGGCACCGGCGGGTACAACTCCACTACGCCGAGAACTTTATTATGTCCAACCTCCGACTATCATTTAAGCAATTCAGCTATTCACCCTCATAGACGATTTTTCATCCCTGTGTGCCTTGTAATATGCTTGAAGCTCGCTTATTACACACTCTCCGACATGCTATGCTCCCCATCCGGTTTCCCT
The DNA here is from genome assembly GCA_001516055.1 of Gracilibacter sp. BRH_c7a. Classification (GTDB taxonomy): domain Bacteria; phylum Bacillota; class Desulfitobacteriia; order Desulfitobacteriales; family Syntrophobotulaceae; genus Gracilibacter. The sequence goes on from LOEZ01000093.1 coordinate 4,963, forward strand.
TTTTGGATAAGTCGGGGGATGATAGGTTGCAGGTTTTAACCGCATGATGCTTTAACCTACTGCATGCTCAATGCAGGTTTTCAATAGCCCACGAATAGCGTTTAGCTGCTCTTACGGGCGCACTTCCTTTATAAAGCGAACGAGTACCTGAATTTCTGGACGCATTTGCAATTCCAAGTTGTCGTTCACGAGTTGGCTCAGTTCACCTCCTAAATTCAAGAGTTTTTCTAGGCGTGACGAGACTTCGGTATCTTTCAATTTATAGAGAAGGTTTGTCTTGTAATGCGGATCTAAGACCTCTATAAGCTCAGAACTAAGAATTTCTAGGGGACATGCCTTGATTCCTTGAAGTAAAACATCATAAGCCAAGGCGAGCCGTCCAGCCCGTTTGATGTTAGACATAATCTGAGTCGAATCCATTCTCTGCTCGTCGGTATCAAGTTGAGCTACTTCAATGAAGTGTTGGAGAAGTGTTTCAAACTGTTTAAAGATCACACACCCTTCTTTGGGATGTTCCAATGTGTACTTATACAGTCTGGCCCGAAAATCATAGAAGGTTCTGCGTGCAAAATAACGTTCTCCGATATTACGTAGGCCCAAAGCATAGGAAATTTGATAGTCGTAAGCAAATGCCTCAAAAAGAACTTCATCGACAAAGCTTTTTAAATGCTTGATGATTTCGAGTGCAACCAAGATATTGATCGGGAAATTTGGACGTCCATTATCACTAGAATAAAGAGGAGCAAATAACTTTTCGTCAATTTTACAAAAAACATGCTTATAAAACAGTCCAGCCCAACTCTTTTCCAGTCTCTTTTTATAGCGGGGGTCCATTGCACTCAAATTATTAAATAATTTCTCTTGTTTATGCAATGTATTCTCTCTAAACACAGCAAAAATCACCTCAAATCGCAGTATAAGCAAATTATATCAGGATATCTCCTAATAGCTCTCTTATACTATATAATTCAATATAACAGGGGTGAATTCCTGCTTTTGGACTGAAAAATCAGGGGGTTTCTGCACCGGAATCA
>LOEZ01000094.1 GCA_001516055.1 Gracilibacter sp. BRH_c7a
GTCCATCTTCGGGAAGAACTCCCGTATTGCCGGATGAGTTCGATTCGTTTTTTTAGCTGGGAACCGGAACCCGACAGTGTGGTGGCGTTGACCAGGCTGGGGCGGAACGAGCAGCGTTCCCACAAAGTAACCAAGGTCAGACCGTATGCTGCAGCTTTGTGGGACCCGAGCCGGGCCAAAACCGCTTCGTCACAGGCCAGTTCCTGATCTTGCCGCAATTGGCGGAAAGCGTACCAGACCAGGGGGTTGAACCAGTGAAGAATCAGCAGGAACCGTGCCAGCCAAAGAACCAAAATATCTTTGCGTTGCCAATGAAGCAGCTCATGGATAAAAACGTGGCGGAGCTGTTCGCGTTTCAATCCGTCTAACACTCCGGCGGGGAGCAATAACTTCGGGCGGAATACACCGAAAAGGGAAGGGGTTTTGACCGCAGAGGTCGGAATTAGAGAGATGGTGTTTGCGCGCAGAGCCAATTCTTGGCGGGCTTCCTGAAAAGCGGCTGTGATTTCCGGGCCGGCGACGGTCGAGTCGTTAATTTTACGGAAGAATCTTCTGTTGGCCGCAAAGGTGGATACCGCAAAAATCGCCATACCGGCCAGCCAGAGCAGGAAAAGAAATTGAGGCAGAAGCGAAAAAAGGCCGGATAAGGAGGTTCCACCAGGCAGAGCAGCTGGGGCCGCGGCAGTGTTTGTGGGGTCTGGGATATATTCGGACGAAGCGGGGAAGAGTGCAGACTGTTCGGCCGCAGATTCAGTCAGAGAAAGCCCACTGCTGCCGGCGGTCAGGGCGGAATCCGGGGAGGAAGCCGTATCTTGGCTCAACGACGGTACCTGTAGGTTGTCGGGATTTTGCAGAAAGCCAGGGGGAAAAGATGCAAGGGAAGGCGCGTCTGTGGCTGTCAGAGAGGCTGGAAAAGCGCCGGCGAGATTGGTCAAATTATAAATGCTGAGCGGACTTGAGGGCGTCCAGGGTAAAAGCAAACTGATAAACACTAGGCTCCATAACACGTAATGGAGATGCGCCCTGATTTTGTTCCTGAAAACAGCCTTCAAAGCCAATAAGAGAATAATAAAAACGCTTACTCTGGCGGAAGTGGTTCCAAGCCAGGCCAGGACCTGAAGAAAATCGATATGTAGCAAGTCGATATGCAGTAAGTCGATCTGCAGTAATGGCATAGTTACTCCTCCTTTCCCTCCAGAATTTGCTTCAGCGCATCAATCTCGCTGCGGGAAAGTTTTTCCTCCTGCAGGAAGGTGACGAGCAGCGGTTGCGCAGCGCCGCCGAAAACCCGGTTGACAAATGATTGGGTCTCGGCGCGGACGCAGTCGTCTTCGCTGACCAGGGGGTAATAATAATAGACTCTCCGGTTTTCTTTGAAGCCGAGCGCTTCTTTTTTAACCAGCCGGGTAATCAGTGTTTTGACCGTATTGGGTTTCCAGTCTGTCGTGCGCTCCAAAGAGGCATAAACTTCGTTGGCGGTACAGGGGTGGGGTTTGGACCAAAAGACTCTCATGACTTCCCATTCGGCCTCAGAGATTTTGGGGATGATACCCATGCGCGGTGTCTCCTCTCGAATGATAACTACATTTGTAATCATTATTACAGGTGTAAATGAAGTTGTCAATTCTATTTTATGGTATAGTAATCCACAATAATAGGCATGTGAAGAAGAACAGGATCCTCTGCATATCAATCATCAAGCATTTTTTCGCTTCATCCTTCAAGCAACAACCAAAATGGGGATTTCGGCTTGAAAAAATGAAAGCAGAAGTTGTCTTTGCTGTTACTTTGGTGTTGCAAAAAGGACGTGGAGTTGTCAATTTCCAATAATGGGTAAAAGGGGAAAAATGTATGCTGATCGCACCCGTACTTCCAGATAAACCAAAGCGCGACGGATTCGAAGATTTGTACCGAAAATACGTTTCCCAAATGATCAAGACAGCCATGAAAATCTTACAGGATGAGTATCCGGCCCGGGAGGCCGTTATGGAAGCTTTTATCCGAATGTCCCATCATACAGAGAAAATTGCGGATGCGGACAGTTACAAAATGGGTGCTGTATTGGTTATTTTTGTTAGGGAGAGTGCTATCGATATTTCACGCAAGAGAAGGAGCCAATCCCCCTTATCTTCCCAAGAATGGCCAAAAGAACTGAACATAGAAGGGGAAGAAGGATTGGGCGGAATAAAGGAAGCAGGAGGAATGGGAGAATTGCCTGGACCGGGGAGAAATAGCAAGCCGAATATCGAGAAACTTTTGATGAACAACGAAATATTGCCCAAAGCGGCGAAACAAATCGGGCAATTACCCGTTCAGGCCGCGGACATCCTGGCGTTGAAATATTTTTACCACTATCAAGACAAAGAAATAGCCCGGATGTTGAATCTTACACTGGAAAATACCCGGAACCGGCTTGAACGGGCCGAAGAAAGACTGCTTGCTTTACTGACATGGGAACAGGGGAGTCGAAGCATGAACAAGAGCGATCCGGCACTCACGCCAGTGAAAGAAAAAATGCTGGAAATCATCTTCGAATATGCCGCAGCCTGTCACGTGGAAAATATTGCCGCCGAGTATCCGCTTGAGGACGGTGATATTTCTGATTTACTTCTCCCGCCAGAATTTGATCGGAAGATGAAAAAGCTGCTTGCCCGACTCGGGAGAAAGCAAGCCTGGGCCGAAATCAGGAAGTTCTGGCCGCAAGCAGCTATTTTCCTCCTAATTCTGCTGGCGAGCCTTACCATCCTCGTGGCCAACGTGGAAGCCTTACGGGTAAAAACCTTGAATCTCATGCTCAGTGCCCATGATCGCTATATGAGTGTTCGGACAGCAGATAAAAACTCAAGCCCGTCAGCTCAGGCCGACAGATCGTTAAACCGGGATAAGAGCTTCTATCAGCCCGGCTATCTTCCCCCCGGGTTTGAGGTTGCGCACGCCGAACAGCGTGATTTATTGGCGGAAACCAGCTACCGGGATAAACAGGGCCGGATCATCCGCTTTACCCAGTATTTCAGCAGCAATACGGATTTAAGGATCGATACGGAAAACGCCATGGTCGAACATACGGAGATTCATGGCGAGGAAGCGGTTTTGGTCGAGAAATTAGGGCTGGTCAGTATTGTCTGGAAAGAAGACTGCCTGCTTTACCTAACAGGTGAAGCGGACAAAGCGGAGATAGTGAAAATGGCGGAAAGTATCAGTAAAAACCAGTAAATTGAAGAGCTGGTTCATAGATTATACTAAGTTGGACGTGGAGAGCGAGTAAGTGAAAATATCAAGAAACAAAATGAAAATAGTATTGGCAATCTATGTGATTACAGTTGTTGTTATAACCCAATTTCCGATCATTCCTGTGATTAACATTCATTTTTCTTTTATCAACTGCAATTTGATACCATTTCAGTTCTTGCCTGCCAGTATAGACAGAATGAACTATTTCTTGTCGGCAGAATATCATTACAGCATCAAGGTTATTGCCTCTACGCTTATGGATATTTATAAAAATTTCCTTTGCAATATGATCCTGTTTTTTCCGTTGGGTTTTTTGCTGCCGATACTCTATGACAAATTCCATTCCCTGAAAAGAATAATATTGATTAGTTTTCTGAGTTCAGTCTGTATCGAAACTCTGCAATTGGTGATTATGATCACAACCATTACCCCCTGGAGGGCGTTTGATATTGATGACATCATTGCGAATACACTCGGGGGGGCAATGGGATTTGGGTTTTACATAATGACTATCCGATTTACGGGACACTGGCTGCGAGGTTTTGTTCAATTCCCTGGGCTAGTTAAAAAAAATGAAGTAAAGGAAACATAAACCCATGAGACTAATGAAAACAGGGTTAGTTTTAGCGCTTATGATCAGTTTAAGCGGATGTATACAGGAAGCGAGTGGACCAAAACCTCAGGAACCGCCCGGTATGCCGCCTGCGGATGCAAACATAGCAGCCGATGAATCCCAAAATCTAAACGGGATAGCGGCTGCCGGAGAATATCGTACCCTGCTTGTGTTTATCAAAAAGGCAGGGAAAAACTGGCTGGCAGTCGACGAGCGCGGGCAGGTGCACAAAGTGGACAGTGCGGCGGTTGTTCCTGATTTGGCGCCCGGTTATGTATTCTACGACGAGCTGGTAACAACGAATTCTTCCGGAGAGTATGAAATCAAGCTTAAATCGCCATATGGATCTTCCTTACTGGGGTATGTACAGCGGGTGGATGCAAACTATAGCGAAGCGGCCTCTGCCTATGCCAAATTGTTCCTTGATCATTGTCTGGCCGGCGGCAGGACGGAATATGCAGTATCCGAGTATACGCTCAAAAACGTTAAAGTGAAGCAAGCCTATGGAAGCGGGCGGATTGATGCTGAAATGACTTTTGACGTTAAGCCCTGGACTGGTGCTTATTGGTGGGGAGAAACCCAGGAAGACGGCTTTATCAGGGACAGACAGTTCAGCTTTACCATTTACGGCGCCGATGGCACCTGGCAAGCCATTAGTGATTTTTCCTGGTATTTTCATACCGGCGGCGACTTTCCTCCGCCTACGCCTCCTTCCCGCTATACCCCGACAGAAAATCAAAACGTTCTCTATGAAGACGACGAGTGGTCTTACTATGGCGATAAGACCATGCTGACCCCCGGCAAGGAGCTCAAAGAGCTGAATATTACTGAGTTTATCGGGACAATCAACCGGATGCACCGTCAGTCCGGCAAAACCGAACAATTATACCGAGGCGGCAAAAATGACTGCTTTCAGCTTTTTTGTCCATATGACCAGAAACTATATCTTTTTTCCAATACCGGAGAACCTGGAACAGAACGGGTACCGGGTTATTTCGGGGTGCTTGATCTGAAGACCGGGGAGTATCGGAAGTTAAGGGGCGGGGCGGTGATCAGGGCTGCACTCCTAAGAGACAAAGGGTACCTGTTTGCCGACGACAAGCTTGCAGAAGTTGATTTACGTACGGGCAGTCTGCGTACGGTTTGCACCCTGCCTGTTTTCCCCAACTATGCTTATGACCCGCCTTATGTGGACCGCATCATTGAGGGGAAAATGTTTTTCAGAGTTGCAGACCGAATGAAGGTAATGGAATGTGTTGTCGATTTGACAACAGGAGATATCGAAAAGGTCTGATAGACTGTCGTCATAAGACCATTTGTATATGTGGAGGATAATAATGAGAAAAGGTATTTTGGTTTTACTCTGCTTGATAATCCTGCTTTTAAGTGGCTGCGTCCAGAACGAAAAGGAGCTGCCCAAAGATGTAAGCGCTATATCAACAAAATGGCAGGATAACCAATTGGTATATCTTACGGATAACGGCTTATTTGTTTATAACACCTTAGACGGTAAAACCGAACCCCTGATGACGGATGATATATCGAAAAGAGACATTAATTGGTTAAACTGCAATTTTTCCCCTGACAAATCTAAATATATCATGATAACAATGGGAAAGTATGATAACACGGTGGAAATCCGCGACACGAAAACGGGGGAAAACTTTTTATCGCTTGATACGGAAAAATACCGCGGCGACGTAGGAGGATACAGCCCTCCGATTGGGCAGGCCGAGTGGATTGATAATAAAAATATATTCCTAACTACCGAGTTCCGCCTTTACATCATTAATATTTTAACAGGCAGGGAGATCCAGGTAACCGAGGAGTGTGCGCCGGTCACGACCAAGGCCAACCACAATGTTGAGGCTCCCTACCTTTCCTGGGCGGCTAACGTCAAAAAAATGGGCGATAAGCTCTATTACAACAGCAAGCGTGAGATCGGGAAGGCGGGTTTAGGCAGCATTTACTGCGGCAATCAAGAAGGGGAACGCGAACTGATCCCCAATGCCCGATTGATTATGGCGCTGGACGACACACGTTTTGTTTATTGGAAGGAGACCCGCCCGGATGTGCTGGCAACGCTGCTTTACGATATTTCCACCAGTAGTTCATTCCTTATCGCGGACACAGACTCTTTGCCGGAAGAGATATTCCGGATCAATAACGGAAAACTGGCTTATATGACCGGTAAGATGACCGGGGGGATCTACCGGGGGGCAGTTTATGATCCGAACACCCGGCAGGCACAGGAATTTGATATCTACAACGCCGAGCGGGATTTCCCCGACAACGATATTGACCAGCGCCAGTTCGGACATTTTATGGGCGCGTGGGAAAAGGACGGAGAATATGTTTTCCTGTTCAGTGTGGAGAACTTCAGCACATCACAGGGAAAATACCTCAAGGAATACCTCGCTTATAGCACCCGGACAAAGAAAATCATTGAAATTGACGACTACGGGGATACCTGGCTGGTGAATATGAACATTAGCCCCTCAGGGGAATATATCGCCGTTACCAAACATAAAAGTCCCGGAGATGATAGTTTTTTATTTGATGTCATTCAAGCGGATAACCTTCTTGAGCAGTTAAAGTGAAGGGACATGGAGGGTGAGCGTATATGCGAAAGATCTACGTAATGGCAGTTTTGGCGGTAATGATGATTCTATCAAGCAGTGGCTGTAATACCCAGCAAATGCCGCCCGAAAAACCGCAAGATTTTGCTTTTATTCTCAAGTACGGAATAGGGGCTCATAACGAACTGAATACAATAGAGGGTACATTTACCAAGGACCTAATTTTAGCAGGAACAACGACGATACCTTTGGAACTATCCAACGATGAATTAAACAAGATCTATAACGAAATGTGCAAAATTAATATTACCCTCTATCCTGAAGAATATAAACCGGATAATGATTCGGTTGTTCAACGATGGGTCACTCCCTGTGAAACCTATGAGTTATGGATCACGTATAACGGGAAACAACAGCAAATTGTATGGATAGACAGCAGTCTGTCGGAAAAAACGGAAGCGAAGAATTTGCGGAACCTGATTAACCTGATCACATCGACAATAGAAAGCAAGGAAGAAGTGAAAAAGCTGCCTGATCCGAAAGGTGGATATCTATAAAGCAATTTGTTCAAAAGAATTGGGTGCGGCACCAAGATGATTTGAACAGAAAGGTTGAGGGTCATGCCAAAAGATTTAAGGGTTCTTATTCTTATTATCCTTAGTATTTTATTAATTGGTTGTTCCAATATCCAAAATAATGAAGGAAGTAATAATGCTTCAGAGAATCAGGCTGAACAGGCAGAACGTAATCTAACCACGGAGAATTCCAACGAAATAGTAGCTCCGGAATCAGAAATTGTTGATTCCCAATATGTCAAAATCAATGACTATGTTTCTCCGGATAATACATGGGGGGTTCGAGTATATGCCAAGATGTTTGCGAATGGATTGCCGCCTGGTTTTGAATTTATACTTCTGAATAAAGGGAAAGAACAACGATTCAGCCAGCCAATTCAGTTCAGCAGGGAGGACTTAATGCTAACTGAACCCGTTATTTGGACAACAAACAACCGCGTAGTTATTAATGGAGAATGGGTTTTTGATAAAAGTAATAGTCGCCTGAGCCGGATGGATCCCAAGCTCGATTGGGTTTATACATACTCCTTCAGCCCGGATAAGAAATATTTGGCGCGTTGTGAGAAAAGTGACAACAATAGCCAATTCGGGATGGAAATCAGACTGTTTGATCTTGAAGACCTGAGCAGCAAGACGTTATATTTTTTCCCGGGAGCAAAAGTTTGGACATCCGGCATATCCTTTTCCATAGCCTGGACCGACAATGAGTCATTTGTTTTTGATGGAAACCTTGATGAACAACCGACAGTCTTTCGGTATTCCCTGACAAGCGAAAAAGTGGAAACTTTTAGATTAAAGGCATGGTCCCCGAAAACTTTTCCGGATAGCAATTTTGTCTCATTTATACCAATCGCCAATTATTTCAGGCATGCCGAGGAGATCATTGTTCAGGATAAAGAAAGCGGCGCAGAGATCCGTATTCCCGCTCAAGGTATTTTGTATTGGCTTGACCGGAATCGATTCATATTAATGTATGGAAGTGAGATAACCGCTTATAGTATCAAAAAAGATTTAACATATTCCAGGAAGCCAATTAATGAACACTCTGCTACTCCGGTTCTAATCGATGTGAAAGATAATTATCTGCAGATTAAATATCTTAAATTTAATGATTATTACCCGTTTTCAATAGAAGAGGAAACGATTAAGCTTGATTCTTAAAAAAGGGGGAGCCTAATGTATATAAAAAGAAATAAACCGATCCTGCCCATTCTGATACTTATCGTATTTATAGTATCATTACTCTCATCGTGTTCACAATCAAATCAAGATACTTTAGGAAAAAATCAGGATACTCCTGCTGAGATCCAAAAAGAAGACAGCGAAAAAACAAACACCCTGTATGATTTTGCTTCGCTTTATTCATACAGAAATATTCCTTTGAGTGACTCGAATAAAGTTCAGGAACTGGTCGGTCAACTGCAATATGCCAAGGAGCTGTCGATAGGCCGGATTGAGTTTAAAACCGAAAATAAAGAAAGCCTAAGGATTGATTACCGTATGAATCTCACCCCAGGGCAGCAGTATTACGTGAATCATACGAAAATGATGGCCGATGCAGTCGTACTTTTTGCCCTATTGGATCACCTTAAGGCGGTGGAATATAACCTTGTTCAAGCGGATTACAGTTATGGCGGCGTTCCAATTACCAGAGAACAGGTGGAACAGGTTTTAAGCGCAGATATCGAGTCTTTGGGTAAAGTGGAAGGTGTTTTTTTAGCGGATATGCCAGGGATAATTGCTAAACTGCGATGGAATCCGGATGTAATGAATATCATTACCTATGAGCATATGATGGGTCTTGATGAATAGATTAACTTTTATCCGAAAGGCCCGGATTTCATTAAGAGCATCATTGATAAGCGGGGCAAGGTGGAAATCATCGAAGAGATGCGGCAGTGCCGAAGCTACGCAAAAAGCTGTGCAAAGCCTTTTTGTTGCAAAAGAGAGTTATCGGGATATGCAGCACCGCGCTTATCCTAAATCCGCCAACTATGAGAACGGCTATTATCTCCCTGGCCGGAAGGAACGCCCGATTTTAACAGCATGTTTTTTCTGCTTACGTCCCTGGACGTTCAACAGCAGGGATCTGGGGCCGTTTATATCATGGTTAGGGCTAAAAACTACTATTTTAATGATCCGGATATCTATGAGACCGGTGGGAACGAAAAGTGGCTGGCACACAAGCAAAGAAGTTGGGGATGTCGCTCTGGCGGTATTGACAGGCTGCGGCAGTCTCCAGGCAGAGAAGCCAGAAAAAGACGGTTCGTTTAAATATCTTGCTAACGAGTACACGCTGCTTGAATAACCGGTTAAACCAGGAATTCTTGGAGGGAGCCGGAAGATCTTTATTCTTAATTATTTGAAAGGATAGAGGATGAGAAAAAGAACAGTAATATTATTGTTGCTTTTAACAGTCTGTTTCGCGGGTATTTTTACCTGCCTCAGGGTTTGGGGACCGGATTGGCCGGATCAGGAAACGCAAGAGCAGGAACCAAACGGTCGGCAAACACAGGATTGGGGCTTACGACAGGAAAAAGAGCCGGAGCAGCAGCTAATTTGTTCCGAGGAAACCTATGGTTACAGCGGTCTAAACACACCGCTGCAATTCTATAGACTAGGCAACCCGGAATCAAAGAAAAAAATCCTCTGTGTTTTTGCCATGCACGGTTTTGAGGATGCTTTTTACCGTGACGGTCAAGCCCTGGTCGATACGGCTTATAAAGTAATTGCCCACCTTCGGGAAGATCCGGCCTCCCTGGATCACGTCGAAGTGATGGTCGTTCCCTGTGCCAATCCCGACGGCCTGGCCGAAGGATGGACCTGTAACGGGCCGGGACGCTGCCAGATTTCCCAGGGTATTGATATCAATATGGATTTTGACTACAACTTCCGGGTCAGGACCAACACCCGCAACAAGACCGACAACCAGCCTTTTACCTCACCGGAAGCCGCCGCCCTGCGGGATCTGATACTTCAGGAAAAACCGGATATGATCATCGACTTTCACGGCTGGGTGAACAGCGCGTCCGGCGACCAGGAAATCGCTAAAATTTTCTGCAAGTACCTGAACCTCGCTTATGAGGATAAGGAGAAGACGTTTTATGACGGCTTTTTTGTCGGGTGGGCCGGCAGATATGCCAGATCCGTACTGGTGGAGTATCCGGACCCCTTGACTGGCCAAGGGGTTTGCGCGGGAAAAAGCGACCGGGAATATGATTATGCTCATTCCGGGTTTAACCAATTTGGTTATGCGGAGAAGACGGCGGCGGCGATCCGGGAGATTGCGGCAGAACAAACAGCAGGCCTGGAAGATAAGCCAATGGCGTCTCACGAGACACGCAAGACACGGTAACGCTAGGTCATCGAGTCAACGAAGAAGGCAGCGAGGCCGCTTCAGCAACCGTATTGGAAACGAAGCTGACGGCGATCGCCGAGCCGCCCGCCTTTATCGCCGACCGGCCGTTTCTGTTCTTGATTATGGACGATAAGACAGGGAAAATATTATTTATAGGCAAGTTGACTGAGGTGGATTAAAATCATTCTTGCAGAAGAAATATGTAGTTCGTTCGTTTTAATATCCGAAGGTAATTTGGTTTGCAAAGGTGATTTGGAAGATATAAGGAAGGCGTGTATCCGGACATAAAACATAGCAGGGTGTATTGACATATATAGATGACCGACATATTCTATATATAGATGATCTATATAAGGAGGCCTGGCGATGACGCCCATTGATAAAAGCCTGCTGACAGGAAGCACGACCATGCTTATTCTGAAACTGCTGGAAGGAACGGATATGTACGGTTACCAGATGATCGAGGAATTAAACCTCAGGTCCAACAACGTATTCCAACTAAAAGCGGGGACCTTGTATCCGCTGCTTCATTCCCTGGAACAAAAGGACATGCTTGCTTCATACGAAAAGACCGTAGAGCAGGCCAGGGTACGCAAGTATTACAGCCTTACCGCCAAAGGCCGTAAATATTTGCGGGAGAAAACCGAAGAATGGCAAGTTTACACCGCTGCCGTCAATCACGTTCTGGGGGGTGGAAGCTTTGCCACAACCTGAAACACAGCATAGTATCAAGATCGCCGCTTATTTGCAAGCCGTCCGTGAACAAATCCGCTGGAAACGGGCGCAGGATCCTCTTTTGCAGGAAATCGAAAACCATATTGCCGATCAGAAAAACGCCTTGCTTGGCGAGGGGGTGGATGAAGAGACCGCAACGGACAGAGCTGTCGCGGAAATGGGCGATCCGGTGACTGTCGGGCAGCAGCTGGACCGCGCGCACAGGCCCAGGCCGGATTGGCCGCTGCTGGTGATGACGGCTGTTATGCTTTTTCTTGGGCTTATCTTTCAATTCC
>LOEZ01000095.1 GCA_001516055.1 Gracilibacter sp. BRH_c7a
GGCATGAACATATAGTTTACATTCACGTTTTGAGATAGAGACACTTCTCCCTCATTACCTGTATTCGAAACTTCCTTTAGATTATTAACGTTAACAAACTGCGTAGGAAATGGACCATAAATATTCCCCTTATTATCTTGCAGCTGAATTGATACAGCTTCAGGTGCTTGCTGCACATAAGGCAGGTAAATCCCTTTCAGGACAATATCTTCTCGAATCGAAAACCCGATTGGTGACATTTCTTCTTTAACCAGAGAATCATCAATCTGATATTTTCCTGTGTATCCTACAACGAGTGAGGCACTGTTGTCGCAAGTTATCTGTTCTGTGTACCAAGTGCCTATTTTGACCAGAACTTTTTCGTACGGTTTAGCAGGTGGAGGTGTCTTCGTATCAGCGAATACCAGCGTAGGCATAACAGTAAACAAAAGAACAAAAATAATGAGTGTTGTAGCAGCAATCTTTTTCATCAAGCTCTTTTTCATCAGACTCCACCTCCTTGCGTTAAGATTGAACGTAGCAAACTAATACCGCCTTCAAGCATACCAGGTGCTTTCACCAGAATTCGCGCTGATAATGTCCAAGTTAAAGAGAACAAAAAGGATACCCCAGAAGATATCAATGTATTTTTGATTTCTCTTTTATTGACAATCTTTCCAATTTCAATGGCTGCAGCCGTACCGACAGCCATAATTCCTGCTGAGATGAAGCCGATGGTCATAGACCATTTCAGAATAAAAGTAGCTATGATTACCATAACAGCAAAAGGGATTAAGAATAACATCCCGTTGTCTACTGCATAGTAGATAACTTTTTTTCCTTTTTCTCTTTTTAGTTTCGAGTTAGAAGCACCCAGAAAGCCCCTCAGGAACTTCTTGAAGAGCCATCCTAACAACATACCTACCACTATTCCAAAACCAATACTATATGGATTCAAAGGATCAAGCGGATTATAGAAAGCAGTAACCCCAAAGGCGATAAAACACAAGTTACGAAGTAGCCCTCGCCAAGCACTGCCGGAATACAAGTTTTCGTCCATCTTTTTCACCTCCTATATTTGCCCGAATAATGACCAGGAAAGAAGAACGACTGCACCTACAACCGTGGCGATAGGAATACTGATTTTGTTATTTCCCTCTGTCATCTCTCGGATTGCGAGAATCATCGGACCAGTTGCCCATAAAACACCAGTCACCCCAAAAGCAACTGAGGTCTTCCAAGCGAAGACTATGGAGAAAATCAGTCCCAAAATTCCATATACCAAAGCACCGCTATAACTTAGACAGAAGGATGAAACAGACCATTTTATATCCTTATCGTTTTTGGCCAGTTTCAAAATAACCCAGACTAAGCCACCGACTAAGGGGATGAAAATCACCCCATAAAGCACTCCGGAAAAACCGGATAATACAACAAACCCTAACCCCTTCTGTCCGGTCTTATAAAGGTCTAATCCGGTTTGCAGAAAGAACATCCCGAACGCTAAGCCCGACACCGCTAGAGAAAGAAACCACGGAAAACCAGAGACTGCAGTCTTCAGTGCCGCGGCTGGACTAATCATCATGGAAATAATAGTTCTGAAAATTGGGGAGTTCGTTTTTCTCATCTCTACCACCTCACTTATTTTTTTTGTTCGATAACTTCAGGAGGTTTCTTTTAATCATTTTCTCTACCTCGCCATAGTTTTGCTCCGTACAGAATAAGGCAATCTTTTCCGTCAACCCCCCTCTGACCACAATGGTATGACGTAAAGGATCGTATTTTACTTTTCTAATATTGTTCCAACGAAGGAATACATCTTGCTTAGATTGTGCAAGAAGCCCCGCCCCTGCAGCACTAGGCTTTCGAGATAGAATTCCTATAATAACAGTTAAGATATTAATTATCCTATTACGTTTGGCTTGTCGCTTCTGTGTGTAGTTTTGGATACCACTCTCGTTAATCACAAAGGCTGCTGCATATTTCCAGCCATATACCAACCGGATAAAAATGAAAGTCAAAATAAAGAGGATACCTATTAGACATAAAGCAAAGAATATATCTCTATGAAATCCCTTTAGTCCTCCAAGCACGACTAGCACAACCACAAGAATCCCAAAAGGAATTCCAATGGCTATTCCTAAATCTCTTAATATAACCTTGTTGGAAAAGATAGGAACATCTATAGCCCATTCAATCGAATTCTTCGAATTATCTTCTTTTCCCCGACTCTTCTTCATCTCTTTCATCTCATTCATCTACCCCATTTACTTCAGCAAAGGACATTTGCAGCGGAAACAATACTCATCAGTAATTTCATTGATTGAGGAGCAGGCTGTACAAAACAAGAATGTATCCTTGGATTTATCGTACTTTTCATATAATCCCAAACCCTTATGATGACGCACCTTATCCCCGATTTTGTAGTAATTGTAGACCGTAGCATCATTCTCAGTGCTATGCGTATATACTTTTCCGTTATCATCTCGCCTTACGGCGTACTCATAATCAGTATAGGTAGTATAGCTGTCCGAATTATTATCAAACCTTCGTCGATCATAAATCTGCTTATCTACCACCACTCCGTCCCAGGTAGAGTCTCGACTTTTACTAATGACCTGGAAAAAGGCTATGGCTACAAACATTCCACCAATTCCTAGTCCATAAAAGAACGAATACGGCATCTCCATTTCTCCACTGATTTCCCCATAGACAGGAAAAGCTATCACCGCAATCACAGCAATAATACCTGAGAATATTAGGGACCAACTCCTTGAATTTTTTCTATATTTATCAAAGGCTGGATCATCAATCTCGGGAGAATACATAGTTCTCACCTCCTCATAGATTTTCTACACGTCTAATCGACCTCACTAGGTTGTTGATACCCGGGCAATTCATGCACTCCAAGAATCATACTCGCCAATCTATTGGGAAATCTTCTTAGGTATTGGTTGTATTCTGTAACTGCTTGATTATACAATTGGATTTGAGCGTCAATTATCTCTGGAGTATTATCACTAATCTCCTCCCAATACTCTTCTGCCTTTAATTTCCTGTTTGTCATCTTGTTGTAAAAACCGACAAGCCATCCTGCAATGATAACGATCAATACAAAAAGACTTCCTACAATGACTTGTGGCATATTTTACCTCCTTCTTTCAGCTTCCCCGCTTACCATCGGCAGCTTCAAATGACAATCTTGCTTGAGCATAACTCGAATAGTGAACTTCCTGAACACACAAAAGGGGTAGTTTTTTTATAAAATAGCCCACACAAAATGGGTAGTATCTCTTACCACCCATAATTACCTCTTAATAAAAAAACCTGTGGCTTAATACCACAGGCATCCCTAGTTTATGAACTTATCTTTTATCGTCCGAAAACATCCTAATCAGTTCCATTTTATTGTTTATGTGCAATTTTTGGTAAATATTCTTGATATGGAACTTCATCGTGTTTTCGCTAATATGCAACTTTCCTGATATTCCTTTATAGGTATACCCACGAAGCAGCAACTGCACAACTTCCTTTTCTTTTTCTGTCAGTTGCTTATCCAGCTCAGATTCTGCAAAAGTTTTTTGCTGCTCACTTTCATCCCTAGAATCAAGGTGATTTAGAAAAACGTGATTCCTTAGTACTTTAGTAAGTAGGGTATTTAAAATAGGTAACATAATTAGGACAATAAATATAACAATCAGAGCTATCACTGAGATAGTAATATAATCATTATCAATCACAATGAACCTCTTGGCGATAATACCACCAAGAAAAATTCCCATAACATTCATGGAAAGTCCTACCCCAAATATCTGAGCAGGCATTTTAGAATAATCCAGAAAACCTCCTAAAACACTCCACCAGAATAAATCGAAAACCCCAAAAGCTCCTAACATTAAGGTATCAATAATCAAATAGCTAACAAATGAGCTATCAAGCCTCATAAAGGCAATGAAGGCTAGGCCTACCATAGCCAAGGCTATATAGAGGATATATGATTGGTTAAATTTCCTAGGTAGATTTCTTAGGATTACAAGTGCTAGGATATAAGGCATTGCCCAGTAATAATTTGTCAATGGTGCTAAATATTCAAAGGCTGGACTCACTACTCTATACATCAAACCCGAGTTGATTGTTATTATTAAAATAAATATATACAAGAATAATAGTGGTTTAAGTATTGAAGAGCTAACTGAATTTTGTTCTACTGATTTAATAGCTTTGGAAACCCTATCAATTGGGTGATCATCTAACCTAAATACCAGTAGCAATGCAGCAATCAGTAGGACGATTGAAGTCCCTAGTGCTATAAAAGCAGTAGTAATGGTTGTCAGTACACTGAGAAAAATCATAAGGATGTTCGAATAAATGATTACATCAGCAGCTGTTTTGAAACGATCTTTAAATTCAGAATAAGCCTTATAATAAAATCCCCAGCTTGCAATGAGTAGTCCAGCGAAGAACGAGATATTAACAATGGCTAAATACCAGAGCATAGAAAAAGGAAGGAAGAAGATAAGGCTTCCAGCAATGCAGACGACTAAAGAAATAATCATAGTGACTTTAGCAGAATCTTGTCTTTTAACGAAAAAACCACAAATAAATAGACCAAGAAAATTAGCAAATATGGCAAGTATAAAGAGTAATTCCTTATCAACACCAGAATTATTGATACGAGCATATAAAATCTGTCCCTCAAACGGAACAGACAAAAGCCAAGCAGAAAAAAGAGTAAAGCTTATAATAGACAGTCTCTTCTGACGTAGTCCAATTCCGAGCAATAATTTTGTCATCCCAAAGAATTACCTCTTTTTCAATATACATAGTACAGCATGGAATATTTTATGATATATTACTTAGAATTAGAAAGAGCTCTTATTAATTTAAGAATTCTGCTTTTTCTTACTATTTCCTTCTATGTTAATCCAAAAGGAATGAAATTCAATTAAGATTATGTTAAATTATATATAAACAATTTTTGGAGGATAAACTAATGAAACTCGTCGTATATCTAGCTGGTGAGATCCATAGTGAGTGGCGGAAAGAGCTAAAAGAAAAGGCACTGGCTAATCAACTACCGATAGACTTTGTAGGCCCTATGGAAAACCATGAATACTCTGACAAAATCGGAGATATAATTCTTGGAACACAGACTGATAACCTTCACAGTGACGAAACAGCTTCACGCATTAACAATTTAAGGACTCAAATGTTACTTGGGAAAGCCGATTTAGTTATCGCACTTTTCGGGGAGAAATATAGGCAGTGGAATACCGCCATGGATGCCAGTGCTGCAATTTCTCAAGGTAAACCCTTGATTCTTATAAGACCTGAAGAATTACATCACCCACTAAAGGAACTCTCCCAGAAAGCAAATGTAACCGTAGAAACCGTGGAACAAGCAGTACAAGTCTTATCCTATATTTTTGAGACAGAGTAAAACCTCTAGTGCACTATTTTTTAACAACAATACATCATTCCTACTCATTAAAAAGAGCCGTCATTCTAGACGGCTCTTTTTAATTGCATGATAGTAACCTTACAGCTTAAATTTATTGGTCATACCATTAAGATTTTCAACCATTTTAGCTAGATTCATTGAAGCCTCGTTAACTTTAACCATTGATTGACTTGTATGATCTGTTCCTTGAGCTATCCCTTGAACCCCTGATGAGCTTTGGGTAATACTGTTGGTTACCTCTTCAATAGACAAGGCTACCTGAGATACAATCTCATTAACCTGTAATCCACTATTGGCAGCTTCGTTAGTAAGAATATAAAAGCCTAAGGCGTCTTCCTTGTAATTATTGGCGGTAATAAGGAAAGACTTATAATCCTGATCCACATCATTACTCATAAAATGAAGAAGTTCATTCGTATCGGCAGTTAATCCATTAATTGCTGCTTGGACCTCCTGGGTTAAGCTTTGAATATTGGTCACTGTCTTGGAAGACTCTTCGGCTAGCTTACGGACTTCTTCAGCCACTACAGCAAAACCTCTACCTTGTTCTCCAGCTCGAGCAGCCTCTATGGCAGCATTTAATGCTAACAGATTGGTCTGGGAGGCAATATCTGAAATCATATCTGCCATATGGGAGATTTCATTTATTATTTTGGATTTTTCAACGGCATCCTTCAATCTTCCTTCTAAAATACCCAGCTTATTCTGAGCTACTTCTTGCTTATGAACCACTTCCTGGTAAACTGTTTGGGCTCTTTCTTCTATTTTCTTAGCTCTTTTATTACCAGATTGCATTTCTTGATTTAAGGAATCGACAGAACTCCTCATCTCCTCACTAGAAGCATTTATTTCCTGGGCGGAAGCCGAGACCTGCTCCATGGTAGCCGCAATTTCCTCAGTAGAGGCAGAAATCTCTTCCATAGTGCTAGCGGAGTTTTGACTTATTTCAGTAAGGCTGTCACTAGATCTAGCAACCTCCTTTGCTAAACCAGAGATACCACCTATCAATTGTCTGAAGTTTATAATCAGGGTGTCATAGGATTTTGCCAGGTAACCGAACTCATCTTCACGTTGCAGGTGTTTTTGAGGAACTTCTACGCTTAAATCTCCCTTGGCTAATTCATGGGTAAGAGAAGCAACATCTTTTAAGGGACGGGTTAAGCCTCTTCCAACAAAAACCATAACGACAGCACCTAAGACAATCAATATAGCTGATGCAATTAAAAATACATTCCTTAGCTTATAGACATTAGCCATAATCTCTTTTTCCAGAGCAGAAACGTTTATAGACCAAGTAGTTCCAGGTATAGGAGCGTAACCCATATACTTGATGTCTCCTTTAAATAGATATTTACCATTACCCGTATTACCCGCCATCATCTCTCTATCAAGTGCTGCTACCTCGGCTAAAGAGGGATCATTCGCCAGATTCTCATTATTGTTGGTTCTGTTCAACACCAAATCACGGTTTTTATGGGCAATGACTGTTCCTTCCTTGTCTAAGATTACTGCACTGCCGGTCTCCCCGAAATTAATCTCATCCGTCATTACACTTAGATTAAGGCCATCCCGGATAATTGCCAGTACACCGACAATTTGATTATTATTGATAATAGGTGTGGCATAGGTAATTATTATAGTACTATCCACTTTACTGACCAAGGGGTCTGAAACTATATTATTTCCTTTCATTGCCTCGATGAAATAATTCCTATCACTTATATTTATCTCTGCCCCGTTAGTTAATCTAGCATTACCGAAAGTATCTGCTACTATTACAACAATCTGTTCACCCTGTTCATCTTCTAAATATAAAGCAGCCTCTTTTTCCTCCCAGCTGCTATTCATATCCTGGATTACATCTATCTCGGCCAAAGTTGTCAACACATTAAGTTGAGCGTCTAAATCCTTTCTAATAATCAATGCACCGTTAGAAGCTAATTCCAGTAAGGATTTATTCACTTCTCCTTTTACAGAATTTGCAGCAAAGTAGTATCCAACGGAACCTAACAGACCACATACTGAGAACAATATTAAACAGATTATTATTATCAATTTCGTAGAAAAACTTTTGGATTTCATGACATTTCCCCCTTTCTTAGTTTTTTTATTGAATATTTCGAATTCATTCACATTACTTTAAAGTATAAAAGAGTGATGTTCTAATTTACATTAGCTGAATTGCCTAAAAATTTGTCGAAAAACACAGAATAGTTATCTCTTAGAGATAACTTTCTGGACAGTACGAGTATTTAATTACGCTTTTCTGTCTAACTGTGTTTACTTATATTATAAAGCTTAATAGCTATTCCCAAGTTAAGCTTGGTTTCATAATTATTGAGAGAAACTCCTAGAATTTCTTCGATCCGATTCCTACGAAAGACAAGCGTTTTGGGATGAATAAAGAGATTGGCAGCAGTTTCTTTCAGATTATCATATCTCAGAAGCTCTTGGAGAGTATTTACGAACTCTGTGCCTTTGGCATAATCATACTGAATAAGCTTCTCCAAGTTATCTTTCACAAAATCGTTAGCAATCACCTGTTTATTGATAGCAGTTAACAGCTGTAAAACACCGACATCATGAAAATAATAAATGCCATGAACAGGTCCATCTTGTAATTTGGCAGCTACAAGTGAGGTTTGCGCCTGGTGATAACTATTTTTTACACTATCAGGCCCGGTATTAATTTTACTGACACCTATTGTAACCTCTAAGTCTGGATAATAATTGTCAAGGGTGTCATTTATGCTGGAAACTTCCTTAAAGATTAGTTCCTCATTCCCATCTGTGTCGACCTGATGAAGAACACCAATCATCCCTCCGCAATCCCAGGCCAGACAATTTGGTGCCAAGCATATGTGAGCGATTATCTCATCTTTTAATAACGGGTCTACAAAATTAGTCCTTAGATGATTATCTGTCGAAGCTGAATTGTTACTAAGGACTAATAGGCTGCAGAACAAAGAAGCATCTAAGATCAAATCTAAGTTTCTCGCCTCTTCTATTACATCCTGACTTACAATCATTTGGTCATGGATAATACGATTGAGCAAGTCCTTTCTACGGACTAGCTTAGCCTTGCTAATCAAATCCTCCCATTTATTATTATCCTTTAATAAGTGAATCAATGCTTTTTCCAATACAGTCTGCTCATTTTTAGTTTCTAAGGCATTATAAATGATTTTAACTATTTCTTCATTAACCCAAGGTTTAGCAATGTAATAAGTGATGATACCATTATTGATAGCGTTGATGAAAACATCGGTGTCGGAGTAGCCAGACATGAGGATTCTAATCGTGCCCGGTGAATTTTTTTTTACTTTTAACAATAGTTCAATCCCTGTCATCTTAGGCATTCTTTGATCACTTATTACCAGATCAATACTATTATTTTCGATAATTTCTAGAGCTTCTTCAGAGGAAGTCGTTATTAACGTTTCCAAATTATACTGTTTCAGTAGACGTTTAAGTGCTCGTAAGATATTTATCTCATCGTCAACAATAAGAATCTTTTGTTTATAAATGATTCTCCCCTCCAAAATCAGGTGACATTGTAATTATTTGAAATCATCCTTTAGCACTTTTAAATTTTTAACAAACTTTCTCAACATCTTCAACTCGAACATTAAGAAAGTTTAATACTTTACGTTCAAGGGTTTTCGGCTTACAACTATCTTAAAATCAAAGAGGAAATTTCAGAATAAATTTAGTCCCTTGACCAAGACCGCTTTCGACTTCTACGTCTCCATGGTGCTTGTTTACCATAATATCATAGACGATACTTAAACCCAGACCAGTACCTTCCCCCACAGGCTTTGTCGTAAAAAACGGATTATATATCTTCCCGATATCGGCTTGAGAAATCCCTATTCCATTATCCATAATTTCACAACAAACGTGATTTTCCGTTTGGTAAGTAGAAATCGTGATTAACCCGGTCTGACTAATTTTTTTGGCTTTAATCGCATATGTGGCATTTAGTAGAATATTTAATAATACTTGATTGATTTGTCCTATATTACCTTTTATTAAGGGGATAGCAGTAAAGCATTGTTCAACGTGCGCATAGTACTTATATTCATTAATAGCCACGATTAACGTATTCTTAATCCCTTCATGAAGATCAAACTCTATTACTTCTTCATCATTATCCATTCTTGAAAACGCGCACAAACCTTTAACAATATTTTCCACTCTTTCCAGGCCTTCTTGCATATCTACTATTATTTCATTAATCTCTACCACTATATTGTTCGATGCGTTTTGCCGATTAAACTTAATAAACCTTTCGTTTAGTTCTGCCGGTAGAGAAGCTTTCTTGAAAAATTCTGTATATTTCCAGAAGTTCTCCGTCAATATTTTTAAGTAGTGTTGTAGCGTACTGCAGTTACTAATTACAAAAGCTAACGGGTTATTCATCTCATGCGCCACCCCCGCTGCTAACTGACCTATCCCCGCTAGCTGTTCCTGTTGGATTAATCGACTTTGTGTTTCTTTTAGCTTAATAATAGTGTCCTGTAAAGCTGCATTATTCTGTTTTAATTCATTTTCCATACTTAACCGTTCAGTCATATCCCTACCGATGCTCATTACCACTTGTTGCCCGCTTAGCATAAATAGATGGGAATTCATTTCAACCGGCACTTTTGTCCCATCCTTGGCTACGTAATCCATCTCATAAGTAATATGACCCAATTGGCGAATCGTATCTTGAAGTATATAAAGATGCGGAACAAACTCTGGAGTGCATAAATCTTCTGCTGTCATTGTAAAAAATTCTTCCCGAGAAAAGCCAGTCTTCTTGCAGGCTAAGTCATTCACCTCAATGAAGCGCATTTTTTGGCCTGATTCTTCTAAGGTGTGAACACAAATAATATCATTGGCATTACGAAATAGCTCTCTGAACTTTCTTTCACTTGCTTTCAACGCTTCTTCGACCTGCAGACGTTCAAAGGCATTGCTAAATATTTCTGAGGTTAGGTGAAGAAGAGATAAGTCCTCACGCCGCCAGCCTCCTGTTGCGTGTATATTGTCAAATCCTACAAAACCAAATAACTTTCTTTGTACAAATATCGGTAGAATGAGCAAAGAAACTATCTCTTGATTCTCTATTGTTTCTTTTCCTTTAACAAGAACTATTTCTCCTTTATGTAACTTCTCTATCCACCATGGAAATGAAGTCGATGGTATTTGCTGTAGGTTTTCTATCTCCGACGATATGCCTTCTGCGCACCATTCATAAGTATTGTCCAACATATTCCCATTATCACTAAAGAGAAAAATATAAGAACGACTAGCGTTACTAAAACGTCCCATATCCTCCAAAGACATATTCATTGCTTGGTTTATATCAGAAAAACTGATAAACCGCGAGGAAATCTTTGAGACCAGCAGTTCAAATGCCAACCTATGAGTTAAAACTTCCTCCTCAATCTTTCTTTTTTTTATCGGGGTCGCAGCAATCCTTACACCTATTATTTCTTCTTTATCTGAAAGGATTGGGCAATAACAGACTTCAACCCAATAACTAATACCATCTAGACCGATAATCTCTTGTTCATACTCGATTAGTTCTCCCTTGTAAGCTTTATCTACAGATACTTTAATACTATCGACCTGCTCTTTGGCAAAGTAGTCAAAAAATAATTGACCGCTCTTCAGTTCTTGGTTAAGTATATCTTTAAAATAGATATTCGCAGTTTTATTAAATTCTTGAACTACGTATTTCTTATCAAGGATTATTACTAGATTAGGGTCGCTATCAAAAATATGCTTAAATGATAATTCGAAGTTTTCCAATAAATTCACCCTCGTGACTGCTATTCTAACTTATTGACACTCTTAATTTATCATATATATATCAACATAGAAACTGGCTAATTTTTACTGCTAACTATACAACTCTCCCCAATCCTAGTTCTTAAAACTATGAATCGGAGCCGGAATCCTTCCTCCTCTGTTGATAAACTCTTCCGAACTAAATTCATTTAGTGCCATAATCGGCATATAGCCTAGCAAACCACCGAATTCCGCCGTTTCTCCTACTCCTTTACCATGGACTGGGATAACTCGGACAGCGGTGGTTTTGTTATTAATAATCCCGATAGCTGCTTCATCGGTTTCAAAAAGAAATCCTGTCGTAATGCTAGATGGCTAACTAGACAGGAATATATATAAAATAAATTCAAGGGAGGACATAATCATTAATAACTGGTTTATATCTTAAACTTCAATATTTCCAAACCAACCAATGGCCAGTAATAAAACGCACTTAATAAAGTGACAACGACTGTAATAACAGTAAGTATAATTCCTACTTTTAAATGGTCTTGGAAGGTGTGATGACCCAAAGAGAAAGCCGTCATCCCACTAATAGTCTGCATTGGAAATAAAAAGCAGATACTACTTCCGATCAGGGTAATCATCCCCAACCAAATAGGATTAATTGAAGTAATCTTAGCAAAGGTAAAGACCAAAGGCATGAAAGAAGCTACCATCATGGTGTAATTCAAAAAACCAATTCTTATAAGCACAAGCGTTATCATGAGAATCAAAGCCACAATGAGAGCGGACGTATCTCCTAGGTATTTTTCTGCTGTTAGAGAAAGCCATCCGGTAATCTCACTTACTTCTAGGGCATCGGCTATGCTAAAGCCTGCAGCAAAGGCAAATAAAACACTCCACTCTATCTTAGTCATGGACTCTTTCCAATCCAGCAGTCTAATACCAGGTAGAAAAAGAAGCGAAGCCACAAAGACAGCTGACATTGCAAGGGAAAATCCGTGGAGACTCTTGGTTATCCATAACATGAGCAAGAGAGAATATAGAATCATTATTTTAACTTCTTGCTGGTTTAATTCTCCTGCCTTACTTCTCTCTTTCAATAGAAATTCTTGATCTACGCGAATACGATTATCCCGAAAGAGGAACGTAATTATCACGATCCAAAAAATAACAACAATCACTAAAACCACTGGCCCCATCATCATTAGCCATTCAATATAACTCCAACTCTTGCCCATCGTCTCAAAAAGTTGAGCAGCGTATAAAGTGCCCCCACCGCCGGTTATGACTCCGAAGGAACCTATGAATGGAACAAAAGTCATAGCTGGGATTATTATCTTGCCTAACCCTTTTATCCCTTGCAGCTCTACAGATTTTAGAAGTCCTACACAGATAGGTAAGATTAAGACCATTCTTCCCAATACACTCGGTATAAAAAAAGTTAGTGATAACCCAAATAACATCATAAATAAAATTATCAGCCTCAAATTACCTTTAGCCAAAAGAAACATATTATAAGCAATCCGTTTGTGGATGCTAGTTTTTTCAATCGCTTGGCCCATCATAAGGGTCGCAATCAGTAGCCAAATTATTTCTTTACCGAGATTCCCTGCTGCCTGTTCAAACGCCAATATATCGAAGGCGGAGAAAAGAAAAATGGTTATCATCCCGGTAACGGCAGCCGGGATGATATCAGTAATCCAAAGAATAATCGCCAAAACTATTATTGCAATCGTAGTAGGTCCTCTTTCTCCCATCCCACTTGGAACTGGCAGAAAGAATGAGACTGCTACTAATAGAAGAGCTAGAATAATTAAAGTAGGCTTTATTACCCTTATCCGTCTAATGTCCGAAATTATCTTCTTCATATCATGATTCCTCTAATCCCTAGTTGTTCTAACGAGGCGAGATCGGAACAAATATCGGGATAATTATCTTAAGGTGTATAAATTTTTCTTTCAGCAGGCGTTTCCCATAGCTGCCCTTGTGGACTTTTTTCCCAAGCTTCGAGATCTAATAACCCTATCCCCCTACCGAGCCCGGGAGCATCGGTTCTGGTATTCACCATGAAGGCCAGCCACTTTCCATCAGGGCTAACATTACAGTTACTGCAGCGCCAAGGAGCACGCCCTAGCGATTGAGTCATTCTCACCCTTTCCCCAGACCCATCAAGCTTAAGCTTCCACAGATCAATCGGAGGCCAGTAATTTTCAAAATCACAAGAAGATTCAAGCGTAATATATTCATGATCCGGGAAGATCCCTTCACATTCATTATGCGTCATAGGCTCATCGATATATATCTGAACCTCTCCTGTTTCCAGGTGGACACCTTTCACTACACATTTCCAGTTAGTAGTGTCTCTTTTAGGGAAACGGTTGACATACTCCGCAAAGATTAGCTCTTTATCATCGTAGCGAAAATCTTGTGGTTCCGGGACTCTTCGCCCCTTAGCCTTATATACAACCCGGTCCTCTCCAAGTTCAGGCCCATCAGCTCCGTACACGATCTCCGTAACATGTATCTCGAAATCATCTTCAGTACCTATGCTTGAATCATGATTACCGTTCATGGAATATGCTATTCTATTCGCAATAGCTGATACCGCACATCCCTCAAATATCCTTCTGCCCAACGGTTTCGGTGGGTTTTTGGCTTCTTTATCGAGAATCCATAGTTCGGATTCCACATGACGGCTAACTTCATAATTCTTAAAATCTCTGGGGCCGATGAGTAAGTAATCCCCATTGGGCAATACAAGAACTCTTAGAAAAGAGTGGTACAATCCTTTGTCCTTAGTAAGATTACGTACTACTTTAGTCTCGAGGTCAATCTCACAGACATCCCCAAAACTATTCTCTATAAACGCAAGTTTCTTACCATCGGGAGTCCAATAAGGTCTCTCCCCATAGTCTAGAAGCCCGTAATGAAACTCGGGAGGGTCATCGAAAAAATGTGGTCCATCATAAGGTTTTTTATCCATCAGAATAACTCCCTTCTTTATCTACTCGAAAACAACGATTTCATGATCAGATAATTCTGGCACGGTAACTTCTGCCCAGCCATTTACATATTTCGGTTCAAGAGTGAGGTTGCTATTAAGAAGCCGTACCTTAGTTAAATTCTCAATCTTAAGCTTTACTGTAATGTCTTTAGCAGGGATAATGGTCTGCCCTGGTCTTCTCCAACCTGTATTCAAATGTATCCCTACAGGGTAGTTTATCAGATGTACTAATTTTCTCTCGGATTGAGAAACGTAAGCAATCTCAATATTTTCCGGTGCAGAGACGATTATATCAGCCGCCTCTCCTAGTCCAGCCCAAACAGCATTGGCAAGGAGCATCCCTAAGTCCCTAAACCCATATCTGTAGAAAAGAAGATCCATTTGATTGGAGAAATAAACAGTCTTCCCTTCACCATATCCGCCATAAGAAAGAATAGGATGGTCAGTAGTAACGTCTATCAAACTGTACTCAGGTATACTGATGGTCGACCCTGCATGAGCCTGGACAGGAGGTATTAGGGTTAGTGGTACAGTCCTTGACGCATCGGGTCTGAATAAGACCATGGAGCCATCATTCGGAAGAATATCAGTGTCTCCTATACCTTTTAGCATCTCATCATCTCTAATCTCGATATTGGCGTAAGAAGATTTAAGATTATCGCGAGTATATCCCAGATATTCCCCACCGAACGCTTCTTCAAATAACGGTTTATCCCGTTTCTTACCCATTTCATCAAACATACCCGTTTCGAACGTAGTAATCACCGTTCCACCATCTCTAGCAAATTTCCGGACAGCTTCGGCACTATCATCCGACATACAGGCAGTATTAGGCAAGATCAAGACTGAGTATTTGTCTAGATTCTTAGAACATAGGAATTTATCTGAAAGAATATCAAAGGGAATGTGATTCTCTATTAGTGCAAGATAATAACCTCTAAAATGATCTAGATACTTTTTCTCAGGAGAATCTCCCGCGTAATTATCCATGGTAAATCTGGAATACACCAAAGCAGTTTTGGCAACTGATTTAGCATCATCAAAGTATTCAGCCCATCTACCCTGTCTGTTCATCACCTCCTGAAGAGGCTTATATCCCCGACGGTCAAAGTAATCTGAATACCCTCCATTGATATGGAGCCAAGTGGATGTCCCAAAGGCAAACTGCTGAGCTAACCAGAAACGGTTTTCTTCCTCGGGAGCAGAATATACTCTCCACCAAGGATAGAAATAGCTGGCAGTCATCCATCGAGGTTTATCAGGAGCATTGGTCTGCAAGTATTTAGCCTGAGCTCCCGGCCACCAAGGCACAGTATAGCGTCGCTGACACTCAACTGTAATTACATCCTGATGCTCAATCCAGTAGTCCACATCCCAGCCACCTGGCCTAGAGAAATCCCATGACTCCATAAGTTGTACAGCTGCCGTCCACACTACCTCAGGCTTGATCTGGTTCTTAAGATCATGTACTTTTTTAATCCATTTCGCAATTTGTTTATAACGCCATTCGTTGAAAGTCAACCAGATTGGGTCTTTCCAGTCCTCCTCCATAGGAATATCAAAGCCTGAATCTTCTTTAAAAATCCTACGACAGTTGTTACAATAGCAAGTTCCAGTATCCCAAGCACTAAATTTACCATGATTGTTCCACATACCATCTATATCATAGTTTTCCAAGAGTTCCCGCACTATCAAGAGCATATATTCGTTATAGTAACCACCATTGGGGCAGGTTACATAATGCCCGCTCACCGGGTACATGTTCCCATCTTTATCCCTGGAGAACCATTCCGGATGCTTTTCTGAGTGTATCTTAGAAGCACAGCTTGGGTCGATACGAGCTAGAACTTTGAGTCCCTCTCTATGGGCGACTGGGATCACATCTGCCAATAGGTCTCTATCTCCAAGACTTTTGCTCTTGGGATGATCGAGTACTTTTGTATCATAGAAAGCTACTATGCCACCACCATTTAGGCTAAAAGCAGTCGCATCAAATTTTTGAGCATTGGCAACCAGTTCTTCGGGAACTAATTTATGTTCGTCCCCTTCTCTGATATTGATGAGAAGCAAACGATTAGGCTCTTCCCACCATTTCTTATCTTGTGGCGATGTATGGTGCTGTTGTTCCATAGTGCCCTCCTATTTTGCTAGTTTAATTTTGTAATTTGTTGCTATAGATGAATTCGTATCGATAAATAGTGTGATTTCACAATCTCCTGTTTCATCAAAGACAATGTTCTTGTCTTGAAAGCTTAATGGGCGATCATGACCACAGATTAACTTTTTCACACCCATATCTAAAATCATTTTTTGACTTGTTTTCAATTCTCTTATATCACCGAAGGTCCCCTGAGGAACTTCCGGCAGAAGATTTATTTCCCAAGCGTATTTAAAGAGATCACCACATATTCCTGTTCTATCTCCATTTGGTAAATCTACAACAACGCTTGAACTTCCTGGTGTATGGCCAGGTGTCAGTAAACAACGTATATCCTGGCTTATCTTTAACTCGTTATAGAAAACCACCAGACCGCGGTTTTCGATTCTTTCCAAAATATCTGGTATGAAAACGTCTCCAACCTCAAGGTATTTTTTGTCTTTAACATATTCATATTCAGCACGACTCAATACAAACGACGCTTTTGTAAACAGATCATAATTGAGACAGTGATCAAAATGCAGATGAGTTAATATAACCCGATTTACCTCATCCGGTTCAATCCTGTTATCCTTCAAAGCTTGTAACAGGTGATGCCTGTTCCCATGGAAACCTGTATCGACTAGTATTATCTCATCCTCGTTCTGTATAAGGGTAACGCTGGACCATCCGAGGGCCCCATCACTACCAGTGATGGGAACCCCTTTCAGGAGTGGAATGATCCTTGTCATGTTAAATAAATCCTAATTCTTTATAAGCTCTTTCTGCCCCAGGGTGAAGAGGAACAATAGTTCCTTTCCAAGCATTCTCTGGTTCAAATGATTCAAAGGCTTTTTGACCGTTGAACCATTTCTCTTTATTCTCGAGGATTATCTTAGTTGTCTCATAGATTACTTCTTCAGGAGCATCTTTATGGGTGAAGACAATAGTATCTTCCATAAAGGTATTTACAGATTGATTAAGTGAAAACCAATCTGCAGGAGCTTGGAATTCCATAAAGCCATAGTTATCTACTAACTTGCTTACAATCTCATCGTCTATTTGCAGATATACAATGTCACGAGCACTTTCTAGTTCCTGTAAATCCGCTGCATGCGGCACATATGTCTGCCAAACTGCATCTGCATGACCGTTAACAACCGCTGCTACGCCATCAGAGGTGCTACTATAGGTTACTTTCCCACCCCAAGACTCAATGGTCTCGTAAGTAAGTCCATATGCTTCAAGCATTTTTCTAGTTGCAATCTCTCCACCTGTACCACGGTCTTTGGTGAATAGACGAAGCTTCGGCTTAGTCTCTAGGTATTGACCTAATGTAGTAACTCCCTCGGGAACCTTATCTTTTAAGACTGGTGCTAGGAACAGGGATTGCCTATTCAAGCGAACCATTGCTCTAACATTTTCAATTGGTCCTTTAGTTTGAGTAGCAAAATCGCCTTGGTGTTTTGTTCCATCGTAAAGAACAGTATTGAAGGCCAGTCCCATTATCATCTCATCTTCACTCTGCTCAAGCTTGACAACATTGGTGAAGCTTCCACCCATTACAGTTGAACCTTTAAAACCTTTTACGTTCTTTTCCCATTCATCCACGAACATCGCTCCAGCGGCCATGTAACCGCCACCTTGGCTTCCAGTCAAAATAGTGAAATTGTACGTCTTAGCATCTCCAGAATCTGATCCGGTACTAGATGGAGTCGGAGCCGATGAACTACACCCTACTAGAGCAATCGTGAGCATCGTAATTAATACTAATGTTAAAACTTTACGCATTCTTTCTTCCTCCTTGATTTTTATTATTTCCCTTTTAGTACCTTTGATATCTAAGGACCATATTATCTCCTATTTATTTATCACCCCACCTTCATATTGAGCACCTGTTTTCCCCAATATTGCCTTCAATGGATTTACTCTAGCTCTGATAGTCTGTAATATTACGACTATTGCCAACAGGCCAAACCCAATCAGGTCGCTGTCAAACCCAGGCTTAATCAGGAGTAAAGCTATACTTGCCATCATCAGCCTCTCATACCAGCGTGATTTGGCAACCAGGTAACCTTGTACCGCAGAAGCTAGAGATATGATACCAACGGCTGCTGTGAGTGCAGCCGGAAGAGATTGGGCAATATTTCCTCGATAGAGAAGTGATGGACTGTAGACGAACATCACTGGCAGGATATACGCTGCGATTCCGATTCTTACAGCTTGTGTCCCGGCTTTGAACATAGTTGATCCAGCTATCGACGCCGCTGCATAAGCACTCATACAGACAGGTGGAGTTATAGTCGCTAAAATTGCATAGTAGAAGACGAACATATATGCCACGAAGCGATCTATACCGAGTTCTAATAATACAGGGACACCAAAGAGTGAAGCGATGATAAAAGATACTACAATTGGTAGATCCATACCCAATAAAATGGTAGATACCGCAATCAGAGCAAGGGCTACAGGAAGTTGTCCTCCTGAGAGGTCAAGAATGGCTGCAGAGAATTTAAATGGCACCCCCGAGAGCTCTGTTGTGCCTACAATCAGTCCTGCACATCCAATAGCTATAGCGATAGGTGTCGCTTTTTTACCGGTATCAACCAAAGTGTGAATGAATTTATCTAAATTGATTCTGGAGTGCCTTCTAAAGAAACTGGTTACTACCAAAGCCATAGAAGCATAGAACGCTGCAAAATATGGTGTAAAATCCTGTAATAACAAAAAGACAAGTAAGATTATGGGTAATAACAGGTGGGCATCTCTACGAAATACATCTTTCAAGTTTTTAATGTCTTCAGATCTATACATAGGCAGATCTGTTTTTAAAGCTTGGAAGTGAACCATCCAGTAAATAGCCAAAAGGTACAAGAAAGCAGGGATAGCTGAAGCTAAAGCAACATCTTTATAAGCACTTCCTGTAAATTCAGCTATAAGGAAGGCAGCTGAACCCATGATTGGTGGCAGAACCTGTCCTGATGCTGAAGATACAGCTTCAACCCCCGCCGCGAAAGATCTCTTAAAACCTGTTTTGATCATTAGCGGAATAGTTATTGAACCGGTTGTATAAACATTGGCTACTGCACTACCAGAAATCATTCCGAAAAACGCACTGGCTATGACCGCTGCTTTAGCTGGTCCCCCTCGGGCTTTCTTAGTTGCTGAAATAGCCATATCCATGAAAAATTGGGATGCTCCTACAGTTTGCAGGAAACTTCCGAATAGAATGAACAGGAAAATAAATGTAGCCGACACCCCCACAATACTGCCATAAATTCCAGTAGTAGTTAGGAAAATATGATCAATAAACTGGTTGAATTTTACCCCTGGATGGTAAAGGATACCGGGCATATACTGGCCAAGAAGAGAATGTCCGATAAAAATTATCGCCAGTCCTACGAGACCCCAACCTACTACCCTTCGAGCAAGTTCTAAAATTAGAACAATTAGAATAATTCCAAAAATAAAATCTAAAGAGCTTAAAGGATCAAGATATGGATATCTCCAGGTAATCCTTTCATAGTTAAACTGGATATGAAGTACTACTAAAATCGACATGATAGCAAAAGTCCAGTCATACCAGGGAATTCTTGTTTTCTTAACTCTCTTAGAGAAAGGATAGAGACAAAAACCCAAAAACATGGCAAACCCAAGATGAACAGGTCTTAGCCGGAATGGCTCAGGCATTCCCATAAAAGCTATTATTAGATGATACATACTCATGGCTGCCGCACCCCAGTAAACAACTTTGGCATGAAAACCTGTGAGTAAGCGCTGTCCAGCCGTTCGGTTACTCTCTCCTTCTTCACGTGCTTCTAGGGAGTTATCATTCTTTTCCCCTTCAGCTTGGATCTCAGGAGTCATTATTTCTTGTTCGGCACTAATTTTAGATTCATAATCTGGAGAGTTAACTTGCTGTTCGTTAGTTTGATGATTAGATTTATTTTCCTTCATGTATTGCTCCTCTCTTTGAACTGATCTCCTTCGTAGTGCCTCTAACAACGAGTTCACATGGGAGAATCTCTTTCAATGGTTCATCTCTTAGTCCATTAATCTCCTCTAGGATATACTCTGCAGCCATCTTTCCTGCTCTAAAAATAGGGAAGTTCACAGTGGTCAAACCTGGATCTGCATATTCACTAAAGAATTGATTATTAAAACCTACAACCGAGATATCTTCCGGTACCCGTAACCCTCTCTTATTCCAAGCCTGGATGGCACCGAGTGCCATTGCATCATTAGCAATAAAGGCAGCAGTGGGCATTTTTTCTTGACTGAAAGACTCAATCATCTTTTCGGCCATTTCGCCACCCGCTTTATACTGATCTCCATCATTTTCAAAAACCAGGTCCTCATCAAAAGCTATACCATAATGTTCTAAAGCCCAAAGATAACCCTTATACCTACGAGCGAAGGCATTATGCACCCCATCATCTTTCGGTCCACTCATATAAGCGATTCTTTCGTGTCCTAATTTTATAAGGTGTTTAATTGCATTGAATCCCCCACGGAAAGTGTCGATCATGATTTGGTTTATGGTAGGATCTTCAGTACTACGATTGATGAGAATGATTGGGATCCCTTTTTCTCGGAAACTGTAGATATGGTTATAATTTGAAGTCTCTGAAGCAGAAACAATTATAGCTCCGTCAACATCTCTTTCCTCTAGCATTTGGATTAACTTTATTTCTTTATCTAGCTTTTTCTCTGTGTTTCCAAGAATCATACTGTAACCATGCTGATCAAGAACTTCTTCTATCGCTTTAATAATTGGAGGATACAGAGGATTAGTTATATTAGAAATAATAACTCCTATAGTATTCGTAACTTTTTTGATGTGCTGCACGGGTTGTTCATAATTAAGCTCTTTAATCACTGCTAGGACTTTTTCTCTTTTTTCTGGGCGAACCTTATCAGGTGTCTTGAGTACATTAACTACTGTTCCTAGAGAGACTCCCGACAATTTTGCTATTTCACGTATGCTTGTCGACAATCCATTCTCCCTCCTCTCCTATGTTCAATTCACTTCTTAAAACTTTTTTCTCTTCCGTTGACTCACTTAAACCTTTTTTGAACACTTTTTGAACATTTCAAATTATTCTGTTAATTCTATTATATCTGAAAATGCATATTTTTCAACAATTATATTCCATAATACAAATATTTTATAATCATTTTATTTTGAACGTTCAAAATATGTAGCCCTTTTAATCACAAACAATACGATATTTTGAACACTTGAACAAATAAAAAAGGGTTATCTTCAGCATTACTTATTAAATAGCCAGAGATATCCCTTTTCTATACGGTTATATTTGCCCACCTTTTATCTAGTTCTTAAAACTATGAATCGGAGCCGGAATCCTTCCTCCTCTGTTGATAAACTCTTCCGAACTAAATTCATTTAGTGCCATAATCGGCATATAGCCTAGCAAACCACCGAATTCCGCCGTTTCTCCTACTCCTTTACCATGGACCGGGATAACTCGGACAGCGGTGGTTTTGTTATTAATAACCCCGATAGCTGCTTCATCAGCGATAATGGCGGAAATTGTTGATTCCTTGGTATCTCCAGGGACAGCAATCATATCCAAGCCCACCGAGCAGACACTAGTCATAGCTTCCAGCTTATCAAAGGTAAGTGCTCCGTTTTGGACAGCACTAATCATCCCCTCATCCTCACTCACCGGGATAAAGGCTCCACTTAGTCCCCCTACTGAAGACGAGGCCATGATACCACCTTTCTTCACCGCATCATTAAGCATTGCAAGTGCCGCAGTGGTCCCGTGGGTACCGCAGGCTTCCAAGCCCATCTCTTCCAGAATTCGTGCTACGCTATCCCCAATTTCCGGGGTCGGAGCAAGCGAGAGATCAAGGATTCCGAATGGAACTCCCAGCCTGTTAGATACTTCGTTACCAATTAACTGTCCAGCCCTGGTTATCTTAAAAGCAGTCTTCTTGATATTTTCAGCAACTATATGTAGAGGCTCTCCTTTGACTTTCTCCATAGCGCACTTCACCACTCCCGGTCCACTAACCCCTACGTTAACAACTACTTCTGGTTCCCCTACACCATGAAAAGCACCGGCCATAAAGGGATTATCATCTACCGCATTGGCGAATATCACAAGCTTGGCACAGCCTAGAGAATCCCTGTCTCGGCTCAAGTAAGCAGTATCCTTAATAATCTTGCCCATCAGCTTGACGGCATCCATATTAATACCTGCTTTGGTACTGGCAATATTAACCGAGGAACATACCCGTTCAGTCTCATTTAAAGCTTGGGGTATAGAATCTATCAGAATCCTGTCTCCGTTGGCAAAACCTTTCTGAACCAAGGCCGAAAAGCCGCCAATAAAATTAACTCCAACTTCTTTAGCTGCCTTATCTAAAATCTTTGCGAACTCAAAGTAATTATCCTCTCCACTGGCTGAAGCAATTAAAGCAATTGGCGTCACAGCAATTCTCTTATTAATGATAGGAATCCCGTATTCCATTTCAATCTGATCACCGACTTTAACCAGATTCTGAGCATAGCCCGTTATCTTATCATAAATCCTCTGCCTTGACTTATCTCCCGAGGAATCGATACAGTCCAAAAGCGAAATTCCCATAGTGATCGTTCTGATATCCAACTTTTCTTTCTCAATCATCCGAACAGTTTCAAAAATATTATTATATAACGTCATTAAGTACTCTCCCCTTCATGTTCTCGCAAATGGCGACTAAGTCGCCGCTAGATATTATGCATGTAATTAAAAATCTCTTCCCTCTGAACTTTTACCGATATCCCTATCTCTTCACCGAAGTTCTCCAACTGTTGCTTAAAAGTGTTGAATTCACCTTTCATATTGGCAAGATTAACCAGCATCATCATTGTAAAATACCCTTTTAGAATAGTCTGGTTAATATCTTCCACACTGACATTATAATCAACCAGTACCTTGCTGACACCATGGATAATACCTACCTGGTCTTTGCCTACAACTGTAATTATTCCTTTCATTATTACACCCCCTTGATTTATATATATTGTATCACTAAGCAACCGAAACGCACCCAAGAAAGTTTTTAATTGAATTCCCTCACATCTTTATGTAATAATCTACTTATACATATTATCACCTAATATTTTACAGAAAAGGAGTGTCCTTAATGCTTAATTTCAACTATGATATCCCCACGAAAGTATTCTTCGGCAAAGGCCAAATATCGGTTCTAGCTGAACAGATCAAGCACTACGGTTCCAAGGTGTTATTGGTATACGGTGGGGGAAGTATCAAAAAGTATGGCATCTATGATATTGTCACTTCTATCTTAAAAGAGAATAATATTCCATATTGGGAACTAGGCGGTGTGGACTCTAACCCTCGGATTACCAGCGTCAGAGCGGGAATCAAGATATGCCGGGAAAATTCAATCGACTTCATCCTCCCCGTTGGTGGGGGAAGTGCTATAGACTGTGCCAAGGCTATCGCTATTGGATTTTACTCTGACAGCGATCCCTGGTATCTGATAACCAAACAAGCGGAAAGCAAAAACGCCCTACCCATTGGGACAGTACTTACCTTAGCGGCCACCGGTTCAGAGATGAATATGAATGCCGTAATCAGCAACTTAGACACCATCCAAAAATTTGTTGTCTTCCATCCACTTATTAAACCTAAGTTCTCCATCCTGGATCCTACCTATACCTTTACCGTCCCTGCCTATCATACGGCTGCTGGGGTGGCCGATATCATGAGCCATACCCTCGAATGCTATTTCGGTCATGTTAAAGATGCCTACCTGGTGGATAAAATAGCGGAGGCCATCCTCTTGACCTGTATCAAATATGGACCAGTCGTAGTGAGTGAGCCGGAAAACTACGAAGCTAGGGCCAATATTCTCTGGGCTTCCAGTCTGGCGTTAAATGGTTTACTCAAATACGGAAAAGAAACTGGTTGGTGTGTCCATCCTATGGAGCATGAATTGAGTGCTTATTATGATATTAGCCACGGTGCGGGGTTGGCAGTCTTAACCCCCAACTGGATGAATTACGTACTAAATGATCATACAGTTGATCAAATCTCCCAGTATGGCATTAATGTCTGGGGATTACCTGCTCAAGAAGATAAATACTCTACCGCAAATCAGGCCATCGCCTTAACCAGAGAATTTTTCATCTCAATCGGCCTGCCTACTACTTTGACAGAGATGGGAATCCCCGAGGAAAAACTTGCTGTAATGGCCAAATCTGCAGTGAACGGCGGGACAATAAGTAGTTTTAGGCCTTTAAATGCTCAGGACGTACTCAATATTTACCTGAACTCTTTGTAACTTTACTTATATATATTATTCATATCTTAAGGCATCTATTGGTCCTAGTCTTGAAGCCTTGTAAGCTGGAACTATTCCGAAGACAATACCAACAGCCAAAGAGAAGGAAAACGATATTAAAATAATATCCAAGGAATAGGCCATAGGAATCCCAAACGAAGCCAAGGCCTTTCCACCTGCCATACCAATGATTACACCTAAGATTCCACCGATGGAAGATATGACCAATGCTTCAATTAGAAATTGGATTAGTATGTCTTTTTTCTTTCCTCCTAATGCCTTCCTGATACCTATTTCTTTTGTTCTTTCCGATACCGACACTAACATTACGTTCATCACACCAATCCCTCCAACGATTAAGGAAATTGCCGCAATTCCCCCTAACATCATGGTCAAAATACCGGTTATTGATCCTAAAGTCTCCAGTAGTTGTTTTTGACTTGTCACCGAATATACTTTTACGTCAGCTTTAAAATACCGATCCAAATAACTATCTATTTGATTAACAGCCAGATTAACAACCCCTTCATTATGGGCACGGACATACAACATCTTAATCTCCATCTTACCAGATAGAGATACCGCTTTAGACAACGGTACCAGAATCATCTCGTCCACATTATTGCCCAGGCTGCTGCCCTGGGCTTCCAAAGTCCCTATCACGAAATAAGTATTGCCGTTTAACTCGATACTGCCTCCTACGGGATTACCAAACCCGAATAAATCCCGAGCTTTATTTGCACCTAGAACCGCAACACTCTGCCTGTTCTCATCATCTAAGTCGGAGATGAACCTTCCGTTACTTAAGTTCATCCCTCTTATAGCAAGTAATTTTCTAGTTGTCCCTGTGACAACAGCGTTCTCAACATATCTCTCTTTTTTCAAAGTCACCTCGGTCGGAATAGTTGGTGCTACCTCATCCACTCCTGAGAGTAATCCGATCTCCTCGATCGAATTAATAGATAGCTTCTTATCCCAGCCACCATATAAATTCACCGTAATCAAGTTAGGTCCTAAAGAGCGAATCTGAGAAGTTATACCTTGGGCGGAACCACTCACCAGCGACACCAGGATGA
Organism: Gracilibacter sp. BRH_c7a; assembly: GCA_001516055.1. Lineage (GTDB taxonomy): Bacteria > Bacillota > Desulfitobacteriia > Desulfitobacteriales > Syntrophobotulaceae > Gracilibacter. The sequence continues at coordinate 25,767 of LOEZ01000095.1, forward strand.
TAACTGATGAAATACCAATTATTATCCCTATCATGGTCAATATAGACCTTAACTTGTTATTACGGATACTTTTCAACGCCAGCTTAATAGTCTGCAATAAACGCATACTTTGCCTTCCTCATACTCCTACTGATAAAGTTTCATTTCTATGACATATTCTCCCGTCCTGAATCTGCAATACCCGTTCTGCTTGTTCTGCAACTTTCTGGTCATGTGTGATTAGTAGGACTGAATGCCCTTGAGAATGAAGACCTTTTAAGAGTTCCATAATCTCTTGACCTGTGATACTATCAAGTGCCCCGGTCGGTTCATCGGCTAAAAGTAATTCCGGTTCCCCCACCAGGGCCCTGGCTATTGCTACTCTCTGTTGTTGACCACCTGAAAGTTGATTCGGTTTATGATCTTCACGGCCCGTTAACCCTACCTTAGCAAGATAGTTAATTGCTTTCTTCCTGCATTCCTGCTCTTTAAGCCCGCGATACTGCAGAGGAACCTCTACATTCTCCAAAGCGTTAAGCTTGGGTAAGAGGTTAAAATTCTGAAAAATGAAACCAATTTTGTTATTTCTTATATCAGCAAGATGATTATCTGAAGCTTTCGAAATGTTCTTCCCTTGGAAAAAGTAATCTCCTTCGTCTGGAGTATCCAGACAACCGATAATATTCATGAGGGTAGATTTACCTGACCCTGAAGGCCCAACAATAGCTGCAAATTCATTTTGTTTTATATGAATATCCATTTTATCAAGGACTATAACTTCATTTTCCCCCATCTTGAACTTCTTAGATACGCCAATCAGTTTTATCATAATACTTCTTCATCCTCTGTAGAATCACCGTCGGTCTGGATACTTTCATTTTTGGACGGGGAGATAAATTCACTTCTTTCCTCTCCTTGCACCGGGAATCCCCCAGGTATTAACTGGAAAAGGTCATTGGTAGTTTGAGGCAGCTGAACTATTTCCTCCTCGGCTAGCCCGCTGATAATCTCCACCATAATATTACTGGAAATACCTGTTTCTACTGTCCTTTTCTCAGTAGTACCATTCGGATTTTCCACCAACACGATCTTCTCCCCATCTACTATACTTACCGCTTCGATTGGTACTACAAGGGCTTCTTCCTTCATCGCTGTCACTATGGTTGCCTCCGTGGTCATCCCAGCTCTAATACCACCAATCTCTTCAAGCCTAATAGTAACTGGAAAACTCGATATTCCATTGGCTGTTCTTCCTTCCTGACTGATATCGGTCACCTTGCCGATAAAAAATCTTTCTGGGAAAGCCTTTACCACGATTTCGGCCTCTTGTCCGATTGTTATACTCGGTAAATCCAATTCATCAACCATAATCTTAGTTAGAAAGTGTTTATTATCAAATATCTCTATAAGTGGCTGCCCTTTACTCACGGGATCTCCATCATCCACAATAATTTTAGCAATAATGCCATCATAAGGCGCATTAAAAGTATTACTTCTACTTTTGAAGGTGATAAGTTTAGACCCTTTCTTGACTTCGCTATTCTCTTTTACCAGTACTTTATCAACGATATACCCATCTCCAGCTTTGAGTACATCACGCTTCTCAGGCTCTACCACTCCGGGAGCCGAAACCCTCATCTCTATTCTATCTATCCGGGCAATGGCTGAAGCATGTTCTGGTTGACCTACATTACCCTTCTTAGCAGCGAAATATTGATAACCCCGCGCAGCACCGAAACTTAGAATTAATAATACCAGTATTATAACAAAAGCTTTTTTCATTAATGAATTCCTTTCTAGAAACAACCCTATTTAAAAACAAAGTATTACTTAAGTATTATTTGTAAAGATAGACGATAATATGAAGCATTCAGGAATAAAAAAATGAACCAATTCGCAATTCCGAATGGTTCATTTTTCAATGTGTAATTATGTTAGTCGAAAGCTATACCTAGATAACCACGATCTTCAGAAGTTACCTTCGGTTCAAAATCACCATGTTCCTTAATCATCCCAAAGGAGCGAACTTTCCCTCCTAGATTCTTACCCAAGTAGGCCGGTGTTCGTAATATATATTCCTTAGCGGGAACAAGCTTAACTATCTCTTTAATAACCGGATGATAAGACTCTTCAGATATTAATAGCTCTTTAATTAGTACTTTCTCAGAAGATATCCTCTCGATCACTGCGCAACCCTTTACGACACAACCGGCTGTTTCCTCAATACTAACCCCATAGATATCCGCTCCAGAATGCTGAGAAAGCTTTTTCTGATATTGTATATCCTCATCGCCATAAGCGATAAAAAACTTCCCTTTCAATTGTTCGTTTCGCCTTGCATTGTACTCTTGAGGCTCAAGAGATGAAAGAGTACATGACTGCGGCCTAAGCGCTTCCAGACCAGGAATCAGGCTATCGATTTTATCATAACGGAATGGTAATTCTCTAAGATAGAAGTTCTCTTTATACCCTTGATTATGATAGAAATCAACAATCTTCTGATTGACGGGAACAAGGATGGAAAATCCAATATTATTTTCTTCGAGATTTTGACGGCATAAATCCATTAATTGCGTGCCAAAACCCTCATGCTGGTATTCGGGGTGAGTCCCCACGGCATAAAGCATGCTTGAAGCAGCACTTTGATTGTCGGGGAAAACCGTCCTGACAGGCATGAGGGTAAGCATAGCAATAATCTCACCATTATACAGCAGCACGAGTGTTTCATCTTTCTTATATCTATTGGCAAAATAAAAATCAATATACCACTCTGGATCTCCAAAACAAAGCTTCCATAATTCTTTCTGGCGGTCTATCTCTCCTTCTCTCGCCCATCTGACTTCAACCATTTTGTCCTCCATATTTGTAACGAACCATTTATATCACGTATATTATGCTTTGCTTAAATATCACTTAATATGTTTGGCTGAATATTTTTCCTCCATTTTATCAGGGTAATAAGAAAGTTTAGCCTTTCTCAAGCCTTCATAGCCCATATCTTCCTCACGATTGACATACGTCAAATGGGGATAGGTTTGCTTAATATATTCTGCGTATTCTCGATTTATCATTTGATAGGCACCCCGGATCTCACTAAAGGCCTTCTCAATGTGGATGACATAAGAATCGGAATTCAATCTCTCTCCAATGGTAAAAGCAATAACTTTCCCATCTTTACGAATTAGACCACCCCCCAGACCTAAGGCCCAGTAATTATCAAAACAGCGGCGGACAGCACAATATTCCCTATAGAGAAATTCGTCTTCCTTGCAGTCATTATCTATACACCATTTCTTATTCATTTCCCAGCACTCTTCAAAATTTTCTGGGGATATCAGCTCAAAATTCCACGTATAATTCTTTTTAAAATAGTTGATATGATTACGTTTAGAATGCAGCTTATTTCCTGATAGCTTCACGAGCTTATCCAGGTAATAGACATAATCAGAACTATCCCTCATCTCTTCATACTTGAATTCACCTGGGAACAAGCTATTAAGCTCTTCTATGTTTTCAGGTAAGACACCTAAAATCTTAAAACTATGCCCACAGTCGACTGAGTCTTGCATCATAGTCTCGATTACCTTCTTGATGTCACCCTCACCAGCGGGATAAAGATAGTGTTGGTCTTCCTCGGTAGCCCCCTTGACCACAAGATGATTATTAACCTTGGCCACACGAAACTCAAGTATTTTAGACCAAGCAAACATATTCGTAAAGTTTTGATGGCACGCTCTCATATCGGAAGCGACAATTAAAGGTTCCATCCACTCTTTATCTTTTATCTCAATCTCTTGGAATTTAATCATATGTGCTTTTTTCTCCTATATTTATATATCTTTATAATTCTATCACTAAAATGGTGTTCTTGACAAAAAAAATACACCTCCAAATGTTAGTTCATTTTATCTGACATTTGGGGTGCACTTCATATCCAGGTATGGTACTTCCTTTTGTTTTCCTTGTTTCTTCTTTTTAATCTTCCTACTTATACATCTAGTGATTGATTTTTTGCCCTGGTTTTTTGCTTAACTTCCTTCGCCTTGGTCTTCAACTTATTCTTATTTTTTACTCTGTTGTACCATAAAGAGTGTCGTTCTTCGGCATACTCTTCATCAACAGTTCCCAAGAACATACCCCGAATAAGAGGTCTGTTCGCTTTCAGAACAAAGGCTACAAGATGGGCACCAATTCCCAGAATGAGAAGTACTGTCGCTAGATTATGCAGATGAGTGGAAGCAGATACTAAAGTAGCAGGAATTTGAGAGCCTTCCAAGTTTTTTAATACTTTCACAATTCCGGTTAGAATCAATACTAAAATATTGACCCCAATAAAGAGATAAGCAAGTCTTTGTTCTGCAAGGTATTTTTCTGCCGGGGGCTCTTTCCCACCTGTCAGCATAGCTTTGATGATGACATAAGACTCTTTGATATCACCTTTTTTAGGCATGATGTCAAATTCTCGCCGTAGAGTATGATAAACCAAATGAAAACTTACGACAAAGATTAATATCCCAGCGGCCAGATAATGAAGATCCAGCATTTCGAAAAAGCTGCCTAACCATTCTCCACCTGGAAGGGTAGTAACATAATAACGTTTATAAATCGGCAATTGACCTAAGCCGGATATTATTAAGAATAAGATGGAGATAGCGGTACCCCAATGAATAAAGCGATTCGCCCTACTCTGGCGGAGGATTTTCTTAGTCATCTACCTTCTCTCCCTTCATAGCCTTATAAGCTGTTACTGCCGCTAAGGCGGCTCCAGCTATCGGAGCAGTTAATACGCCTAGAGCCATTCCTTTTTCCGTATTGAGATAGTTTTTGACATCTTCTGGCATTAACGGTCTCCCAGGTTTCGTATCCTCTTGAGCTTTTTTAGCGGCTGCAATAGCCTCATTTATCTTGGCAAAAGGTACTTTCGATATATAGAAAGTGGAAGTCCCCCCATTCTGGGTATCCCCGTAGATGTAGCCGCCGACTTCTTGGACTCGGGTCTTGGCATACTCTTTCATTTCCTCTTTCGGGCCAGAGATTATTGCATTCTGAGGACAAGCAGTCTCACAACGGGGTTTCTCACCCTTAGCAAGAAGATCACGGCAGAGATCGCACTTGTACATCACCCCACCACCGGCTAAGGTGGGAGCAAGATCCAGATATAAACCTACCCCCGCTTGACGTTGGGGAATACCCCAAGGGCAGACATCCCTACATTTAGCTCCACCAAAACAAATGTTTTCGTTAATCGAGACGGCACCACTCGCATCTTTACTAATCGCACTAAACGGACAGATTTTTTGACAAGTAGCATTATCACAATGCATACAGCGACGCATAACATATACGTCCTCTTTTTCACCATTGTGTTCAACCTCAACATGTTCTACATAGTTCCAATTATACGGTGTTAAACGAGTAGTTAAACCCCGTTTATCAGACCAGTCCTCATGTTTTGGTTGGGGCCAATAATCATTAATGGGCTTCTTAGGTTCAGGGAACTTTGCTTCATTCTTTTGACGGCATGAACTTACACAAAGCGGGGTTCCTAGATCTTTACACCCATCACATTTCGTCAAATCAATTACTGTACCAATCTCTTGGGAATCTGAGATTCCATAGGCGGGCTTGTTAAGTCCTGCAGCAGCAAGAAAGCTTAAAGCCCCAGCAGCAGCAGATCGTTGGAAAAATGAGCGACGACTAATTTTATCAGACAAGAAGAACACCTCCAAAAAATTAATATACCATTACCCCCCAAGGGTATATTATAGTGTATGCACTTCTCTCTTTTCAAGATGTATTTTTAAATAGTTAAAATCTTACAATTTAGATATTTCAATCAATTTAATATTGGTTATTGCAGGGATTTTCTTTTAGCTTCTTAATTAAATATGATATACTTTATATACGTATCTTTTTTGTGCATAGCCTTGCTGGCTTTTATTTTTTTGGGAAAGTGTGGCCGTCCAGATGAGAACCTTAAATAAATTCATTGAATATTATAAGCCTTACCGCTTCCTTTTTTATACCGACATGCTCTGTGCTGTAATTGTCTCTGTGGTAGATTTATCCTTTCCTCAGATTCTTAATTACCTCAGCAAAAACTTATTCACCCTGGATAAGCAGACAATTCTACAAGCTATTGGTTACGTAGGTCTAATCTTACTTGTTCTGTATATCATTAAGTATTTTTGTCAGTATTTCATTACCTCCTGGGGTCACATCATGGGAGCTAGAATGGAAGCTGACATGCGCAAAGATCTATTTAACCACTTCCAAAGACTATCCTTTTCCTACTATGATAAAAGCAACACCGGAGAAATGATGTCCAGACTCGTCGGCGATCTCTTCGATATCTCCGAGCTAGCTCATCATGGTCCGGAAAATATCTTTATCTCAGCCTTAAAGATTATTGGCTCCTTCATCCTTCTCACTATGCTTAATGTTAAACTTACTCTGATCTTACTTGTCGTCACCATGATTATGGTCAGCTACAGCATATATAAAAACCTCAGGATGAGAGCTGTCTTTATGGATAATCGAGTCAAGATTGCTAAAGTCAACTCCAGTCTTCAGGATAGTCTGGCCGGTATCCGAGTAGTTAAATCCTTTGCTAACGAAGAAGTGGAAAGAAGAAAGTTTAAGCATAGCAATCAGGAGTTCTTAGCCTCCAGATCCACAAGCTACAAAATGATGGGGGGCTATCATGCCTGGAATTCTTTCTTTACAGGTCTGCTTTATATCGTAGTTATCGTCTTCGGCGGGATCTTCATTGCCGATGGCTCTCTGGGAGTCACTGGGTTAGCCATATATATCCTTTACATCAATATCTATGTTCGCCCCCTAGAAGTCTTAATTAACTTCACCGAACAATTCCAAAAAGGCTTCGCAGGCTTTAAACGCTTCGTGGATATCCTGGATACTGCCCCTGATATACAAGATAAACCAGGGGCAATCCCTCTGGGGAATGTCCAAGGAGAAATCGAATACAAGAATGTCTCCTTTAACTACAATAATGATATAGATGTCCTGCATGATGTAAGCATTCAGATCAGAGCCGGTAAAAACATCGCCCTAGTAGGCCCCTCCGGTGGGGGGAAATCAACTTTATGTTCCTTACTGCCCCGCTTCTATGATGTTTCGGCCGGGAGTATTACTATTGACGGTAAAGATATCCGCGATTTAACCTTAGACTCTCTTCGAACTTCTATCGGAATCGTTCAACAGGATGTCTATATGTTCAGCGGCACCATTAAAGAAAACATCGCTTACGGCAAAGCAGATGCTACTGATGAAGAAATCATGGAAGCGGCGCGCAACGCCAATATCCATGACTTCATCATGTCCCTGGATCAGGGCTATGATACTTTCGTGGGAGAACGCGGTGTCCGACTTTCAGGAGGGCAGAAACAGCGTCTTTCCATCGCCAGAGTCTTCTTAAAGAATCCCCCGATATTAATCTTAGATGAAGCCACTTCCTCCCTAGATAACGAAAGTGAAAGATACATCCAACACTCCTTAGAAAAACTATCCAAAAACCGTACCACCATTGTTATCGCTCACCGTCTCAGTACAATAAAAAACGCCGATGAGATTATAGTCATCACCGACGAAGGAATCAAAGAAAGAGGGTCACATAAACAGCTCATCAACAAAGACGGCATCTATGCCCACTATTATAATATGCAGTTTGAGGGGCTGGAATCTTAGACACTACCTTCCAAACAAATCGCGCAAATGATTTATGCTCTCGGTGTAACAACCAACTACAATCATCCCAAAAATAAAAGTGGAAGCAACTGTCTCTATCATATGGCTGAAACGCACACTAGCAATTGGGAGTAGCGGATTCTCTAAAATGTGACTAAGGTTCTGCGGAATACTGAATATCAGTCCCGCCAGGAGAATAAAGAATAACGCTACTGGAATTCCCATAATAAATAAACGGGGCAAGAGTTCAGCACCGACGGTAAGATCAGACAGAAAATACCATGTCTCGATTTGCATAACAAATGTCACCGTACCATAATAGGCAAAGGATAATCCCAAGGCCAGTTTCCAGCCTATCCAGCGAGAATTTAAGATTAGTCCGGTTATAAGCAAGGTGTTGATTATACATTCTTTTTACATAAATCATTTAGTTCGGAAAATAATACTCAGGTATAACTTTAAATCTTGCGTCGAGCGAAAGGATATATACTATGTCTGCTGCTAATAGATCCTACGGTACAGAAAAATTAGCCCGTTTGCGGACGGCAATTCTACATAAGCCAAACCAATCGCTTCATCTTGTAAACCAATCCAACTACCAAGATTACCTGTTCAGCTTCCCACCCGACATCGAGCAATATCAGCATGAACATGATCAATACGCTGATCTCCTGCGCTCTCAAGGAGTAGAAGTGCTGGAACTCGAGGATTATGTTCAGGATAACAAAGTCTTGATACCGACTCTCCCCAATCTACCTTATCTCAATGATAGCTCCGTAATTACCAGTCAGGGAGCCATACTCTCCAAAATGTGCCCGGGAAGCCGAGCTGGAGAGGAATTAGTGGTTAGGGAAGTCCTAGATAACTTAGGGATCCCCATCTTTCATGCCTTTGAGGGTGACGCTGAGTTCGAAGGATGTCTAGTCATTTCTCCAGACATCCTCTTCATAGCTGACACAGAGAGACACAGCCGCACAACTATAGAAGGCTTCTTTAATAAAGCCCTGGAACTTTTCCCTGAAATTATCTTCGCTGAGATACCTCAGGAAAGAAGATATATGCACCCCGATATGATATTCGGTAGAATCAGTGATAATCTGGCTTTGGTCTACCCACCTGCCTTTATCAAGACTTTTCTAATTACTAAAAAACAGCGTACAGAGATAAATCTCAAGAACTATCTTGCTAAGAAAGATATGGAACTAATCGAAGTCTCCGACCAAGAACAACAAAAATGGGGTTGCAGTTTCGTCGTCCTGCAACCCAACATTTTCATTCACTATGATATCTCCCTTAATCTTAAAACACAGAACCAACTCAGCCGCAGAGGAGTAGAAATTATCGAATTCCACCCCGATGCTCTCTTAGCCGGAGGCGGGAGTCTTCATTGTCTGACTTTAAGGGTATGGCGAGAGTAAAAAGAAAATAAAAAAATTTTATTTTCTTTTGAAACTTTTTAACTTATTATGTGTATTAATGCACATAGAAATAAAAAAGGATGGGCGAGCGCTTTGGATTCATCAGACGCAAGTATCCTTAAAATCTATAACAAGAATAAACATCAAGGGTTGGAATTGCTATATGAACGGTATAAGAAATACATTTATACCATCGCCTACCATTATGCCGGCAATCGAGAAGATGCCCTTGACTTAACCCAAGAAGTCTTTGTATCCATTTTTAAATC
>LOEZ01000096.1 GCA_001516055.1 Gracilibacter sp. BRH_c7a
ACCTATGGGCCGGAAACAGGGACCAAGACCATCCAAGGTAGTGTTATCATCAGCTCGCCGGATGTCATCCTGCGCAACACCATCATTGAAGGAGACCTGCTCTTAGGCAGTAGCATCGGAGATGGAGAGGTCGAACTCAGAGATGTCACAGTACAGGGCAAGACCATAGTTAATGGTGGTGGACCAAATTCCATCATCATGTATAACTTCAATGGACAGACCGTCGTAATAGATGTACCAGACGGTGCCAATGTCAGACTGGTCGCCCAAGGCAGTACCAGTGTTGATAATGTCTCTATGGAAGGGAACGGGACCTTAGACCAATCCGATGTCACAGGTACAGGATTCGTCACAGTAGAGATACCTGCCGGAGCCCAAGTCACCTTGAATGGAGACTTCAATGAAGTCAATGTTGAAGCCGCAGGGGCTAACGTAACTGTAACCAGTGGCAATATTACAACTATGAATATCTCCGATACGGCCGCTGGAGCAGGGGTAAATCTGGCGAGTGGGTCTAGTGTAGGCACACTTAATGCTAATGCAGAGTCCAACATAACGGGGCAGGGACAGATTACCACTGCCAATGTCTACACGAATGGTGTAACTATAGCCCAGAAACCGACAACCACCAACGTTGCCGAAAATGTTACGACCAATGTTGATGGCGAAGAGATTGATGAATCGGATACACAACCTCCACCTCAGCAGAATCAAGGAAGCGGAAGCAGTGGGCCGAGCACAGTACATGTAAGTAGTATTAGCGTTACAGGTGAAAATGGATCATTAATAGTTGTAAAAGACGGGACATTGCAGATGAATGCAAACGTATCTCCAGGAAATGCCTCAAATAAGAATGTAACATGGAGTGTGGATGAAGGAACAGGAAATGCAACGATTGACCAAGATGGTTTACTGACAGGCACAGAAATTGGGACAGTAACTGTTAAAGCAACAGCTAAAGACGGTTCTGGAAAAGTAGGAACCAAGGAGGTAGCGATAGCCTGGGAAGTTACCGATGGAGAAGTAATTCAAGATGCTATCGATGAAGCATCAGAAAATGAAACCATCTTAGTAGGACCGGGAACCTATAAAGAAAATATTATTTTAGATAAAGAAGGGTTAACACTTATAGCTATGGGCGATGTAACGATAGAAGACATAGATAGTCCTTCAGAATGGACCGAAAGCTGGACTGCAGATGCTCATAAACCAGGGAGAATGCCTATTGTCTTTCTCAAAGCCGATGGCGCGAAAATCGATGGATTTAAGATTAGGGAATACCAGCCGATAAGCAACATCTCTTCCATAGTAAGAGTTGAGGGAGATAGTGTAACAGTCGAAGGATTGGATATTCTCACTATCGTGGATGCGGATGCAAAGTATGAAGAGATTGTTATAGCAAGAGGAGATAATATAGCGATAAAGGATAACACTATTATCAGAGAAACGTTACCAAATCACGGACATGCAGCGATTAAAGCCGAAAGGGAATTGAACCCTGGAAATATCGTTGGGGATGTTCTGATAGAAGGTAACGTAATCACAGGAGGCCCTATTGCAATACGATTAGGGGCAGAGGCTACGGCTACAGTCCAAAATAACACCGTTGATAAAGTATGGCAAGAGGGTATCTGGGCATGGCCAGTTGATACTCCAGGGACAGGCAATTTATTTTTAACTAATAATACAGTCACGAACGAGAACAGAAGCGGACAAGAAGGTATCTCGCCTCTCAAAATCGTAAGCAGGCCAGCCTCGGTCAACGGCATCACCAACGATAACCTGATGGCAGGAACAGTCTTAGGGGCTAATAATAGAATCGAAGCAGTAGAGCTAAGTTGGATTAAAACTATGAATGCTGAAGAAACCCTACAAGCTGCTATTGATGCAGCTGTACCTGGTGATACAATTATGGTAGATTCAGGAACCTATGTAGAAGATGTGATAATAAGCAAAAATGCACTGACGCTTATGGGTGCTCAGGTAGGCATCGATGCACGTAATCCAAGAGGCGAAGACGAATCTGAAATCATTGGTAGTGTTACTGTCACAGATGCAGTAGGGATAGTCAAGATTGATGGGTTCACACTGACTTCCAATTCTACTGACAGGAAGTCTTTGTTGGTAGAATCTAAAGAAGCTATTGTGAATAACAATATCATTAGTGCACAACAAACGGCTACTATCGGACAGCCAGCAACGGTTTGGTTTAAAAATGTTGAAGCTCTTACCTTTAAGTATAATAATGTTAATCATATGGATATTGACCGTGACTCATTTGCTGTTTACGTTGGAGACATAGCAGCTGATGGCTCTGCCACCATAGAGAATAATACGCTTATAGGTGCATTGGGGGTAGGAGTTAGTACAAACGCAGAAGCCGTTATTAGATACAATACAGTAAATGATGCGGTTACAGAGGGCATCTGGTTTTATCCGGTGGCAAATACGGCAGTATTGACCATCGAAGATAATACAGTGCTAGAGTATGACAGAGCTAATGAAGGTGTTAAAGCCCTCAAAATAGTAAGTAAACCTTCTTCAGTCAACGGCATCACTAATGATAGTCTGATGGAAACAGCTATTGGTAGTGCTAATACGGGCATTGACTCCGTAGAGCTGGGATGGATTAATACCGTCAGTGATGGTGAAAGTATCCAAGACGCTATCGATAGAGCATCACCAGGCGATACTATCTTAGTGAGTGAAGGAACATATGTAGACAATCTAGAAATAGGTGTAGATAACCTCACATTATTGTCTACTGTAAAACATGGTGCTGTTATCCAAACCGAAGCTGGTTTTAATGCAGGAAGCGGATATGGTGGTATAACAGTTTTAGCCGATGGTGTTACAATAGATGGCTTCACAATAGAACAAAATGTCGGCCAAGCGGTAATACACACACATGACTCACATGATGTGACCATTAAGAATAATAGTATCGTTAGTACGGCTGGTGCTCGTGGAATAGATGTCGGATATGCGTCTAGTGCATCGAATAATGTTACTGTTGAAGGTAATGACTTTGAAGATTTATATTGTGGTGTATATTTAAATCAGGGTTCTAATTTAGAAATCGAGGATAATCAATTTGACGAGATGGTTGACGGTGCTATAGTGTTTGATGGTACGTGGGGCAACACAGATAACATTGATGTCCGAGACAACGTAGCGACAGATTCAAATTACCTTCTCTATTTCTTTGATGTTGTTGGGGCGGTAACTGCTGAGGATAACACATTAGTTGCTACTGATCTATCAAACTATGGCGTAGTAAATATGGATGAGAACGTATACTGCGAAACCATACAATCAGCTATTGATGCTGCCGGAGAAGGTGATACTATTCTCGTTACAGATGGGACCTATGTTGAAAATATAACTATCCCTAATGCAATGACAAATCTCACATTAGAAGGTGCGAATGCTGGAGTAGTCGCTGGTACCAATCCTGGTGAAAGAGGCGAGGAGAGTATTGTTAAGGGCACCATTTCTATCGGAACCAGTACATTGAATTTAACAATCGATGGATTGAAGTTTGTATATGAGACTGAGGGAACAACAAAAGCAAGAGCAATTTCAATTAAAGGTGGAGAGCAAATTACCATTAAGAATAGTATGTTTACAGGTAGTCTAATGCAAGCCATAGTTGCAGATGGCAGTAATGTAACGAATACAAATATTACTATCAACCATAATACATTTACGGATGTTGATATAGCAGTAATGCTAAATGAAGGTGCATCAGCAACTATAACAAACAATATTGTAGATGGCACTAGAAAAGGTATTAGTGTTAGTGAAGATGCTTTTACAATCCGCAGTAATGAATTAATCGACTGTATAATAGGAATAGAATGGTTTCCAGATAAACCAACACTAGTAAATGAAGATATAGAAACAGCTAATACGTTTACGAGATGTGGTACAGATATAACACCTCCCATACCTGATGATGTATAGTATTAGTAGTAACACTAGTTACCACAATAAGGTTTTGCTAAAACCACTTGGGTGGAAATGCTTTCCCGTACTCGAGGAGAAAGTCGCCTAGCGCTTTTTACCCTCATCGTATTCCCTCATAATCCAACAAACCAAACTTAAAACCTGATCACTACACATGATCAGGTTTTTTATACTTCAAAATATTCCCTAAGTACATCCTCAATGCGATTTCAGTTTAATGAATATTTGATAACATCCCTACCCAAGTGACTGAACATACTCATCTATAGCATCCGCAACAATCTTGGATAGTCTTACCGCTTCCACAACTGTCTTGGCTCCTGTTACCACATCTCCGGAGGCAAACACCCCTTCCCGAGTTGTCAGTCCTGATTCGGTAGTATTTATCAGGCCTCTTTCGTCTACATCTATCCCTTTGGTATTAGAGACAATATAATCTCTTGGTCCCTGACTGACTGCGATGATTACTGAATCTGCCTTGAACAAACGATCAACGGATTCTATATTATCGTGATAGAGAACCCCTTCATCGACGATTTCCAAAGGTGATTTATTTAATTCAAGCTTAACTCCATCTGCTTCAGCAAGCTCCACCTCATGCTTATCGGCGCTGATTGCGTCGCGTCCCTTTCTGTACATGATCGAAACTTCCTTGACACCGTTTCTCGCAGCGGTTCGGGCAGCATCCATAGCCACGTTACCGGCCCCAATTACACAGAGCCTATCACCTAACTGGTAAACAGACGGATTCTTCAGGTAATTAATAGCAAAATGAACATGTCCCAGACTTTCACCTTTGATTCCCAGGGCCTTCGGTCTCCAGACACCCGTGCCTACGAACACGGCCTTGTAGCCATCCCTGAAAAGATCGTCAACTGTAAGCACATGACCGATCAAGGTATTGAGTCTGATCTTTATCCCCATCTCCAGGAGTTTATCTTTTAGCTTATCCAGAAGGTCTTTGGGAAGCCGGAACTCAGGGATGCCATAGCGCAGTATCCCGCCAATCCTTTCATGGGCTTCGAATATCGTTATGTCATACCCACGGGAAGCCAGGATTACCGCTATTGTTATTCCGGCGGGTCCGGAACCAATAATAGCAACTTTTTTGTCAGGGGATTTTGTAAACTTCGGTTTCATGGTATCTAGATAATAATTGGAAATATGATGTTCGATTGAACCGAAATTGACCGGCGTCCCCTTTTTCCCTACTACACAAGAGCCTTCACATTGCTTCTCATGAGGGCAGACCAAAGAGCAGATTACGGAAAGTGGATTATTGGCAAAAAGGAGTTCACCCGCTTCTTGGATATTACCCTTGAGAAACATGTTGATTACTTCATTGATAGGGGTATCAACAGGGCATCCACTCTGACAACGGGGCTTTTTACATTGAAGACATCTATTTGCCTCTTCAACCAAATGCTTTTGCATGGTATAACTACATCCTTTCGCAAAGTTTAGTATAGATGACATGATTCGATTGAAAAGAATGCTATGCATTCTTATAGACATATCTTAAAGTGAGGACAAAAAACAGTTCTACTTATATATTTACCCCTCTTCTAAATTCTTAACAAAAAAACTCCTCAAGACATAATTTCTGGGGAGTTTTCATTTGCGCCTTATTTCTTTCTTTAGCCTAATCCTTCAACACCGGAACTAACTTAGACTGCAGCGGATCAGGTACATGTTTCAGCTTGCGGTCATCTACTCGAAGAATCAGACTCTCGCTTACGTTGATCTGAAGAGCAAGCTCCTTGGCCGTAAATCCTTTATTCTTACGCAATTCTTTGACAGTCTTATTCTTAAACCCAAAACTCGAAAACATAATTAATCACTTCTTAATTTTATTGGAAATAGGTTCCTCGTAATAATTATAAACTATCTTTTTTTCTCTGGAAAGATAATTATTCGCGAAAAGACAGATAGAAGAACCGTCCCCTTGTCTAGAAAACAAAATTTGTTTTGGCGAAATCACCACTAATCACAAAATCAACTTCAGAGCGTTCGAATAGGCGTAAACAAGCTTCGGCCACATCTGAATCATAGAGAATACCTGAATTCTCTCTTATCTCTTTAAGTGTTGCTTCTATCCCGAGACTTGAACGGTAAGGACGATGAGATGACATAGCTTCTACCACATCTGCCACAATCAGGACACGAGCCTCCATCATGATCTCCTGATTTTTTAAGCCATCAGGATAACCACTGCCATCTTTTCTCTCGTGGTGCTGATAGATCACCTCAGCCACTGACCATGGAAGTCGTAGATCCTTTAGAATCTCATACCCTTGAGCAGCATGGGTCTTAATAATTTCAAACTCTAGCTTGGTTATTTTGCCGGGCTTGGCTAAGATCTCCGCAGGTAATGTCACCTTCCCTATATCATGAAGATAGCCGGTAACTCGAAGTCCTTCAACCATACTGGGAGCCAAATCCATTTCTTCGCCGATCGCAGCAGCTAGATTTCCTACTCTCATTTGATGACCCGCAGTGTAAGCATCCCGTAGACTTACCATAGAAGCCAAGACCATGATAGTACTCTGCATAGAGTTATGAAGAGCCTTAGTCCGCTCTTCGACAAGCTGTTCCAGATTCTTCTGATATTGATGGTTTTTGTATTCAAGCAGCTTCTTTTTGTCTGTGACACCTTTCAGGTGGATAGCTTGTTTTACCACTTTAATCAGCATACTTTTTACGATAGGCTTACTGATGTAATCATAGGCTCCGACCTGGACTGCTTTGACCGCAGTATCAACCGTCGGTTCACCAGTCATAATTATCACCTGTATATCAGGATTGCTTTGGCGAATCTGCTGAAGGAGTTCGATTCCTGAGATACGTGGCATTACGATATCGGTAATCACCAGATCGAATTCAGTAACTCGCAATAGTGCTAAGGCTTGATTTACTTCTTCCGCAGTTTCTACCTCATATCCTTCTTTACGCAGAAATTCTGCAAGAGTATTTCGGATGCTTTTTTCGTCATCAACAATCAAAACTTTAGCCATAATACAATCCTTTCAGTATCTCACTGGAGGTGATTATTCTTTTTCCTTAGAATCTTCGATGTTCCAGCCGTTATCCACTGGCAAATCAAGATGGAAATGGGTATATTCTCCCAGCTTGGTGTCAAAGGTGATTTCCCCATGGTGATCTTTTACAATTCCGTAGCTGATGGAGAGACCTAACCCCGTACCTTGATCCCGTGATTTCGTCGTAAAGAATGGTTCGAAAATCTTCTCGTAATTATTGTTATCAATACCAGACCCATTATCTTCGATTGTAATCCTTATCCACCGCCTGCCATCTCGATGGAATAATGAACAGGCGATACTGATTATCTTATTTTCATGGTAACTTGGATATTTATTATTCAAAGCATCCCGGGCATTGGTCAAAAGATTCATTAATACCTGTTCTATCTGCTGACTGCGGCATTTATATTAGGTAGATTTAAGGGTATATCCAACTCCAGTATAATCTGATCCCGTCGAAAAAGAGTTCTTATTAGCGAAAGGGTACGCTGAATTATATCTTCTATTCGAGCAGGGCTGTGAGACTGTTTCTCCTGACGGGAGAAATGCAGGAGATTACTAACAATGGTCGATACGCGCTCCGTCTCGTTGATTATCTCACTTGCGTATTGTGCACTATAGCCATTCGTCTCAGTATCTAGAATCAATTGAGCATAGTTCATTATGCCATTAATAGGGTTATTAATTTCATGAGCTACTCCACTGGCCAAGACTCCAATAGCCTCCAGTTTCTGTTGTTGCCGGAGGCGAGCCTGCTCCTTAATCTTTTGCCGCTCTGACTGCTTGCGCTCGGAGATATCACGGACATAAACTAAAGCACCGTCTTGAGTCTGATATTTAATAGGGACAGCTTCCACTTCAACATCCACCAATGTTCCATCTGATTTCACAGATACCTGCTCAGTTCTGGGTGCAGCATGACCTTTCTCTCTTAAGTAGTCAATCCTCTCTAAAATCTCTTCATGGTATTGTGCATGGAAATGTTCCACCACCGATGTTCCCAACAGATCTTCTTCCGATTGTACTCCGAAAAGACGCAACGCAGCTTGGTTCACATAAGCGAAGCACTTGTCTATCCGAACAAAGATAGCATCAGGAGCCATCTCCACCAGTTGTCTGAAGCGATGTTCACTTTCCAGCAAATTGGATTCCATCTGCTTACTCTCAGTAATGTCCGTTCCAACCTTAACCAAACCTATTAATTCATTATGTTTATTTAGAGTAGGATACCCTCTTAAATACCGAATGCGGCCATAATCCGTTATGACCTCACCCTCCTCCGGCCGTTTGGTGGTCGTCACCTTAACAACAGGGCAATCTTTACAAGGTTCTTGCCGATTATTCCATAGTTGGTAACAGAACTGACCACCTATTTCTTCCAGTGGCTTCATAAGTGAGTTAGCTGTTATTTGATTAGTCCAGATTACACGTAATTCGGGGTCTAGATAGACTACACTCTCGGAAATCGTATCAAGAATCAGATGTTTCTCGCTCTCCGATTTTTGTTTTGCTAAGGTATTAGCGATAATCTCACTAATCAATTTTAAAAGGGATACCTGTTCCCCGGTCCATGATTTCTTCTCCTTCACGAAGTCGACACCGAAAAAGCCAAAGAGTTTATCATCACTGACCATGGGGATAGAAATAAGGGAGCGAATACCCTGCAGTTGAAATTCCTCTTTTTCCGCTGTTCCTTCTGGAGGAATGTCTTCCACATCGAAGATTTCGATTTGTTCTTTATTGCGTATCTGTTCCGTCCACCAAGGAATATTGTCCATAGGGAAATCTTGCATTCGCTCTATCTGGGGTTCGATACACGGAGCACACCATTCGTGGGTATTATCCATGGTAGTGCCGTTAGCAGAAAAAATAAAAATATAACTTCGGTCTGCATCAAAGAATTCTCCGATTTTATGTAAGGCGGTATTTAGAGAAGAATCCATTCCAGGAGCTGGTGTGTTAACAAAGCTGGCAGAAATATCCGATATCAGCTCCTCAAAGGCAAGCTGATATTCCAGACCTTGCTGGATAGATTTACGTTCTGTGATATCCTGTACAATCGTCACAAAGAAGCCGTATTCATCGCTATAGGCCTTAACCCCATACCAGCGCCTCAAGGGTTCTGAATACTCTTCGAAATCAAGCACTTCTTCTCTGGCGGCTACCTTTCCGTAAGCTTCAATCCAATCAAATCCGGAGTCTCGAATATCCGGCAAAACCTGTGTCACCCTTCGGCCGACAATCTCTTCCTTTATAAGCCCAGTCATCTCCTCGAAAGCAGGATTGACATCCACAAAAATATAATCTATCGGCCTGCCTTCATCGTCCAGAACTATTTTGTGATAGGCGAAGCCATAGGGAAGTTGTTCAATTAACAAACGATATTTGTCTATCTCAGTAATTATAAGAAGCACCTCCTGAAATGGTATTGGCATTGGTAAATGCACAAACAGAAAGACACTATTCCATAATCATGAATAGTGTCTTATTCGACAAGGAAACAATTTTTTCCTCTATTTTCCTTAATTCAGACGTTCCTTCAACAGTGGAAATAACTCCGGAGCACTAACCTCATTGATCCATCTCATCGACCAAGAACCTATACCTCCAAGATTGAATTCATCCAGGAGATCGAGCTTAGCTGCCCAGCTCTGACCATCATCGAAGTACGCTGTCCGGCGGTACCCGTTTTCATCTGTATACTTGAATGTAGGAACACCAACTGGATCAGTAGGAGTAGTCTTCCGAGTTATGGTTGCTCCGTATTTGGCAGCAGTTTGGGTAGCTACAGCCCAACCGAAGGCCTGAGAATCCCAATCTTCTCCGTCATAAGTCCAAGTACGTCCGTAATAAGGGATGCCCATCAGGATTTTTTCCTCAGGAATTTGAGTAACAGCGTAAGCCATGACCTTTCTTACCCAGTCCAGTGGAGCAATCGGGCCGGGAGCGGAGGTCTTCCAGTGCATATCATAGGACATAATCTGGATGTAATCAGCATATTTGGATAGCTCGCGGTAATTATACTCGGCAGTCCAAGGTTCTGCTGTACCTGAAGTCTTGGACATCACTGATATCATCACCAACTTACCTTGTGGACTAAGCCTTCCATAAATATCTTTCATCAGGGCAGTAAGACCGTACTCAGTATCATCAGCAAGACCTTCCAAATCTACCAGGAAGCCGTCGGCATTCGTTTCCTGAACTATCTTTACTACACTGTCTGCGTAGTTCTTACGCTTAGTAGGACTGCGGAGCATATCACTCGCAATCTTTCCACTACTGTATAACATGGGAACAACCTTGGCACCCTTGCTCTGTCCCAGGGCGACCAGATATTTTGGTATAGAGGAATTACTGAAACTATAGCCGAAACTGCCATCACTCCGAAGATCACCTGCCAGGGTAGGAGAAAGAATATGAATATAATCCGTCAGATTCTCAGGAACATAGGATAAAATTCTTTCATAAGTTCTCAGATCACCATAACCATCCCAGAACTGCAAAGATATCCTGGGGGTAACCTTCCCGGTGCGAATCAAACTTTCTGTTTTATAATTGACTGCTCCTGAACCGCCCAGAATAAAGAAATTATTCACTAAAGACCGATAATTATTCAGATAAGAAGCCGTGGAAGTATTAAGAAGTCTATATTCATCTTTAGGTACAAGCAGGATAGGATTATACCCTCTGGCTGCTAAGACTGAACCGGCCAAGGCATCAGGAAAAGAAGCACCTGTGGCAATGATCATCTTATCCAGATTAAAATCTAAGCTGTTAAGGATAGCAGTATTGGTCTCATACCTGTCACTACCGCTCAGACGATTCACTTTATATCCAGCCTTCTTCAGCTGATCTTCAGAAGAGACACCGATAACACCCTTTCCTCCAATCAGAGTAACTTCAGTCACCCCAAGGGTTTGTAGTGCTTGCATAGTTTCTGCAGGAATGTACTTGGAAGTAGTGAGCAGAAGGGGAATACCGTTGGCCGCTGCATAAGAGGAGATACTCAAAGCATCCGCATAACTTTCACCAGATACCAAAAAAGCCTTAGTACTATTACTAACGGCTGTAATCGCAATCTTACCAGCGGTTGCATATCTATTAGCACCTTTGATCCGATAGGTCTGAATGCCGTTTGACTCGAGTTTCTCTTCCACGTTAGTGGATATAGCTCCTGTACCTCCTAAAATATAGACTGAATCGACTCCTAAACGTTTCATCTCTTGGAGTACTTCAGATCGCAGATACTCGGAATTAGTCAGAAGAAGTGGTCCACCTACTGTATCACTGTTAGCCAGCACTGCACCTGCCAGAGCATCAGGAAAATCATCTCCCCTGGCCAGAACAACGCTTGAGGATTCATCCCAGTTTTCGCTAGCGATATTCACCGCGGTCTCATACCTTGTACTACCGGAAAAACGTTCTAGATCGATAGCTATATCATCAGCATGGACAGGAGACATGGTGCTGCCCAATCCTGATAAGACACTACTTATAAAAAGTAAAGTTAGTATCAAAGTGGCAGTAATCTTTTTAAACATTATCTCCTCTCCTTCCTATGATTAATAATAAAAATGATGGCACACCGACCATCATTATAAGAGAGGGATATTTACTTGTATACAGGTAATGTGTGGCAAGGGGACGTTTCGTTTGCCACGCTCGTCCCCTTGCCACACCGCTCGCTATCCTTTGTCCCCGAGTAACTTGGGCTACGCTATCGGTAAGGTGAAGCTGAAGATAGAACCTTTCTTGGGGATACTTTCTACGGATACGCGGCCTTTATGCATTTCCACGATTTGTTTGACTATAGCCAGGCCGATACCTGATCCGGTATCTGTTCTCGTCCTGGCCTCTTCTACTTTATAGAACTTATCCCAAATATGTTGGAGGTGATTAGACGGAATACCTTGGCCCGAATCTTGGACATAGATGGTAATCTCGTTAGCGTCAGGAATAACTTGCGCATAGACTTTTATTACTTCAGCCGTAGTGGTATAACGGAAGGCGTTATCAATAAGGTTGATTAAAACCTGATGAATTCTGTCCTTGTCAACAGTTATTAGCGGAGAATCAGCCAGCAGAGATACATTTAGAGATATTCCTTTCTCTTCTGCTTGCGGGATATAGCGTTGTTGAATCCACTCTAGAAGCTCATTGGCCATGATTGGAGAAAGCTTTAAGCTAATATGGCCGGACTGTAAGCTCGAAAGATTAATCAGGTCTTCAACCAGGCGGTTCAAATGCAAAGTGTCTTGAAGCATGATATTGATATAATTGCGATCTTCCTGAGGATTAATCTTATTATCCTCTAACAATTCCAGGAAACCCCGAAGAGAAGTAAGAGGAGAGCGGAACTCGTGGGAGATATTAGAGAGAAAATCATTTTGCAATTTCATCAATTTATCTTTTTCCTCGAGACTTTCAACCACTTTGCTAACCGCTAGATTAAAAGTGCCGATTAGATGTTCTAATTCCCCATTCGCTTTATAGTCTACGCGTTTTGTGAAATTACCGTCAGAGATCTCTTGGGCTACCTCACTCATTTTTTCAATCGGCCTAGAGATGATTCGGGAAATTATTGTTCCTACGATCAGGGCAAAAGGAATTAAGACTATGATGGCATAAAAGGCATACCGCGCCATATTAGCCATGATATTATTCAGGCGTCCTAACGAAGAAGTGACAGCAACGGCTCCGACCACTGTCTCGGATTCACCATCCCGAATAGGGACGACATTAAAAACAATGTTGTGGTTAGGGCCTGCAACTTGCTTGGTTACAACATTACCATTTAGAACACCTTTGATCTCTGGCTCTTCCAGATTCAGGTTATTGCGGACATCTTCATTGGTAGCGGCGATAACCTCTCCATCTTTGTTAATCACCCAAATAGTGGATCCATACGTGAAGGAAAGAGTCTCGGTAAGCTCTTGAATTTTTTTAGGGGAATTACTAACCATAGGTTCAGTTAACAGTGAACTAATCTTTTGGACGCGAGCTCCTACTTCAATTCCTTCCATGCTAAAGAAATACTTCTGAGCCAGATTGAAAAAAATCAGGTAGAGGATGGCTACGGTTAAGAGAAGCAGGCCCAAAAAACTAATCGTTATTTTAAAGGACAGCTTTCTATCTGTGAAGAGAGAAGGTATCTTAGCAAACATCTTCAGTCACCTCGAATTTATAGCCTACTCCCCAGACGGTATGAATATAGGCCAGAGAGCTTTCCTCCCAAAGTTTTTTGCGTAAGTTTTTAATGTGCTCATCAACGGTACGGGTACTCTCTGTAAATTCATAGCCCCATATCAGGTTAAGAAGCTGCTCGCGCGAAAAGACCTGCCCTCTGTTCTGAGCCAGGAAATATAGCAGTTCAAACTCCTTAGGCGTTAATGGCATGGTTTTTCCATTAATCGATACAATATGTTTAGAGTTATCTATTCTCAATCCGTTGAAATCAATAACGCGACTGGGCTCGGGAGACTTCGTTGCATTAGTCGTTCTGCGGAGGATAGCCCGAACTCTGGCCACCAGCTCTCTGGGACTAAAAGGTTTTACCACATAATCGTCTGCTCCCATTTCCAGCCCTAGAATGCGGTCATTCTCATGACTTTTAGCAGTTAACATCAGGACGGGTACCCAGGAATCTTTTCCTCCTGTAATCTGGCGGCATACTTCCCAGCCATTCTTTCCGGGAAGCATAATATCTAGAATGATAAGGTCATATTCATTCTCAGAAGCGAATTTCAGGCCTGTAAGTCCATCTTCAGCCGTGGTTACCCAGAAGCCTTCCTGCTTCAGACAGAGCTTTAATAATTCGAGAACATGTTTATCATCTTCAATAACTAAAATACGGTATTCTTTCATCGAAGGCTCTCCTCCTCGACTATAATATAAGCTATTAATATCTTAACATATTAGAATTAGGAACGGTTCAATTAAATGTCAAGAATTTGTAAGAAGGATAAACCTTTTGCAAAAGCCATAGACATCAGTCTTCAGTAATGCTATTCTACGAGCAAGTTAAGTAATGAATTCATCACTTTCTCCTCCTCCCGTAATATAAATATAAGGGCACAGCGTCTCAACATACGCTGTGCCCATTTTCTATTAATTGCCGGGAAGAAGATGTTCAGATTCTAACCGACAGAGGGAGGACTTAATCTTCTGCTTATTAAGCTGAAAGTATTACTTAGATGCTTGAGAGGCAGTTCTAAGGCTTCTAGGTAATACGAAATTAAATACATCAATTCCTTTAAACCTAAGGTATCCTTCTAATCCGATCAGTTCAGCATATCTGGCAAAGTACATCATAGGTAAATTCGTCCAAATGTAGCCAAAATTGTTAAATGAGCCTCCGGCCATGAACTGAGTATTCATGAACATTGCGATGAAAGCAGCCAAGAATATTTTAAATCCAAATATCATAAATAATCCAACTGTAATTTCAAAAACAACGACTAGCAAATCAGTGAATGCCGGGGTACCTAAAAAGATATGATCTGCAACCCAGCCAAAAACCTTGTTAATATAAAGTGGATCAAAACGCGTAACTTCTGGACCTGCAATGTTACTAACAACTGTTTCAATTTTTCCGGCTGAATTAAGTTTACCATCACCTAACCATGCTAACTTACCCCATCCGGATTTAAGCCATGCCCATCCATAGATTACTCTTGCTACTGTAAGAATGAGTACGAGAGCTGCAACCTTCCAATCCTGTAACTGTTTTTTCACTTCATTAATATAGGCAGCCATATTTGAAAACCTCCTCCAAAAAATTATTTAATAGTTTTAACAAAAAAACAAAAAAATGATAAAAGCAATAAATCTACCTGCCACTATTTAATAATGCAAATTTCGTGCCAACTATATAAAACAGCTCATTTTACAGGTTTTTCAATAATGGTGTTAACTAACTTATTCCTATATAGTTAACGCAGCTACTGCTTGAAAAATATTGAAAGTATAGATAGTTTTCCTCAAAAGTTTGATGTGAATTCAATTATTTGAGATAAAGCAATACTATTAAAACTATAGGATTAGTTGACTTCTAAAGCTTCTTTTTTGTATGATGTGTTATAAGAAAATAGTTATTTGGGGAATGTATAAAATTCTCTTAGATAGTAGCAAAGTATGAATAAATAATACGTTAACTGAACTGTTAACCTGATAACCAAAGTTAACAGAAAGAGAGAAGTTGATTGAATGAAGCCGGAATTATTAAAAAAATTTCCGAGATTCTTGCGCTATGATTCGGAAGACAAGATCGAGTTTGCTTGGGGAATAGATAATGACTTAAAAGTTGGGCAAGAAATGTTTGAACACTATCATATCCCAGGGAGTATAAAACGATTAGAGCTTCTCAAGGAAGATCTCGATCAGCTCTTTCTTGTCGAGAATCTTGCGAATTACGCAACAGCTCCCCAAGAAATCATCGATGCCATCGTGGAGAGAGTCAAGCAGGCAGTTCAGTTTGAACGGTTTGACCTTGTCAGAGTCAACCGGTCGTTGCGCCACTTCAATTTTGAATACTCCATCGGGGTTGATGTCGAAGGTGTAATCCGTACAGCATATAAAGGTATATCCGAATCATCATTAGGTTGGATATTCAATAATGAACAATCCTACCTTGTCGAGAACTTCACGCCGGAAACTCATCGATTCAGTGAAGACTCACAGCTCTATCAGACAGGTTTTCGTTCCGTGCTCCGGGTACCTATTATTTTTAACCATGGGGTTATCGGAGTAATTCTGCTTGCCAGTATGGAGCCTGAACATTATCAATTAGAAGATGCTTTCTTACTTCAGAAACTTTCTCAATCAGTGGCCCAAGCTTTTTTTCATGCCGGGGTACAGCAGGAACAAGAGTACAATACCTTAGCTTCCTCTACTTTGCTGCAGACGGTTGTCAGCATGAATCGAGTAGGAGATAGAACTGAATTTTTAAATGCCTATTGCCAGACGTTACAACAGTTGGCGAAAACGGATAGAGTCGGACTATTTCTTGTTGATGATGAGAAAGATGAATACTGCTATATTGCAGAGGCTGGGAAGAAGCTGGCGATTGCGGTGGGGGAATGGCTTCCGATTAGCAATCTACCTTTTAGAGAGATGCTTAAGTCCCAGAGCATCGTGGCTTTTAACCTTGCTGATCCCCGCTATGGGAATATGGATGAATTACTTGGCAGAGGGTTTACAGCAGCACTCTATGCACCTATCAAAAATTCCCAAGGACGTATTAAAGCTTGTCTGGGGACCGCCACAGCAGATGAAAGTGCCATGTCCAACGGAATGGCGGGGTTATTTAAAGTCGCATCTGAACAATTATCTTTTATCATGATGCAGAGTACCCCCGATATAGCCGATAATAAGAAAACCGAGCAGACCACCTTGGTAAAACCAGAAGGATTCGAAGAAATTATAGGATCTTCAAAAACCATGCAGGATACCATTCAGAAAGCGGCTACAGTTTCACACTATGAATTTCCGATTCTTCTTTTAGGGGAGACGGGAACGGGGAAAGAATTGTTTGCCAAAGCAATACATCGTTCCAGTGCCGTTTCCAAGGGTCCATTCATCGTGGTCAACTCTGCCGCAATTCCAGATAACCTGCTTGAATCTGAACTCTTCGGTTATAAAGAAGGAGCTTTTACAGGAGGATTAAAAGGCGGCAAAAAAGGGAAAATACTACTTGCACATGGGGGCACCCTTTTTCTCGATGAGATTGGAGAGCTGTCCTTAGAGTTACAGGCTAAACTCCTGCGCGTTATTCAAGAAAAGGAAGTTGAACCGTTGGGTTCGGAGAAACCTATCCCCATTGAGGTCAGAATTATCTCGGCAACTCACCGAAATCTTAAGGAAATGGTTAAGAATCACGAGTTTAGAGAGGACCTGTATTATCGACTTAACAGTATTGAAATAAAAATACCCCCGCTCAAGGAACGGGGCCAAGATATCATCGAGCTCGCAGATAACATGCTCCAAGACTTGTCAAGGCGCAATGGTAAACGTACGAAGCGATTATCCAGCGAAGCAATCCAAGCTCTCTTAGACTGCGATTGCCCAGGAAATGTCCGGCAGCTGCAAAACATTATTAACTGGGCTTTTGCATTTGCTGATAGTGACGTCATTAAGATCGAAGACCTGCCACCAGAGATGCAGATAAAAGTCAGGGAGAATGAAGAGGAGTCCGAGGTAGAAGAACTCGCCAGACTATTAGAAGAATTCAAGGGTAACAAGACAGCCTTAGCCAACTATTTAGGAATCACCAGGACGGGGTTATGGAAGAAGCTGAAGCGGTTGGGATTACAGTAAAGTTGAATAAGATTGCAGTCACAACAGCAGCCCCATCACTAAAGTGCTAACATTACTCAATAAGTAATTAGCGATATGGGTAGAAGGCCCCAGTACTAGATGTGCAAGGGAAATCAAGGCCCCGCAGGCAGAGTCGAATTAACTCACCTGCGGGGCTTTTTTTACTAAGAAATAACTTGAAGGACATGATCACTCTAAGAAATTTCCTCTTTCTTCTCATCCAGCTTATTATTGATTTCAACCAAGTTCTCGTAAATTTTGAAAATAACCATAAGTAATTCGCAATAAATCCTTGTACCTATAGGGCCTAGAATCATAGTTGCAAGACCCATCAAAACCGCAATCCCGCCCTCGGTTAAAATGGCAATGCCTATCAATACAGAAATAACGGTACCTATCCAGAATATAATTTTAATAAAAGGTGGAGTAATCATTTTGTCGAATTTAACAAATTGGCTGAAACTCATAGCAATCCCCTTCCATTTTTTAGAAATTACCCTATCACATTATAGGGAGTAATAGGTGTTAATTGGTACTATTTATATGTCAAGTGAGGAGTATAAAGACCCTGCTTCAGTTTAAATATCGGTAGGGTGGCAGGGAGGTGGCAAACGAAACGTCCCCCTGCCACCCTACCCCTGCCACCCTGCCACCATTTTTTTATCCCAAAATCATAAAAAGGTACCAAAATTTAACGAAGACTGCGAATCACTATGGTGTACAAGTTGTACAAGAATAAAACGCAAGGGAGTAGAAAAAAAGGATGAAAATTAAAAAGATACTAATACCATTTCTTTGTCTCCTGGTAATCTTTGCAGTTGGCCCCACTTATGCTTTTGCTGAGGAGACTCCGGTATCTGTCACAGAAACTGATACCGATACAGAAACTACAACGGATTCAAATGATACTGACACGACTACTGATACTGACACAACTACTGACACTGATACCGACAGTACATCAGACACCGCAACAGATTCGGAGACAGACACGAATACGGAAGTAGACACAGAAGCGGATGATGAAGAAACCGAGACAGATGAAAATCTTGAGGAAGAAGCAGGCGTCACCCCCGATAGCTGGTTGTATTCCATAGAACAAATGATTGAGAGCGTTCAAGTTGCGGTTACTTTTTCAGCTGATGGCAAAGCTGAATTACTGATAGAATTCGCGAATGAAAGGCTTGCCGAAGCTCAGATTATGTCAGATCAAGATCAGCAGGACTTAGTGGAGAAAGTAATTCTTGCTTATTCAGAGACAATCAAAAAAGCAAACTTCCAAGTCCAAAAGATTATTGAGGATACCGAAAGCGTTTCTGAGGAAAGCGAAGATATTTTAGATGAAACTACTGGAGAAACAGAAGAGGAAACAGCTACTGAAGATACAGAAGTAACTGAAGATACAGAAGCTGCTGAAGATACAGAAGTTACAGAAGTTACAGAAGAACAAGCCAGAATCAGTAGCCTTATTGAGAAGATCGAACTTGTCCAGAGTGATGCCGATAAAATTGCTATCAAACTGACGGGAAATCTTTCTGAAGAACAAGCTGAACTTATGGCGAATGTTATTAAAGCTGAAGTTCAAAACACTATCGCCCTTAGAACTTATGTAACTGCTAAAAAGACCTATGTAGATTCTGTAAAACAATTTGCCACTGCTAAAAAAGAGCTTGGACAGGCCCTTAGTACGGGTGATGAAACTGTAATTCAAGCCGCCCGGGAAAAAGTGGAGCTGGCAGAACAAAATAAAATTCAAATGAAAGAATTATCTAAAGATGTGCATGAGCTGCAAAAAGAAGTTGCAAAAGAAAACCGGGAAGTAATGAAGGAACAAAAAGAAGAAATCAAAGAGCTTAAGAAAGCCAATAGAAACGATGACGATGACGATGACGACGACGCAGACGACGCAGACGACGCAGATGATGCAGATGACGCAGATGACGCAGACGACGCAGATGATGCAGACGACGAGGCAGTAGAAGATGAAGATGGGGAAAATGATAATGAAGATAATGAAGTTGTGGTAAATAACACCGAAAAACAAAATAATGATAAGGATTCCAAATCAGATAGAGGAAATAACGGTAAAGACAAAGGCTAAAATAGAATTACAAGTATCAAAAAAGCCCTCTCGCCCGCTTTTTCATCAATGGGAGGGGAGGGCTTTTTCTTATCCTTTTAACTAATATACAGCTATCGTCCCGTCAGTTCTTGGCTCCGTGCCGCCTACGAGTATACCGTCTTTCGTTCTCCAAATAATTTGACCGCGACCAAAACTGGTTGAACCCACAGAGTATTGCATTTGGTGACCAAGATTTCTCAGGGATAAGGTAAGATGCTCCTGGAAACTATGTTCCACTTCTACGACTTTTTCCGTTTTCCACTGCCATCTTGGGGCATCCAAACTGGCTTGGGGGTTAAGTCCAAAATCAATAGTATTCATGATAACCTGGATATGGCCCTGCGGCTGCATGAATCCTCCCATTACTCCAAACGGGCCGATAGCTTGATTATCTTTAGTTAAGAAGCCCGGAATAATTGTATGATATGGTCTTTTCCCGGGCTTTAGATAATTATCATGGGACTTGTTAAGCGAGAAGTTATTCCCGCGATTATGTAGGCTAATTCCGGTACCCGGAACTACTAGACCTGAACCAAAACCCATGTAGTTACTTTGAATAAAGGAGACCATATTTCCTTCACCATCTGCTGTAGCTAGATATACCGTTCCTCCTTTGGAAGGATTACCGGCTTCAGGAAGCAAGGCTGATTTCCCGATTAGCTTTCTTCTTTCTGCAGCATAGTCATCTGACAGAAGATCTTCCACCGTAACACTCATCTCAGATGGTTCAGCGATATATTTTAAGCCATCAGCATAGGCAAGTTTCAAGGCTTCGATCTGTTTATGATAGGTGTCAAGAGAATCCTTATATTCGAAATCAAATCCTTTTAATATATTTAAGGCTATCAGTGCCACAAGACCATGCCCGTTAGGTGGAATTTCCCAGACATTGTAGCCCCTATAATTAATGTTAATAGGCTTGACCCATTCCGGCTTATAATCCTCCAGATCCTTCTTCCGAAGATATCCGCCATACTGCCTGGAAAACTGATCTATCTTATCTGCAAGATCTCCCTGATAGAAGGATTGAGCATTGCTTTCAGCAATAGATTTTAAACTGTCGGCATGATGCTGAGAAGACCAGACCTCTCCAACTTCCGGTGCTCTCCCTTGGGGAGCAAACATCTCGAACCAATGTCTGAACTCCTCACCCTGAAGATTTTGTTTATAAGTACGATAGGAGTTTTTCCATAACCTCCCGACAGAAGGGGAGACAGGGTAACCTTGCTCGGCATATCTAATGGCTGGCTCCAATACTTGAGTCAGTGGAAGTCTGCCAAAACGACCGGATAACTCTCTCCAGGCCGCAGGTGTTCCAGGAACTGTCACGGGAATCCATCCATATTTGGGCATTTCTGCATGACCCAACCGTTCAAGCACCTCAGCCGAGAGCCCGGATGGAGCAGGTCCACTTGAGTTTAAACCGTAAAGTTCTCCCTTTGTCCATATTAGGGCAAAAGCATCACCGCCAATTCCATTGGAGGTGGGGTCTACCACTGTAAGACAGGCAGCCGTGGCAATTGCCGCATCTATAGCATTTCCACCCTTTTTCAGAATGTCCAATCCTGCTTGAGCCGCCAAGGGCTGGGATGTTGCCACCATTCCATTCTTGGCGTATACAGACATCCGTTGGGAAGGATACGGATAATATAACGAATCGAAATTCATTAATATAACCTCCTATCATAAATATTAACATTAATATACAGTATATCAGAAATCTTCGGGAGTGTAGCAAATGTCAAGATTCTGTAATAACAATAAACCTTTTGTAAAAGCCATAGACAGCAAGTGTAAGCAGTGCTATTCTACAAACAAGTTAGTAATGAATTTCATCACTTTCTCTTCCTCCCATATATATACTTAATGGCACAGCGAACTAGAAAGTTTAACTGTGTCAGTTTTCTTTTAATCCTAAAAATAGGTATCGAACTTAGGATGGGAGGAGTTGGTCTGAAGTGTTATAATGATAAAAGACCCAATATATTGCTAAGGAGAAGGGAAGATTGCTAGTGCCAAGAATCATAATTGTACTAAAAGAATCTCTGCTTCTGACATTATTTCTAATCGTATTTGCAATGCCTTTATACGCATCAGACTACCAGATCGCATCTTTAGATGAGACGAATCGACTCTATGGAGATGATAGATATAAGACAGCGCAGGCTATAGCCGAGCAGATTAACAATGAAACTGTTGACTGTGTAGTCTTAGCTCCAAGCAATTATGCTAATGCTTTACCGGCGAGTGTCTTAGCTCATAAGAATAATGCTCCTTTGTTATTACTTAACAGCACTGCCAAAAGTACAAAGGAAGCATTCGACTATATTAACAGTCATCTTACTAAAACAGGAAAAATCTATCTCGTTGGTGACAGTAGATTAATCGGTTACGACTTTATTGCCGAACTTGATCTCTTAGGTTATAAAAATATAATTAGTATCTCTGGTACCGATAAATATCAGACTGATTATTTAATAGCGCGAGAGTTAAATATATCAGATGGAACACCTGTAGTAATCAGTTCAGCTGAAGACTTCCCTGATGTAATCGCAATATCCAGCTTTGCAGCAGCTAATGGCTGGCCGATGCTGCTTACTGATGGAGAAGTATTAACATACAACATTAAGAATTTCATCGTGGAGAAACAGCCTTCAGAAATCTATATTACAGGTGGAGAAGGAGCAGTCTCTAAAGTTATTGAAGATGAACTTGTAAACATAGTTCCAAACACAAAGATTACAAGGTTTGCAGGTAATCAGAGAGATGAAACCGCTATGAAGATAACTAACCATTTTGCCCCCCAACCCCAGAACATCTATATTGTTTCTAACTATCTTGATGCCTTAGCCGGCAGTGTTTTAGCTGCCAAAACAAAGAGTCCAATTATATTGGTGAACTCGGCAACCAAAAGATCTCTTCCTAAAGACATAGTGCGTTATATGGCCGATACGAGAAAACGCCAAGCAAATACCAACATCATAGCACTTGGAGGATTAGCAGTTCTACCAGACGAGACATTTACCTTTGCCGCAAGTCTGGGTGGACAAATCAATAGCATTGGTCAGCCAGTGGAGTTTAGTTATACAATAGAAAAAGATTATTGGTGGCTCTCAAGCAAAGCATTCGAGGAACATAAAGGAGAACTATCCGTAGAACAAGAATTAGCTTTAATGACTGCAGTGAATTTCTATAATGAATGGCTCTCCATAGACTACAGCACATTGGGCGAGAGTACTTTTGGTTTACAATATGCCACCCAGAGATTTGCGCAAGGAGAACGAGAGAAAATAACAAATTTAACGGATATATATAATAGGCAGAGATATGTTAATCGAGTAGAAAAACTAACCGTATCAAGCATTGGAACTTACTATATGCTGCAAGATACTCCTTATACGTATGTTAGAATACGTGCTGACTCAGTTACCTATAATGCCGAAAGGGGAGGTAATAATAAACGGTCTGATACTCATATCGTTTGTTTATATAACATCCACGGCTATTGGGAAGTCGATTTGGTGCAATAAGACATAACACGCAAGAAACGAAGAGGTTAAAGAGGCATTGATAACTCTTTAACCTCTTTCTTATTTGCCTTGCACGGATTACAGCCAGATGTTATTCTACGGAGGATTAGTTAAAACGAGTCACTACAAAAAATATCAGGAGGAATTATAATGAAAGAAAATATGAAGTGTATTGTTAACGGCCAGGCTCTATCAAAGACTGAGTTCAACAGGCAAAAAGAATATTTGAAAGCTAGCTTTAACCAACGGCAAATGGAATGGAAGGAAGAAGAAATAGAAAATTTGGCTCTGGAACAGATGATCGGTCAGGCTTTATTACTGCAAGAAGCAGGAAAAAAAGAGATAAAACCAAGTGCTGAAAAGATTGAGCAAAATGTTGAAAATGTTAGATCGCAGTTTTCTACGGAAGAGGAATTTAATCAAGCCCTGGAAAGCCAGAATATGACTCTTGAACAATTGGAAGCCGATATCTCCAAAGAACTTAGCGTTAATGATTTCTTGGAACAAACTATTCCACGTGAAGAAACCGTAGTTACTGAGGAAGAGATCTCAGCTTTTTATGAACAATATAAAGCAAATGCCGGAGATCAGGCCCAGAGTCTTGAGCTAGTGAAGGGACAGATTGAACAGATTCTTTCTCAACAAAAAGTTGGTCATGCCATAGGCAAAGTCGTCGAGAAATTAAAGACTGAAAGCCAAATAGAAACTTTTATTTAGAATAATACAATAGAAGCGAATAACAATGAAGCTAAAAGCCCTCCCCGCTACTTTAATGAAAAGATGGCGGAGAGGGCTTCTATGGTTAATCTTAGTTCATCCGTTCCTTCAACAGCGGATACAATTCCGGTGCACTGACCTCATTGATCCAACCCATGGACCAGCCACCGATACCGCCCAGAGCGAACTCGTCAAGCAAGTCGAGCTTGGCACCCCAGCTCTCTCGATCATCGAAGAAGGCAGTTCTCTGGTACCCATCCTCATCGACGTACTTGAAGGTAGGGACCCCTACAGGGTCACTGGGAGTAGTGTGTCTGGTTATGACAGCCCCGAACTGATTAGCTGTCTGAGTAGCAATAGCCCAGCCGAAAGTCTTGGATACCCAGCCATTACCTTCAGTCCTCCAGGTACGGCCGTAATAGGGTACCCCCATCAGGATTTGTTCCGAGGGTATCTCGGTTACTGCATAAGCCATAACCTCTCGTACCCATTCCACAGGAGCTATCGGTCCTGGAGCAGAAGTGGAATAGTGCTTATCATAAGACATGATCTGAATATAATCGGTGTATTTAGCTAGATCACGATAATTGTACTCATCATACCAAGGCTGGGCGGTGGCTGAAGTCTTAGACATTACCGAGACCATCACTAACTTACCCTTGGGATGAAGCTTCTCATAGAGTTCTTTCATTAGACTGGTGAGACCTTCCTCTGAATCGTCAGAGAGAGCTTCCATATCCACCAGGATACCATCAGCATTAGTTTCTTGTACCAGTTTCACAGCACTATTAACGAAATTACCTCTTTTCCCCGAGTCAGTAAGCATACTATCGGCAATCTTGCCAGAACCCATCACCATGGGGACGACCCTGGCGCCATAACTCTGGCCCAGATCAACAAGATATCTGGGAGTCTCCGCACTGGAGAACCTATAGGCGAAGCTTCCGTCGTTCTGTAGTCCTCCCGCCAGATTAGGTACCAGGATATGGATGGAATCGCTAAGACTTCCCGTTACGAAGTTCAGCTGATTTTCATAGGTGGTTTTGTTAGCATATCCATCCCAGAACTGCAGAGAAATCCTTGGATTTATCTTACCTGTACGTACAATGTTCTCTATTTTATAATTAATGACTCCCCAACCTCCTAATATAGAGAATTTATTCACTTCTTCTCTATTATTATTCAGATAGGAAGCTGTAGGTGAATCCAGCATAGCATTCTCATCCTGTGGAACGAGAACTATAGGATTATTCTCCCGAGCCGCCAGCACAGAACCGGCTAAGGCATCAGGGAAGCTCATCCCTGTAGCTACGACTACCTTATCCATATTGAAGTTTAGGCTGTTCATGATCTCGATGTTGGTTAAGAACCGATTACTGCCGCTAAGACGGTCGACGCTGTATCCGGCCTTGGTTAGTTCATCGGCAACTCCAGCGCTTACTGCTCCTTCTCCGCCAATCAGGGTCACTTCCGTTACTCCCATCCTCTCCAGGGCATCTAAGGTAGCAGCAGGTAGCTGCTTGGGATCGGTGAGCAGGAGAGGAATACCGTTAGAGGCGGCGTAGGAAGAGATACTTAGAGCATCAGCGAAAGCTGTGCCTGAAACCAGGAAAGCCTGAGAACTATTTTCGACAGCCGTGGTAGAGATATTGGCGGCTGTCTCGTAACGGTTTTTACCATCGATACGATAGACCTGAATATCGTTGTCTATCAGTTCCTCTTCTACCTCGGTAGAGATAGCACCTGTGCCACCCAAGATGAAGACAGAATTGGTTCTGAGACGTTTCATCTCTTCCAGTACTTCAGGACGCAGGCGTTTGGATTCCGTTAACAGCAGGGGGCCGCCTCCCACCACCGCACTATTGGCGAGTACTGCACCGGCTAAGGCGTCAGGGAAAGAATCTCCCCTGGCTAGAACAACATTATAAGCTTCAATCCAGTTCTTACTGGATATATCTACTGCAGTCTCATATCTGTTTCCCCCCGCGAAGCGTTCGAAGGTCTTGCTAACAGATTCACTATCCCCATATGTAGGTATGACTGAGCCGAAGAAAGCACCTGTAGTCAAGAGGGCCGCCGCTGTCACCATTGCCGCACCCTTCTTGAACAGCTTACCAGCGTCAAGTCTTTTATTCTCTAATTTACCTTTGATTATTTCCTTCCAAATGTGGTAAGATTGCTTTGAGAAAAAATGGTTTCTGAACATCTCATATCTCCTTCTTTACTTAAGTTATTTAAAAAAATTTGTTAGTGCACAAATAATTTGAACTTATATTTCTTATTTCGCCAAAATAAGTTAAAATCCTGTATAAATTAACCATCCATTAATTACAAATTACAAAAAGTACAATCATTGGGGACATTCCTGCTTAATAGATTTTCCCTAACTTCAGCAGGTGTGTCCCCTTACCGCTAATCCAGGTGCCATCGAGAGGAGAAAAAATGTTTAAATTTAAAAAATATCTTATTGTTGTTTTATCCTTGACCTTATTATTGTCAGGACTGACTCCAAGTACCGGCTGGGCTGTGACTGACGATAGTTCTACCGCCCTCGTTACCAGAAGTTATGATCCTGAGGGGATTCGATTGGTAGTGGAGATAAGCCCCGGATTGGAGCTGGAGGCTTTAGCCTCAGCCAGCGGCGGAGAACTTGTCCGAACCGGACCACTGAACTATGCTACTTTAGAATTCAAGACCATCCTTAATGAAAAACCACATGATTCAGTATATTATAAGGAAGAAAAGTTACAGGAAGTCCTTGATTACCCTGGTGTATTAAGTGCCCAGTGGAGCGAGACTTTCACCGTCCACAATGAAATTATCCCCTTGGAAGACAACTCATTCACTGCGACAGGTAGCTTTTCCGTTATGGATATTGACCCCGAATACTCACTCCAATGGTACCTGAGAAATATCAGAGCTGATAAAGTTTGGGATACAGGGACTACCGGAGAAGGTATTATAGTAGCAGTCGTAGATACGGGCGTAGATCTGACGAATCCGGAATTTAAAGATCCCAGTTCAGGAAGGAACAATCTTGTCCAAGGCTATAACGCTTTTACCAGAAGCTCTGATTCGGAAGATGTTCAGGATGATAATGGCCACGGTACGGCCATGGCCGGAGTGATCGCTGCCCTAAAGGATAATAACAAAGGGATAGTCGGTATCGCCCCTGATGCCAAGATTATGCCGATTAAGGCAATGGATGCAGATGGTGAGGGCGAAGACAGCATTATTGCCGACGGCATTATTTGGGCTGTCGATAATGGAGCTAAGATTATTAACTTAAGTATAGGATCAGAGGAACAATCCAAGATACTCGATGATGCCCTGAAATATGCTGCGGATAAAGGATGCCTCTTGGTTGGGGCTTCTGGGAATAAGAAGGGCTTTGACGATGGCCAACCGATTCAGTCAGACCAGACCCAAGAGCCCATCAGTAACGAGGTAGCCTATCCTGGGGCTGATCCTAATGTTCTGGCAGTTTCTGCCGTGGACAGATATGACCGAATCACTGACTTCTCTCTAATCGGACCGGAAGTAAGACTTAGTGCTCCGGGAAATCGAATCCTGACTACTTTTTGGTCCCCTGATGAGATAGGACTGGCTTATTCCACAGGGACATCTATTGCTACACCCTTAGTATCGGCCTCTGCTGCTCTGCTCTGGAGTGGATATCCAGAACTTACAGCTCAAGACATCGAGCGGGCACTCTTCAGCTCAGCCTCCGACCTGGGAGCCAGAGGACAGGACGATCAGTACGGTTTCGGCAGAGTGGATGTCTACCGTGCTTTCCAGACCCTGCAGGAACAAGAGTCTTATTCCTCTCCTGCCAGCCTGGGTTGGGAAGGCGGCAAGATTTATACAGGGGGCACAGCCGCAGAACCCACAGCCGAACTCACGGTCCAGCCGGGAACATTCAGCCTTCAGGTAGATAACCAGGGCAGGGATGAGAGAATCAGCTTTTCTATAGGTGAGGATACTTCTCCGGCAGATTTCCCGACAGGGATTATCCCCGCCGGTGATACCTATAGCATCAGTCCCTGGGGGGAAGAACTTGTCTCCAAACCGCTCACCCTCACCCTTAAGCTGACACCTCTTGAAGTACAGACTGAAGAAACAGATAATCAGGAAGCAGTTGAGACTGAAGATCCATCTGAAGCTGAAGGGATGACTGAAGCAGAAGAAACACCTCAAGCAGAAGAAACAGGCGCGAATGAAGAAGCAGTTGAAGAAGATTCACCGATAACAGAAACGAATGATCCCACAGAAAAAAATATTTCCTACTTATATAAATGGAGCAAAGACAGATGGATTAGAGTAGGGGGAGGTGTCTCCCAAGACTCACCAACCATGCAAGTCACTATCTATGAACCCGGTACCTATCGAGCAGGCTGGAGCCCAGAACCGGAAAGCAATCGTATTTCCGGCAGTAATCGTATCTCTACCGCTTTGGAGATTGCTAAAGAAGCTTTCCCTACAGGAGCGGATACAGTCATAGTCGCCAGAGCCGATACTTTTCCCGATGCTTTGGCAGGAGCACCATTGGCCTACCAACTTCATGCACCCATCCTCCTGACATTCCCTGAACAGCTTCCCCTGGAAGTCTACCAGACCATAGAAGAACTTGCGCCTGAGAATATTATAATCCTAGGCGGTACTGGAGCGGTCTCCCCAACCGTGGAGAACCAACTGGCGAACTTTACTTATGTATCTCGAATAGCGGGAACTAACCGTTATGGAACAGCTGCAGCCGTAGCGGAGATCATGGGTAACAAAGGCCAGGCTGTCGTTGTCAATAGCCTTGACTTCCCTGATGCCATAGCTGCGGCCTCTCATGCCGCCTATCAGGGGAAGCCTATCCTTCTCACCCCAGCGGGTGACCTTAACAAAGAAACGGCAGATGTCCTGAAGAGACTGTCCGTTACCGATATCCAAGTCATAGGGGGAACCGGCGTCATCACCCCTGAGGTCTTTGACCAACTCATTCATCCCACCAGACTAAGCGGTATTAATCGTTTCGCCACCTCGGCAGAGGTCATCCAAGCTAATCCTCCCGAAGGCAGGATTCTCTATATCGCCACAGGGCTGAACTTCCCCGATGCCCTTACAGGTGGAGTAATTGCTACCACTAACTTATCTAATATTCTCCTTATCCCTCAAGCCGGGCCTACAGAGATACAGATTCAGCTCCTTCAGACCTTGCAAGGCAGAAAAGTTATAGCCTTAGGAGGCGAAGGTGCGGTAAGTATCGATGCCTTGCAGAAGGTACAGGAATTAGTCGAATAAAAATAAGATATCCTTCATATTATAGTCGTCAGGAATTTATCTGTTTTCCGTCTAATAATATAGAAGAGATGTAACATTATCGACCTGTACTGTACTAAAACAGATGAGGATAATTTGTCAGGAAATTATAAAGAATTATTAATATTTACCAAATGTACTAGAAATAAATCAATTATTATTGTAAAATACTTACACATACTGTCTTCTACTTATATAGGTACCAATAACTAACATATTCTTCTATTCCTTGAAAAAGTTATTCTGAACAAGCAGGAATATTGAACTCTTTACAGAATATTATCATGGAGGTATAGAAGCCTTTATTTGTGCTTCTTTTACCATAAAGGCAGTCTAGAGGGATAGCCGCCCCTGGGGAACGAGGCTCAGAGGGGGGACGCCCCCGTTTGGGTGGTGCCTTTAGATATTGCGCAATGTCTGAAGATTAACTTCGCGACACTACCAAGGAGGTGAATTAAGCGTAACACGCATCCAAGGCAGGAAAGCAGATAAATACAAAACCTAACAAGTATCTGTTCTTCCAAGACACAATTACCCTTTTTAGAAAGAGAGGAGATTAGACTAAATGATTAGAACGAAGAAGATAGCAATTTTAGCTATCATCGCTATGGTTTTGACTATGATGCCTGCTGCAATGTTCGCAGCTGACAGCGACAGACTTGCAGGTGCTAACCGTATTAGCACAGCAATTGCAATCGCTGACGCAGGTTGGGAAACTGCTGACGCAGTAGTACTTGCTCCTGCCGACCAAGACAACCTCGTTGACGCTCTGGCTGCAGCTCCATTGGCAGGCCAGGAAGATGCTCCGATACTATTAACTTACAAAGGTGCTCTCAGTGCTGACGTTCAAGACAAAATTGAAGCTCTGGGTGCTACCACAGTTTATGTAGTCGGTGCTATCTCCGCTGACGTATTGGCTGCTGTAGATGCAATCGATGGTGTGACAGCTGTACAACTCTCTGGTGCAAACCGTTGGGCTACTGCTGATGCTATCAATGCTG
This sequence comes from Gracilibacter sp. BRH_c7a, assembly GCA_001516055.1. GTDB lineage: Bacteria > Bacillota > Desulfitobacteriia > Desulfitobacteriales > Syntrophobotulaceae > Gracilibacter. Next base: position 30,002 of record LOEZ01000096.1, read on the forward strand.
AATTAGACAGCCCTGCTGGAACATTCGTAGTTGGCTACGATGCTATCGCAGATGCTCTTTCAGTAGCTTCCTATGCTGCTGCAAACGGTTTTGCTATCGTATTGAGCAAAGCTGATGGTACAGTAGATGAGTCCAAACTTGTTGGCGACGTAACCTACCTGGTAGGCGGAACCGCAGTTGTTAAGGACTATGAAGGCGCTACCCGTCTTTCCGGTGCTAACCGTTTCGCAACTAACGCTGCTGTTGCAGAAGGTCTATCCTTCGAATATGACGATGTTTATGTCGCTAATGGTGTAAGCCTGGTTGACGCTCTTGCAGTTGCTCCTTTAGCAGCTAAAGCTAATGCTTTCGTACTGCTTGCTAGCACTTCAGACGTTGAATCAATCGATGGTGTTACTGCTGCTACTAACGTTATTGCAGTTGGTGGAACTAGTGTTGTTCCTGCTAGTGTTGTAGCTGATGTTTACGATGCTGGTGGTGAATTCGCAGTTGAATCTGCTGAAGCTTCTAACCTTATCCAGGTCGTTCTCGAATTGAGCAACGATAATTACTATGATGAGGACGAACTCAAAGATGAAGATAACTATGAGTTCGAAGGCGAAGTCGGTAACAAAACTGGCGTCGAAATTCTCGTCGATGAAGTTGTAGTAGATGGAACTACAGTTACTCTTAACCTTGATGAAGCTGTCGACAATCAGACTGTTGGCGAACTTGTCATCGATAAGAAAGTAACTGGTACAGAAGTTGTCTTCGAAGACATTGAGTTCTTTGACAAAGACATCCCGACAATTGAATCAGTTAAAGTTATTGGTGAAGATTTAGTTAAAGTTACTTTTAGTGAGCCAATTAACTTCTATGCTGATGGTGACAAGAAAAGTGATGCTACTGCACCTGCAGTTCTCGCTGCCTTACCTGCTTTAGAAGACGAGTTTGATTTTGAACTTGACAGCAAATCCTACAGTGTTGATGTATTGGGACCAACAGAAAACGATACCGAAGTAAACATCGTGGTATATGGTTCATTCAAAGAGGGTGAACTGACTGTTGAAGTTGACAACGGTTTAGAAGACTATGCTGGTTTCAATGTAACAGCTAAGACATTTACAATGGATGTAGTTGAAGATGTTGATGCTCCTGAAGCAAATGGCTACAAGGATGCTGAAAGAGATGAAGTTACTCTTATCTTTAACGAAGCTGTAAAATTAACCAGTGATGCTGAAAAAGAAGACTTCTATCACACTAATAGTAATGACCATGTGAATGATCTTACTGATGTAACTTTTGATGATAACGAAGTAACAATGGTCTTTGACCAGGAGCTACCAGAAGGTACTGCTTATGTTTACATCAAGAGTGGTGCTATCGAAGACTACTGGGGTAATGAAAACAGCACAGTAAAAGTTAAAGTTCAAGTCGACGTCGATGAGACTGCTCCAACTATTGAGGAAGTCGAATTTGATGGCGATGACATCGTAATTACCTTCTCTGAAGAACTCGATTCCGATTCTGCTGCAGATGAAGATAACTATGTTGTGCTTAATGCCACTGACAGTGACGATGAAGTTAACATCCGTAGTGCGGTATATACTAAAAACAGTGATGATGAAGGCGTTGTTACTCTTAAACTAAGAGACCCAGCCGATGACCTCGACGAAGGCGATACCTATGAGATTTCTATCGTAGACGTTGAAGACCTTGCTGGTAACGAAGTAGAAGATTATTCAATCGAGCTTGAATACACTGATCAAAATGAACCCACATTACGTGGCGTCTATGTTGACTTATCAGATGCTGCTAAAGACGAGTATGTTATCTATGCTGAGTTCAACGAAGCGTTGACTGACGAAGGTGCCTATGCTGCTGATGATCTCTATAAATATGAGCTCATTATTAACAGCGGGGCTACTCAAGAAGAGTACAATCTCGGTGAAGCAGCTGATGATGATGATGACAATATCGATGTTGAAATCGAATTAGCGGACAGTAACAAAACTGTTAAGATTACAGTTGACACTGCCGAATTTGCCATCGCAGGTGGTAGCGATGATACTATCGATAATGGAGACTCTGTTCTCACTGTCGGTAGAGTAGCAGATACAGATGATAACTATACAGCGTTTGCAACAAGTAAACCCATCAAAGACCTCGAAGAAAGATCTATTGGTTTTGCAGAAGTAAAAGCTACAGCAAAAGATACTATTGAAGTTAAATTTAATGGTAACCTCGATGATTACGAAATTGAAGATTTCTATGTATCACTGGGTACATTAAGTACAACTACCACTTTAGATATTGAATCAATTGATGTAGTAGATGCTGACGAGATTATTGTCTATATGGATGATAAACTTCCTGCTGATACCACAAACTATTGGTTGAATACTATATCTTCAGGAGTCGAAACAGAGAACGCTTTTGGTGCTAAAATTGCTACCAATGCTACGATGGAAATTGAAGATGAAATTGTACCTGCAGTCGCTGAGCTAGATAATGAAGATACCGATGAGACTTATTCCTGGAACCGTGTTACTACTCACGAAAATATAGGTTCAGAAGATGATGTTCAGACTGTATATGCAGCATATGATGGAACAACAACTTCCACTATTACCATTGTATTTAATGAGGCACTCGTAGCCGGTTATATTAACGGTAACTTAAGTCTTGTTGAACTTAATGGAGACGACAGTGATCTTGTAGTAACTGACGTTCAATTAACCTCAGCTGATACAATCGAAATTACTGTTACAGGTGAAGTTCTCAGAGGTGACGACATTACTATAGAAGTAGTTCAAGATACTAATGGTAATCGTGCCTATGATATCGACCTGAACGTTGAATACGCTATTCAGTAGTATTCCGCAGTAATTAAGACCATCTTAGGTAGGTTTAATTATTAACGAAATAGGGGCGATCGCTTTTAGCGATTGCCCCTATTTATACTTTATATACGAAGCTCAAGATATTGGCCATATAATAAAAAATGAGATATAGCATATAGCAAGTAGGAAAACCAAGTCAAGCTATTACTGGTATTTCTTTAGGAAAAATTGTTATTGCAAAATATCTAAATAGAAAATACAATAATAATGTAGAAAAATATATATATAGAGGATTTAGGAGTGAAAATGAAAAAAATCTTGGAACTGAGGTTTTTTAGGCATATTTTAATAGTGGTCTGCTTAGTGGTTGTTCTGACCACTATTTATGTTAATCAAGTAGGCCAGAAACAAGACGAAGTTTGGTTAGCTGACTATAAATCCTATACAAAAGCAATAGACGACTTCAAAGAGAAAGAGTATGCCAAGTCAATCCTAGCGTTAAACAATCTTGCTGAAGAATATAATAGTGCAACGATTTATTGGTCTCTAGCAAGAAATAAAGTAATGGTCAGAAATTACGATGAGGCTCAGGAATACTTTGAAATGGCTAGAGAGATTTATCCGGCAATAGTTCTTAAGTTAGCTTATTTAAAAGACTATAGCAGTATACTGGCTAAGAATAAGAACTATGATAAAGCTCTAATGTATTTTGAAGTTATTGAGAAAAGAAGCACAGACGAGGATGATAAAGAATTAGCTAGAGATTATATTGAGCATATTAAAAGTCGAATAAATAATGAAGGGGTAGACACTAATGGATAGTAAAGTTCAGCTAACAAACTTGGAAGTAGATAATAAAGCTATTAATAATCTAATTTTAGCAATACTTGCTGTTATTCCCTTGGTTACTCATCTAAAGCAATTACAATTTATCTCTCCCAATATAGATCCATTCATTACTCTTTCAACGGGAACTCCTACTGACTTTTTTACTTATTATAAATTCATTCTACTTTTTTTATTTACAAGCATCTTGATTATTTTGTTTGTTTATAATATATACATAAGCAATCCGACATTAAAGATAAATAAAATGAATATTTTCCTGATTTCTTTTTTATTATCCTTAGTAATATCTTTATTAGTATCCGAATACAAAACCATAGCACTATGGGGTAGTTACAGTAGACACGGTGGGTTTCTGACATACTTCAGTTTAATTTCTTTGATGCTTGTTATAATAAATACGAAGTATAAGACCATAAATATTGATAAAATATTTTATGCGCTTTACCCTTTTACCATTATAAACTCGATACTTGTAGTCTTACATTTTTTTAATTTCAATGTATTAAATAGCAGTCTAGTTAAGCTGGTGATTCTTGGTAAATATGCGGGTACAAGATTAACTGAAGGGTCTTATATAGTTGGTACGGTGGGTCACTATAACTACACCAGTGCCCTAGGAGCAATTGTTTTTGCAATATTTTGTACTAAAGCATTATTAGTTGCGAATAACCGTATGGAAAAATTGATCAACTTAAGTATGGCAATTTTAGGTGGAACAATAGTTTTTGGTTCAGGTGCTTTAAATGGTATGATAACACTTATATTTATGTTAATTATTATTGCCGGGCTAATTTTTGAGAGGAAATCTCTGCAGGAAATATATATTTTTATTGGGTTAGTTTTCGTTTTAACTTTTGAATTTTATCTATTCAATTTATATGATTCTACATTGATAAAGGATGTTGTATCTAACTATGTAATACTTAGTCTAACCTTTATTCTTTCCGTCCTTGCCCTGTTAGTGTTCTTTTACTTTAAATATAGACCAAAGGTAACAGTTAAAAGAATACTAACTTCCTTAACAGTCATTTCTGTTTTAGTAGTCAGTTTAACATGGAGTATTGGTGATCAAATCGTTAGTAAAATAGATCAGGAACTTACAAAGATGGATTCGGAAACAACATACCAAAATCTAATGACGGATGATTTCGATATGCCAGAGTATAGTTGGACAATAGGAACAGGGAGACTTTATATATGGAAGGAAACGCTTGAGCTAATCAGTAAAAAACCTCTTTTGGGATATGGTCTTGATACTCTAACCTTTACCCTTGATCAAGGAGACCCAGCTAAAATATCTTCGATGAACAAGGAAGATGTGATAATTGATAAACCTCATAATACCTATCTTGGAGTACTCTATGGTTCTGGCTTAATAGCTTTTCTAGCTTATCTGTTAATAATTTCTCAAGTACTTATAAAGGGATTTAAAATGGTTATCAGAAAAACAAGTGATTATGAGTTACAATGGCCACTGCTTTTGGGTATTATAGCTTATTTATACCAAGGAATGTTCAATGATTCTGTAATTGGATTACAGATAGTATTCTGGGTATTTATGGGGTATTCATATTTACTAGCGGTCAAAGAATAAGTCGATATAGTATGCAGGGCACAATATGCATTCTAATGTATGAAGTTTGGAGCTAAAAAATGATAAACACGAATCGCAAAGTCATAATAAAAGTCCAAATACTTATAGACGTCTTTACGTTAGTTATATCCCTCTTAAGTGCCTATTATATTAGATTCTTTGACTCTAACGGTAACCATCTTGATATTACTTATTACTTAAAGACCTTAGTAGTATTAATACCTTTACAATTAATAATCTATACGTTTCTTGGTATATACAATGAACAAAAAAGAAAAGCGTTTACGAATGACTTATATAAGATAATAAGTGCAAATATATTAGGGATTACCATTCTACTTAGTATCCTCTTTGTAATGAAACTGATGGATTATTCTAGGCTTGTTTTTGTCCTATTTGTACTTATAAACTGTTCTCTTGCATTACTACAAAGGGCTTCAATAAAAGTATTAATTACAAAGAAGAGAAAACAAGGGGATAGCATTAAACGCTTGCTTATAATTGGTGGAGGTGGACTAGGTAGAAAGATAACGCAGAGAATAAATGAGATAAATACTTACGAATATGAGATAATTGGGATACTAGACGATAATATTAGCGAAGGTAAAAGCGTAAGTGGAATTAAAATATTAGGAAGTATTGATAAACTTGACTCTTACCTGATAGAACATCATATTGATGAAATAATTATTGCCTTACCCCTTAAACAATATGATAAATTGAAATATATTTTCGGAATAAGTGAAAAAAATGGTATTCGTACTAATATTATTCCAGACTATGCTAGATATATTCCGGCACGCCCACTGGTAGATGAAATTGCGGGTATTCCATTGATAAATACAAGGTACGTTCCTTTAGATAATGTTGCGAATAACACTCTTAAAAGAATCTTTGATATCCTGCTCTCCACCATAGGAATAATATTTTGTAGTCCAATCCTAATAATTGTTGCTGTAGTGATAAAAATTGAGTCACCAGGCCCCTTATTATTCAAACAAGAAAGGGTAGGGCTTAATAGAAGAGCTTTCATGATGTATAAGTTCAGATCGATGAGAGTCCAAGAAGAGAAGTCTTCTGATACCAACTGGACCACTCAGAATGATCCCAGGAAAACAAGGGTTGGAGCATTAATAAGAAAAACAAGTATTGATGAATTACCTCAACTATTCAATGTGCTGAAAGGCGATATGAGCCTCATCGGGCCAAGACCTGAAAGACCATTCTTTGTAGAGCAGTTTAAAGAAGAGATACCAAAATACATGATTAAACATCAAGTAAGACCTGGTATAACGGGTTGGGCTCAAGTTAACGGCTGGCGTGGCGACACGTCTATCAGAAAAAGAATAGATTGCGACTTATACTATATTGAAAACTGGACATTTATGCTTGACATCAAAATTATATTTTTAACCTTTTTTAAAGGATTTGTCAATAAGAATGCATACTAAAGAAGATAGGTTAAACAGAGATAAAATGAGGATATTATTGGCAACTGAAGCCGCCGGTGGTGGAGTAGGAAGGCATATTCTTGACCTTGCGGATGGACTGAGTAAAAAAGGTCACGAAGTACATGTTATCTACTCACCATTACGTATGGATAAAAAGTTTGCTCAGAGAAAAGAAGAGCTAAATAATGTAAATTTTAGTAAGCTTCCTGTCAAGCATGAGATGAGTTTAGCAGACATTAAGATGGTTATTCAATTAAGAGCCTATATAAAGGAAAATGGCCCCTTTGATATTGTACACGGGCATAGCTCGAAAGCGGGAGCTTTGATGAGATTATCTGCTTTAGGATTGAATACTGTGTCCTTTTATACACCACATGCCTTTAGTACCATGAACCCCAACCTTAACTGGGTCAAGAGGAAATTATATAGTCTTATCGAACAACTACTAGCCCTTATTAGTGATGGTATTATACTGGTCTCAGAAGACGAGTATGGACATGCAAATTCTCTTGGGCTTAATGAAAAAAAACTCCATATTGTTCATAATGGAATAGCACCAATCAAATTTCAATCCCGGATTACAATTAGAAAAGAGCTAGGAATATCTGGAAATGAAGTAGTTATTGGTTTTGTGGGAAGACTAGTGCCACAAAAAGCTCCTGATTTACTTCTTAAAGCCTTTAAATTAGTGGAACAGGAATTTGACAACATTCGTCTTATATATATTGGTGATGGGCCTTTAAAGTCTGACTTAGAAGAAATGCTGACAGACAATATATTAAAGGGTAAGGTTTATTTTTTAGGTGAGGCTGATGGTCAAGAACTAATTTCAGCTTTTGATATATTCGCACTACCTAGCCTCTATGAAGGGATGCCATATGTTCTACTTGAGGCTCTTTCTGCAGGTTTGCCGATTATAGCTACACGAGTTGGTGGAGTTAGAGAATTGGTTGAAGATGGTGTAAATGGTTACTTGGCTTTATACGATAAGGTTAATTTTGCCGATAAAATAAAAAAGGTTATTATGGACACTAGCATGAAGCAAATGTTTTCTTTCAATTCGAGAGAGAAATCAGAAATCTATACTCTTGAAAGAATGACTAGAGAAACAATAAATGTTTATATGAATAATACAGAGCTAAAGAAGGTGATATACACTGATTAAAATCTTATTTATAAGAACTAAAAATGCATTTCTACCAGAAGTAGATGCTTATATTCAATACTTTAATAAGACGAATGATTTTAAAGCCTTTGATTGTTCTAAACTAGATGAGTATCAATTAAAGGATTATGATGTTATATGGGAATTTAAAGGCTTTGGTGGGGCAAAAATTAAGGACCGGATTCTCGTACATGAATATGCATCGTTGTCTGTAGGCCCATTTGCTAAGATAAAAAACTCTTTAAAAGCTAATGTAAACCCAAGGCCTGATTTAAGAATATTTTTAAATGAGAATGTTAAGTCTGGATTTGATTTTAATGATTGTATCGATTATTGTCTTCGAGATATGGGGATAGATGAAAGATTTCTTCAAATAAAAAATCCAAAAAAAGAATATGACTTTGTATATGTTGGATCTATATGCAGAGGTAGAGAGATAGACAAATTCTTAAAAAAATTTACCGAAAGGAAAAATGGTAAACTTTGCTTGGTTGGAAATGTTGAGGATGATATATATAAAGCTTATAAAAACAATAAAGATATTATTTTTACTGGAAAGATATCATATTCGGATGTTCCCCAAATAGCATCTAAAGCTATATATGGTATCAATTTTATCCCCGACAAATATCCATTTAATATACAAACATCTACTAAGCTACTCGAATACCTTGCTCTCAAACTAAAAGTAGTTACAACAAGTTATAAATGGATTAAACAATTCGAAGAAAATTACAACTGTTCATTTTATAAACTTAATCATCATAGCGAATTTGATATTGAAAAAATAGAAAAACATAAATTTATTTCGGAATTTAGGGCTGAAGATTTTCTTTGGGAGACAATTATAAAAAGAACAGGAATTTTGAAAAAAATAAAAGAATTATTGTAAATTATGATTCTATTAGTAAAGAGTATTTAAATGACTGTGGAAAGATAAACAGAAAAGATATTGTGTATAAGCTAATAAAGGATGACATAAGGATGGAATTGCATGTTCACATTTTTAACTATTTCATATAATCAAGAAAAATATATAATTGAACATTTAGAAAGTATTAAATATCAGATATTAAACTTTGGGAATAGACTGCAATTTCAATACATAATTAGTGATGATTGTTCAACAGATAATACTATTTTTCTAGTTAATGAATGGGTAAAAAGGAATAAGTTTCTATTTGAAGAAATAATAATACTAACTAACAGTGAAAATAAAGGAATTGTATCAAATTACTTAAAAGGTATTAGTTCAATTGTTACTAATTACTACAAATCATTAGCAGGAGATGACTTATATTATAGGAACAATATTTTTGAAGTAATAGAGGATAACGAATTGGTATTTACACCAGTAATTCGGTTTGGTCAATGCGAAAAGATTAGAAGTAATGGAGATATTAACTTTAAAAAATTAATCAGGCTTGAAAAAATAGAAGAAATTAAAAAACGACTCACTTTTGGAAATTTATTTGATGCTCCAGGAGCATTTATGAAAACTGAGATTATCCAAGATAAAGGCTTAATGAGCTTTCTTTCAAACTATAGTTGGATAGAAGACTTACCTCAATGGTATTATATATTTAAAAATGTATCTAACTTGAAATTGAATATTAAAGAAAAACCTTATATTTTGTATAGAACAACAGATGGTATTTCAAATAAAAGAAGCAAACATAATCAATATAATCTTGAAAGTCTTAAGATAATGAAACAGTTTTACCCTAAATCTGCAAAATATCCAAAGTATATTAATCCGTATAAATACTACTCAAAGTTCCAAAGCATTAAGATAAAGTATTTTGATTCAAAAATGAATCTAAGAATTAAAGGATTTACTAACATTATGAAAGAAGAAAGAAAGAACGCTCCTAAGTATTTAACCCACATTAGGAATGAGGCTTATAACTTTTATAAACAAATTGGAGAGGAACAATTATATGATTACAAACCCATTATTGAATCTAACAACTCGCGGTAATTCTGAAATAGGATATCTTTCTTTCTTTGAGTCATGTAAAGATATTCCATTCCTTATTAAACGTATTTATTTTACATACGATGTACCGAATGGGAATAGGAGAGGGATGCATGCTCATAAAAAATTACAACAGGTCCTTTGGTGCCCATACGGTAAGATAGAGATAATGCTTGATGATGGAAATAATAAGAAGATTTATTTGTTAGACTCACCTAACAAAGGCCTATTTGTTGAGTATGGATTATGGCGTGAGATGCAATGGCTAGAAAAAGGATCAGTCCTTTGTGTAGCAGCTTCAGAATATTATAAAGAAGATGATTATATAAGAGACTATGATGAATTCTTGGAATATGTACAAAAAGGTTGGAAAGAAAAAATTATTATTTAGGATCGTAATAAAAGATGTTCTTCTTGGAGTGTGATGATTAGAGGGCCTATCCAGCCAAGGTTATCAAAAAAGAGTAAAACCTATAGGCACATAAACAGTATTATTATCATTAGATACTGTTAATGTCGTTAATAAAACTATCGTTTTTTGCAATCAACAAATAGGGGGTGAGTATTTGAAAGGGATTATTCTTGCGGGAGGAAACGGCTCAAGATTATACCCAATAACTAAAGGTATTAGTAAACAACTCTTGCCAATTTATGACAAGCCAATGATATACTACCCATTATCAGTTTTAATGTTATCAGAAATTAAAGAAATTCTTATTATTACCAATAAAGAATATAAAGAGTTTTTTAACAAACTTTTAGGAGATGGGTCTGATTTTGGTATCCAGCTTTGCTATAAAATCCAAGAGGAACCTAAAGGTCTTGCTGATGCCTTTATTGTTGGTGAAGATTTTATAAATGAGGATAGTGCATGTTTAATCCTCGGAGACAATATATTTTATGGACAAGGATTTGTGCCAATCCTAACAAGGGCTGCGAGTATTAAAGGTGGGGCAATAATATTTGGTTACTACGTGCCAGACCCTAGAGAATTTGGAGTAGTTGAATTTGATAAAGACTATAATGTATTGTCTATTGAAGAAAAACCAACTAATCCAAAATCACACTATGCTGTTCCAGGCTTATACTATTATGACAATACAGTTATAAAAAAAGCTAAAAAATTAGTGCCTTCAGATAGAGGGGAAATTGAGATTACTGATTTAAATATAGAGTATTTAAAAGAAGGTAACCTTAAGGTTGAACTTTTAGGACGAGGGTTTGCATGGCTAGATACTGGAACATATGACGGGCTTTCGAATGCTTCAAACTTTGTTAAAACAATACAGGAAAGAACCGGCCTTTATATATCATGTCCTGAAGAGATAGCCTACAGGAATAGATGGATTTCTAGAGAACAGCTTATTTCTATCGGAAAAAGATATGAAAAGAATAGTTACGGACAATATTTGATACACGTAGCTAATGAGGTGAACATATAAGTGAAGAATTTATTAATAGCGGGAGGAGCAGGATTCATAGGTTCCAATTTTATTAAACATTTATTATCTAACTATGATTACAATATTTATAATCTAGATAAACTGACTTATGCAGGGAATTTAAAAAATCTGGATAATATTAAGAATGATAAAAGATATCATTTTATTAAGGGTGATATTTGTGACAGACAATTATTGGGAAAGATATTCGACGATTATAATATTCACATAGTTGTTAATTTTGCTGCTGAATCTCATGTCGATAGGAGTATAGAAGATCCAGAGGTATTCTCAAAAACAAACATACTTGGAACCCAGGCACTGATGGACACAGCAAAAAGGTATTGGAAAGTAAAACCATATGACAGGTATTGTAGAGAATATAAAGACGGTGTTAAATATATTCAAATTTCAACGGATGAAGTATATGGTTCATTAGGTATAACAGGGAAGTTTACTGAAGAAAACCCGGTGTCTCCGAATAGTCCATATTCAGCATCTAAAGCATCAGCGGATATGATAGTTAGAGCATATTATGAGACATATTGTTTTCCCATAATTATTACGCGTTGTTCTAATAATTATGGTCCTTATCAGTTTCCGGAAAAGTTAGTACCCTTGATGATAAATAATGCATTGAAAGAAAAACCCCTGCCTATATATGGAGATGGCAAACAAGTAAGGGATTGGATTTTTGTAAAAGATCATTGTACTGCTATTGACACAGTCTTACACAAGGGGAAACTAGGAGAGGTATACAATATTGGAGGAAATAATGAAAGAGAAAATATTCAAATAGTAAAATTACTTTTAAATTATTTGGGAAAAAGTGAACAGTTGATAGCATATGTAAGGGATAGGTTAGGGCATGACAGGAGATATTCTATTGATAATACTAAAATCTCAACGGAACTAGGCTGGTTTCCTTCTTATACTTTTGAAAAAGGCCTTGAGGAAACTATTAAATGGTATTTAGATAATCAAGAGTGGATGGATGAAATAGTATCTGGAGATTATATAATGTACTACGAACAGATGTATAGTACTAGTTTTTAACCTTGAGAAGCGAATTGATTCTGTGTAAGTAACTTTAGACTTTTATGACGATAGTGATTACATCAGTATTATGTCGTATATTAAATGGTAAAGAGGGTTACTAGAATGAGTAGATTAAAGATAGAGTTTAACGTGCTTGATAGGCAATATAGAATGTATGCAGATGAGTACAAACAAGCTGCTATACGAGTTTTAGAATCCGGACAGTACATTCTTGGCCAAGAGGTGGAAAATTTTGAGCTTAAATATGCAAAATATACTGGAAGCAAATACTGTGTGGGAGTTAATTCAGGGCTTGATGCTCTAGTATTAGCGTTTAGGGCTTTAGGCATAAATAAAGGCGATGAAGTCATTGTTCCGGCAAATACTTATATTGCCTCCGTTTTAGCAATCACAGAAAATGGAGCTATTCCAATCTTTGTAGAACCTGATGAGTATCATAACCTAGATGATAGAAAAATTGAAGATGCAATTACAAATAGAACAAAGGCAATCTTAGTAGTTCATTTGTATGGTCAAGCTGCTAATATTAGAAAGATAAAAGAGATCGTAGATAAATATAACTTGTTTCTAGTGGAGGATTGTGCCCAATCGCACGGTTCAAAGTTTGATGGTCAGTTGACCGGAACTTTCGGAGACATAGGGTGTTTCAGCTTCTTTCCTACTAAAAACTTAGGAGCTTTTGGTGATTCGGGGGCGATTATAACAGATAATCAAGCGATTGCAGACCTAGTTAGAATGCTTCGAAATTATGGAAGTAAGGTAAAGTATCAGTATGAGATAGAAGGTGTGAATTCAAGATTAGATGAGTTGCAGGCTGCTTTACTGAGCTCTAAGTTGTCTCATTTGAGTGAATTGACACAAGATAGAGTACGCATAGCCATGCGGTATTTAAAAGAAATAAAAAATACGAGAATAAATATGCCAATAACAAGGGATATGGTAGACCACGTATATCATCTTTTTGTAGTCCAATGTAAGGAGAGAGACGACTTCCAAAAATACTTACTAGAATGTGGAATAAAGACGCAAATTCATTATCCCATACCTCCACATTTGGCTGAGTGCTATCGTAGATTAGGATTTGGAATGGGGGACTTTCCAATAACAGAAAAGTATGCAAATGAAGTAATAAGTTTGCCTTTGTACAATGGAATGACTGATGAAGAGATTGATTATGTTGTTGAAGCTGTCAATAAGTGGAGCAAATAAAGTAATAAACAGAAGAAGGATTATTAAAGCAGAAAGTTGGAGCATAGAGATAAAACTTGATAAAGTATTAGGCTTCTCAGCGTTGAAGAAAGGAATGTACACCTTGGATAAAAAAATAATTGTAGCAATTAAAAAAAAAAATCGGATATTGATCGAGGTATATAATATAATTATCAGATTTGTAAGGGATAGACATCTATTGTACATAACTGCTCTAAAAATAAAAGCAAAGATGAATCCTCCCAATGAGCTATATCAATATTCAATAATGGGAGTGAAAGAATACTGTCACAAGAGCCAGTTACCTATTAGAGTGTTAGAAAAAGAGAAGGAAAGATTGATATATACCCCTGAATACTTTGGTATCAAAAAAGCAGCGGAAATACAAACTCGAATGTCACCAGAAATCTATTTAGTAGAGATGAGTGACGTTGACATAATCGGCTCAAATAGCTTTTTAATTAAAGATAAATACTGCTTATATGATATGTTTTCTATAGATTATTACAACCGTTATGATTTAAGGTTTGCATCACTTAAAAGTATCTATAAAAATAAAGATGTAGCAATCATGGCGAAAGATGCAAAGCAAGAAATTAAAGAAGCGATTTTTCTACTGGGATTTGCATCCTGTAATTATTACCACTTAACAGTTGAGTTATTAGCTAAACTAGAGTATATTGATAAAAATCATGATCTTTGTCATCTACCGATAGTCGTAGATGAAATTATAGTTAAAACGCCACAGCTCAAGCAATTACTACAGGTTATGAATGTAAAAAATCACCCTATAATTCCTATCAAAAATGAGTATAAATATCGCGTCAAGAAGCTCATATATTTATCTGACTGCTCATGGATGCCAGTAAACATAAAGGACAATACAAGTTTAATAAATGAAGATTTTCGGGTGTCTGAAAGAAGCCTTAAATATATCCGTGATACGGTAATTGCACAATTACAAATAGGAAAGACTGATGCTAGAAGGAATATTTTTATATCTAGAAAAAGCACAAAGAACCAGCGACTTATTAATGAAAAAGAAGTAGCTGACCTATTTTGCCAATATGGATTCGAAGTGATTTGTCCAGAAGAGCTTTCTTTTAAAGAACAGGTGAAAGCTTTTTCTGAAGCTTCTTACGTTGCAGGAACCAGTGGGGCAGCACTGACTAATATTATTTATTGCCATCCCGAGGCAACGTTTATTTGTATTATTCCAAAAGAGTATAATTTTAATATGTATGCTACAATAGGAAAAACAATGGATCTTCAGTCAATTTTCTTAGACGCTCATGTTGTTAATAAAGGCGAGAAATTTTATGCTAATCAGTTTGAACTTGAAATAAATTATTTAAGGGAGTTTCTAGACAAGTTAAAAATCTAAAGGCGATCAATGATTTTAAGAATGATCCAAACTAAAAAAATATACTCTATAGGAGTAACGTGTGCTTGAAAAAGACTCTTTAAAGAATAAAACGATATCAGCGTTATTTTATAGCTTTAGTGGTTTTATTGCCCAAAGTGGTGTGCAGTTTGTTTTCGCAATAATTCTAGCTAGGTTGTTGTTGCCTCAAGACTACGGGATTCTAGGCATGACAATAATCTTTTTAGCCATTTCACAAATATTTATTGATGGTGGAATGACCACGGCCTTGATCCGAGAAAAAGAAGTCAGTGAGGAAGACTACTCCACAGTCTTTTATTATAATTTTGCAATTGCTGTTATCATATATTGTATCTTATTTATTTCTGCACCTGCGATAAGTAACTTCTTCCGAGAACCAATACTGTTGGTCATAATACGTGTCCTTAGTCTTAATATAATCATTGGATCTATTGGGCTAATCCAAAGAACAATACTAGTTAGAAAATTGAATTTCAAAACACAAACAAAAATCGATGTTATTGCATTAGTTTTAGCCGGTATACTAGCAATAATTTTGGCCTATAATGGATTCGGGGTTTGGAGTCTTGTGATTAATGGATTAGCGAAACAACTTATTTCCTCATCCCTGTTAGTAGCATACAATAAGTGGACACCGTTATTAGTATTTGACTTCAATTCTTTTAAAAAACTATTTGGTTTTGGTTGGAAGATGATGGTCACTGGAATCCTATCAACGATCTATAACAACGTCTATAACATCATAATCGGCAGGTTTTACTTAGCAACGATGCTGGGATATTATACAAAATCCTTGGAACTAAGAGACGCAGCTGCAAACTCAATAACATCATCCGTAGCTAAGGTGAGCTATCCAGCACTCAGTAAACTACAAGATGACCATCAAAGATTTAAGGCGGGTTTTAAAAGAATAATCAAAAACTCTAGCTTTTTAACCTTCCCGATGATGATAGGATTGGCAGCTGTCGCGAATCAGCTAATTCAGCTCCTTTTTGGTACCAATTGGCTTCCTATGGTTCCATACTTCCAGATTCTTTGTTTGAGTGGGATGACATTGCCCCACCGAGCATTAAACTTAAATATCTTGCAGGTAAAGGGCCGTTCTGACTTATTTTTAAAGTTAGATATTCTTAAAATGGTTATTGGCTTAATCTTTATTAGTGTAGTAATTATCTTAAACCTGGGAATTTATGGACTTCTTTGGACCACGTTCCTCAATGCACAGATTGCTTTGATTGTGAATTCACATTATTCTAAAGAGCTTATTTCATACTCTACAAAGGAACAGATAATAGATATGATACCGACTGTTATTATATCAATCATAATGGGGATTTTAGTTTTTGCTGTTGGCGGACTACTTCCCTTTAGCAACGCAATTATACTTCCTATACAAGTAATAACTGGGGTTACTATATACGTTATCATTAGTAAATTGGCGAGAATCAAAGAGTTTGATACTGTTTACCAATTAACAAAACAAATGTTTCAAAAGATGTGGAAGAGGTTAACTGTGTAGCAGCGAAGTACTTTGTGTATTATTTGATTTAATTTAGCTATTGGGATAGAAAAAGGTCGTGATGATAGTAAATACGACAATTAAAACTGTTTTGCTGGAGGGAATAAAGAATCTTCTTAGAGTAATCAGTAAACGGATTACTTCTATTAAAGAATATCTAGCCATAAAAGTACAGCCTCTGCGCCACAATCATGCACTTAAACGTCTTAGGATTAAAAGCAAAGAGGATAAAGTAAAAGTTGCTTTTTTTGTAACTCATTCTTCCGTCTGGAAGTACGATGGTGTTTATCGGCTGATGGCACAGGATTCAAGATTTTACCCCATTGTGGTAATTTGCCCTGTTGTCAACTACGGAAGAGCAAACATGTTGGAGGAAATGAGAAAATCTTATCAACTCTTTAAAAGTAAAGGTTATAATGTAATCAAAACATACACTGAAAATGATGATAGTTATTTGGACGTAAAACATGAGTTAAAACCAGATATTATCTTCTATACAAACCCTTATCAAGGTTTAATAAAAGATGAATACTATATAACAAATTTCAATGATACGCTTACTTGTTATGTGCATTATGCTTTTTTTGTCTCAAACTTATGTAAAGAACAGTATGACGGATTATTTCACAATGTTCTTTGGAAAGCTTTTTATGAAACAGATATGCATAAACAAATGGCAAAAGAGTATGCGAGGAATAAAGCTAAAAATGTTATCATTACTGGATATCCAGGGGTAGACGGGTTTGTTTATGGTATTAGAACAGGAGAATATTTATGGAAAGATTCTAACAAATCATTAAAGAGAATCATTTGGGCTCCGCATCATACAATTGAGCAAGAAGGGTGGTTAAGATACTCGAACTTTTTAAGACATTATAAAATAATGTTAGATTTAGCTGAAGAATATAAAGATAAAATTCAAATTGTTTTTAAGCCACATCCGTTATTGAAGGTAAAATTATTTCGTCATAAAGATTGGGGTATTGATAAAACTAATAATTACTATAAGCAATGGGAAGATCAAAGCAATACCCAACTTGAGACGGATCAATATATTGATCTATTCAATACCTCAGATGCTATGATATTTGACAGCGGTTCTTTTGTTGCAGAATACTTATGCTGTGGAAAACCTTCAATTTTTGTTTTTGCAGATATTAATGTAAAAGAAAGATTCAATGAATTTGGTAAGCTTGCTTTAGACCAACACTATCATGCTTATAATGAAATAGATATCTTGAGGTTTGTTGATACAGTAGTCTGTGAAGGGCAGGACGAAAAAAAAGAGAAAAGAAATAGATTTTATAAACGTTTTTTGGAATCTCCTAACCAAAATACTGCATCAGACAATATTTTTGAACTAATATGCAAAGAGATTTTCAAGTAGTTGAATTTTCATTGGACTGCCTTGCTCTACTAAAAGATAACTGTATTGTAGTATCCAATTTTCTACGCATCCATGAGATTAATTGCAAATTATTAACTAAAGACTGGAGGTGAAAAAATATGAAATATAAAATAGGTTATACAACAGGTGTTTATGATTTATTCCATATTGGACATCTTAACCTACTAAAAAAATCTAAAGAAATGTGCGACTATTTGATAGTTGGAGTGAGCTCGGATGAACTGGTTCAATATAAACATAAGCGGTCAGTAATACCTTTTTCCGAACGTATTCAAATTATTGATGCAATCAAATATGTTGATAAAGCTGTTATTCAGGAAAATATGGATAAAATGGAAGCGTGGAAGAGGTTTCATTTTGACGTAATGTTTGTTGGAAATGACTGGAAGGGTACAGATAAATGGAATAAGCTGGAGAAAGATTTTGACGAGGTTGGAGTAGATATAATATACTTTCCTTACACTAAGGGAACATCATCAACATTACTGAATCAAACTTTAATCAAACTAAGAGATGAATAAGGTTCCTTTTAAAAGTTGGTAGAATGCCAACTTTTTAGCGAGACATAACCCCATAAGAATAGTATAGTTGGAAGGAAGTAATTAGTAATCCATCATTCAATAAAGGGGGAAACTAATATGAAAAACAGAGAATATTGTAACAGCTGTTATTTAGCATTTAGATGGATTCCTAAACAAGATATATGTTGGTCAGAAGCATGGAAACCAGTGTATCCTGTATTGGACAAAGATGACCAGACGTCAGTAGAGACTTATCATGAGGTTGAAGAATTTATAGAGAATTATTTAAAAAGCAGTATAGATAATGAGACAGGAATATTATTAAGCGGGGGAATTGATTCTGCAATATTAGCGTCTTTTTTACCAGAAAACACTAAAGCTTATACAATTAAGTTTATTGCAAAGGGTGCTATTGATGAATCAATAATTGCTAGTCAATATGCTAAAAAGAATAAATTGGATCACAAAGTCGTTACAGTTACCTGGAAAGACTATCTAAGGTATATGCCAGTACTAATGAGAAATAAAAAAGCACCTTTACATGCTGTAGAAGTTGGTCTATATAAAGCGGCTAGACAAGCAAATAAAGATGGTATATCTAAACTTGTAATAGGTAATGGTGCAGATTCAACGTTTGGTGGAATGGACAAGTTACTGTCAAAAGATTGGAATTTTGATGAATTTGTAAAAAGATATAGTTTCATAATGCCGAATGAAGCGTTAGTAAATCCAGTATCTATCTTAGATATCTATGAAGAGTATAAGGAAGGAAATAATAAAATCGATTATATTTCCTTTTTAAAATATACCCATGGTCTTGGAGTCGTACAAGCTTTTGACAATGCTATTAGAAGTGCTGATTGTAAAACTATTGAACCATATGAACATTTGAAACTAGAAACACCTTTAGATCTTAATAGAATTAGAAACGGTGAGCCCAAGTACATACTTTATGAATTATTTAGAAAAAGATATCCTGATATGATGGAAGTAAAAAAGATTCCATTTGCGCGTCCCATGGATCAATGGTTAAAAGACTGGTCTGGACCAAGAAGGTCAGAGTTTCTACAGGGTTGTATTGGTAAGATGACCGGAGATCAAAAATATTTGGTTTATACTTTAGAAATGTTCCTAAATCTAATTGATGAAAAGGGTGAAT
The DNA here is from genome assembly GCA_001516055.1 of Gracilibacter sp. BRH_c7a. Lineage (GTDB taxonomy): Bacteria > Bacillota > Desulfitobacteriia > Desulfitobacteriales > Syntrophobotulaceae > Gracilibacter. Next base: position 49,583 of record LOEZ01000096.1, read on the forward strand.
TGACTAATGAGTAAGTATTCTGTTTCTATTTCAAATGCTAATGATTATACCGAAGGGGAAGTAAACCGTTCCATAGATGATTTATTAAGTAAACTTGGATATGATATTGATAATCCATTTTCTGAATTTATCAAACCAGGAATGAAAGTTTTTATTAAACCAAATTGGGTTGCTTCTAGATGGAGAAAATCATGCGATCATGTTGATGACATTTATTGTGTTATTACACATCCATATGTTATTGAAGCAGTTGCTGATAGAGTTGCGAAAGCACTTAACGGCAACGGAGAAATCATCATTGGTGATAACCCTTCTATTGACGCGGATTTTGATGAACTAATGAATCTAACCGGAATTAAAAAACTAGAGAAAAAATATAATGTAACTTGTAGAGTTATAGATCTAAGACCACTTGTATGCAAAGATTTAAAAGACTATGGTAAAAAATATAAAATGCATTCACAGGTCGGAGATCCTATTGGAGAAGTTGAAATAAATTTGGCGAATAAATCGTTACTATATTCAGTTGATTCAACGCTTTTTAGAGGCGTATTTGATGAAAGAGAAGAAACTGTAAATCTTCACACAGGTGAGATGCAACTTTATACATATTCCCGTAGCTTATATGATGCAGATGTTTATATTTCTATACCAAAACTTAAGACACACCATAAAGTAGGAACAACACTAAACCTAAAAGGACTTGTTGGAAGTATTACTAAGAAGAATCAACTTGTGCACTGGCGGGTGGGTTCACCAGAGACAGGTGGAGATGAGTATCCAGACAAACAAAGTTTGGAAGAGAGTAAGAATGTAAAGGTTACGCACCGGGGCTCTTGGCCTGGTAATGACACTATATGGAGAATGGTAGTTGATTTGTACCAAGGAATGCTTGAGAGAGATAGAAAGTATTTCACTATTATTGATGGGATTCTTGCAGGAGAAGGAAAAGGTCCGTTTTGTCCTTATTCTAAACACGCTAACGTTTTATTAGCAAGTGATAATTTACTTGCAGCTGATATTGTTGCTACAAGGTTAATGGGACTTAATCCAGAGAAGATTAAATACTTAAAATACTTTATTGATAACCTTCCATTGAGATATGACGAAATTAAGGTGTATTCTGACTTTATTACTAGCAAAGAATATTTTACTTCAGTTAATAAATATTTAGATTTTAAAGTACCTAGAATATGGGAAGATATAAAAATCTAAATACTACATTTCAGGTCTTAACTGGTATAATGTTGGTTATATTGCGATTTGTCCATTTACCCTTAATTGTTTAGATTGTTATATAAATTTTAGGAGAAACTATGAAAATAAAAGTAATTACTGTAATTGGAGCAAATGGCACCATTGGGAGTAAAGTTTCAGGAATATTTGCTTCTTTTGGGGATACAAAAGTCTATATGGTTTGTAGGGAAATGAAAGATGCAAATGAAGCTGTCAAGAAAGCTGCATTGTCTGTAAGAGCAAATTCGATAACTAATAATTTAATTCCAAAAACTTATGAAGATTTAGAGGAATGCATTAAGAATTCTGACCTAATATTTGAGAGCGTTTCTGAAAATATTGAAACAAAAAAGAACGTTTATACTCAGATAATACCCTTAATAGATTCTAACAAAATAATTGCAACTGGTACTTCGGGTTTGTCTATAAATGCTTTGAGCGAAAGCTTTAGTGACGAAATAAAACCATTTTTTATGGGAATACATTTTTATAACCCACCCTACAGTATGATTTTATGTGAAGCTATATCTTCAAAATATACTGATAAAGGATTATTCGGTAAAGTTAAAAAATATCTGGAAAATAAACTCTATCGTAATGTTGTAGAGGTAAAAGATTCTCCTGCATTTTTAGGTAATAGAATAGGCTTCCAATTTATTAACGAAACTATGAAATATGCAGAAGTATATAAAGATAATGGTGGAATTGATTATATTGATGCAATATTAGGAAACTTTACAGGTCGTAGTATGCCTCCACTCGTGACTTCGGATTTTGTAGGACTTGATGTCCATAAAGCCATAGTTGACAATATTTATTTAAATACGGCTGATTATGCTCACGAGACGTTTAAAATGCCTATTTTTGCGGAGAAGTTAATCCAAGAAAATAAGCTTGGAAGAAAATCAGGATGTGGTTTATATAAAAGTGTACCTCACATTGATGGAACAAATACTATTCATGTATACGATATTGCATCAAACGAATACAGACAAATAGAAAAATTCAGTTTCCCATTTGCGAAAAAAATGATTAAAGAATTTAGAATTGGTTGCTACGAAAATGCCTTTATATCACTAGTGAAGAATAATTCTACCGAGGCTAGTATTTGTCTTAATTTTTTAATTAAGTATGTAATTTACTCACTTTTTGCCTCTAAGGAAGTAGGGTTTAGTATATATTCTTGTGATGATGTGATGGCAACGGGTTTTAATTGGATTCCCCCCCTTTCTGTCATCGATGCATTTGGTGGACTTTTAACATTCAAGAAAATAATTGAGGATCAAAGATTAGATTTAAATATTAATATTGAAGAATTATTAAAAGATGTCCCAGAATCAAAATATGATTACAGACCTTTTTTGAAAGCAAACTAGGAGGCTCTATGAATGAATAAAGTCTTTGTTTTAGGCGGATCTCAAACAGATTTTGAAAGAAGTTGGAGCAAAGAGGGCAAAAGTGTTGTTGCTCTATTAAAAGAAGTAATCGATGATTGCTTGGAAGAAACTAACCTTAGTTATAAGAATATTACAGCACTGAATAGACAAAACAAGGTGGCTTGTTTTGTCGGAAATTTTTTGGCTGAATACTATGTAAATCAAGGACATTTAGGTTCCCTGTTAACAGAGGTGGATGATGCATTTTATGGTGTGCCCTCTGCAAGATACGAAGCAGCTTGTGCATCCGGATCAACGGCATTAGATGCAGGAATTACTAAGATTAGAACAGGTGATTATGATGTTGTGATTGTGATTGGTTGGGAGCTTATGAAAACAGTCGATTCGAAAGTTGGAGGCGACTTTCTAGGACGAGCTGCTCTATATGAGGAAGAAGCTGTAGGAATAAATTTTCCATTCCCAAAACTATTTGGGAGACTTGCTGATGAAATTTTAAAAAAGTATCATACCCCTGAAAATCTATTTATGAAGAGTTTAGCTACTATTTCTAATATTAACTATTCTAATGCCAAAAGAAATGGAAAATCTCAAACAAGAAAATGGTTTATGAGCGAACTACAGGCCAACCTAAGAGGGGATGACACTAATCCTATTGTTGCAGGAAAACTTGCGAGTTCTGACTGTTCGCAGATTACTGACGGTGCAGCAGCGGTTGTCTTAATTTCTGAAAGATACAAACAAGAGCATTATAAAGATCAAGAATTACCAATCGTTAAGGGTTTTGGGCATAGAGTTGCTCCTTTAGTATTTAATAAAAAAATTATAGAAAGTAAACCAAATAAATATATTTTACCTTGGACAAGAAAAGCTGTAGTTGATGCATACAACCGAGCAAAGTTAACTGTATCGAATATTGACTTTTTTGAAACTCATGATTGCTTTACATCTAGTGAATACGCTACTATTTCTGCTTTCGGTCTTACAGAACCGGGGAAAGAGTATGAAGCCATATTAGAAGGGGATATTGCCTTTGAGGGTAAATCACCAATAAATGTAAGCGGGGGACTTATCGGCTGTGGACATCCTGTAGGTGCTACTGGGGTTCGAATGTTTTTAGATTTATACAAACAAGTTAGTCGTAAAGCAGGTAAATATCAGCTCCAAAAAGCAAATAATGGTCTGATGTTAAATATTGGTGGATCAGCAACTACAAACTATGTATTTATTGTTGGAAAAGAGGATAGGTTTTAAAGGGGAGAGTCATATGTTAAATAGAATTGCACAAGACGCAACGGTTTCGCAGAGTGCTACTATTGGTGAAAATGTAACAATTGCAAAAGGTGCACTAATTTATCCAAATGTAATAATTGGAGACAATACTTTTATAGGTCCTTACTGTATAATTGGAGAACCTGGAGGAGATTATTACAAACATAATGATAATTATATATTTGCTGAGACAATTATAGGAAAAAATTGTATTATCCGTTCCCATAGTATTATTTACGAAAAAGTAATAATTGGGGAAAATTTCCAAACTGGTCATCATGTTGCTATTCGGGAAAATACTGACATAGGTAACAACTGCAGTGTAGGAACATTTGCAGACTTGCAGGGGAATATTAAAATAGGGAACCATGTAAGGTTACACTCTAATGTTCACATAGGTCAACTTACGGTTATAGAAGATTACGTTTGGATATACCCGTATGTTGTTACAACTAATGACCCCTATCCGCCTATGGGAAACCTCATAGGGTCTCATATTTGCCAATATGCACAAATAGCAACAGGAGCAATCATATTGCCAGGTAAAATAATAGGCGAAAACTCTTTAGTAGGAGCTGGGTCAGTTGTGACAAAAGATGTTCCACCAGAATCAGTAACTACTGGTGTTCCAGCAAAGATAATCTGTTCAGTTCGCGAAGTTAAAGATAATAATGGAAATTATATATACCCTTGGAAGGATTATCTCAAAGAGTATAGAGGTTATCCCTGGCAAAGGGATGTTTAGAGGATAAAGGTTTAGTCCGAAATATTCCGTTTAATAGAGAAAATGTTATTGTAAGTATGTATTTGTTCTTAGAGTAAGACTTCAACCTTAATATAGGGAATCTTGTCTTATCTAACTTTTAATAGTTGATATCACAAAAGAAAATGTGGAGGTACTACTCGTTGAACATTTTAGTAACCGGCGGTGCTGGGTATATAGGGTCACATACTTGTGTAGCTTTGCTTGAAGCAGGCTATACGGTCATTATTGCGGATAATCTATGCAATAGTAATGTGGAAACCTTAGAACGTATTGAGCATATAACCGAAAAAAAGATAACTTTTTATCAGATAGATGTGACTGATGAAATAGCAATTAATACCGTCTTTACTAATCATTCTATTGATGGTATCATCCACTTTGCCGGGCTTAAAGCAGTAGGTGAGTCTGTAGAGAAGCCACTGATCTATTATTACAACAACGTAGTTAGCACCATGATCCTTTGTAAAGCATGTCTGAAATTTGGTGTGAAGTACTTTGTATTCAGCTCATCAGCTACGGTTTATGGTGATAATGAAGTTCCCTTCCTGGAGACCATGGAACTTCTTCGTACAACTAGCCCATACGGTGAAACAAAAGTCATGAGCGAACGGATTTTAACCGATATGGTTAAAGCAAATCCAGACTGTTCTGTTGCATTGTTAAGGTATTTCAATCCGGTTGGAGCACACGAGAGTGGTTTGATTGGAGAATTACCTATCGGTATCCCTAACAACTTAATGCCTTATGTAACTCAGGTGGCAAAGGGCAAGTTAGATAAATTGCGTATTTTCGGAAATGACTATCCGACTGTGGATGGCACAGGTGTTCGAGATTATATTCATGTAAGTGATTTGGCTGAGGGGCACGTGGCAGCGTTGGATAAACTCTCTGAAGGTGTCCATATCTATAATCTGGGCACCGGTTATGGAATTAGTGTACTGCAATTAGTAAAAACTTTTGAAGAGGCCAATGGTTTGAAACTCCCTTATGAAATAGTAGCAAGAAGGCCAGGTGATATCGCGGAATGTTACGCTGATGTTTCAAAAGCCAAGAGTGAATTGGGATGGACAGCTAAACGGGATTTAATGGATATGTGCCGGGATGCTTGGAAGTTTGAGAAGAACTACGAATCTTAACAACAAGTACTGAGGAGATTTGGTAATGAAAGCAATGATTATGGCAGCGGGAGTTGGATCCAGACTTATGCCTCTTACAGCTACCATACCAAAGCCTATGGTTTCTATTGTGAATAAGCCGGTGATGGAGTATTGTGTTATACTGTTAAAGAATCATGGAATAAAAGATATAATAGCCAACACGCATTACCTTCCGGATTGTATTACGAACTATTTCTCAGATGGACAAGTCTTTGGTGTGAATCTATCATACTCCTTTGAGAAAGATCTTTTAGGAACTGCAGGTGGGGTTAAGAACAATAAGTGGTTTTTAGACCAGAAATTTATTGTTATCAGTGGGGATGCTCTAACTAATGTTAACATTTCTGAGATGCTAACCTTCCATAAGCAGAAGAAAGCTTTAGCTACCCTAGCCCTGAAGTCTGTTAGGGATGTTACCCAGTATGGTGTAGTTGTGACAGATGATAATAATCAGATTACTGCTTTTCAGGAGAAGCCTAAGAAAGAAGAAGCATTGAGCAACTTGGTAAATACAGGCATTTATATCTTTGAACCGGAAATATTTGATTATATCCCTGATGGTTTTTATGATTTCGGCAAAGGGTTGTTTCCTAAACTTGTCAGTCTTAACGGAGCTATCTATGGATATGAAACCAAAGATTACTGGTGTGATGTGGGTAATATCGACGTATATAAAACCTCAAATTGGGATGTTATAAACGGTAAGTATAGAATTGAGAATTTGAAGGTAGAGCCTCTAGGGAGTAATGTCAGGCTTAGTGACCGTAACATGCTATCTGGTAATACCATGACCCTAGGCAATAACTGTGAGATACGGAAAAGTGTTACTCTTAAGCAGGCTATCATCCTGGAGAACACTATAGTCAGCGAAAATGTCCAGATAGATAATTCAATAATCGGTCCTGACTGCTTTATCGGCAAGAACACTATAATCGAGTCGGATGTATTAGTAGGAGCTGGATGCAGAATTGGTAATAATGTTCATATCAAAGATGGTGTCACTATCCCACCTGGAAAAGTTATCGGTGATGGCAGCATCATAAAAGATAATATAGCGGTATAGTAAAGCCAATTACCTTCCAGTAATTGGCTTATTTTTATTAATAAAATTTTAGAAGAAAATCAGATTACTTAAAGGAAATTGGCAAAAAATAGAGAAAAATAGAATGTAGAATATATCGGAGACGAAATATAGCTTATATACAAAGAGAGGAGATGTAATATTGAATAAAAAGAAAGCAATAGCTGTTATAGCTATCATTGCGATGGTTTTCACGATGATGCCTGTTGCATTGTTTGCTGCAGACACGGAGAGTACAAGACTAGCAGGAGCGAGCCGGGTGGAAACTGCTCTTAAAGTATGTGACGCCGGTTGGCAATCTGCAGAAACAGTAATCCTCGCCCCTTCCGACCAGGAGAATCTTGTTGATGCTCTGGCCGCTGCTCCCTTGGCCGGGCAGGAAGAAGCTCCCATCCTCGTAACTCCCAAAGGGTCCCTAGATCCTTCTGTTAAAGCGAAGATCTCCAGTCTTGGAGCTAAAAAGGTTTATGTTATCGGGGCAATCTCTGATAAAGTGAAAAATGAAGTCGCTGCTTTGAGCGGTATTACTGTGATTAAACTTGCAGGTTCTAATAGGATTGCCACTGCCAAAACGATTACTGCTGAACTTGATAATCCTTCGGGTACTTTTGTCGTCGGTGTTGAAGGAATGGCAGATGCCCTCGCGGTAGCCTCCTATGCTGCGGCAAATAACTTTGCTATAGCTATCGCCAATGCTGACGGCAGTATTGCCCAGGCTGACTTAGTAGGAGACATCACCTATATCGTAGGCGGAAAAACTCGTGTGAAAGATATCCCTGGTGCCAAACGGTTTGCAGGCAATAACCGCTTCTTGACCAATGCCGAGGTAGCGAAAGGTTTATCCTATAACTTCGATAACGTATATGTAGCCAACGGAATCACCCTTGTAGATGCTTTATCCGTAGCTCCTTTGGCTGCCAGGAATAGGTCCTTCGTCTTACTGGTAAGCACAAATGAGGTTCTTTCCATAGAAGGTATCACCAATTCTACCAGGGCTATAGCAGTTGGTGGGACGGCTGTAGTTCCTGCCAGGATCATAGATAGAGTCGGCTCTGGCAACAGTCAGCCGGATGCAGAGTTTGAGGTTCAAGCACTTAATCTTCTTCAGCTGACGGTAGAGCTGGACGATAGTGACTATGATAAAGAGGCCCTGGAAGATGTGAACAATTATGACTTCGAAGGCTATGTAGATGATGCACGCAGAAGTATTAATATCGTTGATGCAGAGATTGACAGGTCTATCGTTACCTTGACCCTGAAAGAGTCAGTAGATAATCAGAGTGAAGCCACCTTGGTTATCGATGAAGATCTCGCCGGGAAAGAACTGACCTATAAGAATATCGAATTTCTGGACAGAAAGGTCCCTGAAGTCGAAAGTGTCGAAGTCATCGGCAAGGATACTGTTAAAGTGATCTTCAGTGAGCCTATGACCGATCTGGATGATATGGAAGATGAATTCGAACTGGAGATGGATAGTAAGGAGTATAGTGTCGATCAGGTAGTAGGCCTGGATCATAATTATGAGGCCAATATCACTGTCCGTGGGGAATTTGAAGAAGATACTCTGGCGGTGGCTGTCGGCAGCGGTCTGACAGATCATGCCGGTTTCAAAGTGGAGGCTGAATCCTTCGAGATAGAGGTGGAGGAAGATACCGATCCACCAGAGGTTATAGGTTATAAGGATGCCACCAAGCAGGGTGTCACCCTGATCTTCGACCAGGATATCAGGATCGAAGATGATGACCGGGATAACTATTACCATACCAATGATGATAATCATATCGATGATGATATCGATGAAGATGTGGACTTGAATGGAAATGAACTGACTCTGAAATTCACAGATAATCCTCTTCCAGAAGGGCGGAGCTATGTCTATGTATCCTCCGGTGCGGTGGCTGACCTCTGGGATAATGAAAACAATCTGCTTAAACTCAGGGTAGATATCGAAATGGATGAGGTAGTTCCCATTGTTAACAAAGTAGAATACGATAGCGATAGTAACGTAATAACCGTGATTTTCTCCGAAGATATGGATGATGACAGCGCCGAAGGTGCAGATAATTACACCTTGGTCGATGAGGATGGAGAAGATGTCAGAATAAGCAGCGCTGAACTGGACGATGATGAAGTTACGCTGGAGCTCAGAGACAGTAATCCTGAGCTAGGTACCTACAAGCTGACTATTCAGGATGTGGAAGATATCGCTGGGAATCCGATTGCAAAGGTAACATTTAATGTAAAGATTGATGATACCAACCCACCTGAATTTCCTGATTCTGTCTATTATCAGGGCTCAGGCTCGGATTACACATTTTATGTAGAATTCAGTGAAGCGATGGCTGTAAGTGGCAACTATTCGATTAAGGATCTCTCTAAGTATGCTATCTTTGATGAGTCCGAGGACAGGTATATTGACCTGGAGAGTGCTGAAGAGGATGGCGAATTCGATGTAGATCTGTCTCTTACCGATGGCAATAAGTCTGTTAGGATTGCTGTTGATGGTTTTGATCTTGATCCTGAGGAAGATACCTTTATTATTAACCGGGTGGCAGATCTTCGGGGCAATTATACAGAAAGATTCAGCAGTAGTAACCTTGAATTCGTATCTATGGAGAATAAAACCATTGAGATTGCAGCGGATGGGGTATTTGCCACCGATAGGACTACCATCGAAGTAGAATTTGAGGAGAGCCTGGATGTTTATGAGGTCGATGATTTCTTCATCGAAGTAGATGGTGAGGAGAGCGATTATATCATCGCCGGCCTGGAAGTAGAGGAAGACAATAAGATTATCCTCTATATCGATGAGGATACCATGCTGCCTTCCGATCTCAACGATAGCGGGGAGATCCTCAGCCTGGCCACCAGAGGTGGAGACGGGGATGAGGATTATACCATCGAATCTGAGAATTCTTATGGTTCCAAACTAGAGGCCGGGCAGTCTAAGCCTATCGTCGATAAGATATTACCGGGTCTGGTGGAACAAAATGATAAGGATACCGACCGGCCATATGCAGGCAGTGGAAAAAATGGATCGGATGATGGAGTTCCAATCGTCTATGGGGTTTATTCCGAGGCTTCAGACTTCACTATGGTAACTGCAGAGTTTGATGAGACCTTGAAAGCAATCGATGAAGATATTATCAATGTCAACGATGGTGATAATGAGGTATTAAATGTCCTGAGTGATGGGACCAGTGGAACATTGATATTCATCGTGGATGGAGAATTGGATAGAAGAGACGATATCGAGATCGCTATTATCCGGGATGAAGCTGGTAACTACGAAACGGACTTTGAGTTCGAAATTGAATACGAGGTAGAAATAGAAGACTAAAGTTTATATAAGAATATTATTTTTAGGAACAATAATTTGGCAAAACTAGCCAGTTATTGTTCCTTTTTTTGTTAAAATATAAAGAATAAAGAATTGTTGTTGCTGTTAAATTATTACATATAATTAAAAATAGATAAAATTTGGTTTTAATATGCCCTTAAACATTATAACTTACCATTTATAGTTAAGAATACCCACAAATTACTATTTGCACGTGAGTATATTTTAAGGTTTAATATTAAATATACTAGTTACATATCCGAAGAGTTTTATGTACTAGTATAAACTTAATTTCTATTGGCCACTGCCCCTAAGGACGAGGCTTAGAGGGGGACGCCCCTGCTTGGGTGGTGCCTTTAGATATTGCGCAATGTCTGAGGATCAATTCTGTGACGCAAAACAAGGTGGTGAGACGCGCTTCTTTTACAGTTTAATAGTTTCACAGCTGAATTGACCCCTAAAAAAGAGAGGAGATTAGACTAGATGAACAAAAGTAAGAAAATAGCAATTCTCGCTATTATCGCTATGGTTTTGACCCTTATGCCAGCTGCACTGTTCGCAGCAACAGCTGACAGTAACAGACTTTCAGGTGCTAATCGTATTGGCACAGCTCTTGCAATCGCTGACGCAGGTTGGGATACTGCTGATACAGTAGTACTTGCTCCTGCAGATCAAGACAACCTCGTTGACGCTCTGGCTGCTGCTCCATTGGCAGGCCAGGAAGAAGCTCCGATTCTTTTAACTTACAAAGGTGCCCTTAATGCTGATGTTAAAGACAAAATTGAAGATTTGGGTGCTACCACAGTTTATGTAATCGGTGCTATCTCAGATGCAGTACTAGCTGAAGTTGATGCAATCGATGGCGTTACTGCGGAAAAGCTTTCCGGTGCTAACCGTTTGGCTACTGCTGATGCTATCAATGCTAAACTGACCAGCCCAGCTGGATCATTCGTAGTTGGCTACGATGCTATCCCAGATGCTCTTTCCGTAGCTTCCTATGCTGCTGCAAATGGATATGCTATCGTATTGACTAAATATGACGGTACAGTTGATGCGTCTAAACTCGTTGGTGACGAAACTTATTTGGTAGGTGGAACCGGAGTAGTTAAAAACTATGCTGGTGCTACTCGCCTTTCCGGTGTTAACCGTTATGCTACTAACAAAGCTGTAGCTGAAGGTCTGACCTTTGAATATAGCAAAGTATATGTTGCTAATGGCACAAGCCTGGTTGATGCTCTTGCAGTTGCTCCTTTAGCAGCTAAAGCTGATGCATTCGTACTGCTAGCCAGCACTACTGCTGTTGAAGCTATCGATGGCGTTACAGCTGCTACTGACGTTATCGCAGTAGGCGGTACCAGTGTTGTTCCTAATAGCATAATAGACAAAGTAACTGCTGGTAATGACGAAGATTTCGACGTTAAATCCGTTGAGACTTCTAACCTTATCCAGATCGTTCTTGAACTGAGCAACGATGATTACTATGATGAAGATGAGCTCAAAGATGCTGACAACTATGTGTTCGAAGGTGATGTAGAAGGTACCAACAATAAAGAAATCGGCATTGCTGATGTTGATGTTGATGGTGCTAAAGTTACACTTACACTAGAAGAAGCTGTATTGAATCAATCAGATGCAACACTCGAGATTGATGACGCTGTAACAGGCGAAGAGCTTGAGTTTGATATCGACTTCTTCGATACTACTCTTCCTGTTATTAAAGATGTACAAGTAATTGGTAAAGATACAGTAAAAGTTACTTTCAGTGAACCAATCGCTAACCTTGCCGACAGCGATGACGAATTTGACTTCGATCTGGATGGCAAGTCCTACAGTGTGGATACCGTTACCGCAGCTAAGAATGACACTCAAGCTAAAGTATCAGTGTATGGAAGCTTCTCCGAAGGTACACTGACTGTAGAAGTTGGCAATGGCTTTGAAGACTATGCAGGTTTCAATGCTGCAGCTAAGACTTTTGAAGTAGATGTCGTAGAAGACTCAGCAGCACCTGAAGTAGTAGGCTATGAAGATGCCAGTCGTGACGAAGTTACTTTAATCTTTGATGAAGACGTAAGATTCACCGGATCTGAAGAGATCGCTGACTTCTATCACACCAATAGTGGTAACACTGTTGATAATGATGGCGGCGAGCCTGATGTATCCATCAGTGGTAAAAAAGTTACCCTGAACTTCTCAAGCAATGAGCTTCCAGAAGGTTCTGCTTATGTTTACATCAAGAGTGGTGCACTTGAAGACTTCTGGGGTAACGACAACAGTACTATTAAAGTTAAAGTCGAAGTAGATCTTGATGACACTAAACCAGTAGTAGAAGAAGTCGAATTCGATGGTGAAGATATAGTAATTACCTTCTCCGAAGAATTAGATGGTGATTCTGCTAAAGATACTGATAACTACACCGTAGTTAACCCTGAAGGTAAAGAACTCTCTATCCGTACTGCTTCTTATGAAGCTAATGCTGATGACGAAGGTGTTGTAACCTTAGATATCAGAGATACCAATCTTAAAAAAGGTAACTACGAGCTAACCATTGAAGGTGTAGAAGACCTAGCTGGTAACACAGTGGTCAAGTATGACACCGAGTTGGAGCTTGAAGATTCCGCTGCTCCTGTATACCCAAGTAAGATTTTCGTAGATGAAAAAGAAACTGATGAGTTCATCCTCTATGTGGAATTTAATGAAGCTATGGCCATAGATGGTCAATACTCTGTTAAAGACCTGCACAAGTATGAAATCACTGATGATTCTACTGGTGATGTAATCAACCTTGGTGATGCAGCTGAAAAATCTAATGATGGAATCGATGTAGTTCTTGCTATGATCGATGGCAACAAGACTGTTAAGATTACAATTGAAGGCTTTGAACTCGAAGTTGGTGTAGATACACTTCAAATCGGTCGTGTAGCTGATACTTTAGGTAACTTAACCGCTATGGTAAGTGCTAATCTTGACACAGCCACACTTGACGCGAAGGAAATCCTCATCGAAGAAGTAGTTGCTACTGCTAAGGATAAGCTAGAAGTTGAATTCAATACTAACCTTGATTCTTACGAAGCCAATGACTTCATCGTCTGGGCAGATGCTGACACCGATGGTGTTGTTGATGCAGGAGAAACAGTCTATAACGTTGAGTCTCTCGAAGTTGTAGATGGTGATGAGATTATTCTTGAGTTAGAAAATAATCTCCCAACCGGTGTTGAAGCTGCAGATATTAAAGTTACTACCGAGGCTGATGCCAACATTGGTACCGAAAATATCTTTGGAGCTAAACTTAAAGGCGATCATATTGCTAAAGTGGTAGTTGATGAAGTAGATGTAGAAGTAGTTAAGGATAATAATGTTAAAACTACTGACGTTTATGGCACAGCCGGTACTGAAGACAAGGTTGCAGCAGTTTATGCAACTTATAACGGTACTACTACTAATAGCACAATTACCATTAAATTCTCTGAAGCAGTCCAGTATGTTAACGAAGCTACTTTCATTGTAAACGGCGGAGATAACACAGTTCTTTCAATTGTCGATAATGGTGATGACGATGGAACAGTTATCTTTACTGTAGAAGGTGAAGTACTCAGAGGCGATGATATTAGCGTAGTTATCCTTCAGGATGCTGCAGCTAAAGCGAACTCCGTAAAAGATCTAGCATTACAAATTGAATACCATGTTCCAACTGTATAGTATAATGTCTTTGTTTCCAGTATCGTAATGTAGTTATCTACGAAGGCCATCCTAGTAATTACTGGGATGGCCTTTTCTTCACAGAGTTATCAGCAGCTAATTATTAAGAAAATATTAAAAATATTGGAAATACCATACAAGTATTGACTATATATGTGTACGGAAGTAAGATTAAGACAAAACCGACTGATTAAGAGTTTGTCAGACTACCTGGGAGGGTTATACAAAATGAATAAAATGAAGAGAGTTTTAAGTATCGGTTTGACATTATTACTAGTGCTTCCTTTCAATTTGATGGCCGATTCTAAGCCGCTAGTTACTAGTATTGAATTCTCAGAGATAGACCCTTTAATGGAAATACGTAACTTAACAGTAGAGATGGCAGAAGATGGCTATGAAGATGCTGAGGATGGTGTACAAAATCAATTGCAAGCTATCAATAAAGCTATAGCGGATTTAGATGCCATTGGCTTCGCTCCGGCGGATCCCCTAGCCCCTCTGCCGTATGAGAGTGCTATCGGAGCTTTACTTGCCACCCAAAGAGCTTCCCTGGTTGCTCAGCGTAAAGCTTTGCTGGATACCGATTTGGAAGAAGCTGAACTTCAGATGAAAATGGCGATAGACAGTGTAACTTGGGGTACGGAATTACTCTACATAACATACAACAATCTTGCACTTCAGGTAGAACAACTGATTGCAAGTAAGAAACTTACCGAGAAGCAGATTGCTGCCCTTAAAGTTCAGGAAGAACTGGGTATGGTTACTGAGTTGGCAGTAGAGAAGGCTGAAAATGAATTAAGCGGGCTGGCCGATAGTATTACTCAGCTTGAGCATTCCAGAGATAGAATTAAGCAACAGATTAACATTGCGCTGTTCCAAGGTTTCGATACAGATATTGAGATCGGGGATGTCCCCAGAGTATTAGCCCCTCAGATTACTTCAATTGACGTAGATAGTGACTATGATGACGCTTGGGAAGAGAGTTATGATGTATTGCTGAATGAGGATGAAAGTGCAAAGGAAGAAGACGAAATTCTAAGAAAGTTCGAAAAGAGCTTCTATAATTCTTACGAGACATTAATGGAAAAGATGGCAACTCTTGAGATAGAAGAAGATAAGATGAAAGTCGCACAGAAAAGCTATAATATAGCAGAGTTAAAACATACACTGGGTATGATTTCCGATCTACAGTTTGAAACGGAGAAAAATACTTATGAGAGTCAGAAGACTGCTGTAAAACTGGCTGAAGATGCTCAGTTCCAAGCCTACCGTGTGTATGAATGGGCTAAAGAGGGTCTTATCGTTAGTGCAGGTTCGTAAACGGGTAAATCTTTAATAAGAATATATAATGTATAGAATCTTGATGATAATCCGGCTATTGTTCCGGATTATCTTTTTTATCAATCTTGATAAAATCTTAACAAGCTTATCAGCCTATTATAAGATAAGTTGCGGTATACTTAGATAGATATCTTTTCATCTGTGTCCTGAGGAGGAACAAATTGAATGTCACTCAAAATCATGATTGTAGATGATGAACCTGAAATTGTAAGTGTGATTGAAGACTATCTGAATAAAGAAGGATATGAAACGATAACGGCTTTTAGTGGAGTTGAAGTTCTGAGGAAGATGGAGTTGGAGAGCCCTGATCTGATTATTCTCGATTGGATGCTGCCGGGTATGAGCGGTCTAAGCCTTTGCCAACAGCTGAGAAGATCCAGCTCTATTCCTGTCATTATGCTGACTGCGAAGACAGAAGAAGCAGACCGTGTACAAGGACTGGAATATGGAGCAGATGATTATATAATTAAACCATTTGGCCTTAGAGAACTTGTCGCCCGTATACGAACTGTACTTCGACGTACCTCCCCTGATGGTGACTCTGGACAGGTAATTAGTCATGGGGAGCTGAAAGTAGATATTAAAGCCCACCGTGTCTGGAAAAGAAAGGTTGAAGTTATCTTAACACCAACGGAGTTCAAAATTTTAAGTCTTTTAGTATCACGCCCAGGAGTAACATACAGTCGTCTTCAACTTCTTAATCAGGCCATGGGCGAAGAATATCTTTATTATGAACGCTCCGTGGACACGCATATCTTTAATTTGCGTAAGAAAATTGAAGATGATCCCAGTAATCCCAGATACGTACATACTGTTTTTGGAGTGGGATATAGGATGGGGGATGTATCATGACCCTAAGGCGTAGGTTTATTCTCGCCCTGGTGAGTATGGTTATCTTTATGGCTATCGTTTCAGGGAGTATCTCCCTTCTTTCAGTGAATTTACTGCTTGATCGTTCCGTCAGCTATGTTCAGCAGAACTTTATCAACCAGTGGAACAGGGTTCTTGTCTCTTACTATGAAGAACAGGGAAGCTGGGAGGGGGTTCAATACCAGGTCTTACATATTATGACTGATCCTCGTCAGCGCGACGGAGGATTATTTAGAGACAACATGAAGGTTTTGGTTTTCGATAAGAATTATTCAGCGATTGCCGGACTTGGGCCAGATATAGGCGAGAATATTTCCCGATTTCGCGATGGGGAAAAGATAAAAGCAAAATTATCTCCAATTCTGGTAGGCAAGGAGATAGTTGGTTATCTCTGGCTTGAGGATAATTTTGCTATCCGCACCACTTTTGTTTCCCGGACGTTATCCAGCTCTATTATCGGGGCGATGCTGATTGGCTTGATCATTACCTCTCTTATCGCTCTGCTACTAGGAGTTGTATTGACGCGCCGCTTAACAGATCCTTTAAAGAGACTGACTCAGGCCGTCACCAGTGTAGGTCAGGGGAATCTATCTACGAGGATTGAGCCTGAAGGGAGCACGGATATTCAATCTCTGGCTAAGGCCTTTAATCAGATGACGACCCAGCTCGCTCACACTGAAGAGGTAAGAAGTAAGATGGTGGCGGATATTGCACACGAATTGCGAACTCCGCTAACTGTGATTTCCGGTAAGCTTGAATCCATCCAGGAAGGAGTGGTAGAAGCAACTCCAGAGACCATCCTTCCTATCCAGGACGAAGTTATTAGAATGACCCGACTTGTTAGGGATTTGCAGCATCTCACTCTGGCTGAGGCGGGAAAACTTCCTCTTGTCATGAAAAAAGTTGATCTGGAAGAACTTATTGAGAGAATTCTTGATCACTTTGTCATAGCTTTGGAGGAGAAGGAGATCAATACGGAAATCACCGGCCAGGCTCTCACCGTTGAAGGGGATTCCGACCGTTTGATGCAGGTTTTTGTTAATCTGATTGATAATGCCATTCGTCATAGCCGGGTTGGAGGGTCTTGCCGTATTGAGTTTCAGACCGGCAGTTGGGATGAAAAATCAAGTGAGAACGGAGTTTTTATAATAATACAAGATAGTGGAGAAGGGATACCGGAGGAAGAGCTTCATCGAATCTTTGACCGGTTCTATCGGGTAGATCAGGCCAGGGATCGGACATCTGGAGGCACGGGTCTTGGCTTAGCAATCGCCAGGGAGTTTATTCAGGCGCATAGGGGACATCTTACTGTCTCCAGTAAAAAAGGAGAAGGAACCCGCTTTACAGTTTGGATTCCGACTAACAGTTTGGATGTCGGTCACCAACCATCGTGTTAGATTTTGTTAAAATCTTGATATTTTCTTAATATTAATATTAGCAGAACTTGGTATAATCAATAATAATATCTCTTAATAAGAATCCGTTCAGGAGGAGACTGAAAGATGCAAATCAAATTTAAGGTTGAAGAACTACGCAAGATGCCGGCAAAGCTTAAAGAACTTAAAAATGTACCGGCAAAGTTTAAAGCATTGAACAGAAAATCACAGGTGATTATCAGCCTTATTGGTATAGTCCTGATTATAGGCGGGATATCTGTAATAAAGAATCTGGGTGATGAGCCAGTAGTTAATCCAGTAATGATCAGCGTAGTTCAAAAAGGTGATGTGAAAAAAGTCATTACGGCAACAGGAACGGCTAGTCTTTCCCAGGTTATGCCCCTCTCTTTTGAAGCAGGGGGAACGATTCAGGAGATCTATGTTAATGAAGGAGAAGTAGTTGAAGAAGGTCAGCCTCTGGTAAGATTGGATACCACAACACTAGAGCAGGAGCTGAAAGAGGCTACGGAAAATCTAGCTTCGGCTCAGGCAGGTTATGAACAAACGTTGGGCGATCAGGAACGGAGATTAAAATCCAATCTTGTCTCAGCTGAGAAGAGTCTTCTTACAGCCCAGCAAAAAGCAGATCCTTTTTACCTGGAAAATCAGTATTACCTCGCAGAATTAAACTTTAAGGCTGCCGGTGAAAAACTGGCAACTGCCCAAAGCTCGGGAGAATCAGATACATATCAACTACAGATAGCTCTAAGTCAAGCCCAGTTAGATCTAATCGAAGCCAAAAATAGGAGAGATGGAGGAGCTGTCAAAGAACTGGAAGTTGCTCAGGAAGAATACGACGCGGCTCTAAAAGCCAAACAGGATTTTGAGAATGGGGTCAGTAGTGACTATCTAACAGCAAGGGCACAGTTGACCCAGAGCGAAACCCGGTTTTTGGAAGCCCAAGAAAATCTGAGCAATGCGATCTTGGAAGCTCCTATGGCGGGAACTATTATTTCTTCCGAGGTTGAGTTATATCAAAATGTAAGCGAAGAAAGTAAAGTAATAAGCCTTGTTAGCGACCCGAAGGATTTCACGGTGAAGGCTTCTGTTGACCAGACGGAAATCGCTGACATTAAAGTAGGGCAAAAAGTAGAGTTGACCCTAGATACCATTCCGGATAAGGTGATTGTAGGGACAGTGTCTAGTGTTTCTCTGACAGGAACAAATAGCCAAAATGTGATTACGTATTCCGTGAAGATCGATGTAGATGAACCTTCAGATTTGCTTAGAGATCAGATGAATGTCAATGTCTTGATCACGACGAAAGAGGTAAAAGATGTACTAACCATTCCCAGCCAGGCTTTAACTATGCAAGGTAATGCCACGGGGGTCATGGTTACTGACAGCAAAGTCGATCTCTCACAGGGACCAACAGCTCTTGAGGATATTGAATCAAGGTTTGTACCTATAGAGCTTGGGCTGGATGACGGCAAGAACGCAGAGGTAAGGGATGGTCTGAATGAAGGTCAGATGATTATTATCCAACAGAATACCTTTGCAGGAGGCTTCAGCCAGAACAATATGTCTGCAGGCCCGTCGGGATTTGGAGGAAGTGTGCGACCTGGCGGTGTGGTGCGGATGAGGTAGTTTGGGAAAAGGGGATAGATGTGATTACTTTAAAAGGGATTAAAAAGATATATCAAACAGGTGAGGTACAAGTAGCAGCCCTTCAGGGTATAGACCTGCATATTTCTCAAGGTGAATTCGTATCCATCATGGGCCCCTCAGGCTCTGGGAAATCTACAACCATGAATGTTTTAGGCTGTTTAGATACCCCTACGGAAGGCGAATACACTTTGGATGGATTCAATATTGCCAGTGCTTCTAATAATGAATTAGCATCGATTCGAAGCAGGAAGCTGGGCTTCATCTTTCAGGGATATAACCTCCTGCCGAGAACTACGGCTTTGGAAAATGTGGAGCTGCCGCTTATCTACTCGGGGATTAAGAAGCAAGAGAGGAAGGCCCGGGCCCTGGAAGCACTGAAGTCGGTTGGGCTGGAAGATCGTACTCATCATAAGCCTCAGGAACTTTCTGGAGGACAACAGCAGCGGGTAGCGATTGCCAGAGCATTGGTAACCAAGCCTTCGGTCATTCTGGCTGATGAACCCACAGGTAATCTGGACAGTCATTCGAGTGTCGAGGTCATGGCTTTATTTCAACAACTGCATCAACAAGGCAACACCATTATCATCGTTACCCATGAACAAGACATTGCAGATTATACCCGAAGAATTATCCGCTTCAAAGATGGCAGAATTGAGAAAGATGAAGCTGTAGCTGATCCGCGAAAAGCAGAGGAGGCTTGTCAGTGAATATAGCAGAGAGTATACGGATTGCCTTAAGAGCTTTATGGGTAAATAAGATCAGATCCGGGTTAACCATGCTGGGCATTATTATCGGGGTGGGAGCGGTAATCGCTATGGTGGGAATTGGCAATGGTGCGTCCAAGTCAATTACCGACCAGATTCAAGGACTGGGTTCAAATCTCTTAACAGTCTATCCCGGTCAATCTGATAGCTTGACTTCGAAAGATGTATCTGTTCTGGAACAAGGACAATACGTTCAGGCGGTGGCTCCGATTGCATCTTCCAACGCTCAAGTGGTATTCGGAAGTAGTAATGCTTTTGTCAATATTTATGGTACTACAGGAAGTTATCTAGACGTCCGAAATACCAGCCTGAGCCGGGGAAGGTTTTTTACTCAAGAGGAACTTGCAGATTACAAACGGGTTGCTGTAGTTGGTCCTACAGTTGTTGAGAATCTCTTTGGATCTGCAGATACAAACATTATTGGAAAAAGTATTAAGGTTAACAATGTTCCCTTTCAAGTTATAGGTATTACGGAAAGCCAAGGTTCTTCAGGCTTTATGAATAATGATGATTTAATTATTATACCGATTACAACGGCACAATTACGGCTTACCGGAGATAAATCGGTCAGGCAGATATTGGTCAAAGCCGTTTCTGAAGATTCGATGGATATTGCTCAGATGGAGATTACCTCTCTGCTCAGAAATGCTCATAAGCTGTCTGCTGCCCAGGAGGACGATTTCGCAATCTCTAACCAGGCAGATATCCTGGAAACAATGGAGGGAGTAACACAAACCTTAACCATGCTTCTAGGGGGAATTGCCGCCATCTCTCTCGTAGTTGGAGGGATCGGGATTATGAACATTATGCTAGTCTCTGTAACTGAGCGGACGCGGGAGATTGGAATCAGAAAGGCTATTGGAGCGAGGGAAATAGATATTTTATACCAGTTTTTGATAGAAGCCGTTATTCTCAGCGTTATGGGAGGTGCAATTGGTATTTTGATTGGCGGAGGGGGTTCCATAATTATAGCCAAACTTATTGGTATGACCTCTGTTATCTCCTTATCTTCAGTTATTATCGCCGTTACTTTCTCTGCCTTAATCGGAATTGTCTTCGGGGTATTCCCGGCTAAAAAGGCATCTTCTCTAAACCCGATCGATGCATTAAGATACGAATAACTATAGTTTACGGACTATACCCTGAACTTACATGAGATAAAATAAATAAGAGAAAAATGCAATAAGATAGAAATACAATATGAGTAAATTGTAATACGAGAAAAATGTAATACGAGAGGAGCAGGAAAGTGGATATTAACACTTGTAACCTTAGAAATATAGGATCGAGAAATACTATGCTCAGAAAATATGTCATTATCCTTATGGTTATTTTCACCCTTATCTTTACTTTTTCCGGTCAGGTGCTGGCTGCGAGTGAACCGGAATTGGATTTTTTAGAATTTCAGACTGAAGATGATCAGAACTTCTTAATCGGAGAGACCGCAAATATTAAAGTCATTCTATTCGATGAAGATGACGACTTATTCTCCGGAAGTGTCACTGCCTATATCTCGGGTCCTGATGGGGAGATCCTCGGGTACTATTCCGTAGGCGGGGGCGGTGGATATTATACTGTGAGCAATGTTATTCTGGATTATGAAGGTGATTATGGAATTCATATCAGAGACAGTGAATTTAATTATGCCAGTGGGACAATTACAGTTACCAAACCGCTCATCAGCATTGCAGGTGATTTGGCACAAAATAGAAAAACTGAACTTAGAGGAAAGCTAACAGATGTGGATGGTAAGGCACTCCCTAGAAAATCGATTACCGTTGATGGGACAGATGTTGGCTTGGAGAATTCCCAGAATTACACTACGTCTTATGATGGAACATTTTCATTCTGGATTACGCCTTCTGAAGAGGGGGATTTAAAGATACTATTTTCTGGTCATGAGATCGGAGCATTGAGAGTAGGCCCTCCCTATTCCCAAGGTGGGAGAATCGGTGGGGGGGCTCGGAACAACGTAGAGCTTTCTGTCAGTGTTGCCCAGGAAGGATGGACGTCAGCCGATACTGTTATCCTTACTCGGGATGACAACTTGGCGGATGCTTTATCCTCGGTCCCTTTATCCAGAATGCACAATGCACCTATACTCATGACCCCTTCAGACCGTTTAGATGATCAAATCTCGTATGAAATTAGAAATCTTGAGGTTATGAACGTAATAATCATCGGTGGAGAAGGCGCAATATCCAAAAGTATTGAAACTGATCTGAGAAACAGTGGATATTCGGTTGAGCGGATCGCAGGAGCTGATCGCTATGAAACTGCCGCGAAAATAGCCTCCAAGTTCCCTTCAACTAAAACGGTCTACCTTGCCTATGGCTACGGAGAACCTGATGCCTTGGCAGCCAGTTCCTTTGCTGCCCTGAATTCCATTCCTATTTTGCTTACAGACAAGACAGGGATTCCGGAAGTGACCCGGACTCAACTGCAAAGACTGAACCCCACAGAGGTTATGCTTCTCGGAGGAAACGGTGTAATCGATCCTAAAGTTGAAAACGATCTAAAGAAGAACTATCTGGTAGAACGCTGGGCAGGAGCAGATCGATACGAAACAGAGTGGGCAATTCTAAGAAATCTCTTTACCGATCAGTCCAAGCTCTACTTTAGCTCGGCCCTTGTGTCCGCCAGAGACGTCTCGTCAGGCAAACCTTATGGTGATGCCCTTCTAGCCGCATCCTTAGCAGCCAAAAACGATGCAATCGCTATCAATATTCCTCCAAACTATTTGCCCAAAGCAATAGAATACTTCTTAACATATAACCGAGGCTACATCTCAGAAGCCAGAATCATCGGCAATACCTCAGCCATCAGCTCAATTCTAGAGAAACAAATCGAAAAGCTACTAACCCGCTAGTAAAGTTATAAAGTCATAAAGTTAGGGACGGTTCTTTACTTTATAAAATAACCTCCCATAGTAGTGACTTTCTTCTACCATGGGAGGTCAATAGTATCTGCCCAAAATAAGGTTAAGAAAATTTATTTGCTTCTATAGATCCGATACGAAATATAAGAAATATAACAAAGAAGAGCGATAGAAATTACTAAGAAAAGAATTTGAAATAAAGAATCAAGTAATGATTTGCCTAGACTTCCTTGAACTTCATAATACAAACTATATACATTCATAAGTAGTTAACCCTTCCTGATTTACTGCGTTAATAGCTTAGAAGTTTTATTATTACTATTCTAAACTATAATTACATAGTATTCCATTACATATCAATATATATATTTTATCGATGTAAAACCTCTTGACGATTTTGTAATCTTTGTTACGTTCAACAACGGGGAAAAAAAATGTTTGATGTAAAGCCTTACTTTAAATTTGATTTATTTAAAGAGTTGCAGAATCAAAATCTTTTTAATAAGGTGTACGTTGCAGGTCTATCGGTAGAATGGCCGAACGGTATTGATATCTGTCCAGATGAGCTTTACTATGACAGTCTGCCAGTTCCTAACGGGGTCTAACTCGATATTTACGCACCTTACTTGTTATATTCTAGGCACTTGTGGGGAACCCTACCCTCTAGAGTACACAATGAAGGAGGTTCTCCCTATGCTATGTGCCGAAGTATCCGTTTATCCTTTGAAGACCAATAATGCTACGCAGATCATCGATGGTGCGATCCAGAGCCTGACCCAAGAAAACCTAAAGTCCAAAGTAGGATCAATCAGTACCCATATCGATGGTAATGATGATCAGGTATGGGCCGGAATAAGAAAGGCTTTTGATGAAGCCCAAAAAGCTGGTGAAGTGAGTATGGTGATTTCGATTTCCAATGCGATTCACTAAGATATTTTAATAATTGAATTGTGTAAATTGACTAGAACCAATTAGTTCTTTATTTACGGGATTAGTTGGTTCTGTTTGTATTTTTTGCTTCCTTTTTCTTACTTGAGTTATGCACAGATTTAGGAAAAAAGGAAAATATTTAAAAGGAGGTCAATAGATACTCGGCATATATTGAAGGCATAATAACAATATGGATTAGATATAAAAAAGTAGGAGAAGGAGATTAGGGTGAATATAGAGAGCATCTTGACCTTTTTAAAAGAAATAGGTTCGGCTGGATTATTTCTTGCAATGTTTATTGAAGGTTCTTCCTTACCATTTCCAGGAGTACTTGTTGTTCTTTCCTATGGATATGCTATGAATCCATCCATGACCCAATTAATTTATATAAGTATCATTATGAGTATTATTTATACTCTGGCAAGTTTTATTCCCTATATGGTAGGGTCAAAATCTGAACAAGTGATTCGTAAAAAATTCGAGAGAAGATTATGTAAAGCTCAAACTTGGTTTATGCACTATGGAATGTGGAGTATCAGTCTGTCCAGACCATTTTCCGTAGGGAATTATATCTCCTATGTTGCCGGCATGAGTAAGGTGCCTAAAGTTAAATATTTTATGTATACTTTCCTGGGAATTCTTCCTTGGTCATTTGTTACGCTGTTACTCGGAAGTGAAATAAGGTGGATATTTAAAGGGATGGGTTAGTAAAGTCAGGGACGGTTCTTTACTTTACTGCCTACTACTCCACTTCAAACAATGATCAATAAATGACTTCTCAATATTCCCAAGCTTAACATGCTTTGCTATGGCTAAAGAAGTGGTGTGCTGCACTGGGGGATCTAAAGGTATAGTCACAATATGCGGTAAATTGGTAACTTGCTTGGACGGTAAAAGAGAAATCCCCAAGCGTTCGGAAACCAGACCTATTACGGTATCGATATGAGAGCTTCTATATGTAATATTGGGAGAGAACCCCGCTTCGTCGCAGGCCTTCAACGCGATTGAATATACTGTGGTTGAATTAAGCATAATATAGGATTCCTGGGACGCTTCGTTTAAACTTATGAAGCGTCTTTTGGCAAATGGATGCAGTTCGTCGACGACCATCATGATCTCATCTTCAATCAAGGGGAATGTGTCTATTACTTTTTCATATTCTCTGTCTAATGGCGGGGAAAGTATAGCCACATCTACCTGTGACCGCTGAAGCATTTCAATAAGCTCAGTGGTATTTCTTTCTTTAAATTTGATATTGATTCCAGGGTAATGTCGTTGGAAATCAGCTATGGCTGTCGTAAATCCCAAGCGGCCTACCACAGCTATACAACCGAGGTTTAAGGTTCCATTCTCCATGTCCTTATGTTCCCTCATCCCAGACTTCAAATCTTCAAACTCTGCCAACACCCGACGGGCATGTTTCACAAATGTATCTCCAGCTGGAGTTAATTCTACTTTATGAGATGAGCGTTTGAATAGTTGGACACCCAGGGTGTTTTCCACTGTTTTAATATGTTTAGAAATAGCAGACTGGGATGTCGAAACTTCATAGGCTGCCTCTGTAAAATGTTGATGCTTGGCAACAGAGAGGACGCTTGCCAGGTGCTCAATGTTCATAATCCACCTCTATCATTCCTTTTTGGAATCATTGTACACCAAAACAAAATTGCCCGCACTAAATAATTGAATTATATTCAGAATATAATGAAAAAAGATTTAGGAGGGCTAACATGAACGGAAAAATTTGTTTGGAAAATCACTTTGCGATTCCTGATACGGTCGAATTCTCCAGGCGGTTTTGCTTTCCGGAAACTTGGGATGAACTCAAACAACGGCTAGTGGATATCCAAAAGCAGCG
>LOEZ01000097.1 GCA_001516055.1 Gracilibacter sp. BRH_c7a
GGAGTAGCTATCAGAATGGCACTTATTTATCTGCTTATTGGAGGAGGGACAGGCAATGTTGTGGATTAAGAATGTTACTGTGATAGATCCCAGTCAAGGGATGTCAGGGATAAATGATGTCCTTGTCCAATCGGGCAGGATTGTAGAAGTAGGTCCTAAGTTTAAAACACAGGAAGTGATAGCCAAGTTAGGATTAATGGATATCAAGGAAGTCAATCAAATAGATGGTGAAGGGAAGTATCTGTTTCCTGGTCTGATAGATGTTCACGTTCATCTACGCGAACCGGGACAAGAAGATAAAGAAGATATCGCCAGTGGGTCGAGAGCTGCTATTAGAGGAGGTTTCACCTCAATCATGGCCATGGCCAATACTTCTCCTATAATAGACCAGAGAGCGTTAGCTGAATTTGTCAAGCTCCAAGCACAAAGGGCAGGTATGGCTAAGGTATATCCGGTCTCAGCCGTGACAAAAGGGTTTAAAGGCCAAGAATTAGTAGAGATGATGGATATCAGAGACGGGGGAGCAGTAAGTTTTTCCGATGATGGCAAAGGGATTCAGAACCCTGAGATAATGCGTCTGGCTTTAGAATATGCTAAACTTACCGGCTGCCCCATCATCAGTCACTGTGAAGATGAAGCTTTAGCGGGCAAAGGTGTTATGCGCAGAGGTCAAGCCAGTGCCAGACTAGGTCTCCCAGGGATACCGGCGAGTGCTGAAAGTGTGATGGTGGCAAGAGATGTTATCTTAGCGGCGGAAACCGGAGGAAAACTGCATATCGCGCACGTCTCTACCAAAGAGAGTGTGGAACTGATTCGATGGGCCAAGGGAGAAGGAGTAGATGTCTCAGCTGAAGTGAATCCACATCACCTGCTCTTCACAGATGAAGATATCAAACTGACGGATACTTCCTATAAGGTTAATCCTCCTCTCCCTTCCAGAGAGGACCAGCAAGCATTGTTAGAGGGGATACTAGATGGGACCATCGATATGCTAGCCACTGATCATGCACCTCATACCTGGGAAGAGAAAGCTAGACCTTTTCAGGAAGCTCCTTTCGGGATTAACGGCCTGGAGACCTCCTTGGCTGCTGTTTGGCAAGGACTGGTGAAACCCGGCAAAATAACTATTGAAAAACTAGTAGAGTTATGGTCCGTGAATCCTAGTAGACGATTTGGAATCCCGGGTGGAACCCTTAACCCTGGTGCTCAGGCAGATATGATTATGTTTGATCCGTTGTATAAAGAAGTAATCACTACGGACATTATGGAATCCAAAGCGGACAACACCCCTTTCTTAAAGAAAGAGTTACAAGGATTCCCTGTCATCACCTGGGTAGAAGGAAGAATGCTGATGAAGGACAGGAAGATATTTAAAGATAATCAATCTCTAATTTAAAAAAAGTATTGTAGGATAATACCTAAATAGAGAAAAAGTCATTTAGATTGTAGAAGCTGATTTTAAAGGCTAGGTAGTAATTATGTTAGCAATTAAGAAGATAAGGAGGAGAAGAAAATGGCATGGCTTGTCTTAAAAGATGGGAAAGGGTTCGAAGGAGAAAAATTTGGATCTTGGCCTGCGGAGGATAAAGAGGTTTACGGAGAGGTCGTTTTCAACACTTCCATGACTGGCTATCAAGAGATGATAACTGATTTGTCTTATGCAGGTCAGATTCTGACATTTACTCAGCCTCAGATAGGAAACTATGGCTGGCATAATGAAGAGAGCGAAGCAAGTAAGAATCTTTTAAAAGGATTGGTTGTCAGGGAACTTGCTGCAGGAGAAGGAAGTTTCCATGCTGATAGAACATTGGAAAGTTATTGTCTTAAACAAAGTATCCCTGGCTTGAAAGGGATAGATACCAGAGAGTTAACCAGACATATCCGCAAGAACGGAACTCTGCCGGGGGTAATGGTTTCTCAATTAGAAGAGGGTATTGGATACTGGCAGAACCATGGTTCTACAGCTATTCGACCCGATAGGCACTGGGTTTATCAAACCACAGTCTCTGAAGAATATGTTATTCCGGGTAATGGACCTATTCTGGCGGTCTTGGATTTTGGAGCTAAACGCAACATTCTGCGATGCCTGCAGAGCAGAGGATTCAAACTGCATGTATTTCCTGCCGGAACTTCTGCAGATGAAATAATGGATATCAATCCTGTAGGATTGGTATTAAGTAACGGCCCGGGGGACCCTAGTGGTTTGCCGGAGATTGCTGAGAATGTAAGTAATCTTATTTCCAAGATACCCATTCTAGGTATCTGCATGGGGCATCAGATTATGGCAATCTCCTCAGGTGCCCAAACCTATAAACTGCCTTTCGGTCACAGAGGGGGGAATCATCCTGTGCAAAACAGGGAAACTTTGAAAGTGACCATGACCTCTCAGAATCATGGTTACGCTGTAGATGAGAGCTCTCTTAAAGGAACAGGATTTAAAGTACTGTATTCCAATTTGAATGATGGAACGGTAGAAGGAATGAAACATGAAAATTTTCATGTTCTTACTGTGCAATACCATCCTGAAGCTGCGCCGGGACCGGAAGAAAATGAAGAGATATTTGATCAATTTGTTGAGATGTTGAAGTAAGAAAGGAGGTAAAAATAGATGCCAAAGGGTAATTGGAAAAAAGTGATGGTAATAGGCTCGGGGCCTATTGTGATAGGACAAGCTGCGGAATTTGATTATGCAGGGACACAGGCTTGCCGCGCTTTAAGGGAAGAAGGAATTGAGACAGTTCTTGTTAACTCCAATCCCGCTACCATAATGACAGATAA
Organism: Gracilibacter sp. BRH_c7a; assembly: GCA_001516055.1. Lineage (GTDB taxonomy): Bacteria > Bacillota > Desulfitobacteriia > Desulfitobacteriales > Syntrophobotulaceae > Gracilibacter. Next base: position 2,779 of record LOEZ01000097.1, read on the forward strand.
AGAAGTAGCCGATAAAGTTTATATCGAGCCTCTGACTCTGGAGTTTTTAGAAAGAATCATAGAAAAAGAAAGACCGGATGGTCTCCTTCCTACCATGGGCGGACAGACAGGACTTAATCTTGCTTTTCAACTATCCAAGGCCGGAATCCTGAAAAGATGTGGTGTCACTTTATTAGGCACTCCTTTAGATAGTATTAGTAAAGCTGAAGATAGAGAACATTTCCGTAATCTGATGCAAGAGATAAACCAACCTATCCCTCAGAGTACAATCGTATCAGATGTTGAAGGGGCCCTCAGATTTGCTGAGGAAATAGGGTTTCCCGTCATTGTCCGTCCTGCTTTTACCTTAGGAGGTACAGGTGGAGGGATAGCAAACGATGCGGAAACTCTAAAAACCATAGCCACTAGCGGGATTAAAGCCAGTATGATAGGACAGATTTTAATCGAAAGAAGTGTTGCTGGGTGGAAAGAGATCGAGTATGAGGTCTTAAGAGATAACTGTGGCAACAGTATCACAGTCTGTCATATGGAAAATATGGACCCTGTAGGAGTTCATACCGGGGACAGTATTGTCGTAGCACCATGTCAGACTTTGACAGATAAGGAGATCCAAACCTTAAGAACAGCATCCTTGAAGATAGTAGATGCCTTAGGTATTGAGGGAGGGTGTAATGTTCAATTGGCTCTTCATCCGGAAAGACTGGAATATTGTGTTATCGAAGTCAATCCTCGTCTTAGCCGTTCCAGTGCTTTGGCATCCAAAGCCACAGGCTATCCGATAGCGAAGATAGCTGCTAAAATTGCGATTGGTTATTCCCTCGCTGAACTACCCAACGCTGTGACGGGTAAGACATCAGCTTGTTTCGAACCGGCTCTGGATTATGTAGTGGTGAAGATTCCTCGTTGGCCTTTTGATAAGTTTTCCGATGCCGATCGTACCTTAGGCACTCAGATGAAAGCAACCGGTGAAGTCATGGGTCTGGGTCGTAATCTGGAGACAGCACTATTAAAAGCTGTTCGTTCTTTGGAGAATAAGTCTTTTGGATTACGTTCAGAAGAAATGAAAAGGTTCAGTGACCAAGAGATACAAGCAAAATGCCAAATACCAGAGGATAATATCCTTTTTGTAATAGCTGAGGGATTCAGACGGGGATGGACAGTTGAAAGGATTAATTCGCTCAATGAATGGAATCCTTATTTTTTAAAAAAGATTAAAGGAATAGTTGAATTCGCGGAATTCATTCAAAATAGCCCCTGGAATTTGGATATTCTTCTCAAAGCTAAACGCCTGGGATTCTCCGACAAGGAAATTGCAGGATTGTGGCAAACATCAGAAAAAAAAGTATACGATTTCAGAATTAATAACAACCTCAAACCTGTTTATAAAATGGTAGATACTTGTGCAGGTGAGTTTGAAGCCACCACTCCTTACTTCTACTCCAGCTATGATGTCGAAGATGAAGTAGAGATAACAGACAGAAGGAAGATAGCCGTACTTGGTTCAGGGCCTATTAGGATTGGGCAGGGGATTGAGTTCGATTATTGTTCAGTGCATGCGGTCAAGGCTCTGAAAAAAGCAGGGGTAGAAAGCATTATCATAAATAACAACCCTGAAACAGTTTCCACCGATTTTGATACAGCCGATAGACTTTATTTTGAACCATTAACAATCGAAGATGTCTCAGCAGTTTTGGATAAGGAACAACCTGAAGGGGTCGTAGTTCAGTTCGGGGGCCAGACAGCTATCGGTTTATGTAAGGATCTGGTTGAACGGGGATATAAGATACTAGGGACTATGGTTGAAGATATCGATAGAGCAGAGGAAAGAAGCATTTTCGATGATGTCCTACAGGAGATTGGAGCACAAAGGCCTCGTGGGGGATGTGTCTCCAGTATGAAGGAAGCAGAAGCTCTGGCAGAGGACATAGGATTTCCGTTAATCGTACGGCCATCCTACGTCTTAGGTGGAAGGGCAATGCAGATAGTCTATGATGGCCAAGAGTTAAAAAGAGTTTTCGCTCAAGCCCTTCTGGAGTTTCCAGGACAGCAGATATGGATGGATCAGTACCTTCTTGGTAGAGAAGTAGAAGTTGATGCGATTTCCGATGGAGAAACGGTATGTATCCCAGGAATCATGGAACATTTAGAAAGAGCAGGAGTTCACTCTGGTGATTCTATCGCAGTTTATCCTCCTCAGAAGGTAAATAAGGTCACAGAGCAAATCATCGCAGACCTAACCATCTCTATAGCCCGCAGTCTGAATATCAAAGGTCTATTGAATATTCAATATGTCATCCACAAAGATCAAGTCTATGTTATCGAAGTGAATCCTCGCTCCAGCCGTACTGTTCCTTTCCTGAGTAAGGTTACTGGGGTGCCCATTGTTGAACTGGCTACAAGGGTTATCCTAGGAGAGACCCTGAAAAGTATGGGGATCGAATCAGGAACCTGGCCGGTAGGAGACCATGTTGCCGTTAAAGCACCAGTGTTCTCTTTCTCCAAGTTACTCTTAGTGGAGCCTTCACTTGGTCCTGAGATGAAGTCGACCGGTGAAGTAATGGGAATCGACAGAACTTATGAGAAAGCCCTGTACAAAGCCCTTTTGGCTTCTGGGATGCATATGTTGGCTCATGGCACAGTCCTGGCAACTTTATCAGATAGAGATAAAGAAGAAGGCATCAAGCTTGTCCAAAGATTTTATAAACTCGGATTCCGTATCTTAGCAACTAAAGGAACTGCTCAGGCTTTGGCAGCTACCGGGATAGAAGTTGAGACAGTAGGGAAGCTGCATACCGGATCGGATGAAATAACAGAGAAGATTAAAAAAGGCCAGGTTCAATGTGTGTTGAATACTACAACCCATGGCAAAATAATTGCCAGCGATGGTTTCTCCATCCGCAGAGCTGCAGTGGAACAGGGGATACCTTGCTTTACCAGCATGGATACCGCTGAAGCTTGGCTTCATGTTCTGGAAACCAACTCACCGAGCATAATTCCACTCAGTTAAGAGATGCTACGCGCAAGGAGTGATATATGGTGATGATTCTCAAGGAAAGAGTAATAGAGAACAGAATTATGGGTGACCCTATCCAAATGTTATATAAGATGGTAATAAGCGGTCAAGCAGCACAAACTGCTACCCCTGGTCAGTTTGTCCATCTCCAAGTAGCCGACAGCAATGAGCCTCTCTTGCGAAGACCTTTAAGTATAGCAGGAATTGATAAGAATACAGAAGAGGTTACGATCTATTACAAGGTGATAGGCAAGGGAACCGAGCTTCTTACCCGAATAAAAGAGAATGAATATATAAGTGTACTTGGGCCTTTAGGGACGGGATTCACTGTCCCTGACTCAGGAGAGTTATTACTGGTTGCCGGAGGGATAGGCATATTCCCCCTGCTTTCTCTTATCCAAGCAGTCGATAAGGAAAAGGTTAAGCTTAAGCTCCTTTGGGGTGGAGAGAATAAACAGTTTATTGAAAGTGCCGGTTTAATCGATATTGAGAAAATGGGAGTCAATCTGGATATGTCCACCCTGGATGGGAGTCTGGGGACCAAAGGACTGGTGACAGACCTCCTGGAATCCTATCTGGGTGATAATACAGATACAATCGCCAAGCCTAAAGATAATGGGAAACAGAATCTCAGGGTTGCAACTTGCGGACCTAAGGGTATGTTGCAAGCCGTCACCAAGATATGTCTTGGACACAACGTTCCTGTGGAAGTCTCTTTGGAGGAACGTATGGCTTGCGGTATAGGAGCATGTTTAGGATGTGTCTGTACAGTGAAAGACTTGGAAGGAAACCTTAAAAGGAAGAGGGTCTGCAAGGAAGGTCCGGTTATGGATGGGAAGGAGGTTGTCTGGGATGAGTAAGGTAAGCATGGCAATACAAATGTCTGGATTAAGTCTCAGAAATCCCATCATAACATCATCTGGAACCTATGGCTTCGGTGAAGAATATTCTCCGTTCTGTTCACCATCTTTGCTTGGGGGCATAACAGTTAAAGGGATAACGCCTTTACCCCGCCTGGGGAATCCGGTTCCCCGTCTTGCAGAGACACCTGCCGGTTTATTAAATTCTGTAGGTTTGGAGAATCCCGGATTGGAAGGGTTCATAAGATCTTATCTTCCTAAACTAGTTGAGTTGGATACGTCAGTGATTGTAAATATCTCGGGGTTCTCCATAGAGGATTATGCTCACCTAGCTTCTGCTTTTCAAAATGATTCCGGCATAGCTGCTTTGGAGGTCAATATCTCCTGTCCTAACATCAAACATGGCGGGATGGCTTTCGGTACTCATCCTGAGAGTGCCCAGGAAGTAATAGCCATTGTGAGGAAGAATACAGATTTGCCTATTATAGCTAAGCTCTCTCCGAACGTCACCGACATAGTGGAGATGGCTAGAGCGGTAGAACGTGGTGGGGCAGATATAATCTCTCTTATCAATACTCTGCTGGGTATGAGTATAGATGTTAAATCCCAAAAGCCAATTCTGGCTAATAAGATGGGCGGACTATCCGGACCTGCTGTCCGCCCGATAGCGGTCAGGATGGTGTACCAAGTGTACGAAGCTGTAGATATTCCGATTGTCGGAATGGGAGGGATATCTACTTGGCAGGATGCAGTTGAATTCATGCTGGCCGGGGCCAGTGCCGTCAGTATAGGAACTGCTAATTTTATTAATCCTATAGCTCCTGTGGATATTCTTACAGGTCTGGAAAATTATTGTCAGCAAAGAGGATATGGTTCGGTTCAGGAGATTGTGGGGTTGGCGCATCAGAGATAGTTAGAGGATACAGTGCAGCAAGTGCTCTTCGGCAGTAATGACCTCCTGTCATAACGGCCACGGATGGCCTAATACCGCAGTGCCATGGAGGGCATGGAGCGGTAAACTGCCGCGCTCCGCCTCCATGCTCCGCTTGCCGCACTTACTGCACTGTATCTTTAGACTTATCCTGATTAAAGAGAGGATGATTTGAATGGAAGATACCGTGAAACTAAATGAAAGAATAATAGTTGCTTTGGATGTTGATTCTAGGGAGAAAGCTGTCCAACTTGCTAGAGAGCTAGCTGGTAGTGGTTGCTGGCTGAAATTGGGATTGGAACTGTATGCTCTTTCAGGGCTTAGTCTAATAGATGAGTTTAAAAAGCTGGGGTTCAATATCTTTTTGGATCTCAAACTGCATGACATACCTACTACGGTGGAAAAAACTTTAAGAGTTCTTGTTTCTTCCGGAGTGGATATGGTGAATGTCCACTGCAGCGGTGGATATGAAATGATGGCTAGAGCTGCTGAGGTCTGTCACAGAGCAGATAAGACTATTATCGGGGTTACCGTACTTACAAGCATGGGGCAACAGGAGATAGCTTCTCTAGGTGTTCAGGGAAGTACTGAACAGCAAGTCTTAAAACTGGGTAAACTAGCTCAGAAAGCTTCGCTCGACGGAGTGGTAGCATCAGCCCAAGAAGCACCCATCCTCCGCCAGGAATGCGGATCAGAGTTTCTGCTGGTAACACCAGGTATCCGCCCGGCCTGGAGTGAGAAGAACGATCAGGTAAGGGTGCTTACACCTAAAAAAGCTCTGGAATCAGGAAGCTCCTATCTGGTGGTTGGAAGACCAATCACCATGGCTGAGAATCCGAGGGAAGCGTTGAATATGTTGTGGGATTAGGATGTGAGAGGTATATCCTAGCTATTTATGCATTCTTTTTTGTATTCTTTGTTATGACTTTGGTTGAATATTTTATCACTTCAATATCTTCGATTGTAATAAGACCTTCGTTTACTACCTCGTCCAGATAAGGCATTAGTCTGTCCAGATATTCGATACTATCTACAATATCAATTACAATAGGAAGGTCGTGGGATAGTTCAAGAATTCTCACAGTTTTAATTCTTGAATTTGCCCCAAACCCTTCAATACCTCTAAAAACCGTAACGCCCGCAAGCCCCAGTTCCTTGGCTTTCAAAACGATGGCGTGATATAGAGTTGTACCTTTATGCCTGCTCGCCTCATTTATGTAGATTCGAATTCTACGGGCTTGACCGGTTATTTTGGCCATAGTTAAATTCCTCCTTAAAGAAATTTTATTTATGTCCGATAAAATTCTGACGAGTCCTAATTCGTATTTTCATTATGAAGTTTATTCCAGACCTTTCAAGCTGTGGCGGAGCATTAGAGCCTAGAAAAATTTTATTGTTCTTCATCACTTTCCCCCTCTTTGACTTTCATGGATAATATACTAGAAGGAAAGAAGCATTTCTGTGCGATTAGGGTCGGTATAACAGCACTGAGTATTACGACTGTTACAATGATACTGTATTGCGAATTATCAACATATTGGTTAGTCAAACCGTATAAAGCAGAGATCGTCCCAAAAGTAAGACCGGTGCTCATGAGTAGGGTGATATATATCCCGTTACGTCTATCATACTTAAAGATTTTGGTTGCAGGCAGTACCCCAACAAACTTGGCCACAACTTTCGTTATCAGAAGAATGACTATTAAAGAGAAAGCAACGATAAGAGCCTTTACAGATACTAAGGAGCCTGCCTTAATAAAGTAAAAGGGAGTAAAAGCAACGAACGCTATAGCTCTCATTTTATGGAGAGTTTCTTTATATTGTATGAAGAAACCTGCCATAGATAGACCGATAATGTAGGCCGGAAGTACGGCTTCACTACCAGAATAAACAGCAAGGTATGCAAGAATGAGTAGTATAAAGAAAACGAATTTAATTTCAGGTTCGCTCACTTTGCCGTTATAAGCTTCAAATACTTGTTTTGCCAACGGCGTACTGGTAAATATCGCGACAATAAGTACTACTGTAAAAATTAATAACTTGTAAGACTCCTACCTTATGGTAGGAGCCATTAGCTTTTAGCTTTATGCGAGCCCCATCGCAGTTAATAAGATTCGGGTCACTATATTTTATACTATATAAAAGTGGTACTTATTTTAATAATCTCAACTTATACTTCAAAGGTTTTAGAAGCTATTTCTAACCCTATTAATATATTACCTAGGCTCGAAGAAATGCTTTATTTTATGTAAGTTTTTGCATACGTTATTGATTTTCAGCAGATTGCAGTAAAATCATATTCTTTCGAATGAACAACTATTTTAAAATGATTTATCACAATTGATTTCAATACTCCCGTATTTGTGAATATCAACATCTACAGTGAATACCAATCCTTTAGGGACAATCTTAGATAGTTCAGGTATAATAGCTTCGATTTTAGATGAACAGTCAATAGTTTCTATAATCATTGGCAGGTCTGAAGATAACTCCAATATTCTTGCACTTCTTAGCATTCGATCATGCCCATATCCTAAGATTCCCCGTGATACGGTAACCCCACCAATGTCTTTTTCTCGTAACCAGTGCACAAGATATAGGTATAGTGGTTTTTTCTGGAACTTTTCATTTTCACTCACATATATTTTCAAAAGCTTTCCTTTTTCCAACATCACGAAACCTCCTAACAATCTACACGAATCGAGCTAATGACATACCAATAAATACCCCGAAAAATCCGATAATGATACTTAACATTGTATAAGCTCCCGCGGTTATTATATTACCATCTTTAATGAGAGTAATTACTTCATACCCAAAGGTTGAAAATGTAGTAAATGCCCCTAGAAAACCTACCGTTAAGGCAATTCTGATTTCGGGGCTTAAAGTAAGTTTATCCAATAATACCGTATTTAAGAATCCGAGGGTTAATGCACCGAGAATGTTAATAAGAAATGTATGCAAGGGAAAACTATGAACCCACTTGTTTGATATCCAAATCCCCAAACCGTAACGAGCAACTGCACCGAGAGCACCACCAATAGCAACTGAAAGATAAGTAATCATAGACATCTTTGCTCCTCTTAAATCAATAATCTTCTATTACCAAAAAAGAAAACTCCTACCAGACTATACCTATATACAGTCAAGTAGGAGCCATTAACCTTATGGTAAAAAGCGAGCTCCATCGCTATATTCTAAACAAGTGTTATTTTAATACCATAAATGAAATACTGCAAGCATCAAATTCTTGAACACATAGTTATTTTGCTCAATGTTTAGTATAATAAAGCAAATTATTCTTGGAAGTGAACATAAGGTTCATATGATCTAGGAATTTTAATACATAAGAAGTAAAAATAAAGGTAGAATAAATTGATTGGGTGCTAGTCCTGTATTTATTCCAATAACGAGAGAAAAATGATAAAATGATTCAAGCTAAGAATGAATTATCGATAGGTTAGACCATATATGGAAGGTGGAATACAAGTGGGTTGTAATTGCGATTGTAATTGTAATTCTAAAAATTTAAGTCAGGATGAAATTCTGCAGATTTTCAAGGATACTGGAGCACTTCTCCAAGGACATTTTCTGCTTACTTCGGGGAAACATAGTGCCCAGTATATGCAATGTGCTCAAGTGTTGCAATATCCTATAAAAGCAGAAGCACTTTGCAAGGAGTTAGCCGTTAAATTTGAAAACTTTGAGATAGACACAGTCATAGCACCAGCTGTGGGGGGAATTGTCGTAGCCTATGAGGTCGGAAGAGCCCTAGGAGTCAAAGCAATCTTTACCGAGAGACAAAATGGTGAGATGACGTTGAGACGTGGGTTTGAACTTGCACCTGGGGAGAAAGTCCTGGTTGTCGAAGATGTCATCACAACCGGCGGATCAGTGAAAGAAGTTATAAAAGTAGTGAAGGAAGTCGGTGCTATCCCTGTAGGGGTGGGAGTACTTGTCGACCGTAGCGGCGGTAAAGCCGAATTCGAGGGTTTGAGGCTCAATAGCCTGATTCAGATGAATATCGAGGTCTTTGAACCGGATAACTGTCCCCTCTGTGCCAAAGGACTCCCTGCAGAGAAACCCGGAAGCAGGAAGTAAGAACCTCTAGGGAGAACTACCCATGAACATATTAGTGGATCTTTTATATAACCTTAGTCTTTTAGTATCCTTAAGCATTATCTCTGGATTTATACTTAGAAGGAAGGGCAAGGGCTGGAGTAATTCGATTTTACAAGGAATACTAATGGGAAGCACGGCTGTTATTGGAATGATATTTCCGCTAACAGTATCACCGGGTTTGATTTTTGATGGGCGTTCAGTAATTTTAAGTTTATCAGGGCTCTTCTTTGGCCCACTTGCTTCAGCTATATCAGGTTTAATGGCTTTAGTGTTTCGTGTTTATCAAGGTGGTACGGGCGTAATAATGGGCACTTTTGTAATAATTATGTCTGCTGCTGTTGGCACCATATTCAACCTAAGAAATAAACGAAAAAAAACTGGAATAACAAGCAAATTGTTATTCCAGATGGGACTAATTGTTCATGTAGCTATGATATTATTAATGTTTACGCTTCCAAATGAGATAGCCGGTCATATCCTTAGACTTATTGCTCTGCCAGTTTTGTTGACTTATCCAATAACCACAGTATTAATCGGTCGAATTATCGCTGAAGCGATTGAACATTTGCGGATAGAAGCCGAACTAAAAACCAGTGAGGAAAAATATAGGCTTTTAACGGAGAATGCGTCTGACGTAATTTCGGTATTTAATGTAACGAAAAACAAATTTACCTACTTTAGCCCATCAATATTCTATTTAAGAGGAATTACAGAAGCAGAAGCATTAAATGAAAGATTAGAAGAAGCTTTAACTCCAGAATCATTTGAAGAATTTAGGGATGCTATTGCAAGAGATATAATTGATATCAAGGAAAATTCAAACGCGCCTAAATGTTATATTAATGAAATTCAACAACCCTGTAAAAATGGAGAAATTATTTGGGTTGAAGTATCAACAAGATATCGTTATAACTCTATAGGGGATATAGAAGCTGTCTGTGTAAGCCGCAATATTACCCAGAGAAAAAGAGCAGAAGAAAATCTTGTTTATCTAAGTTATCGCGATTATCTTACGGGGCTATATAATCGTAGATTTTTTGAAGAAGAGTTGAAACGGCTTGATACTGTTAGAAATCTCCCGATGACTATTGTTATGGCAGATATAAACGGCTTAAAGCTGATCAACGATTCTTTTGGACATGCCAAGGGTGACGAGCTTCTTAAGAAAGCAGCAGAAAAGATAAAGAAGGGTTGTCGAGTTGACGACATTATTGCCAGACTCGGAGGCGATGAGTTTGTAATTCTATTGCCTAGAACAGATTCTATTGCAGCTGAGCAAGTCATTAAAAGAATCAAGGAACTGTCATTAAAGGAACAAGTAGAAACCATTGATATTTCCATTTCATTTGGTTATGAGACAAAATGTATTGAGGAAGAAAATATTCAAGAGATCTTAAAAAAAGCGGAAGATCATATGTATAGACATAAGCTTTACGAAAGTTCGAGCATGAGGAACAAAACAATAGACCTGATTATGAATACGCTATTTGAAAAAAGTAACAGAGAGATGGCGCATTCCAAACGGGTAAGCGAAATATGTGAAGCGATAGCAATTAAGATGAACTTTGATACGGAGAACATCAATCAAGTGAGAACAGCTGGCCTTATGCATGATATTGGTAAAATGGGAATTGACGAGAAGATTCTTAACAAATCTCAAAGACTAAATGATGATGAATGGAAAGAAATCAAGAGACACCCTGAAGTAGGATATCGAATAATAAACTCGGTAAATGAATTCTCGGAATTAGCTAATTCTATTCTTGAACATCATGAAAGATGGGATGGGAAAGGCTATCCTAAGAGACTTAAAGGTGAAGAAATCTCAATTCAAGCAAGAATAATTGCTGTTTCTGATGCTTACGATGCAATGACCAGCGAAAGACCATATCGAAAGGGATTAAGTGAAGAAGAAGCTATAGCAGAAATAAGAAAAAATGCTGGCAGCCAGTTTGATCCTGATATTGCAAAGATTTTTATTGAGAAGGTTTTAGAAAGATAGTGGAACAAGTTTTAGGCATATCAGACTATAGGCTTACTTTCCACTGCTTCTGTTGCCAACAAACGATTGATATCCTCCTCTTTCGGAGTAATAAGCAAAGACCAATTCTGCTCGTAGACCACCATCCCCGGCTTAGCACCTTTAGGCTTCTTAATCTGCTTAACGTGAGTATAATCCACTGAGACCTGAGAGGAACCTCTGGCTTGGCTGAAGTAGACGGCTAGGGCAGCGGCATCGAGCAGGGTGGCGTCATCGGGGAACTCTTCGTTTTCTTCCAGAGGAACGATGACATGAGATCCGGGAATCTTCTTGACATGGAGCCACATATCGGATGGCTTGGCTTCCCGCCAGGTCATTTTGTCATTTTGACGATTATTACGACCGACAATAATGGTCTTGCCAGCTTGAGATAAATAAACATGAGGGAAAGATTCGGAGTCTGGTTCTTTCTTTTTCTGCGAAGTCTTCTTCTTTGAAGAAATACTCTTAGAATAACTGCTCTTATTAGCAGGTTTGCTAGAGATATATCCTTGATCAATAAGTTCTTGATGAATTTCGGCGAGTTCTTCATTAGTTTCTGCTTGTTCAATGCTCAAAGCTAATGATTGCAGATATTCCATCTCCTCCTGCGCTGCATGGAGTAATGGCTGGGTTTTTTGAATAGTCACTTTCGACTTATTGTACAGCTTATAATAACGCTGGGCATTGTCTATACCGCTAAGAGCAGGATCTAGGCTGATACTCATAGGCTTATATTCTGGATCGGTATAGTCATCAACAGTAATCTCACTCATGCCTGGAGAGAGCATATAAAGATTAGCTGTCAGAAGTTCCCCGAGTTTTTGGTAACGGAGACCTTTTTCCGATTTGGAGATGGTATTTTCATGGATGCCCAGTTTTTTATTCAAATGGCTATAGAGACTCTGGACAACCTTGCGAAGTGAGCCCCTTTTGGCTTCAGTGATATTAGAATTTATTTTTTTGGTGTAATAAAGGCTTACTGCTCCATTTAAAGTTGAGACCTTTTGTTCGCTTAAATCAGAATACTGCAGATATGGAATAAATGAGAAAGCCGAAGGGATATCTCTTTTCAGGTCGGATTGAAAATAAACACATGGATCCAGCAAGGCGTTTTTCCTCTCCAAGATGAAAGATGAATAAGCTTGATAGAGTCTGCTAAAATCTATTTCCCCACAATTGTCAAGGATGGTATCTTGATCAAGCCCAGCGCGAAGTATTAATTCTTTAGCTAATTCAGGGCTGATACCATTGATTATCTCTACTAAAGCATCACTTACCTTTGTATCCAGTTTATGGTGGAGGAATAGAGTCATCCAGTTCTCTTCATCAGTTACCAAATCAGATTTATTTTGGTTTGGGGGAGCGAGGTATTGTCTTCCCGGCAGTACTTCCCGATATCTGCTGAGTAGATGAGAATACCGTCTTAGACCATCGAGAATCGTATTAGTTTGGGGATCGACGAGTATAAGATTACTATGTTTACCCATGATCTCCAGATGAAGATAGTAATACTGAAGGTCACCTCGGTCATTGTAGTTTTCCACATAAATGGTGACTATCCGTTCCAGTCCTTCTTGTTGGATATCGAGAATCTTACCGCTCTCTAAATGTTTGCGTAGAATCATGCAAAACATCGGAGCAGTGGTGGGATTCTTTTTGTGTTCATCTGTAAAATGGATTCTGGCTGAAGTACTCCCTGCATTTAAAAGCAGGCGTAACAAAGAACGTTTTTTACTGCGTAATATAAGATGAATTTCCTCTTTCTCCGGTTGGACTATTCTATCTATACGTGTCCCTATAAGTTCAGGGCGCAGCTCATTTAGCAAATGATATAGAGTAATACTGTCAAGGGCCATGGTTAACTCCTTTCGTTGTCGGGTAAAAATATCAGCCTTAGTATAGCACATTTTTGGGAATTTTTTGAGGACAGGCTGAATAGCATGTACTAAGACAAGTCTTCAGAGGAAAAAGGAGGAACCGGCATGCAGCGGCAAGGATGGCATATTCTAGGCGGCGGGGAAATATGCGATAAACTAAGAGTCAATCCAGAAAAGGGCCTGAGTGATAAAGAGGTAAACCGTCGGCTGGTGGAGTTTGGACATAACTCGCTAGCAGTAAAAAAAGGGGTTAACCCGGTTTTCTTATTTTTAGGTCAATTTAAGGATTTTATGGTTATGGTACTTATGGTGGCTACCCTGATATCGGGTTTGCTTGGGGAAATAGCTGATGCCGTGACCATTTTAGCCATAATTCTAATTAATGCTATTCTAGGTTTTGTTCAGGAGTATAAAGCTGAGAAATCTATGGAGTCACTTCGGTCACTGGCTGCGCCTGAAGCTACGGTTCTAAGAAATGGAATAGGAATAAAAATTCCAGCCGCAGAGCTTGTACCCGGAGATATAATCATGATAGAGGCTGGTGACCGAATTCCTGCAGATATACGGTGGCTAAAAACAACCAATATTAGAGTAGAAGAATCCGCCTTGACCGGAGAGTCGCAAGCTGTTGCTAAAATTAGTGAACCAATGCTAGATGAGTATACTGCGATTGCTGATAGAAAAAACATGAGTTATATGGGTACTGTAGTAGTAAATGGGCGGGGTATAGGGGTAGTAACGGCAACAGGTATGACAACCGAGATGGGGATTATAGCGGATATGATGCAAGAGGTCGTAGAGGAAATGACCCCACTCCAGAAAAGACTAGCTGAACTAGGAAAATGGTTAGTTACTATTAGCATGGCACTTTGTATGGTAGTAGTCATAACCGGTATTTTGCAGGGTGAAAGCTTTTATAAAATGTTCCTTACCGGTGTTTCTCTAGCAGTTGCAGCCATCCCGGAAGGACTGCCGGCTATCGTTACAGTAGCTTTAGCTGTAGGGGTTCAAAGGATGGTCAAGCGAAATGGTGTAATCCGCAAACTTCCTGCAGTCGAAACTCTAGGGTGTGCTACAGTTATCTGTTCTGATAAAACTGGAACCCTGACTCAAAATGAGATGACGGTTCGTCGAATTTACTGTGATAATCAGATAATCACGGTTAGCGGTCAAGGATATGATCCAAAAGGTGATTTCCATGGGGCCGACCCTTATAAGGATAAAGGTGTTCTTAAAGAAATACTAAAATGTGCTACACTGTGTAATAATGCAGTTCTGACCAAAAAAGGGCTAAGAGTATCGGGTCTCTTTCGATCAAAAGGTAAGGATAGTATTTGGGGTATTGATGGTGATCCTACTGAAGGGGCACTTTTAGTGGTAGCTGCTAAAGCAGGAGTCTGGCGAGAAGATTTCGAACGCAAAGAAAAAAGAGTAGCTGAGCTTCCGTTTGAGTCCGAGCGTAAAAGAATGACGGTTATTTATAAAGATAAAGAGGGTTATAAAGCTTATTCTAAAGGGGCTCCTGATGTTATGTTAGGTTTATGTGCCCAGGAATTGACTAAAGAAGGAATCATAGAGCTTACACCCGAAAGAAGAAAAGAAATTTTAGAGATAAATGACGAGATGGCTTCTCATGCTTTAAGGGTTTTGGCATTAGGAATCAAAAAAGTTCAAGAAAATGGTGAAGCAGGTGAGACAGAGAATAACCTTATCTTCGTAGGTCTGATGGGGATGATAGATCCTCCCAGGGCCAGTGCCATTAAAGCAATAAGAATCTGTCAGGCTGCGGGCATCAAACCTGTGATGATAACAGGTGACCATAAACTGACTGCTCAGGCTGTAGCCAGAGAGCTGGGGATACTTAGAGGATCAAATAATGTTGTTCTTGCCGGAGCAGAACTTGATCAGATGACGGATGAAGATCTGGAAAGATATGTTATGGATATTTCCGTGTTTGCTCGGGTTGCTCCTAGAGATAAGTTGAGAATAGTTCGAGCATATAAGAAGAATGGTCAGATAGTTGCTATGACTGGAGATGGAGTAAATGATGCCCCAGCTGTAAAGGAAGCTGATATCGGGGTAGCTATGGGGCAGACGGGTACTGATGTTACCAAAGAAGCTTCATCCATGATTATAGTTGATGATAATTTTGCAACCATTGTAGCAGCCATAGAGGAGGGGAGAGGAATATATGATAATATTAGGAAATTTATCCGTTATCTCCTTTCTTGTAATCTCGGAGAAGTGCTTACAATGTTCATAGCCGCTTTGGTGGCTTTACCTTTGCCTTTACTTCCGATTCAAATACTTTGGGTGAACTTAGTTACGGATGGATTACCGGCCATGGCTTTAGGAGTGGACAAATCAGAACCTGATATTATGAAAAGGTCTCCTCGTAAACCGGACGAAAGTATTTTTGCAGGCGGGCTAGCAAGAAAGATTTTAATTAGGGGTTCTATCATAGGTCTGGGAACTCTGTTAGTGTTTATCATTGGTCTCTGGTATGGTGTGGGATTATTAGCAGCCAGGACCATGGCGTTTGCAACTTTAGTATTCTCTCAATTATTCCATGTATTCGATTGCAAATCAGAAAGAAGAGGTATCTTTGAAGTTGGAATATTTTCTAATCCATTCTTAGTTATTGCAGTTATAATTTCAGCTCTTATGCAGATTAGTGTTATCTACCTGCCATTTTTTCAGGCTATATTTAAGACGACAGGGTTAAATATTTGGCAATGGGGAGTAATTCTAGTTGTGGCGGGTGGTCCCAGTGTTATTATGGGTGTGGTAAGACTTTACAGAAATAAGATTAAGAAAAACCCGAATTTCTCATAGAAAAATACATAATGTATACTTCTTAGCAAAAGGTTGACCCTTTTCCCTTGACATAGTATTCTTTAAAGAAGGTAATAATAGGATAATGGGAAGGGGGAAAACTATATGGATATTATTAAAATGCATGGTCTGGGAAATGATTTTATCTGCCTGGATCATTTTCTTTTTCCACCTAACATGGACTATTCAGAGATAGCTCTTAAACTTTGTCACAGGCAACTTGGGGTTGGAGGAGATGGCCTTATTGCTGTGCTTCCTTCCACTAAAGCTGATGCTAGGATGAGAATATTTAATTCAGATGGTTCGGAAGCGGAGATGTGTGGTAATGGAATAAGATGTTTTGCCAAATATGTGTATGATGTTGGTTATGTTCGAAAAGATATTATGGAGATTGAGACCTTGGCAGGTGTCTTATCGATAAAACTGGAGATAATAGAAAATGAAGTTCATCAAATTACTGTAGATATGGGAGAGCCTTACTTGGATCCTGCTAAAATACCGGTTCTAGCAGGAGGAGATATGGCTGTTCAACAGAAACTCGAGGTTGGCGGTAAAAAGTTAAATTTCACCGCTGTATCGATGGGGAATCCGCACTGTGTTATATTTGTAAATGATCTTGATTCACTTAGATGGCAGAACCTGGGCCCAGAGATTGAGGTTTTACCTCTCTTCCCTAAAAAGACTAATGTCGAATTTGTCAAGGTAGAGGGTAATCATGAGTTAACCATGAAAGTTTGGGAGCGGGGTGTTGGTCCCACGTTAGCTTGTGGTACAGGAGCTTGTGCCTCGGTTGTCGCGGGAGTACTTGAAGGACGTATTAACCGTGAAGTGACTGTGCATCTTCCAGGAGGAGACCTTAAAATAGAATGGCGAGAAGATAACCATGTATATATGAGTGGTCCTGCTACATACGTGTTTCGTGCTCAACTGCTTTTGTAAGATGGATTTTACTACTAATGTGTAATTATCCTAGTTATATTTTTAATCCATAGTTGCCATGATATAACTAGTTAAATTAAATTTACCTATCAAGGAGGAGTAATAATGGCATTTATTAACGAGAATTATCTTAAATTACCTGGGAGTTATCTTTTTTCAGAGATAGCTCGAAGGATTGCCCAATTTAAGACAGATAATCCCGATGCGGATATCATTAAAATGGGAATTGGAGACGTAACCCGTCCTCTGCCGCCAGCTGTTATTAAGGCTATGTCCAAGGCTGTAGAAGAGATGGCTCGACCAGAGAGTTTTAGAGGGTATGGACCGGAGCAGGGTTATAATTTTTTGGTTGAGAAAATTATTGAGAACGATTTTACACCTAGAGGAGTAGAACTATCCTCAGATGAAGTATTTGTTAGTGATGGTGCCAAGTGTGATACAGCCAATTTTCAAGAGCTTTTCGGGATAGATAATATCTTTGCAGTGACAGACCCTGTCTACCCCGTTTATGTAGATAGTAATGTTATGGCTGGCCGCACCGGAAAGTTTAACGAAAAGGGACAATTCGATAAGATTGTATATCTTCCTTGTACAGAAGAAAACGGGATGAAACCGTCTCTTCCCACCACCAGAGTAGATATGATTTATCTGTGTTATCCTAATAATCCTACAGGCATGACTCTTTCGGTAGCTGAACTCAAGCAATGGGTGGATTATGCCAGAGAGAATAAATCAGTAATTTTATTTGATGCTGCTTATGAAGCATTTATCCGTGAAGAAGGAGTTCCAAAGAGTATTTTTGAGATTGAAGGAGCTCGTGAAGTAGCTGTCGAATTCAGAAGCTTTTCCAAAACTGCTGGGTTTACCGGTACCAGATGTGCCTATACGATCATACCTAAAGAAGTCATGGTTTATGATTCTAAGGGAGAAGCGCACAGTCTTAACAAGTTATGGCTAAGAAGGCAGACTACGAAGTTCAATGGAGTTTCTTATCCTGTGCAGGCAGCGGCTGTGGCTACGTTTTCTCCAGAGGGAAAAGCACAGATTAAAGAAACGATAGACTACTATATGGAAAATGCTAGAATTATAAGAGAGGGATTGGAAAAGGTCGGTTACAAAGTTTTTGGAGGAGTTAATGCTCCTTATATTTGGATGAAAACTCCTAATAATATGGCGTCTTGGGACTTTTTTGATAAACTGATGAATGAAGCACATGTAATAGGAACACCAGGAGCTGGATTTGGAACCAGTGGTGAAGGATATTTCAGGTTGACAGCTTTCAATACGCGAGAAAATACAGAGAAGGCTATTGAAAGAATTAATAATAAATTGAAATAAAATTACTTTGATATATGGAATGCGCGACAGCAATAAGTTGTTGCGCATTTCTTATAAGTATTCATATTAATCAATTAAATATTAGTACAGTTTAGTGAATAAAATATTTGTACAGCACTCATTTTTAGCGATTTCTCTGTTCAAATAGTTCACTACATGCACAAATATTAATAATCAAGTATAATAGAGTCAGAATTAAAATCCTCTTAAAAAACAGTAATTTCTTACATAAAGGATAGGTTTAGGAAAGAGAATATTGAAGGAGTCGATTTTATTGGTAAAAAGCATGACCGGGTTTGGCCGAGGAGAAACAAAGGGATTGGGGTATAGCTTTACATTAGAAATGAAGTCTGTTAATCACCGCTACTTGGAAATCATGGTTAAGACTCCAAGGAATCTCAATATTTTTGAAGATCGCATTCGAAAAGTAATCCAAAATACTGTCCAGAGGGGACGCTTGGAAGTATACATAAATGTTAAGGAAACAGAAGAAAAAAAGAGATTGGTTAAGGTTGACAAAGATTTAGCACTGTCGTATGATAATTCTCTGAAGGAACTGGCACAAGCCCTTGATTCAGTTTATAGAACAGATATTTATCGCTTAGCTTCGCTACCCGATGTTTTGATTGTAGAGGAAGAAGAGATAGATATTGAGGCTTTGTGGTCTATCCTTGAGAAAGCATTGAATGATGCTCTTGAAACCCTTCTTCAGATGAGGAAAGATGAAGGTATAAGACTAACCAGAGATTTAAATAAAAGAGTAGAAGTACTACAAAAACAGATTCAGGAGGTCGGAGAGAGGACCTCACAGACGGTAATAGAATATCGTGAGAGATTAGAAGAAAAATTAGCTCTATTACTAGCTGACTCTTCGATTGATGAAAACAGGCTTGGGATGGAAGTTATGCTCTTTGCTGATCGTGCTTCAATAGATGAAGAACTTGTGAGGATGGAAAGCCATTTAGCACAGTTTGAACAAACATTGTTAGCTTCAGAACCAATTGGAAGGAAACTTGATTTCCTTGTCCAAGAAATGAATAGGGAGATTAATACCATCGGTTCCAAAGCAAATGATATAGTTATTTCTCGGATAGTCGTTGAAGGTAAAAGTGAGTTAGAAAAAATTAGGGAGCAGATTCAAAATATTGAATAGCAGGAGGTATTGATTTGGATATCAAGCTTATCAACATTGGATTTGGTAATATTGTTTCGGCTAACAGGATTATCGCTATCGTTAGTCCAGAATCAGCACCAATTAAACGTATTATACAAGAAGCCCGGGATGCAGGAATGCTTATCGATGCTACATATGGCAGAAGGACAAGAGCTGTTGTAATCTGTGACAGTCATCACGTCATTCTATCAGCTGTTCAGCCTGAAACGGTTGCTCATCGCCTTACAGCTAAAGAATCGAGCAATGAGGATCCGGCTGAATAACTAGGAGGATGAACGTGCAAAAAAAAGGGATGCTGGTAGTGATTTCTGGTCCTGCCGGAGTAGGGAAAGGGACGCTTTGTCGCGCACTCCTTGCTCAATCAACTAACTTAGACTATTCTGTTTCAGTAACAACCAGAGCTTCCAGGCCAGGGGAAACAGATGGTAAGGAATACTTTTTTCGATCAAAAGAAGAGTTTCAAAAGATGATAGAGAATGGTGAATTATTAGAGTGGGCTGAATTTCTCGGAAATTTTTATGGGACTCCTCGCTTTCATGTGGAAGCTATGCTCAATCAAGGGAAAACTATTATCTTAGAAATTGACATTCAAGGAGGCAAACAGGTTAAAAATTTGTATTCAGAAGGAGGAGTTTTCATATTTATCGTACCTCCTTCCTTCACAGTCTTATCTAATAGGTTGCGTGGCAGGGGGACTGAAAGCGAAGAAGTAATACAGAATAGGCTTGCCCGAGCTCATGAGGAACTTGAGAATGTCAAAGATTATGATTATGTTGTGGAAAACAATGATCTTAAAGAAGCAGTTGAAAAACTTAAAAGTATAATAGTTGCGGAGAACTGTAGCACGAAACGTGTGGTATTCTTTTCAAAGGAGGAATAGGTGTGAGACAACCATCTTTAGACGTATTGATGAAATATGTGGATTGTAAATACACTCTGGTTATCGCGGCAGCAAAAAGAGCTCGTATACTTATGGCAAATTCTGATTCTGAAGAATTTAAAGATATTAAACCTGTAAGCCGTGCTCTAGCGGAAATTGGTGATGGCAAGATAAATCTCGACTTTTTACGTGAAGGTAATAAATAATGCTTTCAGGGAAGACAATCCTTCTTGGGGTCACAGGAGGAATAGCAGCTTATAAGTCGGTAGAAATCGTAAGCAGGTTAAGAAAACAGGGTGCAGAGGTCTATGTTGTAATGACTAAAGCAGCTACTGAATTTGTAACCCCTCTTACGTTTAGAAGCATGTCCGCTAATCCTGTTTATACTTCTTTGTTTGAAGAACCGAAAACCTGGAATATTGAACATATTTCGCTCGCTGAACAAGTGGATGCTAGTTTAATAGCACCTGCAACAGCAAATATTTTAGCCAAAATGGTTACAGGAATCTCCGATGATTTCCTTTCAACTGTACTTTTGGCAGTCAGAACACCAATATTTGTAGCTCCAGCCATGAATCATGCTATGTATCATCATCCAGCGACCCAGAAGAATTTAGAAATACTTCGAGAACGAGATATTCGTATTATCGGCCCGGCCCAAGGTTTCCAAGCTTGTGGCAGTGAGGGTGATGGGCGGATGAGTGAACCCCAAGATATAATCAATGTCCTTGAGGATTATTTTAGTCAGAGTAGACAAAATAGATATATGTCAGGAAAGAAGGTTCTGGTTACCGCAGGTGGAACAAGGGAACCTATCGATCCTGTTCGATATATAGGTAATTTCAGCACTGGGAAGATGGGTTATGCCGTTGCCCAAGCTTTTGCAGAAGCTGGTGCACAAGTAACGCTGGTTAGTGCTCCTTCTGAGATAGCAGTACCATCTGGCGTTGAAGTTGTTTCGATATCCACAGCAGAAGAGATGTATACAGAAGTTTTGCGGCGTTTTCCTGAGCAAGATATCGTTATCAAAGCAGCAGCAGTTGCTGATTATAGACCGGTTGTCAGGGAAACACAAAAGATGAAGAAAAGTAATCAGAGTGTTAGATTAGAGTTAGTACCTAATCCCGATATCCTAACTACATTAGGGCAAAAGAAACAAGAACAGTTCCTTGTGGGTTTTGCGGCCGAAACACAAAACCCTTTAGATAATGGTTGGGAAAAGATGAAAAGAAAAAAAGCCGATATTTTGATAGTTAATGATGTAACCTTGCCAGGTGCAGGATTTGGGACAGATACAAATATAGTAACTTTTTTATTCGCAGATGGCAGAAGAAGAGATTTGCCTCAGATGAGTAAACTTGAAATAGCTAGGCAACTAGTTGAAGAAATAGCTCATTTGAAGTCTAAAACAAAGGAGTGATAACTTATGGTGTATAAAAAACTATTTACCTCGGAATCCGTTACGGAAGGACATCCAGACAAAATATGCGATCAAATATCTGATGCTATTTTAGATGCCGTACTTAAGCAAGACAAGGAAGCCAGAGTTGCTTGTGAAACCTTGGTCACTACGGGTTTGGTTCTTGTCAGTGGTGAAATTACTACAAACTGTTATGTGGATATTCCACGTATCGTTAGAGAGACCATAAGGCATATAGGGTATACAAGAGCAAAATATGGGTTCGATGCCGATACCTGTTCCGTGCTTACCTCTATAGGAGAACAGTCTACAGATATAGCTTTAGGGGTTGATAGAGCACTCGAAATTAGAGGCTCAATGGATGAGGAAGTCGAAGAAATTGGTGCTGGTGACCAAGGAATGATGTTTGGCTATGCAACCAATGAGACGGAATCATATATGCCGGTTCCTGTTGACTTAGCACACAGGTTGGCCAGGAGGTTGGCAGAGGTACGTAAATCAGATTTATTGGAATACTTAAGACCTGACGGTAAAACACAGGTAACCGTTGAGTATAAGAACGGTAAGCCGGTCAGAGTGGATACAATTGTTATCTCTTCTCAACATCATCCAGAAGTTGCCCAAGAACAGATTAGAGGGGACATCCTGGAGAACGTTGTAATGCCTGTTGTTCCATCTGAAATGCTGGATGATAAAACACGTTATTTCATCAATCCTACCGGCAGATTCGTAATCGGAGGCCCTCAAGGTGATGCCGGTCTCACTGGCAGAAAGATTATTGTTGATACCTACGGCGGCATGGCCAGGCATGGAGGAGGAGCTTTTTCGGGAAAAGATCCTACCAAAGTAGACCGGTCAGCAGCTTATGCAGCCCGCTATGTAGCTAAAAATGTTGTTGGGGCGGGTTTAGCTGATCGTTGTGAGATTCAGTTGGCTTATGCTATTGGTGTTGCTCATCCTGTTTCCATAGCAGTTGAAACTTTTGGAACTTCTAAGATAAGTGAGGATAAGATAGTTCAACTGATCCAAGATAATTTTGATCTTCGTCCGGCTTCCATTATTAAGACTCTAGATTTGCGCAGACCTATTTATCAACAGGTTGCTGCCTATGGGCATTTTGGCCGAATTGACTTGGATCTTCCTTGGGAGAGATTGGATAGAGTTGATGATCTAAGAAAGCAATCAGGCTTATAGAAAGTCTAAACGTAATATAAGAGAATGAGAAACAAAGAAACTGCAAAGTAAAGCAGTTTCTTTTCATATATTGTTTGTTAATCATTATTTGTTATATAATAAGTATTATTAGTTGCATGGTAGAGGTATGTAAGTGAAAAGTAATTTAGGAGGATGGTAGAGTATGTCGCACGAAGAACTGCTTAAAGGATTAAGGAAAACAGTTGAACAAGTTCTCAAAGCTCCATATTATAAGAAGAAGTTGGCAGATGTAGGTATTGATTATCCGCAAGATATTAGAAGCCTTGACGATTTCTGGAAGATCCCGTTAACCGAGAAGGAAGACTTACGTCAGAATTATCCTTTTGGCTTATTTGCAGAACCGATGGAGAGGATTGTAAGAGTTCATGCCTCTTCAGGGACAACAGGCAAGCCAACAGTTGTTGGTTATACCCGAGATGATATTCAGTTATGGGCTAAAATAGTTGCTAATGGTCTCAGAAGAATAGGAGTAACCTCCAACGATGTTGTTCAAGTTGCTTATGGATATGGGCTTTTTACTGGAGGAATGGGACTACATTATGGTTGTGAGGAACTTGGTGCTCTGGCGATTCCAATTTCCGGTGGAAATACACAAAGACAGTTAATGATTATGCGTGACTTCGGTAGTACGGTTTTATGTTGTACTCCATCCTATGCTCTTTACTTGGCAGAAAGTTTGGAGGAGGCAGGAATCTCTAGAGATGAACTCAAGCTC
This sequence comes from Gracilibacter sp. BRH_c7a, assembly GCA_001516055.1. GTDB lineage: Bacteria > Bacillota > Desulfitobacteriia > Desulfitobacteriales > Syntrophobotulaceae > Gracilibacter. Next base: position 26,120 of record LOEZ01000097.1, read on the forward strand.
AGGGTAGGTATTTTCGGAGCTGAACCATGGACGGACCAGATGAGGGAAGAAATTGAGTCTAGATTAGGGATAAGAGCAGTCGATATCTATGGTCTTAGTGAGATTATGGGACCAGGAGTATCCATGGAATGTCTTAAAGGTGAAGGCTTGCATATTGACGAACATTTTTACCCTGAAATTCTAGATAAGGAAGGTAATCCAGTTCCAGAAGGAACAGTGGGAGAGCTTGTTTTAACCAGTCTGGATAAGAAAGGGTTCCCCGTTCTGCGTTATAGAACGAAAGATCTGACAAGCATTTCTTATGGTCAATGCGTATGTGGACATCATGGTTGGACAATGAAAAGAGTTTCGGCACGGGTAGATGATATGCTTATCATACGCGGTGTCAACGTATTCCCCAGTCAGGTCGAGGAAGCTATTCTCTCTGTTGGCGGGATAGAGCCTCACTATCTTATTATAGTTGATAGGGAAGGAACTCTTGATACATTGGAAGTTCTTGTAGAAGTAAACACAGATAGTTTTACTGATGAAATCCGCCAATTGGAGCAACTTCAGGAAAGTTTAGAAGTGAAAATAGAAGATATCCTAGGCCTTAGCGTTAAAGTCCGGTTGGTAGAACCTAAAAGCATAACCCGTAGTGAAGGCAAGGCTAAAAGAGTTATAGATAAGAGGCAAGAAAAATTACTATAAACTAAAACATTGCAGGAAAAAGTATCTGAGATAGAGTATATGTTGTTTAGAAGAATTATTAGGCTTTTCAGAAATGAAGAATATTAAAGGAGGAATTGATAATGCTACAGTTGTCTATTTTCCTGGAAAATGCCAAGGGTCGTTTAGCGCAAGTATTAAACATTCTTGCTGAGCTTGGCGTAAACATCAGAGCTCTTTCCCTGGCTGATACGAAAGATTATGGTGTACTTAGAATTATAGTTGAAGATGCTGAGAAAGTAGCATCTGAATTAAAAGAACGTAATTGCGTAGTTAAACTAACTCCCGTTTGGGTTCTCAAAGTGGCAGATGCTACAGGCGGGCTGGCTGATGTATTGAACAAGCTGGTTGACCAAGGGGTAATAGTTGAATATATGTATGCCTTTGTGGAAAAAGCGAACGAACAGGCTCAGGTTGTATTGAGAGTTAGAGATGAAGAGATCATGAAAATAGCAATGGAGAAGCTAGGATTATAATAAATGTTCTGACAATCTTTTTTACGTATTAAAAAAAATATAAAATATTTAACTTAGATTTTTTAGTAGAAAATATAAGAAGAACGATTGGATTCTATATAAGTCTTACTAATAAATAGGTCAATAGTACTATAAAAAATCAAAGAAATTATTTGACATATCCCATTTTTGTTTATAACATAAATAATACCTATTCTTATATTTTCCATATTATACTAATTAACAATCAATTACATTAATTAGCAAAGAAAGAAGAATATAAACTAAATAACCACATAGTATTAGAGAAAAAAGAGAAATGGGGTAAAGAGGTTTGTTTAGTCATTCTTTGCCAACGGATACACGTTCAAGAACGGGAACTTTGACTGATATTGTAGGACTTGGTTATTTTTACTTGCGTGATGATGGAAGTTGTGACTGTGTTAATAATTGTGCTCTTGAGTTTCTCCGCAACTTAATGAAAAGCAGCTGTGATTTAGTACAGGATGGTGAGGGAGGAATAATAAATCTTAAGGAATATATTATTCCCGAAGAGAAACAATTATTTGACCAACATTTAAAGAGCTGTTCGCAGGCGGAAGAAGACATAGTTACAAGTCTTGGTATCCAACTGCCTGATGGTAATAAACAACAAATACAATTAAACTCTTTACCAGGTTGTATTCGGGAGTATTATGGACAAAGAGGTTATTTGACCGTAATACTTAACCTTAAAGATTTTCAGGGGCTTAGTGATGTTTTTCAACGACTTGAAGAATTAAATCTAGTTGGGAAAATAGCTGGGAGCGTAGCGCATGAGGTTCGTAATCCTCTTACAGTGGTCAGAGGCCATCTTCAGTTATTAAGTTGGGATAAGACCTTAAAAAAACACAATGAAAAGCTGGAGACTATGATTCTCGAGATAGATCGGGCTGTGGAGATTCTTACTGAACTTTTATATATGAGCAAGCCTACTCAGTCCAAGCTAGAACGTAATAATATTAACACGGTTTTAAATAGTCTCTTTCAACTATTAAATGCTGAGGCTTTGGTCAACTTACATGAAGTTGTCTACGAGTTGAGTCCTGTTCCAGATGTAATGCTAGATAAGAAAAGATTTCGGCAAGTAGTATTAAATCTTGTGAATAATGGTTTTCAAGCTATGGAAAACCACAGTTCCATAATAATCCGTACATATTCTAAGGATAGTAAAGTTTATTTCTCAGTCAAGGACCATGGCAACGGTATTCCACCTGAAGTATTGAAGAGAATGGGAACCCCGTTCTTAACGACGAAAACCAATGGCACGGGGTTAGGACTGGCTTCTTGTTATAATATAGTTGCGCAACATGGGGCAAGTATGGAAATTGACACGGGCCCCGAAGGCACAACATTTACGATTGCTTTTGATGAAGTGATTGAAGCGGAAAAGTGAATTACACTAGTAAGATGACAGTTGATTAAACTGTCATCTTTTTTTCTTTGTCGTCTTTTTGTGACCGATAAGGAGGGACATAAATATAATAAATCTAGAATCAGTTCAGATAGAGGGCATTTCTGTCCCTTACTGCATAAGGAGGAATATGGTTGTTCAGTTACCAAAAGCGATTATTGTTTCCTGTATATATAGAATACCCTGATAAAGAACTTGCCCACTTACTCCAGAAACATTACGCTGGGGAGGACAGTGAATTTGTTCAATTTACTCAACTTATGTCCCAACATCTCCATATCAATACCCCTCACATAAGAGATCTCTTAGGGATGATTGCTGCTGAAGAACTAGGTCATCTGGAGTTGATTGGAGCAGCGATTAAAAAACTAGGAGGGCAAGCACCTTTAGTCAAGAATTACTTTCCAAGACAAAGTCTAGAAATTGCCTCCGCAGTTGATATCTCGAGTATAATGAAAGATAACGAAAAAGCAGAGGAAAAAGCTATAAAACTTTATACAAAGCATATAGCTAAGACCAATGATACTCATATCAAACGACTGCTCCAATTTTTAATTAACCGTGAAGAAGTGCATCAAAAAATATTCAATAGAAGTGCCTTGCTGATCGATCAGGAAGCTGGCAGTGAACAGTTTTCCACCCTGATTCATGATTATAAGATGAGTTTAAGGGTTATAACGTAAACGCAACTTGGTAATAAAAAATATGTAACAAACAATGCTCTCCCTCAATAGACTATGGTGGGATAAAATCTGTCTTTGGAGGAGAAAAAATGCGTTTATTAATTTCTAAAGTTAATTATCAAGAACTTGTGGAAGGAGTTGATACGCCGGTAAGTTTAAGAAACGGCAAAAAGGTAACAGGAATTAATTTTGATAATGCAGCTACCACTCCCCCCTTAAAAGCGGTGATTAAGGAGATAACTGATTTTGCACCGCTATACTCCTCTATCCACAGGGGGGCAGGCTATAAGTCGAAAATATCTTCAGAGAAATATGAGGATGCCAGGGAAAAAGTCTTGCAGTTCGTGGGAGCCGATAATAAACAAGATGTTGTAATCTTTGTCAAGAATGCGACTGAGGCTATAAACAAGGTTGCTTATAGATTAAGCCAAGAAAACCAACCATACATAAAAGGCCAAGTAAACGAAAAAAATGTGATACTTTCAACGAGCATGGAACATCATTCCAACGATCTTCCTTGGAGAGGAAAGTATGAAGTTGATTACATAGACATCGATGAATGCGGAAGACTAATTTTTGATGACCTGATTGCTAAGTTAGAAAAATATAAAGGAAGAGTCAAACTGGTTGCAGTAACAGGTGCTTCTAATGTCACAGGTTATATCAACCCTGTTCATAGAATTGCTGAATGGACACATAAATACGGAGCCAAGATATTGGTTGATGGATCTCAACTTATTCCTCATGTACCTTTTTCCATGAAACCATCTGGATCGAGTAAGCATATTGACTTTTTAGTCTTTTCTGCTCATAAAATGTATGCACCATTCGGAGTAGGAGTACTAATTGGTCCTAAGGAAGTCTTTGAACAAGGAAGCCCAGATTATGCCGGTGGTGGTACTGTTCGGGCAGTTACTCCTGACTTGGTTATCTGGAACGACCCTCCCTCTAAAGATGAGGCAGGTACTCCTAACCTTATGGGAGTGATCGCCTTATCTGCCTCAATCAGGTCTTTAAACTCCATAGGTATGAAGAATATCGACAAACATGAGAGAGCATTAACGCACCAATTGATTCAAGGATTAAAAACGATTGATTGTATAGAAGTGTATTGTGCTGACGAAGAAAATTTAGAACGGGTAGGAATAGTACCTTTTAATATGAAAGGAATTTATCATGAAAGACTTGCGGAGATTTTAGCAGGAGAAGCAGGAATTGCAGTAAGGAGTGGATGTTTTTGTGCTCATCCTTATGTCGTAAGATTAATGAAAGTAACTCCAGCTAAAATCAATAGTGTGCTTGATAATCCTCAGGAACCTAAACCAGGGATGGTACGGATTAGTTTTGGTATGTATAACAATCACCAGGAAGTTGACAGACTTCTAGAAGTATTACAAGAAATTGCTAAGGATAGAAGACGATACACGAAGAATTATAGCTAAAAAAGAATAAACCACCATAAGATAACCGAAAATATAATTAAATAATATTCGGTAGGGTGGTGTTAGAATATTGGATGATAAAAAACTCAGTATTATACTTTTCAGTGGAGAGTATGATAAAGCTATGGCTGCTTTAATTCTAGCTAATTCAGCTAGAGAGATGAACATTACTGTCAATATTTTCTTTGCTTTTTGGGGTCTTAGCCTTATAAGAGACCCTGCAAGAATGTCGATGGATGATAAAAGTGCTTTCGAAAAAATGTTCGGCCTTGTCGCTCCTAAAGGCCCGGAAGATTTACCACTTTCCAAGATGAACTTTGCGGGACTGGGCAAGGTCATGCTGAAGGAAATGATGGAGGATCATGATACCCCTGATTTAACAGCTTTTCTAAAAGGAGCTCAGAAAAAAGGGGTAAACTTCTATGCCTGCAAGCTTTCTGTTGAGGTAATGGGGTATAAGCTTGAGGAGTTTTTACCCGATGTTAAAGAGCAAACTGCAAATGAATATTTAGCTGATGCTCTCGAAGCAGATATTCAGTTATTTATTTAAGCTTTGGAATCTTGTATTCCTTTTCTTGGTCATCAGCATCGATTACAGTGGTAAAATCTTGTTCTTCGTTAGGGTTGATATTTGGGTTGATTTTTTGGTTATTCGGAGGTTTTCCGTTATACATGGTATAACTGTAAAAGGTCATAGACTTTCCAGGATTTTTATTGAACAGCTTCATATAAATTAATCTGCCAAAGATTATTACACCTAGTATAACTAGAAAAACCCAAAAAAACATTATAGCTATAAATATCATACCTGCTGACAATATTGTCAATAGAATATACCTAATTGCATTAGACAAATCATCACCTCTTACGGTTTGAAACTAATTTTTTGTTTTCCTTAAGTTGCCCTGCTTTTTTGGGTGACAACTCTTTATGCATTTTGTACATACCACTTGCTACAAGTAAGAGAGCAACAAGATACGTAAGATAAGCTAAAACGAATAAAGCTTGCATAGTGGGACTTACATCTGTAAACGGGAAGAGAGATACTACGCTGAGTATAAGGAAAACAGCAGCAACTCCAAGGAAAACATAAAGTCTTTGGCGGATAGTAGTTTCCAGATAGTCGTCAATATCTTCAGCGACTACAATTGTTCCTCGACATAAGTTATAAACCAAATACATGTTTAAGGCAAAAACGATAGTTTTTAAAGTATCTAGAGTCGACACCAAAGAAATGAGAAGATCTTGATGATATTGGAAATTATAGAAGTTTACCAAAGATAATAATATCAACGGTAGAGTTATCTTACTCGCTATTGCAAAATACTTATTCTGGGCTGCAAGTGCGTTAAGACCTTTATAAATGAGAATGTAACCAATAAAATCAGGAAGGATATCGAAACCTTTAATCACAATGTTATATTGTAAAAGTAAACCCCAGAAAAAGAGATAAAAGCCAGAATGCATTCGTAGTCTCCTCTCGCTTTTCATTTATTAATAGTTACTCGTCTAATTAGGATGGTATACTTACTAATTCAATTATAATGTTTATTATTATAAATATTATATCTATTTTCAAGGACTTTGTAAAAATATTTGTTAGTTCGCATAAAAATATAGTACAAAGTAACTAAACAGTTAGTAGGTTGAGGAAAATTATGATAGAATAAGCAAAGAAAGGGGGAATTGGATTTGTTTATCGGAATTTATGTTTCCCTAATAATTGTTGGGGTCCTGCTTGTAGCTGTGGAAGTATTTCTAATCCCTGGTTTCGGATTTGCAGGATTAGCAGGTTTAATCTTAATGTTAAGCGGAGTATACCTAGCTGCTGATACTTTCGCTCAAGGTGCCCTGTACTTAATCATTACTTTCCTGGCCACAGGACTTCTTATTTACGTCGGAGTTAAAACAGGCCGGGTTAAGCGTCTCTGGGGGAAGATTTTTTTGGGAGAAAAACAAAACGTAAATGCCGGCTTTGTTGCTCCCAAAGCAGATTACATTAAGTTCCTAGGTAAGACAGGTTCCGCCCTCACCCTTATGAGACCTGCCGGGTCTGCGATTATAGATGGAGAACGGGTGGACGTGGTCTCTGAAGGCAGCTATATTGAAAAAGGTGCGAGCATTAAGGTTATAGCTGTTGAGGGAACAAGGATTATTGTGAGGAAAGAAGAAATCTAAATTTTGGAGGTGAAGCCCGGAAAACGGGCGAACTGTTATGACTACACTGATTACATCAGCGATTTTTTTGGTTCTGGCTCTCATACTATTTATGGTGATATTTACTTTTATTCCTGTAGGGCTCTGGATATCTGCTCTAGCAGCCGGTGTCAATATTGGGATATTCACTCTAATCGGGATGAGATTACGTAGAGTTGCCCCTGTTAGAATTGTCAGTCCTATGATTAAAGCTCATAAAGCTGGACTAGGGCTTACAGTTACTCAACTTGAGGCCCATTACCTCGCCGGAGGAAATGTGGACAGGGTTGTCAATGCTTTAATCGCCGCTGAGAGAGCGGCAATTCCACTTAAATTTGAGAGAGCTGCTGCTATAGACCTGGCAGGTAGAGATGTTCTCCAAGCTGTTCAAATGTCTGTTAATCCTAAAGTGATAGAGACTCCTGTAGTTTCTGCTGTTGCTGCTAATGGAATTGAACTTAGAGTAAAAGCCAGAGTCACAGTTAGAGCAAATATCGACCGTTTGGTAGGTGGAGCCGGTGAAGAAACCATCATCGCTCGTGTAGGTGAAGGTATTGTAACTAGTATTGGTAGTTCAGATTCTCATAAAGCTGTCTTGGAGAATCCGGACGTTGTGTCTCAAACCGTTCTTAATAAGGGCCTTGATGCAGGAACTGCTTTTGAGATTCTCTCTATCGATATAGCTGATGTTGATGTCGGCAAGAATATCGGTGCGGAATTACAGACTGACCAGGCTGAAGCTGATAAGAGGATTGCCCAGGCTAAAGCGGAAGAGCGCAGAGCTATGGCTGTTGCTCGCGAGCAAGAGATGAAAGCTGCAGTCGTAGAAATGAGAGCAAAAGTGGTTGAAGCAGAAGCCGATGTACCGAAAGCGATGGCAGATGCCTTAAGACAAGGAAACCTTGGTGTTATGGATTACTATAACATGAAAAACATCATGGCCGATACCCAGATGAGGGATAACATCGCGATCCAAGCCAAGGGTGACGAGCAGGAAGGTTTACCAACCAAAAAGTAGGTGATTGGTAGTGGATTTCTTTACATTTATTGTAATAGGGATATTTATATATTCTTTCTTCTCAAAAAAAGATAAGGCACCTCAACGTACCCGTAGACCGGCAGAGAATACATCCAGACAGCCGGTACCACAAGAGTCTGCCAGGCCGATGAGAAAGAAAGAAGGATTCTTCGAAAGTATCGAAAGGCAGATTAGGGAATCTGCTGAATCATTAGAAAAAGAGCTTCAGACTGGGAGAAACGAGAAGGCAGGTAAGAGAACTCCTGAAAAAATTCCCGAAAAAGCCAAAGGAGGTCATGCTCCTAAGCCGGTCAGAGAGTCCTACGAAGGCATCGAAGGAGCTTGGGGAACCGAAGGCCGCATGGGAACCGAAGGACGTCCGGGAGTTGAAGGTAGTTCGGACTATGGAAAATATCAAAGCAAACAAGGTAAAGTTATACAGGAGAAAACAACCGATAACATCATAGAACAAACCTCAATAGAAAGAGGAGCGTATGTAATCGGTTCCCGGTCTGAAGGATTAAAGGAAGCTGTTGGTTTCTCTTCGGCGGAAATCGTCCAGGGTACTATCTGGTCAGAAATCCTTAAGGAACCGCGAGGGAAGAGGCCGTTTTTCAGACGATAAACTGAAAAAAAGAAATAATAAATAGCTGTCTCCGAAAGCATTGAAAAGCTTACGAAGGCAGCTGTTTTTTTATGTATTATCTAAATCATACGTTTCTAACTTGCGATAAAGGGTTGGACGAGAAATTCCTAGAATTTTTGCTGCTTTACTGATGTTGTTATCGCATTGAGTCATAGTTTTTTTAATGCTCTCTATCTCTAATTCTTGGATCATTCTCTGTTTTAGGTTTAACATATGGATATAAGAATCTTCGTTGCCAGGTTTTATATCTGGTTTTAATATTTCGTCAGGAAGGTTACGTAAACAAATGTTTCTATCAGCTAGAGTAACGGCCCACAGCATATAGTTTTTTAGTTCCCTGATATTTCCGGGCCAATCGTGACATAAAAGGCACTCTATAACATCTGGTTCCATCTCAAGTAGCGGGATGTTCAATTGGTCACAACTTTGTTTTATATAAAATTGGGCTAAGTCGATAATATCTCTCCCTCTATTTCTTAGCGGGGGGATTTGAAGTTTCAGTGCCGCTAAACGAAAATACAAATCTTCACGGAATTCTTTGCGCTTAACCATCTCATAGAGATCCTTGTTAGTAGCTGAGATAATTCTGAAGTTTGTGGGTAAATATTTATTGCCGCCTACCCTCATTACTTTCCTGTCATCAATTACCCTCAATAACACAGGTTGTAACGACAAAGGCATATCTCCGATTTCGTCCAAGAAAAGAGTACCACCGTTAGCCATTTCCATTTTACCCATACGGCCTTTCCGTTCTGCTCCAGAAAAGCTGCCACCCTCGTAACCGAACAATTCACTTTCTATTAAGTTTTCTGGAATAGCTGCACAGTTAATAGCGACAAAAGGACCAGGAGAACAGCATTCGTTGTGGATAGCATGAGCAAAAAGTTCTTTTCCTGTCCCACTTTCTCCTGCTAAAAGAATATCTCCTGGACTGTGTGCTATTTTATAAGCAATTTCTTTAGCTTTTAACATGGATGGACTATTACCAATAATGTCTTGAAATGAATAAACTGCTTCTAACCCATCACCTATTTTCACCCTGTTATTTGGGTCAAGAACATATTGCTTAGGACGATTATTATGAATAGCTTGCTGTATCTTTTCAGCCGTAGAAAACTGCCAGGTAACTAAGAAGGATAAAAGCTGTTTTTCTTCTTCAGTGTACTGTAATTTTTGAAAATAAGGAGCGACGAAAAATCCTGCTACCCTACCTGCTAGATCATGAAACGGAATAGAGACAATGAATTTACTGAAACGCAACACTTCATTGTATACTTCTGATCCGAATAAATAGGCGGGTTTATTCTGGGCGAGACTGATAGATACAGCTGAAGTGCCAATTTTATCTTCAGAAAAATCTAACCCTGGCTGTATTTGCTTTAGAGGAAAATTATGTACAGATAGAAGGATAGCATTACGATCTACAAGCCCAATTCCGAAAGAATTCATTCTGGAAAAATCTGAGGCTACTTCTCTCAAAATAGGCTGGGTTGTTTGGAGCAAGGTCCTATTATCTCTAAGTACTTTATCAAATAAATAAGGTTGTAATAGCGTTTTACTGGATATCTCCCTCTGAGGGAAGATACCTTTATTCTTAGAGCGAGCCCAGGATTCAGCGATTTCATTGCGTACAATAGGTAACCCACGGGAATCTTCATTATAATCCAAAAAGTCAGACCGCTTCTGGTCTATTAGCGGCCACTGATTAAACCAAGAATCTAACGAAGATAAGATTTCGTTGAGTTGGCTTGATTTGGTATTATCTAGAGTCATAAGCGACCCTCCCATGTCAACCATTTAGTTAATTATATCACAAGGAATTTAATTAGGTACAGGTATATTTGGATGCTAAATATTTATATGAGGACAATTTTAATGTCATAGTGTAAAGATGGTTTACAGTACTGTAATGATGACATTACGATATTTACAAGGTAACAAAAATAGCTTAAAGGCAAAGCTATAGGATTACCATGATTCTATCTGGGGATTATCGGTGTTCTTCTTGGAGTTAGTTTGTACAATCAGACTGGCATGAAAATTGCTTTATATTTGTAATAAATGATATTCAGAAAATAAAGGGGTGAGAACGGTTTTTTGATTTTTAATGGTAGAGAAAGGAGGGAGAAATATAATCTTGATTACTAAACAAAAAGATTTTTCAGCTAGTCAAACTCAGATATCTTGCGAATTAGCCCAGGCACGCCTTGTCGTTTATCAGTTATTGAGTTCTGGGTATTGTCAGAGCCCTGATATTGATACGGTTAGAAAGCTACTCTCCAATCAGATGATTAATTTAATGATGCATTTATCAACGAAGAAACAGACAAATAATCAAGTTTCAGAGGGTCTTAAATTAATTAACGAGTTTGTCCAGCAATCTTTAAAGCTAGAGCTAAACGAAGTCCAAACATTACTAGCAGTAGAGTATACCAAGCTATTAAGAGGACTTAAGCCAGGCTACGGCCCTCAGCCACCTTATGAATCTATTTATCGCAGTATCAATAAGCAACCTTCTCAAAAAATTCTTAGAGAAATACGCAGCTTTTATACTCAGTTAGGTGTGTCACTGACCTTAAAAGACCAGCCGGATTTTATTGGCTTAGAGTTTGATCTTATGCGTTATCTAATCGAAAAAGAAGTTGAGGCTTGGGAGAAAAACCAAGTAGATGAAGCTGTAAGAAGCCTTCAAACACAATGGGAATTCTTAAATAAGCATCTTGCTTGTTGGGTTCCTGAATTTTGCAAGATTATGTATGACCATACTTGTGAAAAATATTATAAAGGATTAGCCTTGATAACTATTGGTTATATAGCTGATGACCTTCTGCAACTGAAGAATGAATTGGAATCAGCAAAGTTTAGTTTTTGATAAGGAGGGAAACAAGACATGTCACGAAATATCAGTAGAAGATCCATGATTAAAGGTTCTGTGGCAACCGTCACATTAGCGGCTTTTGGTGCTAACTTCTTTGATGGTCCCAAACATATTGTGAAAGCAAGTGCTGTAAATCCTAGCACTATTCCAGATGAGACAGTATACAGTATGTGTCGCCAATGCGTTCTGCCAGCATGTGGTATCAAACTAGACGTAAAAGATGGAGTGGCTGTAAACATTGAGGGTAATCCGGAGGCTCCGAGTAATAACGGTGCTCTTTGTTCCAGGGGGAACGCAACCTTAGCAAGTGTTTATAACCCTTATCGGGTCAAGAAACCTCTTAAGAGAACAAATCCTAAAAAGGGTATAGATGAAGATCCCGGTTGGGAAGAAATCTCCTGGGAAGAGGCTTTAGGGACAATCGCCGAAGAGTTGAAGAGAGTGCGTGCAGATGATCCCAGAAAATTTGTTTGGAATAATGGTTTTGCACGCTCTGGAAGCATGCTGGAAGGGATGGAATTCTGTGAAGCGTTCGGTACTCCGAACTATGTTGAAGTCGATGGGCCCACATGTTCTGTTCATTTTGGGTGTTCACTGCTCATGGGAAATTTCACAGGACCGTCTTATGATGCCGGTTATACAAAATATTTTATAGCTGTTGGTGAAGGCTCGAATGCAACATGTGGTTATGCACCTAACACCCAAGGTTTTGCTGACGCAGTTGCCAATGGGATGAAAGTAGTGTGTATCGACCCCAAATGTAATGTAGAGGCTTCTAAAGGGGAATGGATTCCAATCAGACCTGGTACAGACCTTGCTTTCGTTTTGGCCATGCAGCATGTAATTGTTCATGAACTCAAACGTTTTGATGTTGAATTCATTAAAAGACGTACCAATGCACCTTACTTAGTAGGACCAGATGGCCACTACGTACGCGATAAGGATACAGATAAACCTTTGGTCTGGGATGAGATAGCAAATGCTGCTAAAACTTTTGATGATAAAACAGTTGCAGATTATGCGTTGAACGGTAAGTTTGATGTCAATGGAGTGGAATGTCAACCTGGTTTCCAGATATATGTCAGTTCTATCGTTGATTACACTCCTGAGTGGGCTGAAGAAAAAACGACTATTAAGGCAGATACTATCAGAAGAATTGCCCGTGAGTTTGTAGAAAATGCTCAGATTGGAAGTACCATCACAATTAATGGAACTGTGTTTCCTTACCGTCCAGTTTGTTTTGAAGTAGGCAGAGGTGCGGTTACTCAATTCTATGGAGGTAACTTCCATTGTTCCAGCATTATAGTTAACATGCTTGTTGGTGCCTTGGATGTACCAGGTGGCGGAATTGGAGCTTTAGGCCCCAATCACAAATGTACTCCGGTACCTTTAGCACTCAAGCCTGATAAAGATGGGATTGTAGCACCTAAAGTAGAAGCTGTACCGCGAGAATTTGAATGGCCGCCTAATAGATTAGACGCAAAAACATTCTTTCCTTATTCTCATGATAACCCTCATATCGTATTTGATGCCATCCTTGATCCTGAAAAATACTATTTGGATTATACACCAGAGGTTATGCTGGTTTGGGGAGGCAACGCAGTAGTGCGTTTATATCAACCAGAAAAAGTACTGGAGGCTATGCAGAAGCTGAAATTTATCTTTGCAATTTCTTATTCCTTAGATGAACCAACTCAAATGGCTGATATCGTACTACCGGAAGCAGTAGGTCTTGAGAGATGGTCGGCAGCTACCCGGCCGGGAATGGTCAATACTCCCAATGGTACGATGAAAGCCATTTTCTCTATGGCTGCTCAACAGGTAATCGATAGAGTCTATGACTCCAGACAACCTGATGAAATCTTCGTGGATCTTGCTGAAAGAGTCGGAATCCTCTACGGAAAAGGCGGAGTAAATGATCTTTTGAATACTGGAAGATTCGCGCCCGTTCCGTTCACAGGGGCATTTCAGTTAGACCTGAATACCAAATATACAGCAAAAGAACTTGCCAACCGTGTATTGAAGTCTGCCCGAGGCGGAGAGGTCGATATCGATAAGATGCGTCATGAAGCGAAATTACCTGCCCAGCTGTTGCCGGAAAAAGCTAACTATCCTTCTTTGGCTTGGCCGGTTGGAACAACCAGATATGCATTATACCTTGAGAACTTACTTTTCAAAGGAGAAGATTTAAAGACAAACCTAGAACGGGTTAAAGCCCAAGTTCCTGGTTGGGAGATGGATAATCTTATGGAGCATTATCAACCAGTTGTTAGATGGATGGAAAAGAAAAGGCAAATTCCAAGTGAATATGACATGTATGCTATAAACTGGAAAACAGCTCAATACTCCTTTGGCAATGGTGGTTCGGCAGAAAATCCATGGTTGGATGAAGTAGCTCAATTGGATCCCCATCTCCATGTTATCTGTATGAATAGATCTACCGGGGAAGAGAGAGGATTCAAAGATGGAGATACAGTATGGGTGGAATCTTTTGAAGGGGGTTCCAAGTTCGAAGGCCGATTAAAGCTCTCTGAAGCTTTTCACCATGAAGTCGTGGGTATTGCCGGTCTATTCGGTCATACCAGTAAACAAATGAACCCGATAGCCCGCAAAGGATTGCATTTCAATAAGGTGATGGCCAATGGTCCTGGAGACATTGATCCCATCGGTGGTGGTTTTGATGGATCCCATAAAGTAAAAGTATATAAAGCCTAACGAAAGGAGGAGATAAAATGAGATATGGAATGGTAATAGATTTAAGAAGATGTGTAGGTTGTAACAGTTGTTCTGTAGCATGTAAGCAGACGAATGCAACACCTGCAGGGGTACTCCGGACCAAAGTTCAAATTGATGAAGAGGGCAAATATCCAAATACTCGTTTGAGTTTTACACCTTTTCTGTGTATGCACTGTGAGAATCCTGAGTGTGCAAGAGTTTGCCCAACCGGCGCAACCCAAAAACTTGATAATGGTATTGTAACTATAGATAAGGATAAATGTATTGGATGTCAGTATTGTGTAATGGCCTGCCCCTATTATGCTAGAACTTTTGTTAAGAAAGTTGAGCAGTATTTTCCGGGACAAGAGATTACTGCTTTTGAGGAGGCTAATTCGACCAGACACCAAGACGGAGTAGTGGATAAATGTGATTTCTGTATTGATCGAATCAATACAGAGAAACAACCTTCCTGCGTAGGCGTTTGTGCAGCCAAGGCAAGAATTTTTGGCGATTTAGACGATCCTAATAGTGAAGTATCCAAGCTCATAGTCCAAAGAGGAGGGTTCCAATTACTTGAAGCTTTGGGCTTTAGCCCAGCAGTATATTATATAAGATAAGGAGGAAAACTCAATGGAAATTCAATGGACTTTAGTATTATTTACATTGTTGACCGGTATGGGAGCAGGAATCTTCGCTTTTGTTTCAGTTGCCGAAATTTTGGGTAAGATGGAAAAAATTCGGCCGACAGGAGCATTATTTGCACTGGGGCTAATTATTGTCGGTGGCCTAGCAAGTGTTTTCCACTTATCTCATCCGACAAGAGCAATAAATGTATTAGGCAACTTGAATACTGCTTTTGGTAGAGAATTTGTCTTACTGGGGATAGTGGTTGTACTAATAGCTTCGTACATCATGGTAATAAAACGCGATGCTTCACCCTCCATAAA
The DNA here is from genome assembly GCA_001516055.1 of Gracilibacter sp. BRH_c7a. Taxonomy (GTDB): domain Bacteria; phylum Bacillota; class Desulfitobacteriia; order Desulfitobacteriales; family Syntrophobotulaceae; genus Gracilibacter. Next base: position 41,264 of record LOEZ01000097.1, read on the forward strand.
GAAAGCTGTTTCTATAGCAGGGCTACTTTCCTCAGTAATCTTGGCGTTTGAAATTGGTGCGACTTATGTACTTCCTGCCCAGCCTGCGTGGAACACCTATCTTTTACCTTTAGTTTATCTGGCTTCAGCTGGAGTACTAGGAATTTTTGGCATATATGTAATTGTCTCAAGGAAAGAATCTGAACATGAGCAGGAGCAAGGACTTATTGGAGGAATCAACACAATAGCATTAGGTGCTATTGTTACTCAAGCAGTCTTAGTATTCACCTATATCTCACACTTAGGGACTTCAATGTATACTGACATTTCTGTTCTAACAACTAGTACCGGATTGATGATGTTTTGGTTGGGAGTCTTTGCAGTAGGATTATTGATACCATTTATCTTAACTTTGTGGTTTAAGAAGAGTGGAAAAAATGCCTTGAATATTGCTGCTATTTCTCTGGCCTGCTCTCTTATTGGAGGTATAGCCTTTAGGGCAATGATGTATACGCTTGGCAGCGGTTATAACTTGAATATTTAGAAGTTAAATTAAAGTCGCTCCTTAAGGTAAAATTAAACAAAATGATAAAAGATACTGCTTGCATCAATGAGGCGAAGCAGTATCTTTTTGATTATACGAGATTGTCTTTTATGGTTGTACCTTCTTGCTATACCTAGATAATATATGTATAATAAATACATCGGGAATATAGGTATTGGAGGAGGGCAATTATGCAGATCGATAAAAGTTTAATATCTGGAAGTACCACGTTGTTGGTATTATCTCTTTTAGAAGACCGTGATCAATATGGCTATGAAATGATTAAAGAGCTAGAAATAAAATCAGAAAAAGTGTTTGTTTTAAAAGAAGGCACGTTGTATCCTATTTTACACAGACTGGAGAACGATGGACTGATAAAATCTTATGAGCAGGAAAGTATAGCAGGCAAAAAAAGAAAGTATTATTCCCTGACAAAGGAGGGCAGAAAAGAACTCGCCGCCAAGAAAGAAGAATGGTTTACATTCTCCAAACAAGTAAACCAGGTTATCGGAGGTGAGTTAAATGCCTTCGCCTAACATAAGTCAGGAATTCTGCCGACAGGTATGTTCCTATATAAAATATAAAAGAGTACATTACGAAATCACACAAGAACTGAAAAATCATATAGAAGACCATCAGGAAGGTTTGGTCGAGGCTGGACTGAATCAAGATGAGGCTGAAAAACGGGCAGTAGAGGCTATGGGTGATCCTGAGGAGATTGGCAAGGAGTTGGACAAACAACATCGCCCTTTGGTGGAATGGATGTTGAGCATCACCAACCTTGTAACAGCCATTGGGCTGCTTTACTTCATCGGGGTTATTATGTATGTCGGTTTTATGGGATTACTCTCCCTAGGCTCCCTGAATTATTCTGTAGAGAAGGAAGATATCCTGTATACTCAAAAACTCTCAGAAAAGCAAAAGGTTGGGGGACTCACCTATCAGCTCAAAAAAATGACAGTGACAGAGGATAATACTATCCTTATCGAATACAGTACTTATGGAGACAACTTAGATATTATCCTCAGAGGCTGGTCGGCTTTTTCCCTTAGGGCACATGACGAGGATGGTAATATGTATGACCAAAAAGGATCTGGCAACGCCGGGATTTATAGACGAAGCCAGATTGTAATAGAAGATTTTGATCGGGGCGAAAAAAGTATATTCTTAAAGGCTTTCAGTTATTACGGTGATGTTGAGTTTCACATCCCGCTCCAAGAGGTGAAATAATGAAAAAGAAAAGAGCGATAGGAATCAACCTTCTGGTAATCTTTATCGTCCTGACAGTCTTCATGACGGTTCACGGTGCAGCCTTCACCCCCGCATCCGCTTACCAAAAACAGGAACGGACTATGAATTATGGACCCTCTGAGACTATAGCAACTGTTCAACGAGGAGGAGATAGATTTTTTTTGAGCAAATTCAGAGACTATTATTCCTGCGGAGCGGTTAAGCGAGGCTTTTTGGGATTATGGTACGGCAGCAAAGTGGGACATGCATGGGGAAAGGAAAATGATAGAGATAAAGCAGTGAATTATACCATAGTGAGCGAACGCGAAGATGATAACGGTCCAGACTATATATATGGTGTCATCAATGTTTCAGAGGTAACTTCACTGGAGATAGAAGTACTGGTGATAGATGCGGATGGAGAATTAGGTATCAGGACAATCGAAGCACATGTCGCGGACAAAGCAGAGCAGATAGATGAAATCAGAGAAGTCGGAGTAATTTATGAGGATATGTTTATTGCCTTTATCGAGGAAGAAGGATTGCGGAATTTTCACCAGAAAAAGATCTCAGCCTATAGCAAAGATAATCAATTAGTTTTTGAGGAAGTTGACCCAAATGCAGTTATATTTGAAGAAAATGAAGTTAATAGGTAAGGATAATGGTTTAAACAACGATTGCTTGGGCGTGATGTTATTAATTAAGAGTTTGATCCATATTTTGACCTGGTATCTCTAAATACAGGGGGCAATTGCCCCCTTTTTTAACCGATGGGAGGGTTAGGGTGATATGAGGAAATTAGCATTTATGTATATTATCTTATTATTTGCTTTAGTATCATGTTCAGTTAACATGGAACCTAATTCTAATAGTCAAGATACAAGCCCCGAGGATTCTTTAGAAGAAAACAACATTAGCCCTGTTATAATGGAAACAGAAAAGTATACAACCGAAAAAGTAGAATTTTCCATATTCGGTTTCAAACGATGTATGTCTTTGGGCTTGATGATGAAAATATTGCCGTTGTTATGTTTGATAAGCAGTTACCAGATTTAAGAAGGGTATATATTTATAACTTATCGCACAAATATTCGTTGTTCCATTTGGTTTTATGAGATGCCCTTTTATTTGTGGAGGGTGTTTTTTGTTTCAGACAAGAACTAATTCGGGAAAATACCGGTGATAATAACCCCTGTCACGTGTCAACAAAGTTCCGGAGTGAAACAGAGCATGTCCTCCGATTAGGAAATCGGAAATGATATGTTGCTTTCCAATGATTAAGGAGTCACACTTTTCACATTGAAGGAACTGTTTATTACCGCAGGTATTGCATTGAAATTCTTGAGAACGGTTTTTGGTATATGCTTTCCAGGCGCGTGACGCCATCCACAACGCCTCCGGATCAGAATTTACCAATCTTATATCGGTGTCGGATAGAAATGCCAGTAGTTTCTTTTTATCCGGAAATTGCGTCGCCAATTCTCCGTAGACCACTTCAGAAATAATGAGTAAATGTTTTTCTCCGTATGAAGTTAACAGAGACAAAGAACTTTCCAAATATTTTGGGTCAGGAAGAAGGATATCCAAGAGAATATTGGTATCTATTGCAACAGTCATTCTCCCCGTAACTCCTTAATAATTTCATTACTTTCACCTTCACGGCTTAACAGACCGGTATATTTTTGAAATCTTTGTTTGTCCAGTTCTTTCTTTATAATGTAGCCTTCTTTTGTTTCTTTTACTTGGAGATAGTCACCGGTCTTTAAACCCAATTTTGTCCGTAAATCCTTGGGAAGAGTTACTTGTCCTTTTGCAGTCATTTTCGTACGGTACATTTTATTACCTCCAGTAAGGAATTTATTCCTTACTTCATTGTAAGAAAAATTCCTTTTATTGTCAATGCTTGGATAAAGTTTCTCTTTTTGGATGATACTTCCTTTAACATATGATATGATATTTCCTGTAATAACCAAATAAGGATGAATTTAATGAACATTGGCGCGAGAACATTAAAGACGGGGTTGCTGTAGCCATAAGTGTCTACATGTATAATTCTTAAGATAGAACCTCCTTTATTTGCGGCTACCTCAGCTGTAGTTTGCATGCAGCAATCTCTGGGCAAAGGGCTTCGAAATTCTTTGGAACAGATTATTGTTAACCTTGCGGCTATTGCTGTAGGAATCGTATTAGGATTAACCGTTCCCATCTTATTCCTTAGTATGGCCATTGCAACTATTATAGTGATTCTATTTTGTACTAAAGTATTCCAAGCAAAGAATCAAATTGTTTTAGCTATCATTTCTGCAATATTTATTATAGCTTCACCTCAAGAACAATTTGTAGAACATGCCTTGATGAGATCGGTAGCCATTCTGATTGGGATTGTAACAGCAAATATCATCAATTTTGTGATTGCTCCACCCCATTATCGGAACACATTAACAAAAAAAATGATTGAATTAAATAACATGGCAGTACATGGATTTACTGATTCTGTA
>LOEZ01000098.1 GCA_001516055.1 Gracilibacter sp. BRH_c7a
CATCTCTTATGCTATGGGCCGTAATAACAATAACCAGCTCGTATTTGACACCTTTGATCTAGCCGTTTCTAAATACCCGGATGCCCACCCGATATTTCATAGTGATAGAGGTTTTCAATATACAAGTAAGCAATTTAAGACCAGATTGAATAAGGTGGGAATGATACAAAGCATGTCGCGTGTTGGTCGATGTATCGATAACGGCCCTATGGAAGGCTTTTGGGGCATTCTAAAATGTGAAATGTACTACCTTGGAAAGTTCAAGGATTATGATAACCTGGTGGCAGCGATTGAGCAGTACATATATTTCTACAATTACGAGCGTCGGCAAAAGAAACTGAACAAAATCTCTCCGATGACCTACCGCCAGTTAATTGAGAACGCTGCATAAGAAAACTGGACCCCATTATGACAGAGTCCAGTAATACCATTTTTTCTTTTTTGGTTGTCTACTTGACAGGGGGCAGTTCATTGTATAGAGCAAGCGGCTTTTTTTATATCCAAATTCAAGAAAAAGGAAGTGAATTCAATGGTCCAAAGAAGACCCGGTGCGCCAGAGACTGCACGGGATGATGTGCGCATCCAGGAATTCCTGGATATGATTTCTCCGTCCATGATTAGGTTTTTCACGGACTATTTTATTTGCGGCAACACATACCGCTGCGTATGGGCGCTTCGCGAGTACCCGACAGCCACGGAAGAACAGGCGATTTTGCGCCACTTGGGTGAAAAGGACGGCATTACCCTGCACATCTATACCCGTCACGTCACAGCGGTGGAAGAGAGGAAGATTATCAGCAACGCCGCCAATAAGAATCGTCTGAACAGGAACAACACCAACGACCTTCAGCAAACCGTCACTGCCGAAAGCAACCTTCAGGATGTTGCGGGTATAGTGGCAAACATGCACAGAAACAAGGAGCCGCTGCTCCACGCAGTCGTATATATTGAGCTGTCCGCCCATGACCCGGACCAGCTCAAGCTTCTGCAGACCGAGGTGCTGACTGAGCTGATCCGAAGCAAACTGAATGTCGACCGTCTCCTGCTCCGCCAGCAGCAGGGCTTCCTGTCGGTAATGCCCTCCGGCTGGAACGTTTTCGGCGATCAGTTTGAACGGGTGCTGCCTGCCAGCTCGGTCGCCAATCTTTATCCCTTCAACTACAGCGGCAAGACAGATCCCAATGGCTTCTGCCTGGGCAGAGATAAATTCGGCAGCAATATCCTCGTGGATTTCAACCGGCGCGCCGACGACAAGACCAACGCCAACATCCTCATTCTCGGCAATTCCGGTCAGGGCAAGAGCTATCTGCTAAAGCTCATTCTGACCAACCTGCGGGAATCCGGCATGAGGGTGATCTGCCTCGACCCGGAAATGGAGTTTGAGGATATCACAAATAACCTCGGTGGCTGCTTCATTGACCTGATGACCGGCGAATTCATCATCAATGTTCTGGAACCCAAGACCTGGGACGAAACCGGCGATCCCAAAGATACGGGAGCACCCCAGGCATTCCGGCAGACATCCAAGCTCAGTCAGCACATCAGCTTCTTGAAAGACTTTTTCCGGGCCTACAAGGATTTCGGCGACCGACAGATAGATACCATCGAGATTATGCTGGGTAAGCTATATGACAAATGGAGCATCACTGACCACAGCAATTTTGACCGACTGAAGCCTGACGAATATCCCGTTTTATCCGACCTGTACGAGCTGATAGAGTCGGAATACAAGGAATTCAACGATAGCAAGCGCCAGCTCTATACAGCGGATACGCTACGGGAAATCTGTCTTGGACTCCATTCTCTGTGCAAGGGCGCGGAGTCCAAATTCTTTAACGGGCACACCAACATCAAAACAAGCGAGTTTATAACCTTCGGGGTTAAGGGTCTTCTGCAGGCCAGCAGGAACCTGCGCAGCGCCCTGCTGTTCAACGTGCTGTCCTACATGAGCAACGAGCTTCTCACTACCGGCAATACCGCCGCCAGCATTGACGAGTTCTATCTGTTCCTTTCCAATCTGACTGCCGTCGAATATGTACGTAATTTCATGAAGCGCGTCAGGAAGAAAGACAGCGCCGTGATCCTCTCCTCGCAGAATCTGGAGGACTTCAATCTGGAGGGTATCCGTGAGTATACCAAGCCGCTGTTCTCCATTCCGGCCCATGCTTTTCTGTTTAACGCAGGTAATATCGATAAGCACTTCTATATGGACTCACTCCAGCTGGAGGAATCTGAATATAATCTCATCCGGTACCCCCAACGTGGCGTGTGCTTTTACAAGTGTGGAAACGAGCGGTACAACCTTGTGGTGCAGGCTCCGGAACACAAGGCGATACTTTTCGGAAAGGCAGGAGGACGGTAATGGAAGGCGGTGATTAAACATGGATATCAAGGAGCAGCGATTCGGCATTGAGATTGAAATGACAGGTCTGTCCCGCCAGCGTACCGCACAGGTTCTGTCGGAATATTTCGGACGGTCTGCAAACTTTGACGGCGGCTACTACGGAGAATATTCCGTGCTGGACAGCCAGAGCCGCCGCTGGAAGGTCATGAGCGATGGCAGCATAACTACAGAAAAAAAAGAAGGACGGCGGATCGTTTCAGCAGATAACACCTACAGCGTGGAGCTGGTCAGTCCCATTTGCCGCTACGAGGATATCGAAACCATACAGGAGATTGTTCGCAAATTTCGACAGTCTGGAATGATCGCAAATAGAAGCTGCGGCATCCACATTCACCTGGACGCCTCTCCTCACAACGCCAATACTCTAAGAAATATCACCAACATCATGGCCTCCAAGGAGGATATGATTTACAAGGCCACGCAGGTGGAGGTGGCAAGGGAGCGGCAGTATTGCAAGAAGGTGGAGGAGAGCTTTCTGGAGGAATTAAACCGGAAAAAGCCCCGGACATTAGACGAGGTCAGCCGGATTTGGTATAACGGCAGCGACGGCCGCCGGGAGCATTACCACAACAGCCGGTATCATTGCCTCAACCTTCACAGCGTGTTCCAGAAGGGTACCATTGAGTTTCGGCTATTCAATTCAACCACTCATGCCGGAAAGATTAAGGCGTACATTCAGCTCTGCCTCGCCATCTCAGCGCAGGCTCTTAACCAGCGATGCGCCAGCCGTCAGAAAACACGCAGCACCAATGAGAAATATACCTTCCGTACATGGCTTCTGCGGCTTGGGCTTATCGGTGATGAATTCAAAACCGCCAGGCTTCATTTGCTGGAGCATCTGGATGGCTGTATCGCCTGGAAGGACCCGGCTCAAGCCCTCCAGCAAAAGGAACGATTAAGACAGAAAAAAGAAAAAGAGCTGGCTGAAGCAGCTCAAGCGGCGGTGGAGCAGCAGGAGCAGACAACCGAAAAAGAGCAGGAACAGGCCGGGGCGATGGACGAAAGCCCTGGTCTTTCCATGTCAATGTAGCAAGGAGGAATGAAGAAAAATGAATTCCAAAACTCTGTATATCGCCTACGGCAGCAACCTTAATTTGCCGCAGATGGCTTTCCGCTGCCCCACCGCCAAGGTAGTCGGGACAAGTGAGATCAAGGATTATGAGCTGCTGTTCCGAGGCGGACGGAATAGTGCTGTCGCAACCGTAGAGTCGCTCAAAGGTTCTAACGTCCCTGTTCTTCTGTGGAAGCTGAAGGAACGTGACCTTCAGGCTCTCGATCGCTATGAGGGATACCCGTCCTTTTACCGTAAAGAGATCCTCGATGTGGAGATGAGAGGCAAGACTGTTCCTGCCATGGTCTATATCATGAACGATGGTCATCCCTTCGGATCGCCCTCGGATTATTACCTTAACACCATCATGGAGGGCTACCAATCGGCGGGCTTTAATACGGAGCTTGTGGAGCAGGCCGTGGAAAAATCCATTCGTCTGGCACAGGAGCAGCAGGAACAGGAGCCGGATCAGGGCACACTGTTCAGCCCGAAATGGTGGTGATGCACCGTGACAGGTCCCGCAGCAATTACTTTTGCAGTTAAGGCTGCAGTCGTCCTCGCTGCCGACAAAAGGACGTGGAAAGCAATCGGTGCAGCCGTCGCTTCTATCCTGACGCCCATCATCCTGATCGTCGCGATGATATCCAGCATCCTCTCGGCAGGCTCAGACCACAACAAAGCCGCCGTAGATCTGGCCTTTAACGGCGGCAGTATTCCACCAGCCATGCCTACCGAATACGCCTTGCACATAAGTGGTATAAACAAATGCTTTGCTGTTCTAGACGAAGCCATATCCGAGGCTGAAGTCATGATGGAAGGTGGCACTTTAGACAACATCCGCATCAAGTCTATTTTTTATTCTCTGAATTTCGGCGCTGTAAATCTGTCCTTATCCACATCCGAGGCCCGAGACTTCGTCGATTGCTTTGTCGCCTATGAGGAAAGAACACAGACGGTAGACGGAGTTGAGGTGACTTATATTGTCGCTGTTCCGGTCAGCCTGGACACCGCTTATGGCAAGCTGTCCTTATCGGGTTTAACAGTGGGCGGCGAGGATAAAGCCAACGCTCAGAAAATCTATGAGCGGATAGCGTTCGGCGGTGCAGGCGCGTTCACCGGCGAGATTGAACGCGGCGGTACCAGAGGTACCATGCTGGATATCTCCTCGTTCACAGCTCCGTCGACGAAGAACAATCTGGATCTTGTCGCCTATGCCGAGCAAGCCTTTAACTCCAGATGGGGTTATGTCTGGGGTACATACGGCGACATTCTAACGAAATTGCTGCTTGACTACAAGCTGGAGCAGTACCCTGACGGCGTAGGTAACTATGAGGAATTCATCCGAAGCAACTGGCTTGGCGTCAGGACAACGGACTGCGTCGGTCTGATTAAAGGCTACGGCTGGCTCGACCCAAGCACACTAGAATATGGTTATGAAACCAACGGCATGCCGGATATCGGAGCGGACAGTATGTATAAAAGTGCCGCAGTTTTCGGTCCGATGGATACCATGCCCGACATCCCCGGTCTTGCTGTTTGGAAATCAGGCCATATCGGAATCTATGTCGGAAACGGCAAGGTCATTGAAGCCATGGGCACAAAATATGGCGTCGTCAAGACGAAGCTAAGTGAGCGTTCATGGACGGCATGGCTCGAAATTCCCTACATCAACTACAATATAGGAGAGTGATAAGTATGCTTAATCTGCAAGCAATTTTTACACGGAAGGCGGATGATTATCCCGCATGGAATTGCGTAATTGAAAAAATCGTCGAGCTTCCCGAAAACGAATATCAGTATTTCAAGTCGGCTCCCTTGCGGGATATGTCCTTTATTGCTGAAAAAACCGACATCATGTACCGGGATGAAAGTGGAATATATCACTGCCTGCTGGTAGTGGGCGAAGGTTCTTCTGACGGCGTCCTGATCGAATCGGAGGGATATGATTACGCAAGATACTCCAGCTTCATGCCGGGTGCACGTGAATTTGTGACTGCCCGTCTTAATAACCTGGCCGACCAAATAATTAGGGAGAGCACTCAAAGCACCTCAAGCGGATCATGGATAGTCTACTTTGATGAGATACAGGAACGGTATCATGTCCCAGTTTCACCAAACAACGGCGTCGGCTCTATGCTTATGGAAATCCTTGAAGCAAGGCCGGAGCTGGCGGAGCTTGAGCCGATGGAGGACTGCTTTGACATGGTGTTTTATCTGGACTACTGCCCCAACCTTGACGATAGCAATAAACTCGAACCGGAGCAGGAACAGGAAGCGCCTGACATGCAGATGAAGATATAAAGGAGGAAATAACGCAATGAGTACAACAGAATTAAAGGTCCCCTTCCCTTCGGAGCGGCTGGATGCCCTCCGTTTTTTTATGGAGAAAAAGGATCAGACTGTGGAGCAGGAGCTGAAGGATTACCTCAATAAAACCTACGAGCGTCTGGTTCCTGCCAATGTCCGTGAGTATGTGGAGAGCCGTTTGGAGCCGGAGGAAGCCTCGGTACAAACAACGGAGCCGCAGCAGGCTTCTGCTCCGAGAGCGCGCCAGCCTCGTCAATCCCGCCGCCAGCGTGAGCAGGCAGCAGCTGAAATGCCTCCCGCCCCGGACACTCAAACCGGTGCGGCGGAACCCGGTGAAGAAGAAGCACAGGGCATGACCATGAGCATGTAAATCGCAGAAAAGAAGGAAGGTGATGATTATGATAAAGCTTGGTGTGGACAACGGAAACTACAACACCAAATCCTCGGAGGGGATGCTTTATGCTTCTGGCTACACTGCAAGCGACAAAGAATTTATTATGCCTGAAATGCAGCTCTATTTTGAGGGCAGGTATCATGCCATCGGTGAGCGGCGTCTGCGTTTTCAGCAGGATAAAACCAAAGAGCAGGATGCCTTCATTCTGACCTTGCCTGCCATTGCGGATGCGATGAAAAAGGCAGGGGCAGCAAATGCGGAAATCGCTCTCGGCGTGGGGCTGCCCATCGACAGCTATGGCACACAGAAGGAGGTCTTCCGGCGATATTTCCTGCGTGACAGTATCTCGTTCCGGTTCGAGGGTAATTTCTATCGCTGCCGCATATCGGAATGCAAGGTGTTCGCACAGGGTCATGCGGCGCTATGCCGGTATTATCCGCAGCTTAAGGAGTACCGGAGCATCACTCTGGTGGACATCGGCGGGTATACGGTAGATATCCTAACACTTCATGATTTCCGACTTGACAGGTCGAGCTGTGCCAGTCTCCGCATGGGTACTATCACCCTGTACAGCCGGATTCAGGATACACTGCAGCGCAGTGACATCCTCCTGTCGGACGATCTTATCACGGACGCTATCTGCGGGGAGATCCAGCATACCGACAGTAAATTAGTTGGAGCTGTTGTGGAACAGACAGTGGCGGCGTATTGTAAGGAGCTGTTCAATGCGCTCCGTGAACGCGGATTGGATTTGAGGCTGCCCACGGTGTTTGCGGGCGGCGGCGCTGAGCTGCTGGAACCCAGGCTGCATGGGAGTGGCCTCAACACAGTGGCAGTGCTGAATCGGTTCGCCAATGCAGACGGCTACAAGCTCCTGATGGGGTGATGCTATGTCCGAGCGAAAACGATATTATCTTTCCTTCGATATGGATAACCCCAGGCATCGGGAGGCTGAGGCACTGCTTGCGCAGCAGGTCAGCAGACAGCGCTCTGAGTATGTGGTTAACAGCATCCTGACGGCATATCAGACGGAAAGTCTGGAGTTGACTGTTCGGCAAGCAATAAGGGACGAATTGAGAAATGCTGTACCGCAGCTTCAAGCTGCACTGCCGGAGGAAATGGATGCTGATGTTCAGCTGTCTGATCTGCCCGGCAGTCTGATCCATGCGCTGGAGGAATTGTAACCATGTTGGCTCACTTTCATATCGCTTTTATAACGGAGCGGAGGAAAATACACCAACATGGCTCACTTTTCCTAAAACAACAGCAGTATGAAAATGAGTATGTAGGAGGCGAATATGGAGAAAACGATTAAAGTGGTAATGGTGGAACCGATGAGGGAACCCTATCCTGCTGAGGTTGAAAACACTTTGGAAGGATTGCAGAAGGCGGTTGGAGGATATATTGAAGCGGTTTGTCTGGAGGACAATGTTGTGCTGGTCTGCAATTAAGAGGGAAAGCTGATGGGTCTTCCCGGTAACCGTTCTCTAGGAAACGATATCATTGCCGGTACATTTTTTGTGGGGGGCAGCAATGATGACGGGGAATTTGTGTCGCTGGCTGAGGATAAAATTCAGCAGTACAGTGATCAATTTCAAAAGCCGGAAGCCTTCACCCAGGAGCAGGTGGAGGGTGTCCCCGGCTATCTCTTTATTGGTTTTTAGCAAATGAAAGGAGCACGGCAGCATGAATAAAGCTACTGTACAGATCAGCATTGAAGCTGAAAGGCTTCAAGCCATCCACCAATACATGAAGGATGAGACAGAGTTTCAGACCGAATTGGACACTTTTCTTAAAACATTGTATGAGAAGCACGTTCCTGCTCCTGTCCGGGAGTACATCGAGAGCCGTGATACCAGCGTGATGGGCACTTCTAATCGTAACACCCACGCGGCAGCTTCTGCAGGACAAAGCAGTCCAGTCGCAAAGAGTAATGCTTAACAACCTATAAACGCGCACGTCGCGCCCTGTTTGCCTCTGTGTCGGCTTTTGACGGCCGGGATGGCATCGTAAACCCTCGTTGGTGAAATAACGCACTGTGTCGGGGGTTGTGAAGGAGCTTGGAGAGAGCATAAGCCATCCCCCGGACAGAGGCTCATAGACTGGCGATTCAAGGGGTGAACCATGGGGTCGAAAACCATGCAGGTTAAAGAGGGGTGGTCATAAGCGCCCTACCCTCGGCTCACATCAGCCCGCAATGCGGGCTGAGAAACGTTTCAAGCCGGGGTCGGAATTCGGGGTATGGCCACGTATCAGGTGGTCGGGAATAGAGGTGAAGCAAGTAAATGCACAATTTTGAAGGTGGTCGCTGTAGGTGTTCAAGCAATGACTTCTAATACATGAGGAAAGAGAATTTTACAAATTGGTTTAATTTGCTGGAAAATTATTGTTTATGGCGAATTTTTCCTATAACATAGAATGCAGAAAGATTTGTGATTGAGATAAGAAACAATTACGTTATGAAGGTATAATGTCTATTATTAGGAAGTTTGATGATAAGTAAAGTAAACCCAACATGGAGGTCTGTATGCAAGACATCAATTGGAATATGTTTAATTTGAAAAATGCTGATAAACGAACAGCTTTTCAGACTATGTGCAAACATTTATTTTGCAGGCAATTATCTATTGGTGGATATGAGTTACAAGCAAATTACAATAATCCTGGTTTGGAAGCAAAACCAGTACGTTGCGATGGCAAACACTATGGATTTCAGTGTAAATATGTAGAAACAACGACGAATTCTAATACATTTTATCGAGAAGTGCAAAAATCTTTGAATGCTGCATATCGAGTCTATAAGGGCAAATTAGATGTTATTTATATATATTCCAATGCTAATATTCAACCTGACATTTCTGATAATGAGGCTTCGGCTCAAAAAAGTGATACAAAGCGTATCGAAATACAAAATGAGGCTTATAAGAACGATATAACAATAGAATGGATAACCAAAGATAGTCTAGAAGTTATATTAAATGAGCCCAAAAATAATGATATTGCGACCTTTTATTTTTCAGAGAGCAGAGAACTAGATTTTTTAGACAGTTCTATTTCTATTGAGGTTAGAACTTTCTTAAATTCGATGGAATTTATTCCTTTACCGATTAGAGATTATGCCGGTTATGATGCTGTAATAAGTCTTTTGCAAGAAAAATGCTTTGCCATAGTCCTCGGTGACGCTGGATCTGGTAAAACTTTATTGATGAAGAAATTTTTCTCTCATTATAAAGATAAATTTATAAGCGATTACTCGAATGCAACAAAGGAAACAACCATTTTCCCTGTATTCATAAAATTGAGGGAGTGCATTAATGGTAATCTGGAAGATATTTTACGGCAGCGATTAAGAGATTATAGAATTGACAAAACAACGAATGCATTTAAATACTTATATTTTTTTGATGGGTTAGATGAAGTCTCAGCAAGTTTCATTGATAATGTCCTAAGCTATATTCAGACCGTAAAAAATTTCGAGAATACACACGGAATTGTATTTTCATCAAGGAAAGACTCATTTAATCTGGCATTTATATATAGGTATTTCTTTAACATAAAAAAAATAGAATTATTACCGCTAACCACAGAACATATTGGAGACTATTTTAAGGCGAAAAATGATGAAAATAAAACCAAAAAGCTGCAGGAACTTAAGGCTGAAAATAATTCTTTGATTGCCGACCTTGATGATATTTTTTCTATCAGTCTTTTCTGGGATATGATAGAAAGAGTTGATGAATCAACTACAAAAATTGATTTGTGTGAGCAAAGTGTCAATTACTTTTTAAGTGATTACAAAAAATCAAATGAGATAAGGTTGCCGGAACCCAAAACGCAACATATTAAAGAGTTATTCAGTGATATTGCGTATCAAATGAGGGCATCAAATTTGCTCAATATCAATCTTCCGGAATTACAATCATTAATACAAGGTAGATTTGATAGATTAACCTATGATGACACGAACAAAATTATTTATTGCTTTAGCGAATTATTTTTTGAAAAAGCAGATCGCCAGGATCAAATGATATTTTCTTTCAGGCATAGAAGATTTCACGAGTATTTTTTGTGTAAAAAGGTATTAGAACTCTTTCCTAAACATCCTTGTGTTTTGAGAGAACTTCAGCTGTTGAATGATAAAGATTTTATCTTAAGAACTTTTCTGAAATATGGAATAAAAGAAAGTACTGCAAGTAGAAACATTTTACAAACTCTTGCTCTAAGATTCTTTGAAGCGTACTTAGGTTCAGATTATTGGGAGAGATTTAAAGACAGCTATATTGGTACAAGGAGTGACTATGGGGTTGGAGGTGTGAATCCTCTTGAGCAAGATGAATATATCAACGCTTTAGCAAGTCAAACAAAAGGGGATATCTTTATACTTTTTGAAAATCTTGGTCTTGATAAGGTCAATCTGAACAATCCTAAAATTTTTTCTAAGCTGATAGTTTTATTTCATAAAAAAACCAATATGAATATATTCGGCGATATTATTAAACATTTTTTTTATGAGAAAGAAGAATTAGAGAAAATAAAATTTGATTCTATATACGATAAATTGTATTTCGATATGTTTTTTAAGGATAACGATGACGATATTTGCTCGAAGGTTTACGTTGAACGTATTAAGAATTTAAAAATAAATCCAAACACTGATTTTATGTCAATTGCAGATAAAGGTTGTCAGCGTGTTTTATCCTTTTATAGTTTTTTAATCGACTATAACATTCCATTTTTATGTACAATAATTAACGAAATTGAGATTGAACATCTAGAACTTATATGCTACCAGCTTCTGAGAAACGAGTATATTCATTTAATCGTTTCAAATGAAACGGGAGTAAATAATTTAAAAAATAGCATTGTTGCAAGAATCGAAAATCACGCTGAGGATTCATTCTCGTTAAATACCATTGTCCTTTATAATCTGGTGACGCACAAAGATTATGGCAGTGAAACATTAAAAATGAGATTTAATAAAGTTAACCAAAATAATTTACCAACATGGGATAGAAATATAGAAGCTAATCAGTATATAGCTATCCTACGAAAAGAGCATGAAACAATATATACTCCGAATTACAAATTAGGCATAGAAATTAAACATATTGCTATATCGGGCAATTCATTAAATAGCATTTTGCAAGAAATTGTCTCTATTGTGCAGCAATATAATTTTTCAACTTATAATTGGTTCAAATATAGGAATTCAAACTTAATAGGTGCTATCTTAGCGAGATTCCCTTTTGCAACAGATGATATCAAGAAGGCATTACGCTTGCTTTTTAAGTATGATAGTGTCGTAAACATGCTTACTATTTATTATAGTATTTTTAATATAAAACTTGATCTCTTTAAACAGGTTGCAAATGAAGCTATTCTAGACAATATTTATGAAAAGTCCAGCAAACAATTGGCCTATTACGACGATAACTCAAATGTTGAATATATGTTTGCAGCGATGTACGCTTGTTTTAATACTGATAAAAGCCACCAGCTGTTTTTAAAAGGATTAAACAATTCTATCTGCCGGCCAGCATTTAAAAATGAGGATAATATTGCATACGTGTTACCTAACTGTCTTAAGTTATTTGCTATAAATAATTGGTACAGCGAAGATCAATTGGAAACATTTGCAGTACGAATATATGACATGCTAAAGATTATGTCTAATACCACCGATAGAGGTGCAGATTTTCATTATTTCAAGGAAGTTTTACTTGAATTTATTCCGTCAAGCAATCTTTTAAATGAAAGCCAAATTTATGATATTAAAACAAAAAACGTGGGGAAAGAAACTGAAAATAGTAAAGGTGAAGTGAAAAACTTACAGAAAAACGATATGACGATGGAAAACTTAGACGATTATTATGAGTGTAGAATCGATGCGGTGAATTATAACTCTATTGAAACTTGGGATTGTTTAATAAACTTTGAATTGGAAAACGATAAAGACTTAGTGAAATTGTTTACTATTTTAAAGAAATATCGATTTCCTGAGCCAAATGGGAGTAACGTAAATGAATATTTCTCTTTAATTACCTCTGTGCTACTAAGAAATCCTAAGACTAAGCAACAAACTATCGACTTCATATTGTCGCAAGGGGGTAGGAGTGGCTTAGCAAATATGATTAAGGCATCAATACTTAATTCAGACATTTTCAGTGGAAAGCAATATTTTGAAAAATTACTTTTGCTGTGTGAAATGATTGTGTACCCAATGACCGCAAAGTCGTTAAAAGTTGAAATGAGAATCAATTTAGTATCAGATATAATATCGAAAGTAGAAAACAGCACAAAAGAAGATTGGTATATTAATGAAAACTACGAAAGAATATTGCGATCAGACCCTAATATAAAAATTGTATCAAGCGACTTTGAAGAACGTAGCCCATTTCATGAAGAATGGGCTACAAAGCACCCAGATCCCCATGCTTATTTATACCAATATTCTCTGTATTATAATTCGAGCTTAATAAAAAAATATGATTTGGTTTCCGTAGATGGTGGCAGGGCGACTTTACCTATTCCTCGTGCCGGAACAAATATTGTACCGAGGAAAGATTATAGGTTTGCATTAATAATCAACGCGCATGAAACGTTAGAGTATATTCATCGTTCTGGGTTGATAGTTGAATGATTAAATATTGGAAAAGGAACTTACTTTTTTTACTTAACTTCACATTTTCCTATATATCCATTAATAATCAGAAGTTTAAGATGGTCATCAGCTATAGCAAGAAGAGGGGGTTATCATGATTACAGACAAGCAATTCGAAGATGCTTTTACCGCCGGAGGATGGTTTTTATTGACTCAATACGAGGAAACCGCTAACTGGAAAGATAGCAAAAAAGATCTTGTAGATTATTTATGTTCAAAAAACTAACTGGAAACAAGAAATTCGAATCTTTTCTGAAACTAAATACGTAAAATTAAAGGAGTAGATTCTTCAATGTTTATTTCTCAGGCCATACAAGAATTGACAGCAGTAAACCACATTGGAATCTACAGAGTTTTCATCAGAGACTATGAGAAACTTTGTGATTTGGCACCAGATTTTGCAAAGGAAATTTGTACAAGAAGAAAGCTTCACCTCGCGTTGGATTGGAAACTGATCTATGTCGGAGAGGCAAAAGGAAATGGCGGATTATTAACACGGTTTAGACAGGAATTTCGACAAGAAGGCAGGGGGACATTCTTTCGCTCTATAGGGGCTGTTCTGGGCGAAACGCCGCGAGCAGCACAAAACGAAGGAGAGATAAGAAACTACGTTTTTGAGGGAGAAGCGAAGGAACGGATCATTAATTTTATAGAGGAAACAATGGGTGTGCAGTATGAAAGCCTGGACGACGCGCCTATTATAATAACGGACGAGCCTGAGATTAGGATGAAAAAGCCAATCCTCAATATCAAACATAATCCGCTACCTTCTCAATTTGTGAACTCTAGACGAGACAGGTGCAGACAAATTGCTGCAGTAAGATAACAAATTAAACTGACATTATTCTAATAATTTAAGCCTTGCAAGATTCCCATTATTCATAATGTGCGCAGCTGAATATCATGTTTCATAAACCTCACGATGAATGTTATTGAACATGATGATATTATTCGATAATGGCTCCTACAGTATCCAGTATATCCGTATGCACATAGTAAAAATAAGAAGTATCCAATACATACAAAAGCAAATTCCCACGATTGAGTTGAACGGTTTGGGGATTTGCTTTTTTATTTTCACTTCAACGATAGGAGGTTGAACAGAATGGCAGAGGGAAACAAAAAAAGATTTCCGTTATGGATGTATCCTGAAACACAGAAAAGGGTTCAGGAACTCTATGAAAAGGATAACTGCAAGAGCCAGAGTGAATTTATTGAAAAGGCAATCCGGTTTTACTGCGGCTATATCTCAGCAGAGGACAGCATGAAGTTTTTACCCACCGCTATCACCTCAGCCATGTCAGGTATTATCGGGACGTCGGAAAACCGAATTGCCCGCGTGATGTTCAAATTGGCCGTGGAGATGTCTATGATGATGAACATCCTCGCCGCCAACGCGGACGTAGATGAAAACACCCTGCGGCGTTTGCGAGGTAAATGTGTCAACGAGGTGAAGAGGTCTATCGGCTCTGTCACCTTCGAGGATGTGGCGAAGTTCCAGAAGGGTGAGTGACGGCCATGCCGAGAATCATCTTCAAGTGCAGGTATCTGAAAAACGCGGCGGAACACCTAAAAAACCAGGTGGTATACATCGCAACACGGGAGGGCGTGGAGAAAATTCCTCAAAGTTCCCGCACGCTGCCCGTCACCAAAAAGCAAAAGCAGCTCATGGCGGAAATCCTCGAGCAGTTTCCCGACGCGACGGATTTGTTTGAGTATGAGGACTACCTGAAACATCCGACCGCGAAAAACGCTTCGGAATTCATCAGCGCGACATTGGACCAAAACCTGGATAAGCTGGTGCACCAGGAGGTCTATGTCAATTACATTGCTACCCGCTCTCGCGCGGAAAAGCTGGGAACACATGGGCTGTTTTCCGACGATGATGCTCCGCTGACGCTGTCAAAAGTGGCGGAGGAAGTCGGCGGGCACACCGGAAACGTGTGGACGCCCATCATTTCCTTGCGGCGGGAGGATGCCGCGCGGTTGGGTTATGATAACGCCGCCGAGTGGATGGCGCTGCTACGCAAGCAGCGGAACGTATTTGCCGAGCAGATGAAAATCGCACCGGAAAACCTGCGCTGGTACGCTGCCTTTCATAACGAGGGACATCATCCCCACTGCCACATGCTGGTATATTCGGCGAATTCCCGCGAAGGATATGTCACCAAGCCCGCTATTGAAAAAATGCGGAGCAGTCTGGCAAGGGAAATCTTTGAGCAGGATCTGATTCAGATTTATTCCGAGCAGAACGTGCGGAGGAACACCCTCATACGTCAGAGTCGTGATGCACTGCAGGATATCCTGGCGCTGATGCAATCGGGAGCCTGTGAGAACCCCTTCATCGAAGATCTGCTGTCCCGTCTGGCGGAGCGGCTGAAGTATACGACAGGGAAGAAGCAGTACGGTTATCTCAAAGCGCCATTAAAGTCTATAGTAGATCAGATTGTGGATGAGTTGGCAAAGGACCCAAGGGTGGCGGAAGCCTACGCAAAATGGTACGAGCTGCGCAACGAAGTGCTGCGCACATATAAGGATAAGCTTCCCGATCAGCTTTCGCTCTCTCAGCAAAAAGAATTCAAGAGCATAAAAAATATGGTGATCGCCGAAGCCATGAACATCGGCGGTCACCATTTTACTTTTGAGAGCGATGAGAATGATGACGAATTATATGAAGAAACAGTATCAGCGGCAGAAGAATCCGATTCTGCATTAAAGGCGGAAGAACAGTTTCCGGTTTTTAATGAAAGATTGGATGAGGATGAAGATATTCCGTACTTTGCTTCGGAGTATTTATCCCGTACCGATTTAGGTGAAGGTGATTCCGGGGAACCCCATCCCCATATCACATGGAGCGAGCGCTACAAAGAGGCTCGCACGTTTCTCTATGGCAGCGATGACATGGAACCGGACTTTGAGCGAGTCCTCTGCTTGTTCCTTGAGGAAGCTGAAACAGGAAACGCTCTCGCCATGCACGACCTCGGCCGTATGTATTCGGACGGGCTTGGTGTGGAGATAGACAAAGATCTCTCCTTTTCCTGGTATAACAAAGCACTCGCCGCGTTTCTGGATATTGAAACAGAAAAAGAAAATCGGTATGTGGAATACCGCATCGGCAAAATGTATGCGACGGGACTTGGTACGGAACAGGATTATGAGGAAGCGGTGGGATGGTTTGATATGGCAGTTTCACAAAAACACAAATATGCCCAGTATTCTCTCGCCGGTCTTTTTTATCGGGGGCAAGGTGTGGATCAGGACTTTAAAACCGCCTTCGACCTATACCGTAGGTCTGCCATACAGCGTGTACCATACGCATCCTATGAGCTGGCAAAAATTTTCCGGGACGGCG